>NZ_CP015736.1:4235000-4678597 GCF_001652565.1 Shinella sp. HZN7 | reverse complement strand
TCACCTGCATCTTGCCGCCTTTCATGCTTCCTTCGCCACGTCGGCATTCCTGCCGACGCCTTTCATGTTTGCCATCCCCCGGCCGTGCCGAGCCATCGCCCGGTCCGGGATCTGGTGCCCCGATCATGCCGACCCCCTACATTCGGCATGAACCTGTTTCCCAAACACAATTCAGGTCCATCGAATCCGTTGTCATACCGGATCGTCAAGTCCCGTCTGTGGCCGCGCCGCTCACTCCCTCGTCGAGCGTACGGCGGGCATGCCCTCGTCATCGGCCGTCCTCACGGCCCTTGCAACCGACGCAACCAATAGTCACAAAAACCCTCGCCAGTGTGCGGTGAAGCACCTGGGGCAAGCGTTGCCGGTTGGATGATTTTACGAAGCGGAGCCGCTCCGTCACAGGAGACAAACAATCACCGCTGCCTTTTGAGACAGTCTTGTCGGCGATCGTTTTAAGGCTGTGTCCGCGCCCCCTGTGGAAAGCATTTAGGCAGGATCAGGCCCCAAGATCAATCACGAATTTTACGCAAAATTAAGGGGCGGCCGTTGACTCGCGAGCCCGTTCCTGACTCGGAATCAGGGGCCCAAAGGAGAATCTGTTAGGAATCAATGGCTTTGTTTTCGGGTCCTTTTCGGAAGGCTTGAAAAACGAAAAAAATAAAAATTCGCTTGACTCAGATTGCTGTCAAACTCCCGCAACGAAAGGTGGGAGAACGTCACCCAACCTCCCGCAAGTAACTGAATTTAAAGGATTTTCTTCGTCACTCTTTTGACACGATCAAGCCTTGCACATTAACCATAGCAGGTTCGAAAAACCAAAGAAAAAGCCCGGCGCAAGCGCCGGGCTTTTTCTAATATTGCATAGCTCGATGGGGCTATCAGGCCGACATCGTCTTCACGCGGTTCGCCAGACGCGAGACCTTGCGGGATGCTGTATTGGAATGGAGCACGCCCTTCGTGGCAGCGCGCATCAGTTCCGGCTGGGCAGCCTTCAGAGCGGCAGCGGCCGAAGCCTGGTCGCCGGAGGCGATGGCCTCTTCGACCTTGCGGATGAAGTTGCGGACGCGCGAGCGGCGCGACTTGTTGACTGCGGTGCGCGCGGCGATCTTGCGGGTCGCCTTCTTTGCCGAGGTTGTATTGGCCATTTATGCCTCTCTTCAGAAATCTGACACAAACTCCACCCTCGCCGTGCCGGGTCACTGCGACCTGTCATCAAAGCAATTCGGGAGCAATATCGGAAAACCTTGGAATTCGGCTTTCCAAACTGTGGGCGGCGTATAGCGGGAAACCACGACGACGTCAACGCGGATTCTGCAAGAAACGCCGCCCGGCGGTGTCAACGATGCCGGAAGGCGGGCTTGCGCTTCTCGATGAAGGCCGCCATGCCCTCCTTCTGGTCCTCGGTGGCGAAGAGCGCATGGAACAGCCGGCGCTCGGCGCGCATGCCCTCGGCAAGGACGGTCTCGTAGGCGCGCCCCACCGCCTCCTTCGCCAGCATGGTGGCGGGCAGGGAATAGCCGGCGATCTTTTCCGCCGCGGCCAGCGCCTCCTCCAGCAGCCTTTCAGGCGCGACCACGCGGGCGACGAGGCCGGCGCGCTCGGCTTCCGCCGCGTCCATCAGCCGGCCGGTGAGGATGAGGTCCATCGCCTTCGACTTGCCGATCGCACGCGTCAGGCGCTGCGTGCCGCCCATGCCGGGAATGACGCCGAGGGTGATTTCCGGCTGGCCGAATTTTGCCGTCTGCGAGGCGATGATGAAATCGCACATCATGGCGACCTCGCAGCCGCCGCCGAGCGCAAAGCCGCTGACGGCGGCGATCATCGGCTTGCGGCAGGCCGCCACGTCGTCCCAGCCGGCGGCAAGGTCTTCCACCATGGCCTCGGCAAAGCCGTAGGGCTGCATCTCCTTGATGTCGGCGCCGGCGGCAAAGGCCTTTTCCGAGCCGGTGAGGACGATGGCGCCGATGCCGGCATCCGCCTCGAAGGCAGCGAGCACGCCCTTCAGCTCGTCGAGCAGCTTGCGGTTCAGCGCGTTCAGCGCCTGCGGCCGGTTGAGCGTGACGAGGCCGACGCGTCCGCGCGTCTCCACCAGCAAGGTTTCATAGGCCATGGTTCTCTCCTCTGTCTTATTTCTGGCAGGCGGCGCAATGGAAGGTGGAACGGCCGCTCTGCACGATGCGGCCGATCGTGCCCGTGCAGCCGGGCGTGCGGCAAGGCTCCTTCTCGCGGTCGTAGACGAAGAAGGAATGCTGGAAGTAGCCGAGCGAGCCGTCGGCGCGGATATGGTCGCGCAGGGTCGAGCCGCCCGCCTCGATCGCATCGGCGATCACCTGGCGGATCGCCTCGGTGAGGAGGACGAGCTCCTTCTTCGGCCTGCCCGCGGCCGTGACCAGCGTGCCGGCCAGCCGTTCCGGCGAAAGATGCGCGCGCCACAGCGCCTCGCAGACATAGATGTTGCCGAGGCCGGCAATGTTCTTCTGGTCGAGCAGGGCGGCCTTCAGCGGCGTCTGGCGGCCGCGGAACTTGGCGGCGATATAGTCGGCGTCCAGCGTGTTGCCGGTCGGTTCGGCACCGAGATCGCGGAAGAAGGCATGGGCGGCGAGGTCCTCCCGCCGGGCAAGATCCATGAAGCCGAAGCGGCGGGGATCGTTGTAGATGACGCGGCGCTCGCCCTCGGGCGTTTCCAGGTGGAAGACGACATGGTCGTGGCGCGCGTCCTTGCTGCGGGGAATGTGGAAGTCGCCGGGCGGCTCGGCGCCCTCCACCCGGAAGGAGCCGGACATGCCGAGATGGGCGATCACCACGTCGCCGCCCTCGATATCGATCAGCAGATATTTGGCGCGGCGGCCGAGCGAGACGACGCGGCGGCCGGACAAAGCCTCGGAAAAGGCGGGCGGGAAGGGAAAGCGCAGGTCCGGACGGCGCAGCTCCGCCCGGCGGATTGTCGCCCCCTCCATGACGGGGGCAAGGCCCCGGCGCACCGTTTCCACTTCCGGCAATTCCGGCATCATCGTCTCCTTCGATTTGCGGCCCGCCGGCATTCGGCCCGGAACGGCCTGCAAAAAACGCCCTTTTCGGCTCGCTCCGGGCTGAATGTCAACGGACCTTAACCGTGAGCGCATTTGCCGCGGCGCGGCATTTCCCTCTCGGCAATCTATGTCCTATATACCCGGCGAAGCGACGGGCGCTGTGCGTGAGATAGCGCGGGCCTTGCCAATTCGCTATGGTCTTTGCGGCAATCCGGCTGCGACAGACCGGCCCATGGAGACGACGATGACGGAACAGCGCACATCCGCGGACGGCGGCATGGAAACCTCCTACGGGTTTCGCGAGGTGCGGCAGGGCGAGAAGCAGGCGCTCGTCAACGACGTGTTCCACAAGGTGGCCAAGCGCTACGACATCATGAACGACGTCATGTCCGCCGGCCTGCACCGGGCCTGGAAGGACGCGATGATCGCAAGCCTCAACCCGCGCAAGGACCCGTCCTACAGGGTGCTCGACGTTGCCGGCGGCACCGGCGACATCGCCTTCCGCATCGTGGAGGCTTCCGACAAGCTGGCCCATGCCACCGTGCTCGACATCAACGGCTCGATGCTCGCCGTCGGCGCCGACCGGGCGGCGAAGAAGGGCCTTTCCGCCAATCTCGATTTCGTCGAGGCCAATGCGGAGGAGCTTCCTTTCGAGACGGGCAGCTTCGATGCCTATACGATCGCCTTCGGCATCCGCAACGTGCCGCGCATCGATGTCGCGCTGTCGGAAGCCTATCGCGTCCTGAAGCGCGGCGGGCGGCTGCTCGTGCTCGAATTCTCCGAGGTGGAGATGCCGCTGCTCGACCAGTTCTACGAAGCCTGGTCGTTCAAGGCGATCCCGCAGTTCGGCAAGATGATCACCGGGGATGCCGAGCCGTACCAGTATCTCGTCGAATCGATCCGCAAGTTCCCGAACCAGCAGGATTTCGCGGCGATGATCCGCGCCGCCGGCTTCTCCCGCGTCACCTTCACCAATTACACCGGCGGCATCGCGGCGCTGCATTCGGGCTGGAAGCTGTGAGCATGGTCCGATCCTCCTCCCAGCAGCGCCTTCCCGCATGAGTGTTATCGGCGCCTATCTTCGGCTCGCCCGCGTGGGCTGGGTCCTCATGCGCGAGGGCGTCGTCTCGGCCCTGCCGACGGAGGGCATGCCGCCGCTCGCGCGCACCGCGCATACGCTTGCCGGTCTCTTCGAGCGCCGCCGGGCCTCGAAGGAGGACCGCAGCGACCGCCTTGCCCGCGCCATCGAGCGCCTCGGCCCGTCCTATGTGAAGATGGGCCAGTTCCTGGCGACCCGGCCCGACGTCGTCGGCGCCGAGATCGCCGTCGACCTCTCCGCCCTCCAGGACCGCATGGCGACCTTTCCGCGCGAAGCGGCCGTCGCCACGGTGGAAGGCTCGCTCGGCCGGCCGCTCGACGACCTCTATGTCAATTTCGGCGACCCGATCGCCGCCGCCTCCATCGCGCAGGTCCATCCCGCGACGGTGCGCGATGCGACCGGCGAGCGCAAGGTCGCCGTCAAGGTCATCCGCCCCGGCGTGCGCCAGCGCTTCGCCCATGACCTGGAAGCCATGTATGCCGCCGCGCGCCTTCAGGAGCGCATCCTGCCCAACACGCGCCGGCTGAAGCCGGTCGAGGTGACGCGCACGCTGGAGCAGACGACCAAGGTCGAGATGGACCTTCGCCTGGAGGCCGCCGCCCTTTCCGAACTCGGCGAGAACACCACAGGCGATCCCGGCTTTCGCGTGCCGAAGGTCGACTGGGAGCGCACGGGGCGCGACGTCGTCACCATGGAATGGATCGACGGCATCAAGATGTCCGACGTCGAGGGGCTGCGCGCCGCCGGCCACGACCTCGACAGGCTGGCCGATACGCTGATCCAGTCCTTCCTGCGCCATACGCTGCGCGACGGCTTCTTCCATGCCGACATGCACCAGGGCAATCTCTTCGTCGACCCCGAGGGCGTCATCGTCGCAGTCGACATGGGCATCGTCGGCCGGCTCGGCAAGAAGGAGCGCCGTTTCCTCGCCGAGATCCTCTACGGCTTCATCACGCGCGACTACCAGCGCGTCGCCGACGTGCATTTCGAGGCGGGCTATGTCCCCTCGCACCACGATACCGCCAGCTTCGCCCAGGCGATCCGCGCCATCGGCGAGCCGATCCACGGCCAGCCGGCCGAGACCATCTCCATGGCAAAGCTCCTGACCCTGCTCTTCGAGGTGACGGAGCTCTTCGACATGGAGACCCGCACCGAACTCGTCATGCTGCAGAAGACCATGGTGGTGGTGGAAGGCGTCTCGCGCACGCTGAACCCCCGCTTCAACATGTGGAAGGCGTCCGAAGGCGTCGTCGGCGACTGGATCCGGGACAATCTCGGGCCAAAGCGGCTTTTGACGGACCTGCGCGACGGCGCGCATGCCGCCCTGCGGCTGGCCGAGGCGGCGCCGGAAATCGCCGCCAAGGCCGAAAAGCTGTCGCAGGACATCACGAGCATGGCCGAAAAGGGCCTGCGTTTCGATGCGGAGACCGCCGAGGCGATCGGCCGGTCCGAGGCCCGCCACAGCCGCTCCGGCCGGCTGGCGCTGTGGATCATTGCTGCAACACTCGTCTACATCGCCTGGAAACTTGCCTGACGGGTTGCTTTCCCCGCGTTGACAACACCGAAAAATTGCATCCATATCGTCGCCTTCGAGGGTGGACGAACAAGAAACATGCGTGTGTTGAAGCTGGGCGTTTCGGCCCTCGCGATCGTTGCGGGCTCTTATCCGGCGTGTGCGGAGGTCCTGCCGCGCGGTACGGCCGTCGATGGCGCCGTCGTGGATCGCAAATCCGGCGAGGAGGTGCGCTTCGTCGAGGTGGACAATTGGCGCGGCGTCGAGGTCAACCAGGACCTCATCGCCGGCGACACGCTTCGCACCAATGCCATCGGCAGCCTTGCCATCCGCTTTGCCGACAACACGCTGGTGCGCATGGCGCGCGAGACGGTCCTGCGCGTGCGCAAGATCGACGGCGCCTCCGACAGCCTGCTCAATCTCGAAGGCGGTACGATCTGGGGCCGCGCGGACCGCGGCGGCAGCGGGCTCACCGTCGATACGCCCGCGGCGGCAGCCGCCATTCGCGGCACGGACTGGACGCTGCGCGCCGAGGGCGACCGCACGACGCTGACCGTGCTGGAAGGCACGGTGGAGCTTTCCAACGCGCAAGGCACGGTGACGGTCGGCCAGGGCGAAGGCGCCGTGGCGCGGATCGGCGAGGCGCCGCGCAAATACATCCTCGTCAATCTCAAGGAGCGCGAACAGGTCCTGCTCTACAGCGAGGTGCGCGGCACCTTCGCGAGCCTGCCCGTCAGCGGCACGGAAAGCACGAAGGCCCGCGCCGAGCGGCGGCGCATCCTCGACACGCCGGAGGCCGGCCGCAGCCGCGAGGACTGGCTGACGCTCGCCGAGACGGCGCTTGCCTATGACGGCAGGGCGGCCGCCGAGGCCGCCCTTTCCCGCCTGGCCCGCCCGCTTCCCGCCGCGCTGGAGGCCCGCGCCAGCCTGGTCGAGGCGATGATCGCCGGCCAGGCCACGCGGTATGGCGAGGCGATCCGGCTGTTCCGCAAGGCGATGCCGCATCTTTCCGGCGAGCGGCGCACCATGGCGCGCTACGGCGAGTGGATCGCGCTCTCGCTGGAAAACCCCGACACCGAGGCCAGGGCACCGTCGCTGAACCAGACGCCCGAGACCGCCGGGGAGGCGATCGCCCAGGCGACCGCCATCGCCAACCTCCAGGGACAGGTCGAGGCGATCGAATTCCTCCGCAGGGCCGAGCCGCGCTTCCCGAACGAAGCGGCCCTGCCCGCCATGCGCGCCAGCCTCGCCTACGAACTCGACGACCGCGACGAGGTGCGCGCGGCGCTCGACCGTGCGAAGGCGATCGATCCGGACGACCCTGCCCATCTGCTCGTCAGCGCGCGGTTCCGCTCCACCGTGTCGAGCGACATCGACGGGGCGCTTGCCGAGCTCGACCGGGCGGTGAAGGCCGCGCCCGGCGACGATGCCGTGTGGAACGAGATCGGCATCCTGAAGAGCGACCGCAACGCCATCGTGGAGGCCAATGCCGCCCATCGGCGCGCCATCGCCCTCAACCCGGAAAACGCCGCGCTGCACGCCAACCACGCCCGCTTCCTGATGGACAACGACCAGATGGCCGCGGCGAAAGAAGCGATCGACGCCGCCGAGGCGCTCGATCCCACCTCCTATGCCGTGCTTGCCGCCAAGGGCCGCTATCTCCTGCGCATGGGCAGGACCGCGGAGGGCGAAAAGGTCCTGCAGGAGGCCGCCGCCGTCAACCCGACCGCCGGCGACGCGCTGATCGGCCTTGCCATCGCCAGCTACCAGAGCGGCGCCGATGCCGAGACCGCCCAGGCGCTCGACAATGCCGACCGTTTCGACCGCGACAATCCGAGCATCGCCCTCATCCGCGCCGGCATCGCGATCGACGAATTCCGCGCCGACGACGCCATCATCAACGCCCGCGAGGCGCTGCGTCGCCGCCAGGCACGCGGCGGCTACTATTCCGGCTACGACACCAACCGGCAGGTCTCCTCCTATCTCGGCGTGACGCTCGACAATATCGGCCTGACCGAATGGGGCCAATTCTATGCCGACCGGTCCTACGATCCCTTCGTCTCCACGACCTATGTCGACGAGGCGACGGCGGGCGGCGGCAGTCCCTTCGTCAACACGCCGCTCTCCGGCCTCGACCGTTCCTCCTCCGGCGGCTCCTCCATCGCATCGGAGCTTCAGGCGCGGCTGTTCGCGCCCCTGTCGGTTGCCTCGGAGGAAAAGCGCAACAGCCTGGAGACCCGCAACTTCTTCGAAGCCTCGCTCGGCGGGACCCTCTCGAACTACGGCGCCGACACTGGCTGGGCGAGCGACATCCTGCTCCAGGGCACGAGCTACACGCCCGTGCCGGTCAGCTACTATCTCCAGGGCGATATCACCCGGCCGGAGAGCGCGCGCGAAAACGACGAGAACGATCTTCTGGGCGGGCTCTTCCGCATCGGCATCAAGCCGACCCTGACGGACAGCGTCTATCTCTTCGGCAACAGGATCCGGCAGGAGGTCGGCTATCCGGGCCAGACCTCCAATCCCGCGCCCTTCAACGACAGCGTGACGGATACCACCGAGCTCGGCGCGGCCTGGAGCCATGTCATCGGCGAGCGGAACGTGCTGCAGGCCTTCGCCGTCAACCGCCGCACGGACGACCTGACCCGATACCGCTCGATCGTCGACGACGATGAGAACGACGATATCCCGCCGATCACCTATCGCATCAACGAAAAGTCGAGGGAGGACGTTTTCACCTATGGCGTCGGTCATCTCCTCGGCATCGGGCCGCTGACGCTGCGCTACGGCATGGAGGCGGCGGAGAGCGACTTCCGGGTCTCGGCGATCGCGACCGACCTGACGACCGGCGAGATCGAGGATCTCGGGGCCGCCAACGGCGGCAGTTCGGCGACGCGGGCCTATATCGACGGCTATCTGGAGCTTTCCGACAGCCTGCAGGTGCAGGCGGGCGCCTTCCAGTCGCGTTTCGACGGCGACAGCCCGCGCTGGGGACCGGTCGACTACCGGGCCGGCATCGCCTTCGCGCCGAACGACAGCCACTGGCTGCGCGCCTACTATCGGCAGGATACGCAGTTCGCCAGCAACTACACGCTCTCGCCCGTCACGACGGTCGGCCTTGCCCCGATGGAGCTGCCGCTCTTCCGGGGCGGGCAGACGCGGACGACGGCGGTGCGCTGGGACGCCGAGTGGAACGAGCGCTTCTTCACCGCGGTCGAATATCAGCACCAGCGCTTCAACGGTCTGACGCTGACGCCGGAAGACTTCATGGCGAGCTTCCTGACGGACACGGGCAAGATCGACCGCCTGCAGATCAGCGCCAACTACTGGGTCGGCGACGGCCTCGGCGCCTTCGGTTCCTTCACCTGGAACACCAGCAAGGACACCACGGCGGGCTGGGATCCCTCCTTCGACGTGCCGCTGGTGCCGGACTATGTGGCGCAGGTGGGCCTGACCTATGTGCACCCCGCGCGCTGGACGGCGACGCTCGCCCAGAGCTTCGTCGGTCCGCGGCTCGGCTCGCACTATTATGTCAACGGCGCACCAAGCGGCCAGACGCTCGACAGCTACTGGACGACCGACGCCGCGCTGACCTGGAAATCGGAGAGCGGGCACCTGGAGGCCGGCCTCAGCGTGCTGAACATCTTCGACAACGACATCGACATGGCCGATCGCCTGCCAGGCCCCGGCCGCACCTTCCTCGCGACGATGAAGGCGCGGTTCTGAGGGGGCGCTTGACCGGCATCCGGCGGGCGCTAGTCTTTCAGCGATGAGCGACGAACCGTTGAGCGCGACCGAGCCGCAGCCCTTCCTCGAACGGGTGCGCCGGCAGTTGCGCGGGCTCTATTTCGGCCGCGACCGGGAGGCGATCCGCTTCCAGGCGGCCATGCTCCTCGTCGATATCGCAATCCTCGGCTTCTTCGTCGCAGGCCCGTATCTGCGCAAGGGGCCGGCCTATATCATCGTCGACTATGTCATCGCCGCCGTCATCGCCTTCGAGCTGGCCGCGCGGGCGCTGATCGCGCCGAACCTGCGCTACTGGGCGCTGCGGCCGATGACCTGCGTCGATATCGTCGTGCTCGGCACCCTGCTCTTTCCGGGCCAGCTCCACAATTTCGCCTTCCTGCGGGTCCTGCGCATCTGGGCGATCAGCCAGAGCAAGCTCGTCACGCTGACGCTGCACCGCATCGGGCACGGCGACAAGGAAGAGGTCATCCAGGCCTGCGTGAACTTCCTCGTCTTCCTCTTCCTCGTCACCGGCTTCGTCTACAGCAACTTCTTCTACGGCGCGGAGGGCTTCGAAGGCTTCGTCGATGCGCTCTACTTCTCCGTCGCCACCGTCACGACCACCGGCTTCGGCGACATCACCCTGCCCGGCACGCTGGGAAAGCTCACCTCCATCGTCACGATGATCGTCGGCATCTCGCTCTTCGTGCGGCTCGCGCAGGCGATCGTGCGGCCTTACAAGGTGACCTTCCCCTGCCCGCAATGCGGCCTTTCGCGCCATGAGGCCGATGCGGTGCACTGCAAGGCCTGCGGCCATGTGCTGAACATTCCGGACGACGGCGCCTGAGGGCAGACCCACCCGGTCTTGGCCCGTCATATCTGTTTCCGCAGGCCGGGAAAGATGCTACTTTAGGAAAGTCGGATTTACCGGCGCATCGCATTGCAAGACCGTATTCTCCAGAGGGCCAGAGGGGAGCCGTCCATGCGCAATATCCTTGTTTCCATCGCCATTACCGCCTTGTCCTTCGGTGCATCCGCCGCACCGTCGCTCGCCGGCATGATGCCGGATGCCGCGACGATCCGGCCGGCAGGCACCGTCGAGTTTGCCACGCACTATTACGGCCACAAGCCGAAGTGCGTCTGGAAGAAGGTCAAGAAATACGACTACTACGGCAACCTCGTCATCAAGCGGGTGAAGGTCTGCCACTAGGCGCCTTGCCGGCCGGATGAGGCGGTTTGGGGAACCGCCGCCGGGCCAGGACCTGGAAATGCCGCCGCAACGGGATAGGACGGGGCGACCGTCCTGCCGGGGATGGGTCGTGCGCGTCATGAGCCAAGCGCTTTCCGCGCGTCTTCGAAGCGCGGAAACGCTCTATCTCTTTGTTTTTGCGCTATTCCAAACGCAAAACCGCCGCGCACTTTTGCTGGAATTGCTCCAGTGTCTTGTCTTCATGCAATTCCGGGGGCAAAACCGCTTCAGCGCTTTTGCTGGAATTGCCTAGGACCCGCCATGCCGCTTGCTGGAAAACGCATCCTCCTCGTCATGTCCGGCGGCATCGCCGCCTACAAGAGCCTCGACCTCATCCGCCGGCTGCGCGAGCGCGGCGCGGAGGTCCGTCCGGTCATGACGGCGGGCGCGCAGCAGTTCGTCACGCCGCTTGCCGTCGGCGCGCTTTCGGCCGGCCATGTCTATACCGACCTGTTTTCCCGCGAGGACGAGCAGGATGTCGGGCATATCCGGCTGGCGCGCGATTGCGACCTCGTCGTCGTCGCCCCCGCCACGGCCGACCTGATGGCGAAGATGGCGAACGGCCTTGCCGACGACCTCGCCTCCACCGTGCTGCTCGCCACCGACCGGCCGGTGCTGCTGGCCCCGGCCATGAACCCGAAGATGTGGGCGCATCCGGCGACACGGCGCAATGTCGCGACGTTGCGGGGGGATGGGCTCGCCTTCATCGGCCCCAATGCCGGCGAGATGGCGGAAGGCGGCGAAGCCGGCCTTGGCCGCATGGCCGAGCCGCTGGAGATCGTCGCAGCGGTGGAAGGCCTGCTCGACGGCGGGGCAAGGCCGCTGGCCGGCCGCAAGGCCGTCGTCACCTCCGGGCCGACCCATGAGCCGATCGACCCCGTGCGCTACATCGCCAACCGCTCCTCCGGCCGGCAGGGCCATGCCATCGCCGCTGCGCTCGCCCGGCTCGGGGCCGAGGTGACGCTGGTGTCCGGCCCCGTCACACTCAGCGATCCGCCGGGCGTCACGGTGGTGAAGGTCGAGCGGGCGGAAGAGATGCTGCAGGCGGTGCTCGCCGCGCTGCCGGCGGATATCGCCGTCATGGTCGCGGCCGTCGCCGACTGGCGCGTGGCGACGCCGAACACGGAGAAGATCAAGAAGCAGCCGGGCGAAGACCCGCCGCCGCTGATGCTCGCCGAGAACCCCGACATCCTGAAGACCGTCGGCCACCACGCCAAGCGCCCGAAGGTCGTCGTCGGCTTTGCCGCCGAGACGCAGGATGTCGAGAGCAACGGCCGCGTGAAGCTGCAGAAGAAGGGCGCCGACCTCATCGTCGCCAACGACGTCTCGCCGGAAACGGGCATCATGGGCGGCACGCGCAACAGCGTGAAGCTGATCACCGCCGGCGGCGTCGAGCAATGGCCGGATCTTTCGAAGGACGATGTCGCCGGCCGCCTTGCCGGCTGGATCGCCGAACGGCTTACCTGACGAGGGCGAGACGCCCTTCCATCGCCTGCGCCGGCCGGCCGGCGGGGGAGAAGATGCGCACGTCGACGCCGTTTTCGCCGAGCACGACGGCGCTGCCGTCGGGGATCTCCACCCAGGCTTCCGTGTCGTCGTTCAGCGGCTCGGAGACCAGGCAGTAGCCGCCCGTCGCACCCATCGGCGCGGCATAGAGCGTCGGCGCGGCATAGTCCGTCGCATAGCGCACCGCATAGAGCTGGTCGCCATCCGTGAAGGCGGCGGTGAAGCGCACGAGAACGCGGCGCTCCAGATGGGCGGCGAGCCGCTCGACGAAGGCGATCGTCTCGGCCATGGCGCCGAGCGGATCGCGGGCAAGGCCGAACTGCAGGGCGAGCAGGAACAGCAGCTCGGAATCCGTCGAGCCGGTGCGGGCCGTGTAGAGATCGTTGTCCAGCATGGTTTCCAGCGGCCGGCGCAGGTGCTCGAAATCGGCGATCTGGCCGTTGTGCATGAAGGACCAGACGCCGTGGACGAAGGGATGGCAGTTGTCGCGCCGCGTGCCGCCGCCCGTCGCGGCGCGCACATGGGCAAGAAAGAGCGGCGAGCGCACCTGCCTGGCGATGCTTCTGAGGTTGCAATCCGACCAGGCCGGCAGGATGTCGCGGTAGCGGCCGGGCTCCGGGCGCTCGCCATACCAGGCGATGCCGAAACCGTCGCCATTGGTCGCCGTCTTGGCGCGGGTGGCGCAGTGGGATTGCTCGATCAGCGAATGGGCAGGCGAGGACACCAGTTCCTCAAGGAAAAGCGGCTCTCCGCGATAGGCTGCCCAACGGCACATGACGCTATTCTCGCTTTCGAAGACCGGCACGAACCGGTGATGGATCCGACGCATTAACCATGGCACTGCCCGGATTTTCAACGCAAATGGGTAAAAATGCGTTAACGAATGTAAACGGGCCGAAACCGTGCGTGTCATTATGATGACGGCGGGCCAGGACACAGTTTCCGGCGGAACACGCGTTTTGTGAACGGCCCCTGTCCTCGCCGGCCGGTTTCGCGGACAACGGCCGGGCGTTGCGCGAATTGCAGAGCCGCACCTTCCTCACGCCGGCGCATTGACGCGCGGCCGCGAAACCCTATCCTTCCGCCCAATCCCGCGGCGGAAGGATGGACCATGCGGATCGACGGCCAATGCCATTGCGGCTTCGTGACCTACGAGGCCGAGATCGACCCGGAGGCGATCTCCATCTGTCATTGCACGGATTGCCAGCGGCTGACCGGCTCGCCCTATCGCGTCACCGCGAGCGCCTCGCGCGAGGCGGTGCGCCTTACCGGCAACCCGCCGAAACTCTACACGAAGACCGCCGGGAACGGCCGCAAGCGCCTGCAATATTTCTGCCCCGAATGCGGCGCGCCGCTGTTCACGACAGGCACCGCCGAGGACGCCGCGACCTGGGGCATCCGCTGGGGCAGCATCAACCAGCGTGCGGCGCTGAAACCGACGCGCCAGATCTGGTGCCGCTCGGCCCTCGATTGGTTCGGCGAGACGGCGGCGCTTCCCGGCGTCGCGAGGGATTGAGCCATGGCGACGGAGCGCTTCCGGATCGTGCGAACGGGCGTGGAGGGCATCGAGGCGGTCTTCGCCGACAGCCGGCATACATTCGCGCGCCACACCCACGAGACCTACGGCATCGGCCTCATCGAGCGCGGCGCGCAGAAATCGGCGAGCGGGCGCGGTCTGGTGGAGGCGGCGGCCGGCAACACGATCACCGTCAACCCCGGCGAGGTGCATGATGGCGCGCCGCTCGGCGATGCCCCACGCGCCTGGCGCATGCTCTATCTGGAGCCGGCGCTCGTCCGCGGGGCGGCGGAGGATATTTTCGAAGGGCGCCCGCGCGAGGAATTCTACGCGCCGGTGCTGGACGACGGGCGTATCGCAGGCCTGGTTTCCCGGCTGCTCGCCCTGCTTCTTGACGCCGGCGCCGACGCGCTCGGCCGCGAGGAACAGCTTCTCCTGCTGCTCGCCGCCGTGCTGCGCGAAGAGGCGCCGCGGCAGGATGGTCCGGCGGCCATCGGTCGTGCCCGCGACCGGCTCGACGCCGACCCGGCCCTGGCGGTGACGTTGGAGGACCTTGCCGGCGACTGCGGACTCGGCCGTTTCCGGCTGGTGCGCGATTTCGCCCGGCTCACCGGCCTGACGCCGCATGCCTACCTGCTCCAGCGCCGCACCGAGCTTGCCCGCCGGCTGATCGCGGCCGGCACCCCGCTTGCCGAGGCCGCCATCGAAGCCGGCTTTGCCGACCAGAGCCACATGACGCGCAATTTCACCCGCCGCTACGGTTATACGCCCGGCGCCTTTCTCGCCGCGCGCGCCTGAGCGGCGCGTACCCCGCAATTTCGTTCAAGACCCCCGGCGCCCTTCCGGTGTTCCCTGCCGCCTTTCAAACCGCACGGGACCGGACATGACCCTAGAATTCCTCATCACCTCGCTCGTCGTCATCCTCCTGCCGGGCACCGGCGTGATCTATACGCTGGCGCTCGGCATCAGCGGCGGGTTCCGCGCCGCCGTCCTTGCCGCCTTCGGCTGCACGCTCGGCATCGTTCCGCATATCCTCGCCAGCGTGGTCGGCCTTGCCGCCGTGCTGCATGCCAGCGCGCTCGCCTTCGAGGTGCTGCGCTATGTCGGCGTCGCCTATCTCCTGTTCATCGCCTGGAGCCTGCTGAAGGACAGCAATGCGCTGGATGTCGGGCCGGAGCAGGCACCGGCCGGCAATGCGCTGAGGATCGTGCGCAAGGGCATCCTCACCAACATCTTCAACCCGAAGCTCTCGCTGTTCTTCCTCGCCTTCCTGCCGCAGTTCATCCCGGCGAGCGCCTCCGGCGCTGCCACGGGCCAGATGCTCTTCCTCGGCGGCGTCTTCATGGCCCTCACCTTCCTCGTCTTCGTCGGCTATGGGGCGCTTGCCGCCGGCCTGCGCCGGCAGGTGCTGAGCCGGCCGGCGGTCATCGTCTGGATGCAGCGCAGCTTCGCCGCCGCCCTCGGCCTCATGGGCCTCCGGCTCGCGCTCGCCGACCGCTGACCGATCAGTTGCCGGACAGGTGGAAATGATGCAGCGGACCGTGGCCCGAGCCGACGGTCAGCGCATCCGACAGGCGCACGGCACCGGCGATGAAGCGCTTGGCCGCCGCCACGGCATCGGCGAGCGCCTGCCCCTTGCCGAGCTCGGCGGCGATCGCGCTCGACAGCGAGCAGCCGGTGCCATGCGTGTTGCGCGTCAGCACCCGCACGCCCTCGTACCAGTGCATCCGATCGGGCGTCGCGAGCACATCCGGGCTCTCGCTGCCCGGCAGGTGCCCGCCCTTCAGCAGCACCGCCTTCGGCCCGAGGTCGAGCAGCCGCCTTGCCTGGTCCTCCATGCCGGCCCGGTCCACGGCCTCCGCCTCACGAAGGAGGGCGGCCGCCTCCGGCAGGTTCGGCGTGAGCACGCTTGCGCGCGGCAGGAGCTGGCGCGTCAGTGCGGCCACGGCCTCCTGCGCCAGGAGCGAAGCCCCGCCCTTGGCGACCATGACCGGATCGAGCACGATGGGAACCGCGCGATGCGGCGACAGCGCGGCCGCCACCGCTTCGGCGATCTCCGCCGAGGCGATCATGCCGATCTTCACCGCATCCACCCGGATGTCGGCGAAAACCGCGGCGACCTGCGCCGCCACGAAGTCGGGCGGAACCAGATGCACGCCGGAAACGCCCTGCGTGTTCTGCGCCGTCAGGGCCGTCAGCGCCGCCATGCCATAGGTACCGCGCGCGGCGAACGTCTTGAGATCCGCCTGGATGCCGGCGCCGCCCGAGGGGTCGGAGCCCGCGATCGAGAGAATGTTTGCGATTGTGTCGGCCATCTCGCCTCCTTCCCGGCAGGGGCGGCCTCGGGGTGGCGTCGATGCGGCACCCGTTCGACTCCCTCCGCCGGCATGATCCGGTTCAGGTTCAAAGGGTGCTTCTCAGCCCGCCTTGTGACGGACGCCCCTGTCTTGAACGGGTTTTCGCAAATGACGCGGCGCCTGTCACGCCGAAAGTGGCGTCGTGGCGCATTTGCCACCGGCACCATGCATCCTTCTCCCCACCCGTGGCAGGGCAATCGCATATGGAACCGGAAGCGCGCCTCCTGGGCTCGTGGGCGGGTGACCCCGCCCGCTCAGGCCTTGGTGACGTGGTATTCCTTGATCGCGACCATCTTGATCGCTGGATAGCGTTCCGCCTCGTAGCGCAGCGAGAAGGCATCCTGCGCCAGGAAGACCGGGTCGCCGTCGAGGTCGCGGGCGATATCGCCGCGGCGCTGGGTGACGAACTTGTCCAGCTCCGCCGCGCTGTCCGACGAAATCCAGCGGCAGACGGAAAAGCGCGACATTTCGAAGGAGACGGGCAGGCCGTATTCCGCCGAAAGCCGCTCCTTCAACACGTCGAGCTGCAGCGCGCCGACGACGCCGACGATGGCGGGCGAGCCGTCTTCCGGCGAGAAGAGCTGCACGACGCCCTCCTCCGCCATCTGCTGGAGCGCTTCCTTCAGCTTCTTGGCCTTCATCGCATCCTCCAGCCGCACGCGGCGCAGGATTTCCGGCGCGAAGTTCGGCACGCCTTCGAAGACCAGCGCCTCGCCTTCCGTCAGCGTATCGCCGATCCGGAGCGTGCCATGGTTGGGGATGCCCACCACGTCGCCGGCATAGGCCGTATCGGCGAGCTGGCGCTGCGAGGCGAAGAAGAACTGCGGGGCCGAAAGGCCGATCGTCTTGCCCGTGCGGGCAAGGCGCACCTTCATGCCGCGCTCCAGCATGCCGGAGCAGACGCGGGCGAAGGCGATGCGGTCGCGATGGTTCGGGTCCATGTTCGCCTGGATCTTGAAGACGAAGGCTGTCATCCTGTCTTCCGAGGCATGGACCTTGCGCACATCCGCCACCTGGTCGCGCGGCGGCGGCGCGAAGGCGCCGAGCGCGTTGATAAGGTCGCGAACGCCGAAATTCCGGAGCGCCGAGCCGAAGAAGACCGGCGTCATGTGCCCCTCCAGGAAGGCCGCCTGGTCGTAGGGCCGGCAGGCCTCGCGGGCGAGCTCGAGCTCCTCGGTGAAGGCGGCCCGCTCGTTTTCCGGCAGGTTCTTCGCCACCACCGCCGGGTCGTCGATCTTCGTCGGCTGCACCTGCGTGTCCGAGCCGCGGAAGGTGCGGTCGGCCAGGTGATAGGAGCCGCAGAAGGTCTTCGAGCGGCCGACCGGCCAGGTGACCGGGGCGGTGTCGAGCGCCAGCTTCTCCTCCACCTCGTCGAGGATTTCGAACGGGTCGCGGCTTTCGCGGTCCATCTTGTTGACGAAGGTGATGATCGGGATGTCGCGCAGGCGGCAGACCTCGAACAGCTTCAGCGTGCGCGGCTCGATGCCCTTGGCGGCGTCGATGACCATGACGGCCGCATCCACCGCCGTCAGCGTGCGGTAGGTGTCGTCGGCGAAGTCCTCGTGGCCGGGCGTATCGAGAATGTTGAAGACGTTGCCGTCATATTCGAAGGTCATCACCGAGGTGACGACGGAGATGCCGCGTTCACGCTCGATCTTCATCCAGTCCGAGCGGGTCTGGATGCGGTCCTTCTTCGCCTTCACTTCGCCGGCGAGCTGGATGGCGCCGCCGAAAAGCAGCAGCTTTTCCGTGAGAGTCGTCTTACCGGCGTCCGGGTGCGCGATGATCGCAAAGGTGCGGCGGCGGGAGACCGCCTCTGCAAGGGTTTCGGCCATTTTCTGCAATATCCTGTGAGTTGCCGCGGTCTTTACAGGCTCCGCCGGGAAGATGCAATTGACGGGGTGGGACTGCGGCCGGCTTATGGGCGCATGAACGCACATGCCCCCACCCAGCCCACGCTCTGCCTTCTCCGCCTGCCGCATGGCGCGGGCATCGCGCTTCCCGCCTACGAGACCGGCGGCGCCGCCGGCATGGACCTGCGCGCCGCCGTGGCGGAAGATCAGCCGCTGACGCTGCCGCCCGGCCAGCGCGCCCTGGTGCCGACCGGCTTCGTCTTCGAGATCCCGGCCGGCTACGAGGGACAGGTCCGCCCCCGCTCCGGCCTTGCCTTCAAGAACGGCATCACCTGCCTCAACACGCCCGGCACGATCGACAGCGACTATCGCGGCGAGGTGAAGGTGCTGCTCGTCAATCTCGGCGAGGAGCCCTTCGTCATCGAACGTGGCATGCGCATCGCGCAGATGGTGATCGCGCCGGTCACGCAGGTCGCCGTGCGCGAGGTGGAGACGGCGGGCGAGACCACCCGTGGCGCCGGCGGCTTCGGCTCTACCGGCGTGCGCTAGGGCCATGCCCGACCGCGAGGGCCTTTCCTTCCGTTCGGACTATTTCGGCGACGGCGCCGCCTGGCGGGCGCTTGCCGGCCTCCTCGAAGACATCTTCGACATCGACGTGACGGTGATGGACCGGCTCGGCGGGCCGGATCCGACGAGCATGCCCTTCGCCTGGTTCGACGATGCCGGCTGCTGCATCGCCAATATCAGCGCATTTTCCCTGCCGCTTGTCGTCAACGGCACCTTCGTGCGCGCCGCGGGCCTGCAATCGGGCGCCGTGCGGCCGGAACACCGCGGCAAGGGGCTCTATCGCGATGTCATGGAAGCGGCGCTCCGGCACTGCGATGCGGAAGGGTTCGAGGCCGTCGCGCTTCTGACCGATACGCCGGGCCTCTACCATCGCCACGGCTTTCGCGCGCTGGCGCAGCATCGTTTCTCCGGACCGGCGCCGACGGGCGGTCAGGCCGGACCGCTCCGGCGGCTCGATATCGAAAGCGAGGCGGATGTCACACTGCTCGGCCGCCTGCTCGACGGCCGCCGGCCGGTGTCCGATCGCTTCGCACCCCTCAGGCAGAAGGAAATGTTCCTGTTCAACGCCGCGCTGATGCCGGACCTCGGGCTCGACCTGATGGAAGGGGCGAATGCCGCGATCGCCTGGCAGATGGGCGAGGACGGCGGCTTCGATCTCCTCGATGTCGTCGGCGCACGCATTCCGAGCCTCGCGGACATCCTGGCGAGCCTGCAGCTTGCACCTGCCAGCGTCACCGCGCACTTCGCGCCCGATCACCTCGACTGGGCGGGCACGGCCGTGCCGGACGAAGGCGACATGGTGCTCATGCTGCGCGCGGCGGAAGACCTCGCGCCGCAACATCCTTTCGCGCTGGCGCCGATGGCCGCGTTCTGACCAGCGGCGCCAGCAGCGTGTCCATCACCCGGCGCCGTGTGAACAAGCCAGCGCGGCCGGGTGGTAAGCAGGGGGCGATGGCGCTGGCCGGAAGGCCGATCCGGGGTCAAGAAGACAGGCAGGAAACCCCGTGAGGAAGAGTTTTCGCGTTCCATCGTGCGGCGACGCCCGCATGTCGAAGGCGCCGCGCGAACCGAGGCGGAGCGCCTGCCTGACGGGCTGGCCGAGATAGCGCGCCGGCAAACCGCAGGGCGCGATGCGCTTTCGTCTTGCGCCATTCGGGGCGCGAAACCGCTTCGCACTTTTGCCGGAATTGCGCTAGAAAAGCGCGGTCCCTTGGAGTCCGTCATGACCGTCGCCGTCCTGCTTGCCTATTGCGGTGCCCTGTTCATCGCCGCCATCATTCCCGGTCCCGGCATCACGGCGATCGTCGCGCGGGCGCTCGGCTCGGGTTTCCGGCCCACCTTCTTCATGGGCCTCGGCCTCATCCTCGGCGACATGATCTACCTGACGGCGGTCATCCTCGGCCTTGCCTTCATCGCCCAGACCTTCACCACGACCTTCATGCTGATCAAGATCGCCGGCGCGCTCTATCTCGGCTACATCGCCTGGAAGCTCTGGACGAGCGGCCTCATCCCGCAGGATATCGAGGCGCGCGCCTCGACGAGCATGACCCTGTCCTTCCTTTCCGGCCTGTTCGTGACGCTCGGCAATCCGAAGACCATGCTGTTCTACGTCGCGCTGGTGCCGACGCTGGTCGATCTAGAGGCGATCGGCCTCGAGGATTACGGCATGCTGCTTGCCGCGACCTTCGTGGTGCTCATCGTCGTGCTCGTGCCCTATATCGCGCTCGCCTCGCGCGCCCGGCTTCTCCTCAGGCAGCCGAAGGCGCTGCAGCGGATGAACCGGGTCGCCGCCGGCATTCTCGCCGGCACCGCCGCCTATATCGCGACCCGCGCGGCGTGAAGGACCATCCGGTTTTGCGCCGCTAGCGTTTCCGCTTTTTCCAAATCGCGAAAACGCTCTATCTGTTTGTTCCCGCGCACGTGCGGGCGCAAAACCGCTTCACCCTTTTGCCGGAATTGCTCTCAGTGCGGGATTATTCCGCTTTCGGCGCTTTTGTCGCGAAATCCGGACTCGTCTCCGGCGCCATTCGCTCCTATCTTTTGCGGAACGAGAACCGAGGGAGCACCCGATGACCGACACCCGCAAACCCGGCCGCGGCCGTATCTACGCCTCCATCACCGAGACGATCGGCGACACGCCCATCGTGCGGCTCGACAAGTTCGCCAGGGAAAAGGGCGTTTCGGCCACCCTTCTTGCAAAACTCGAATTCTTCAACCCGATCGCCTCGGTGAAGGACCGCATCGGCGTGGCGATGATCGAGGCGCTCGAGGCCGACGGGAAGATCACGCCCGGCACCTCGACGCTGGTCGAGCCGACCTCGGGCAATACGGGCATCGCCCTCGCCTTCGCCGCCGCCGCCAAGGGCTATCGCCTCATCCTCACCATGCCCGAGACCATGTCGATCGAGCGGCGCAAGATGCTGGCGCTGCTCGGCGCCGAACTGGTGCTGACCGAGGGGCCGAAGGGCATGAAGGGCGCGATCGCCAAGGCGGAGGAACTGGCCGCCACCATTCCCGGCGCGATCATTCCCCAGCAGTTCGAAAATCCGGCCAACCCCGAGATCCATCGCCGGACGACGGCCGAGGAGATCTGGAACGACACGGACGGCGCGGTCGACATCCTCGTTTCCGGCATCGGCACCGGCGGCACGATCACCGGCGCCGGCCAGGTGCTGAAGGCGAAGAAGCCCGGCCTCAAGGTCGTCGCCGTCGAGCCGGCCGACAGCCCGGTCCTGTCCGGCGGCAATCCCGGCCCGCACAAGATCCAGGGCATCGGTGCCGGCTTCGCCCCGGCGATCCTCGACACGGCGATCTATGACGAGGTCGTGACCGTGACAAACGACGAGGCCTTCGAAAACGCCCGCCTCGTGGCGCGGCTGGAAGGCGTGCCGGTCGGCATCTCCTCCGGCGCCGCGCTCGCCGCCGCCGCCAAGGTCGGCAGCCGCCCGGAAAATGCCGGCAAGACCATCGTCGTCATCATCCCCTCCTTCGCCGAGCGCTACCTCTCCACCGCGCTCTTCGAAGGCCTCGGCGGCTGAGGCTCTCCGGCCCGCTGCGCCGTGCGCACGGCGGGCCGTTCCCGGCCCCCTCCCTCATGCTCCATCACCTTTCCCTCGGCGTTTGCGACATTCTTCGCGCGGCCGCGTTCTATGACGCGGTTCTTGCGCCGCTCGGCTACGCGCGGGTCTGGTCGGATATCCGCCCCGGCGAGCCGGGCCAGGCTGTCGGCTACGGCCTGCCCGGCGGCGGCGACAAGCTCTGCCTGAAGGATCACGGCACGGCCGCCGCCGCGCCGGGGCCGGGCTTCCACGTCGCTTTTGCCGCACCGAGCCGCGGCGCGGTCGATGCCTTCCACCGGGCCGCCCTTGCCGCGGGCGGGCGCGACAACGGCGCGCCCGGACTGCGCCTCCCCTACGGCCCGACCTACTATGCCGCCTTCATCATCGATCCGGACGGGCACCGCATCGAAGCCGTCTGCAAGGACCCCGCGGGACCGCCCGCCGGCGGGTGAACCGTTCGTCCGTGCCCGATCGGCAAGGCTGAGCCATGCCCGCATAGGGCATCGGCATACCAGACCCACGCTCTCACTCTCCTTCGGCGGGACCGCTGCCTTCTTCCCGAAAACTTACGCCGCCGCGGAGAGCCGCTCGCCGGCGATGCGATAGGAAATCGCCTCCGCCAGATGGATGCGGCCGACGACGGGCGCCTCGTCGAGATCGGCGAGCGTGCGGGCGACCTTGAGGATGCGGTGGTAGCCGCGCGCGGAAAAATGCATCTTCTCCGCCGCATCGCGCAGGAGCTGGAGGCCGCCGGGATCGGGCTCCGCCACCTTTTCGACGAGCGCGGTCGAGGCCCGCGCATTGCTGGTGACGGAGGCCATGCCGAGCCGGGCGAAACGATCGACCTGCAGGGCGCGGGCACGGGCGACGCGGCGGGCGACGGTCTCGCTGGCCTCGGCGTCCATCGGGCGGATGAGATCCGTCGCCGAGACGGCCGGCACGTCGATGCGGATGTCGATGCGATCCATCAGCGGGCCGGAAATGCGGGCCTGGTAGTCGCTCATGCAGCGCGGGCCGCGGGCGCAGGTCCGGCCGGGCTCGCCCGCCATGCCGCAGCGGCAGGGGTTCATCGCCGCGACGAGCTGCATGGCGGCGGGATAGCTCACCCGGTGGTTCGCCCGGGCGATGATGCATTCCCCGGTCTCGAGCGGCTGGCGCAGCGCATCGAGCGCCTGGGGCGAGAATTCCGGCAGCTCGTCGAGGAAGAGCACGCCGTTATGGGCCAGCGAGACCTCGCCCGGCCTTGCCCGCGACCCGCCGCCGACGAGCGCGGCCATGGTGGCGGAATGATGCGGCGCGCGGAAGGGCCGGCGATCCGAAAGCCGGCCGCCGGAAAGCTGGCCGGCGATGGAATGGATCATCGAGACCTCCAGCAGCTCCCGCGGCGAGAGCGGCGGCAGGATGGCGGCAAGGCGCGCGGCCAGCATGGACTTTCCCGAGCCCGGCGGGCCGACCATCAGCAAATTATGCTACATTAATCCAAATCTGTTTGATATGAGATTGGATCATGACAAAAGCATATTCGTACGTCCGCTACTCCACCCCAGAACAAGCTCAGGGGGATTCATTGCGCCGCCAGACCGCCAAGGCGGAGGCTTGGGCCATTGAGCGGGGCCTTACACTAGACGACTCCCTTCGCGACTTGGGAATCAGCGCCTATCACGGCGCAAACAGGACCGCGGGAGCACTCCGCTCATTCCTTCAGATGGTTGAAGAAGGCAAAATCGAACGTGGGTCATATCTCATTGTCGAAAGCCTGGATCGCCTATCTCGTGAAACCGTGATCGATGCCGCAACTCAGCTCTTCGCCCTCATCCAAGCTGGTGTGGTCGTTGTAACCCTCGGCGACGGGCAGGAGTATTCCGCTACTCGACTACGGCAAGATTGGACCCCGCTCATCATCTCACTCGCGGTCATGGCGAGGGCGCACGATGAGAGTCGCGTTAAGAGCGAACGAGTAGGCGAAGCGTGGAGACAGAAAAAGGAGGCCGCACGTACAGAACGGAAGCCGCTCACCCCTCGTTGCCCCGGATGGTTGGAGGTTCGGGACGGGCAGTTTGTCGAACGCCCAGAGCGAGTGGAAATTGTCCGCCGCATTTTCCGCCAGACGATTGAAGGTCTCGGCCGACGCGAAATCGTGTGTCGTTTAAACGGTGCAGGCGTACCGTCGTTTAAAGCGGCTGAGAAACGCAAAAAACCATCGGTCTGTTGGTTTCCACGCAGAACTGAGCCGGTTTTTCCACCGAGAAGTGAGCCACCTCTGAGTATGGTTTTCTGATCAGGGTTTGGTCAAGGGATTGGCCTTTTCTCCTCTCTTCTGTGCTGCTGCGGCCGAGCTGGCCTTGAAGCGGAAGCTGTCGTTACCGGTTTCCAGGATGTGGCAACGGTGGGTCAGGCGATCGAGCAAAGCTGTCGTCATCTTGGCGTCGCCGAAGACGGTTGCCCATTCGCTGAAGCTGAGGTTGGTGGTGATGACGACGCTGGTGCGCTCATAGAGCTTGCTCAACAGGTGGAAGAGCAGCGCTCCGCCGGAAGCACTGAACGGAAGGTATCCTAGTTCATCGAGGATCAGCAGATCGAGACGGACCAGCGTCTCGGCGATCTGACCTGCCTTGCCCTTTGCCTTCTCCTGCTCGAGCGCATTGACCAATTCGATGGTCGAGAAGAAGCGGACCTTCCGGCGGTGATGCTCGATCGCCTGGACCCCAAGGGCAGTCGCGACATGTGTTTTTCCTGTGCCCGGCCCACCGACGAGCACGATATTCTGCGCCCCGTCCATGAACTCGCATCGGTGCAGTTGGCGCACCGTCGCTTCGTTGATTTCGCTGGCGGCGAAGTCGAACCCGGAGATGTCCTTATAGGCTGGGAAGCGAGCAGCCTTCATGTGATAGGCAATCGAGCGAACCTCACGTTCGGCCATCTCGGCTTTCAGCAACTGGGACAGGATCGGCACGGCCGCATCAAAAGCTGGAGCCCCTTGCTCAATCAGGTCTGTGACGGCTTGGGCCATGCCATACATCTTCAGGCTCCGCAGCATGATGACGACGGCGGCACTTGCGGGATCATGACGCATGGCGACCTCCCACGATCCGGACACGCAAGCCATCGTAGCGTTCGACGTTGGCCTTGGGTTCACGCAACAAGGTCAGCGCCTGTGGCGTGTCGATGTCGGGGCCGTCAGTCGTCTTCCCATCGATCAGACGATGCAGCAGGTTCAGCACATGCGTCTTGGTCGCGACGCCTTGATCCAGAGCCAGCTCCACAGCCCTGACGACGACCTGTTCGTCGTGATGAAGCACCAGAGCAAGGATATCGGCCATCTCACGATCGCCGCCCAGGCGACGCAGCATCTGGTCCTGCAACTGTCGAAAGGCCAGCGGCAATTCCAGGAAAGGCGCACCATTGCGCAAGGCACCGGGCTTGCGCTGAATGACGGCAAGGTAGTGTCGCCAGTCGTAAATCGTCCGCGGCGGTTTGTCGTGGCTGCGCTCAATCACCCTCGGATGTTCGCATAGGACATTACCCTCGGCCGCAACGACCAGTCGCTCGGGATAGATTCGCAAGCTGACAGGCCGGTTCGCAAACGATGCAGGCACGCTATAGCGGTTCCGCTCGAAGGTGATCAGGCATGTCGGAGAGACACGTTTGCCCTGCTCGACGAAGCCGTCAAACGCAGCGGGGAGCGCCATCAATGCTGGCTGTTCCGCGGACCAGACGTCCGCGATCGTGCCGGGCAAGGTGCCGTGTGCTGTGTCGCGCCACAGGTCCTGGCAATGCTGTTCCAGCCAGGCATTCAATGCCGCCAGATCAGGAAAGTCCGGCATCTGTTGCCACAGTCGCGGCCGGGCATCCTGGACATTCTTCTCGACCTGGCCCTTCTCCCAGCCCGCGGCAGGATTGCAAAACTCAGGCGCAAAGACGTAGTGGTTCGTCATCGCGAGGAAACGGATATTGACCTGTCGCTCCTTGCCACGACCGACGCGATCGACCGCGGTTTTCATGTTATCGTAAATGCCGCGAGCAGGGACGCCGCCGAACACACGGAAGCCGTGCCAATGGGCGTCAAACAGCATCTCGTGCGTCTGCAGCAGATACGCCCTGACCAAAAACGCGCGACTGTGCGATAGCTTGATATGCGCGACCTGCAGCTTTGTGCGCTCGCCGCCAATGACGGCATAGTCCTCACTCCAATCGAATTGGAATGCTTCGCCTGGGCGGAAAGACAGCGGAACAAATATGCCGCGGCCCGTCGTCTGCTGCTCACGTTGTCGTTCCGCTCGCCAATCACGGGCGAAGGCGGCAACCCGACCATAGGAGCCGGTAAAGCCGAGAGCCACCAGGTCGGCATGAACCTGCTTCAGTGTTCGTCGCTGTTTGCGCGACTTCCCGGCCTCGGTCTTCAGCCAGGCCGCCAGCTTGTCGGCAAACGGATCAAGCTTGCTCGGTCGTTCCGGTACGGTGAATGTTGGTTCGATTGTACCAGCGTTCAGATACTTCGCGATCGTGTTCCGCGACAGCCCTGTTCGCCGGCTGATCTCGCGGATCGACTGCTTCTCACGCAGCGCCATCCGACGAATGATATTTAAAAGTCCCATGTGGATCACTCCGTTGCCCCCGTCGCTCTCCGCGTTGGGGAAGGTTCACATGGCTCAATTCTCAATGGAAATTATGCGCCTAACCGGCTCAGTTCTGCGTGGAAACCAACAGCCAGCCCATAACGACAGCCTCTCATTTTCTCCGAATTAATGTAGCACAACATCAGGAGATTGTGGTTGCCGGCCGCCGCCACTTCCAGCGCCCGCTTGGCGCTTTCCTGGCCGCGGATATCGGCAAGGTCCGGCAGGTCCGCCGCCGCCGCCCGGATTGCCGGCGCCGGCCGGGACAGGACCTGCGTTCCCTTGAAATGATTGGCGAGCGCAATCAGGCTGCGCGGGGCCAGGATATCGAGGCCGCTGCCGGCCCAGGCGGCTTCCGCGCCGTTTTCCGCCGGGCAGATCAGCCCCTTGCCGAGCGCGTTCGCCCCCATGGCGGCGGGCAGCGCCCCGGCGACGGACGCGATCGTGCCGTCGAGGTTCAGCTCGCCGATGACAACATAGTCCTCCAGCGCATCGCCCGGCACGGCGCCGAGCGCCATCATCAGGCCGAGCGCGATGGCAAGGTCGTAGTGGCTGCCTTCCTTCGGCAGGTCCGCCGGGGCGAGATTGACCGTCACGCGCTTCGGCGGCAGCGAAAGGCCGGAGGCGTGCAGGGCCGCCTGCACCCGCTCGCGGCTTTCGGCGACCGCCTTGTCCGGCAGGCCGACGATCTGCATGCCCACCTTGCCGGGCGCCACCATGACCTGCACGTCGACCGGCACGCCCTCGATGCCCTGGAATGCGATCGTACCGACCCGCGCCACCATGATTGCCTCCGCCCGTTCCCGCGGCGCTGCGCCATTCGGCGCACGGCTACCGCGACACGTTTTCGCCGAAAACGTCCCCTGCACCCGCCCCTGGGTTGCATCTGCAAATCTGGCACGGAATCCGGAATGAAACAAGAACAATCATAGAACCTGCGAGAGAATTTTCCGCGCACCGGTTGTGGCCGGTTGCATTTGCGGAACGAAGGCGGGACGTTCGCGAACGGGACGTCCCGCAAAGGCCCTTGCGACGGGCGGCAAGCGGCTCAGCGCTTGCTTTCGATGGCGTCCCACAGCAGCGCGGAGATGTCGGCGCCGCCGAATTTCCGCACCTCGCGGATGCCGGTCGGCGAGGTCACGTTGATCTCGGTCATGTAGTCGCCGATGACGTCGATGCCGACGAAGAGGAAGCCGCGCTCGCGCAGCGCCGGGCCGATGCGGGTGCAGATTTCCTTCTCGCGAGCCGTCAGCTCCGTCGGCTCCGGGCGGCCGCCGGCATGCATGTTGGAGCGGGCGTCGTGTTCGGCGGGCACGCGGTTGATGGCGCCGACCGGCTCACCGTCGACAAGCAGGATGCGCTTGTCGCCCTTGCGCACGTCCGGCAGGTATTGCTGGGCGATGAAGGGCTCGCGGAACATCTGGCCGAACATTTCGAGCAGCGAGGAAAGGTTGCGGTCGTCCTTGGTGGAATGGAAGACGCCGGCACCGCCATTGCCGTAGAGCGGCTTCAGGATCATGTCGCCCATCTCCTCGCGGAAACGGCGGATTTCAGCCGGGTCGCGGGTGATCAGCGTTGCCGGCATGAGGTCGGCGAATTCGGTGACGAAGATCTTTTCCGGCGAGTTGCGCACCCAGGCCGGGTCGTTGACGACAAGCGTCCTGGGGTGGATGCGTTCCAGGAGATGCGTCGAGGTGATGTAGGACATGTCGAAGGGCGGGTCCTGGCGCAAGAGCACCACGTCCATCGTCGCGAGGTCGACGCGCTCGGGGGCGCCGAGCGTATAGTGGTCGCCCTTGACGTCGCGCAGTTCCATCGGCTCGACGGCGGCGTAGACCTTGCCGTCGCGCAGGCTGAGGCGGTCGGGCGTGTAGTGGAACAGCCTGTAACCCCGGTTCTGCGCCTCCAGGCTCATGGCGAAGGTGGAATCGCCGGCGATGCTGATGGTCGACACATGGTCCATCTGGACCGCGACGTTCTTGATCTTTGCCATGAAAAGTCCCCTCAGGAATGCCCGACACATTTAGGATGCGGGCGGCGCGATGGCAACGGGCCTCGCGCGGGGTCAGGCGAAGCCGTCGATCCGGCAGGTGATGAGGTCGTGGTCGGAGAGCGGCCGGCCGGTGGGGGAGAGCGAGGACACGATGCGCGTATCGCAAACCGCAAGGCCGCGCGAAAAGAACCAGTCGAGCTTCATGGCCCGCTCCGGCCAGCGCGTGATGAGGCTCGGGCGTGTCGTCATCCCGTCCAGCGGGCCGCCGTGGCGGGTGAAGCCGCGCTCGGCCGCGCGGGCGAAAAGCCCTTCCGCCTCGAAGTCGCCGCCGGCATGGTTGCCGGTGTTGAGATCGCCGCCGATGAGGACGGGGTGGCCGGGGAAGGCCGCGTCGAGGGCATCGATCAGGCCGACCATCTGGCGTTCGCGATAGGCGGCCGTCGTGGCGCTTTCGAAATGGGTGGAGACGAGAACGAGCGGGCCGGCTTCCGTGTTGACGACGGCGCCGATCGCCATGCGCTCGCCAAGGCGCGGCTGGTCGACCTCGCCCATGAACCACAGACGCTCGCCCTCCAGCCGCAGCAGGAAGGGCGCGTGCAGCGGCACGGTGGCCATGAGGCCGTTGCCGTGCAGGCCGCGGCGGTTGAACCGGTCCTTGCAGAATTCCAGCTCCGTATCGGAGCCGAGGCCGAGCTCGATGAACTCGACGCCGTAAAGATAGGCCATGCCGAGATCGCCGGCGACCTCGGCCGTGGTGTGGCGCTGGCGCGTGCGGGCCATGCCGTCGTCCATTTCGGAGAGCAGAACGATCTCGGCACCGGTGGCGCCGAGATGTTCGGCGCTTTCGAGCGGAAAGAGGCAGCGCTCGAGGTTCCAGGCGGCGACGGTGAAGGGAAAGGGCAGCGGTTCGGCGCGTTCGGCCCGGCCGCCTTTCTCCACCGCGTTCATGCAGGCAAGCGCCGCCATGCGGGCATCGTGCGCGGAGATGGTCTTTTCGAGATCGGCTATCGCCGCGCGCTCCGCCGGGGTAGGGGCGGTCAGTCTGTCGACGGTGCTGCGGATCATGATGCGGCGGCCTCCAGGGCCGGGAGGCCGCCGGCAAGGGTTTCAGGGCGGTCTTCGCCCGGCCGGTCGATCCGCCGGCCGCTGGCGCTGTCGAAGAAATGCAGCCGCGACGGCGTAATCGAGAGCGAGACGGTTGCCGGCAGCGGGTTTTCCGAGGAGACCGCAGCGACGAGCGGCTGGTCGCCGACGAGGCCGTGCACGAGGCGCTGGGCCCCCAGTTCCTCGACATAATCGACCCGGAAGGGCAGGCTGCCCTCCCCCTCCGGATGGAGGCGCAGGTCTTCGGCGCGCAGGCCGACGGTGACAGTGCCCTGCGTCGGCACCGTGGCGCCGAGATCGATGAGGGCGGGGCCGAGGGCGAGCTTGCCGCCATGCACTTCGCCGCTGACGAGGTTCATGGCCGGCGAACCGATGAAGCTGGCGACGAAGGTCGTGGCGGGGCGATGGTAGACGTCGAGCGGGCGGCCGATCTGCTCGATCTTCCCGCCGGAGAGCA
Source organism: Shinella sp. HZN7 (assembly GCF_001652565.1). NCBI lineage: Bacteria > Pseudomonadati > Pseudomonadota > Alphaproteobacteria > Hyphomicrobiales > Rhizobiaceae > Shinella > Shinella sp. HZN7. The sequence continues at coordinate 4,648,953 of NZ_CP015736.1, read as the reverse complement.
CGACGAGCCGGTCGGCGAGCGTCATCGCCTCCAACTGGTCGTGGGTGACGTAGATCGAGGTCGTGCCGACGCGGCGCTGCAGGCGCTTGATCTCGCCGCGCATGGAGACGCGCAGTTTGGCATCGAGGTTGGAGAGCGGCTCGTCGAAGAGGAAGGCGGAGGGTTTGCGCACGATGGCGCGGCCCATGGCGACGCGCTGGCGCTGGCCGCCGGAGAGCGCGCGGGGCTTGCGCTCCAGATAGGGCTGGAGTTCGAGCATGCGGGCGGCCTCCGCCACGCGCGTGTCGATCTCGGCCTTCGGCGTGCGGCGGTTCTTCAGGCCATAGGCGAGGTTTTCGTAGACCGTCATATGCGGATAGAGCGCATAGTTCTGGAAGACCATGGCGATGTCGCGGTCGGCCGGGTCGACGTCGTTGACGACGCGCGGGCCGATCGCCACCTCGCCCTGGCTGATCGTCTCCAGACCCGCGACCATGCGCAGCAGCGTCGACTTTCCGCAGCCGGAAGGGCCGACGAGCACGATGAACTCGCCGTCGGCGATGTCGATCGAGACGGCACTGACGGCGGTCACGCCGCCATTGTAGACCTTGGATACGTCCTTGATGCTGATCGCCGCCATGGGACGCGCCCTCCTATTTGTCGCTTTCGGTGAGACCCTTGATGAACCACCGCTGGAAGATCAGCACGATCATGACCGGCGGCAGCATGGCGAGGATCGCCAGCGCAAAGGCCTCGTTGTAATCGGGGATGTTGGAGCCCACCCAGACGAGCAGGATCTGCTTGATGCCGCGCACCAGCGTGAAGAAGCGCTCGTCCGTCGTCATCAGCGTCGGCCAGAGATACTGGTTCCAGCCATAGACGAACATGATGATGAAGATGGCGGCGATCATGGTGCGCGAGAGCGGCACCAGCACGTCGATGAAGAACTTGAACGGCCCGGCGCCGTCGATGCGCGCGGCCTCCAGCAGCTCCTCCGGCACGGACTTGAAGAACTGGCGGAAGAAGAAGGTGCCGGTGGCCGAGGCCAGCAGCGGCACGATGAGGCCGGTATAGGTGTTCGTCAGCGAAAGCCTGTTCATCACCTCGTAGGAGGGAAGGATGCGCACTTCCAGCGGCAGGAGCAGCGTCGTGAAGATCATCCAGAAGAACAGCGTGCCGAGCCGGAAGCGGAAATAGACGATGGCATAGGCGGCGAGCATCGACAGCACGATCTTGCCGGCGGCAAAACCGATGCCGAGGATCAGCGAGTTCCAGATCATGCGCGCGCCGGTGATCTTGCCGGTGAAGCCGCCTTCCCGCGTCAGCACGGTGTTGTAGGTCTCGGTGAAGTGGCCGCCCCAGGCAAGCGAGAGGCCGTTGCGGTGGATGTCGGCCGCCTCGTGGGTGGAGGTCATGAAGGCGACCACCACGGGGGCGACCATGACGAAGACGCCGAGCATGAGAACGAGGTGATCGAGGAGACGGATGCGGTTCATGGCGGGCGCCCTCTCAATTGTAGTGCACGCGCCGCTCGATGAAGCGGAACTGGAAGATGGTGAGCACGAAGACGACGATCATCAGGATGACCGACTGGGCCGAGGAGCCGCCGAGGTCGTTGCCGCGGAAGCCGTCCATATAGACCTTGTAGACCAGCGTGATCGGGTTGTTGGCCGCCTTGTCCTTCACCATCACGTCGATGACGCCGAACGTGTCGAACAGCGCGTAGGTCATGTTGATGACGAGCAGGAAGAAGGCGGTGGGCGCGAGCAGCGGCAGCGTCATCGTCCAGAAGCGCCGCGTGCCGGAACGGCAGTCGATGGCGGCGGCTTCCCGCACGGAGGCCGGAATGCTCTGGAGGCCCGAGAGGATGAAGATGAAATTGTAGGGGATCTGCTTCCACACCGACACGATGATCATGGCGATGGCGGTGTCGTTGTAGTTGAGGCCGACCTTCATGTCCCAGCCGAAGAGGGCGGCGAATTTCACCAGCGGGCCGATATGCTGGTCGAAGAACATCATGCCCATCAGGCCGGCGACCGGCGGGGCGATGGCATAGACCCAGATCAGCAGCGTCTTGTAGGCGGCGCTGCCCTTCAGCACCGCATCCGCCTTGACGGCGAGCAGCATGCCGATCCCGAGCGACAGGAAGGTGACGAGCGCGGTGAAGACCACGGTGAAGCGGGCGATCGCCTGGTACTGCGCGGAGCCGAGCGCATCCGAATAGTTCGACAGGCCGACGAAGGTGGAGCCGAAGCCGAAGGGATCTTCGAGATAGAAGGACGACTGGATCGCCTGGACGGACGGCCAGTAGAAGAACACGAAGATGATCGCCATCTGCGGCGCGAGGAAGAGATAGGGCAGATAGGGCGAGGAGAATTGCACGCGCTTCATGTCGTGGCCTTTGTAGGAGCGGGAGAAGCGGGTGAGTGCCCCTCACCCCAACCCTCTCCCCGCAAGCGGGGAGAGGGAGAGGAACCGTTGCGGCTCGTGTCCTTCTCCCCGCCTGCGGGGAGAAGGTGGCCGGCAGGCCGGATGAGGGGCCTGCCGAAGCCGGAGCCCTGTCAGCCGGCGGTCTTGGCGAAGCGGGCGAGCAGGTCGTTCGCTTCGGTCTCGATCGTCTTCATGGCGTCTTCGACCGAGGTTTCGCCGGCGAAGATGCGGCCGTATTCGCGCTCCATGATCTCGCGGATCTGCGGGTAGAAGCCGAGGCGGTAGCCCTTCGACCAGTCGCCCGAGGGCAGCATGAGCTGCTGGATGCCGACTTCGGCGACCGGGGTCTTTTCATAATAGCCTTCGGACTTCGTCAGCTCGTAGGCCGCCTTGGTGATGGCGACGTAGCCGGTGGCCTGGTGATAGAACTTCTGGATTTCCGGCGAGGTCAGGAACTGGAAGAAGTCGGCCGTGCACTTGTTCTCTTCGTCCGACTTGCCGGACATGGCGAACAGCGCGGCACCGCCGATGAACGAGTTGGTGCCGGCGCCTTCAATGCCCTGCCAGTAGGGCAGGAAGGCCGCGGTGAACGGCTTCTGCGCGGTTTTCTGGAGGCCACCGAACGAACCCGACGAACCGATCCAGAAGGCGGCCTTGCCGTCCTCGAAGAGCTTCTGGTTGTCGTTCCAGCCGGCGCCGAAATAGCCGAAGTAGCCCTCGTCGGCCCAGGCCTTCAGCTTGGTGAACATCATGACGAGGTTCGGGTCCGTCATGTTGATCTTCGTGTCGGTGACCGAATCGTAGCCGTTGTTGTTCGTCGCGAACTGGATGTTGTTGCGCGAGAAGAAGTTTTCCGTGAACTGCCAGGTGAGCTGCGACTGGACGAGCGGCAGGTAGCCGGCTTCCTTCAGCTTCGGCGCGATCGCCTCGAACTCTTCCCAGGTCTTCGGCGCTTCGACGCCTGCCTTTTCGAGGGCCTCGGTGTTCACGTACATGATCGGGGCGGAGGAGTTGAACGGCATGCCGACGAACTTGCCGTCCGGCGCGGCGTAGAAGTAGCGCACGCCTTCGATGAAGGCTTCGCGGTCGAATGTGTGGCCGGCGCCGGTGATCAGGTCTTCCGCCGGGATGACGGCGCCCGGAGCGTTGATGATCGTCGCCGCGCCGGCGTCGAAGACCTGCAGGATGTTCGGCTGTTCGCCCGAGCGGAAGGCGGCGATGCCGGAGGCGAGCGCTTCCTCGTAGGTGCCCTTGGAGACCGGCGTCAGGGCGCAGGCCGACTGGGCGGCGTTGAACTTCTGGGCGACTTCGTTGATGACCTCGCCGTTGCGGCCGGCCATGCCGTGCCACCAGGTGATGTTGGTGGCGGCCATCGAGGCCGAGGCGGAAAGCGCGAGTGCGAAACCTGCGAGGGAAAGCGGCTTGAACATGGGTTGCTCCTCTTCACCGGATTTGGTGTGAGGGTGCACTAATGAGCGACCGTGACGGGCGCGTTACGGTTTCATGTCAGTTTCGTTACATTTTCCTTTTGATCAAAACGCATCCGGCAGATGCCGGGGAAGCCGCCAGGGACGGATGGCGACAATGTCGTACCGGAGGGAAAGGCGGTGGCCGTCGGGCTGGCGCGAGAGCCAGATTTCGCTGGCCGCGCGGATGCGCCCTTGCGCGGTTCCGGTGACGGCGAAGACGGCGCTGTCGACATCGCGGCGCGCCTTCACCTCGACGCAGACGACGAGGTCGCCGCGCCGCGCGATGATGTCGATCTCGCCGAGCTTCGTGCGGTAGCGGATCGCGCGGATGCGGAAGCCCTTGGCGGCAAGGTAGAGCGCGGCGATGTATTCGGAGACGTGTCCGCGGCGAAAGGCCTTCAGCCGGCCCGAATCCGCCGGCCTATTGCCCATCGCCGCCCTTCAGGTCGATGAGGCGCTGGTAGAGGTCGCGCCGCGGCAGGCCGGTCTGCCGCGCAGCCTCGGTGGCCGCCTTGCCGGCCGGCATGTCCCTGACGAGCGCGGCAAGCAGCCGGTCGACATCCTCCGCCTCGGGCGCGGCCGCCGCGCCCGGCGGGCCGATGACGAAGACGATCTCGCCCTTGACGGTGTGGCCGTCGCCATAATGCGCCGACAGCTCGCCAAGCGTTCCGCGGCGGAATTCCTCGAAGGTCTTGGTCAGCTCGCGGCAGACGCAGGCCGCCCGCCCCTCCCCCAGCACCTCGGCCGCCGCCGAGACCGTCGCGGCGATGCGATGCGGGGATTCGAAGAACAGCAGCGTCGCCGGCACGCCCGCAAGCTCGGCCAGGCGATCGCGCCGCGCCTTGTCCCTGGACGGCAGGAAGCCGGCAAAGAAGAAGGCCTCGTTGGGCAGGCCGGAGCCGACGAGCGCGGCAAGCGGGGCGGAGGCGCCGGGGATGGGCACGACGCGGTGGCCTGCCGCAATCGCGAGCAGCGCCAGCCGGTATCCGGGATCGGAAACGAGCGGCGTGCCGGCATCGGAGACGAGGGCGACGGACCTGCCCCCGTCCAGCGCGGCGATGAGGCGCGGGCCCGCCTCGTCCGCATTGTGCTCGTGATAGGCATAGGGCCGGTTGACGATGCCGTAGCGGTCGAGCAGCACGCGGGTGACGCGCGTGTCCTCGCAGGCGAGCACGTCGGCGCCGGCGAGCGTTTCGAGCGCCCGCAGCGTGATGTCGGAGAGATTGCCGATCGGCGTCGCGACGAGATAGAGCGCCGGCTCCAGCGGCCGGGCGGGGATCACGGCATTGTGCAGGCGGAAAGTCTTCGCGCCTTCGCCCCCGCCGTTTGCCGCACCCTCGTCCCGCATCGCCCGTCACCTTTCCAGCCGCTGGACGGCCGCATGTCTTCATCCTTATGGGCGAGCGGGCAGGCCCTCGCAAGGTCCGACGGTTGACTATCCTGTGTTCCACGCCGTTAGCACTTGCAAAGTTCCGCATGTTTCTGCCATTTTGCCCGTCCACATCTTCCGGCGCCCGCCGGGATTTCAAGGCAATGCCGCGCCGGGCCTCCGGCGTGCTAGCGGTCGAAAGCGGTACAGTTCATGCGCATTACTCTCGAGCGGTCCAATCTTCTGAAGTCGCTGAACCACGTCCATCGCGTGGTCGAACGGCGCAACACGATCCCGATCCTCTCGAACGTGCTGTTGCGCGCGGACGGCGCCAGCCTCGACATGAAGGCGACCGACCTCGACCTCGAAATCACCGAGGCGACGCCCGCCCAGGTCGAGCAGGCCGGCGCGACGACCGTCCCGGCGCACCTGCTCTACGACATCGTGCGCAAGCTCTCGGACGGTTCGGAAGTGCTGCTCGCCACCAGCGCCGACGGCGCCTCGATGACGGTCGCCTCGGGCCGCTCGAAATTCTCGCTGCAATGCCTGCCGCAGTCCGATTTCCCGGATCTCACGGCCGGCAGCTTCTCGCATACGTTCCGCCTCAAGGCGACGGATCTCAAGATGCTGATCGATCGCACCCAGTTCGCGATCTCGACGGAGGAGACCCGCTACTACCTCAACGGCATCTTCATCCACACGATCGAAAGCAACGGCCAGCTCAAGCTGCGCGCCGTCGCCACCGACGGCCATCGCCTGGCCCGCGCCGACGTCGAAGCGCCGTCGGGTTCGGAAGGCATGCCGGGCATCATCATCCCACGCAAGACGGTCGGCGAACTGCAGAAGCTGGTCGACAATCCGGACCTGACCGTCACCGTCGAGGTCTCGGACGCGAAGATCCGCTTCACCATCGGCTCGATCGTGCTCACCTCCAAGCTGATCGACGGCACCTTCCCGGATTACCAGCGCGTGATCCCGACCAACAACGACAAGGAACTGAAGATCGACTGCCAGTCCTTCGCCCAGGCCGTCGACCGCGTCTCCACCATTTCCTCCGAGCGCGGCCGCGCCGTGAAGCTGGCGCTCGGCGACGGCCAGCTCACGCTGACCGTCAACAACCCGGATTCGGGCAGCGCGACGGAAGAGCTGCCGGTCGGCTACGACAGCGACCCGCTGGAAATCGGCTTCAACGCGAAATACCTGCTCGACATCACCTCCCAGCTCTCCGGCTCGGAAGCCGTGTTCATGCTGGCCGATCCCGGTTCGCCGACGCTGGTGCGCGATCTTGCCGGCGACGACGCGCTCTACGTGCTCATGCCGATGCGCGTATAGGCGCAGCGATATCGCAAAGCATTCTGGAACCCGCCGGTCACCCGGCGGGTTCTTTTTTCATCGCTGGCGGCCTCCTGAGAAACTTGCAGGCGACGGCGCAATCAGACTTGTTTTTGACGCAAACCGCGTCACATATTCGGTAAGGGCCGGGCGAAGCAGCGGGCATGAAACCCCTCACCGGCCATGTTTGGAGTGCTACCATGAAGGGGGATGGCATGACGTTGCGTGTGAAGGTCAAGGAACGGCTCGGCAAGAAATTCGACGACGAGATCCGCTTCTTCAAGGGCTGGATGAGCAATACGCGGGCCGTCGGTTCGATCATCCCCACCTCTTCGGTCACCGCGCGCCGCATGGCGAGCGTCATCAATCCCGCCTCGGGTCTTCCCGTGCTCGAACTCGGGCCGGGCACCGGCGTCATCACCAAGGCGATCCTCGGCACCGGCCTTGCGCCGGAAAAGCTGACCTCGGTCGAATTCTCCACGGATTTCTACAACCACCTCGTCGCGCGCTTCGACGGCGTCAACTTCATCAATGGCGACGCCTTCGACCTCGACAGGACGCTCGGCGATCTTCGCGACGCCACCTTCGACAGCGTCATCTCCGCCGTGCCGCTGCTCAATTTCCCGATGCACAGGCGCGTGTCGCTGATCGAGGACCTGCTCTCGCGCGTTCCCGCCGGCCGGCCGGTCGTGCAGATCTCCTATGGCCCGCTCTCCCCCGTCGTCGCCATGCCGGACCGCTACCAGATCAGCCATCTCGATTTCGTCGTGCGCAACATCCCGCCGGCGCAGCTCTGGACCTATCGCCGCACCCATTGAGGGGCGGCGATGTTCGCGCTCTATATCACCCACCCGCAGGTCGCCATCGACCCGGCCGTGCCGGTACCCGACTGGAGCTTGTCCGAGCGCGGCCGCGAGCGGGCCCGGCTCGCCGCCTCGGCCGGCTGGGCGCGGCAGATCGGCCGCTTCGTGGCGAGCACCGAGCGCAAGGCGATCGAGACGGCGGAGATCCTTGCCGCCGGCCGCCTTGCCGTCGAGACCGACCATGCCATGGGCGAGAACGACCGTTCCGCCACCGGCTACCTGCCGCCCGATGCCTTCGAAGCCGCGGCCGACGAATTTTTCGCCCATCCGGAGCGGAGTTTTCGCGGCTGGGAGCGCGCAGTGGACGCGCAGGCGCGCATCGTCGCCGCCGTCGAGCGCGTGCTGGCCGGGCATGATCCGGAAATCCCCATCGCCTTCGTCGGCCATGGCGGCGTCGGCACGCTGCTGAAAGGATATCTCAGGGGCACGCCCATCCGCCGGGACGGCGACCAGCCGGGCGGCGGCGGCAATCTTTTCGCTTTCGGCCTTGCGGACCGCATCGTCACATGCGACTGGACGCCAATGGAATCTTGCAAGGGGTTTTGACCATGTCCGCGCGCGACCGCCTGATCGTTGGCCTCGATGTACCGACCATCGCGGAGGCGGAAAAGGTGGTCCGGACGCTCGGCGACACCGCCCTCTTCTACAAGATCGGCTACCAGCTCGTCTTTGCCGGCGGGCTGGAATTTGCCCGCGACCTCGCCAGGGACGGCAAGAAGGTCTTCCTCGACATGAAGCTGCTCGACATCGACAACACGGTGGCCAAGGGCGTCGAGAACATCGTCAAGATGGGTATGTCCATGCTGACGCTGCACGCCTATCCGAAGGCCATGGCTGCCGCCGTTTCCGCCGCCAAGGGCTCCGATCTCTGCCTCCTCGGCGTCACGGTGCTGACCTCCATGGATGCCAAGGACGTCATCGACGCCGGCTACGAATACGATCCGCACACGCTGGTGCTGCGCCGCGCCGAACAGGCCCGCATCGCCGGCATGGGCGGCGTCGTCTGCTCCGCCGAGGAAGCCAGGGCCGTGCGCAAAGTCGTCGGCCCCGACATGGCGATCGTCACGCCCGGCATCCGCCCGGCCGGCGCCGAACTCGGCGACCAGAAGCGCGTCATGACCCCGGCCGATGCGCTGAAGGCCGGCTCCAGCCACCTCGTCGTCGCCCGCCCGATCGTCAAGGCGGACGATCCGCTTGCCGCGGCCAAGGCGATCCTCGCCGAAATGGACGGCGCACGCGCAGCATAACAAAAGGGAGAGAGACATGCCCAAGGGTTACTGGATCGCACAGGTCGATGTGCGCGACACCGAACGCTACAAGGACTACGTCGCCGCCGCCAAGCCGGCCTTCGAGAAGTACGGCGCGAACTTCATCGCCCGCGGCGGCGCCTTCGCGCAGCTGGAAGGCCGCGTGCGCGCCCGCAACGTGATCATCGAGTTCCCCTCGCTGCAGGCCGCTGTCGACTGCTACAATTCGCCGGAATACCAGATCGCCGCCGCCATCCGCCAGGAAGTGGCGGACGCGGAAATGGTGGTCGTCGAGGGCCTCTGAGCCGGCCATCCCGGCTCCCGGAAAAACCCGGCACGAGAGACGCTTCGCCGCGCTTCACCTTGCGAACGCTTTGGGCTATGTAGGCGCTACCGACCTACAATGTTCTTCAGGAGCAGCCTCATGACCTTGTCCAACCTTCCGCCGCTCGTCACAGTCTTCGGCGGCTCGGGCTTCGTCGGGCGTCATGTGGTGCGTGCGCTGGCGCGCCGCGGCTACCGCATCCGCGTCGCCGTCCGCCGGCCGGACCTTGCCGGCTTCCTGCAGCCGATCGGCGGCGTCGGCCAGATCTCCTTCGTGCAGGCGAACCTGCGCTACCGCCAGTCCGTCGACCGCGCCGTGGAAGGTGCCGACCACGTCATCAACTGCGTCGGCATCCTCTTCGAGAGCGGCCGCAACAATTTCGACGCCGTGCAGGATTTCGGCGCCCGCGCGGTGGCGGAAGCCGCCCGCGCCGCCGGTGCGAAGCTCACCCACATCTCCGCCATCGGCGCGGATGAGAACTCCGCGTCCTCCTACGCCCGCACCAAGGGCCGCGGCGAGGCGGCGGTGCTGCGCACGGTTCCCGATGCCGTCATCCTGCGCCCCTCCATCGTCTTCGGCCCGGAGGACGGCTTCTTCAACAAGTTCGCCACCATGGCGCGCTATGCGCCGGCCCTGCCGCTGATCGGCGGCGGCCACACGAAGTTCCAGCCGGTCTACGTCGCCGACGTCGCCGAAGCCGTCGCCCGCTCGGTGGACGGCACGATCGAGCGCGGCCGCATCTACGAGCTCGGCGGCCCGGAAGTGCTGACCTTCCGCCAGTGTCTCGAGCTGATGCTGCGCATCGTCGACCGCAAGAACCCGCTCGTCTCGCTGCCCTTCGGCATCGCCTCGCTGATCGGCTCCATCGCCTCGCTCGTGCCCCTTATCAAGCCGCCGCTGACGGCCGACCAGGTCACGCTGCTGCGTGTCGACAATGTGGTCTCCGACGCCGCCCGCAGCGAAGGCCGCACGCTCGAAGGCATCGGCATCGAGCCGGCGCTCGCCGAAGCGATCCTGCCGAGCTACCTCGTGCGCTACCGCCCGCAGGGCCAGTTCACGCGGATCGACCGCACCGCCTGACCGATTTCCATCCCGAAGAACCGGCCGGCACGGGGCAATCCCGCGCCGGCCGGTCCGTTTTTTTCGAAGCGCTTTGGGCGGGCTGTTGCACTTATGCAGCGGTTAAAAAAATCACTGCGGCATTTACGCGCGATTCAGCATGTCGCGATATTGATTGTCTTCGGACCAGCGAATAAACACCGCCCCCGTCGCGTCGTACTGATGACAGTTCTGCGGCGTATTTTCAGGACTTTGAGAGGCTTCCGGCGCAATGGGCAAGGCAATTGCAATCTTCTTCGGGTTTTCGGCTCTGATCATCGTGGCCGGATCCTTTGCCGCGCCGTCGACGGTCTCGGCCGGCAAGCACGGCTGTTCGCCGGCCTACGGCGTCGATCCCTGCACGACCGCCTCGGTCAAGTAAGGGCCGGCCGGCCAGAGCCGGCCGCAACAATCTTCACCCGAAGATCAGAAGGCCGATCAGGCCCAGCGTTCCCACGACGATCCGCCAGATGGCGAACAGCGTGAAGCCGCGGCGCGAAACGAAGTCGAGCAGCGAGCGCACGACGAAGAGACCTGCCACGAAGGCTGCGACGAAGCCGACGCCGATGACGAGAAGGTCGTCGGACGAAAGCGCGTCGCGATTCTTGTAGAGATCGAGCGTGAAGGCGCCGACCATGGTCGGCATGGCGAGGAAGAAGGAAAACTCCGCCGCCGAGCGCTTGTCCGTGCCCATCAGCAGGGCGCCGGCGATCGTCGCGCCCGAGCGCGAGGTGCCGGGGATCATGGCCAGGCACTGGAAAAGGCCGATCTTGAAGGCGAGCGACGGCGGGTACTTCATCGCATCCGTATAGCGCGGCTGCAGCGGCAGGCGGTCGATCACATAGAGGATGACGCCGCCGACGATCAGCACGATGCAGATCAGCATCGGCGTTTCGAAGAGCACCGTCTTGATGAAATCATGCGCCAGCGCGCCGATGACGGCGGCCGGCAGGAAGGCGATGAGCACGCTGACGACGAAACGCCGCGCCTCCGGGCTCGACGGCAGCGCAAACGCGATCCTCAGCAGCTTCGCCGCATAGACGGAGAGGATCGCGAGGATCGCGCCGAGCTGGATGAGCACGGCGAAGGTGTTGCCCGGCGACTTGAAGCCGAGGAAATGCCCGGCGAGCAGGATATGGGCGGTGGAGGACACGGGGATGAATTCGGTCAGGCCCTCGATCAAACCGAGAATGAGGGCGCTGACGATGGACTGGTCTGCCATGGAGGTTCCTTGGGGAAAAGGGGAGGAAAGCCACGAAATGAAGCGGACATACGGCAAAAAGCCCGATTCGCTTGTGTTTGTACCACCAAATTTCTATAGGTTCGTCAAATCAGCCATGGTCAAATCAGCCCGCATGCGCGCTCGACCCGGCCACAGCCCCTTCCGCAAGACCAGCAAAGCAGCCTGATGCCCACACTCTACCATCACCCGATGTCCGCCGCCTCCCGCTTCGTCCGCCTCATCCTGGCGGAATACGGGTTCCAGACGGAGCTTGCCGAAGAACAGCCCTGGGAAAACCGCCGCGATTTCCTTGCCCTCAACCCGGCCGGCACGCTGCCCGTCTATGTCGACGACAGCATGCGGGCGCTCTGCGGCGCGAGCATCATCTCCGAATATCTCGACGAGACGCACGGCGTCCTGAAGCGCGACCGCCGGCTGCTTGCCGAAGATCCCTTCCAGCGCGCGGAAATCCGCCGCCTGACGGAATGGTTCCTGCAGAAGATGGAGCAGGACGTGACGCGCCCGCTGGTGCGCGAGCGCATCTTCAAGCTGCAGATGACGCCGGACCAGGGCGGCGGCCCGCCGGACAGCAAGATCCTGCGCAATTCGCGCGCCAATATCCGCCAGCACATGAAGTATCTTTCCTGGCTCGCCGGTTCGCGCACCTATCTTGCCGGCGATCGCCTCTCCTATGCCGACCTAGCCGCCGCGGCCTGTCTTTCGGTGCTCGACTATATGGGCGAGATCAACTGGGCGGACGCGCCACAGGCCAAGGACTGGTACCAGCGGCTGAAGTCCCGCCCCTCCTTCCGCCCGCTGCTGGCCGAGCGCGTGCGCGGCGTCACCCCGGTCTCGCATTACGCGGACCTCGATTTCTGAGGACGGGACGATGTCGGGCGACGACAGGATCCGGCGCCGCCTGACCGACTTCCTCAAGGCGGAAGCGGCGGACAAGGGGTTCGACCTCTGTCGCATCACCGGCCCCGATTCCATTCCCGAGGCGCCGCCCCGGCTCGCCGATTTCCTTGCCGCCGGCTATCACGGCACCATGGACTGGATGGCGGAGACCGAGGCGCGGCGGGCCGATCCGCGTGTCCTGTGGAGCGAGGTGCGCTCCGTCGTCCTCTTCGGCATGAACTACGGTCCGGCGCACGATCCGCGCGCCGTGCTTTCCATGCCCGACCGGGCGGCGATCTCCGTCTACGCGCAGAACCGCGACTACCACGACCTCATCAAGGGCAAGCTGAAGGAAGTGGCGACGCGCTTTGCGGCGCGGGGCGGAGTGAACGTGAAGGTGTTCGTCGATACGGCGCCGGTCATGGAAAAGCCGCTCGCCGCCGCCGCCGGGCTCGGCTGGCAGGGAAAACACACCAACCTCGTCAGCCGCACGCACGGCTCCTGGCTCTTCCTCGGCAGCCTCTTCACCACGGCCGACCTTGTCCGCGACGAGCCGGAGCGCGACCATTGCGGCTCCTGCCGCGCCTGCCTCGACGCCTGCCCGACCGACGCCTTTCCCGCGCCTTACAAGCTGGATGCGCGGCGCTGCATCTCCTACCTCACCATCGAGCACAAGGGACCGATCGATCCCGGCATCCGCGAGAAGATCGGCAACCGCATCTATGGCTGCGACGATTGCCTGGCCGCCTGCCCCTGGAACAAGTTCGCCGCCGCGGCCTCGCAGATGAAGCTCATCGCCCGCGAGGAACTGAAGGCGCCGGCGATCGCCGATCTTCTGACCTTCGACGATGCCGGCTTCCGCGCGCATTTCTCCGGCTCGCCGGTCAAGCGCATCGGCCGCGACCGCTTCATCCGCAACGTGCTGATCGCCGCCGGCAATTCGGGCGACCGCAGCCTGATCGCGCCCTGCCTCCACCTAGCCGACGACGCGTCGCCTATGGTGCGCGGCATGGCCGCATGGGCGCTTTCCCGGCTGATGGCGGCTTCCGAATTCGGGAAATTTGCGGCAGGAAGGGCGGACGACGCGGACGCGGACGTGCGCGCGGAATATGAAAGAGCAAAGGCAGACTGTCGATGACGCATCTCCTGATCCTCGGCGCCGGCTTCTCCGGCAGGGCCATCGGCCAGACCTTCAGGGCGGCCGGCTTTTCCGTCTCCGGCACGACGCGCTCGGCGGAGAAGGCGGAGGGCCTTCGCGCCCTCGGCATCGCGCCGATCCTCTACGACGGCGGCCCGATCCCCGAGGCCCTTGCGGCCGACATGGCGCGCGCCACCCATGTCGTGCAGTCCATCGCGCCCGGCAAGGAGGGCGACCCGCTGTTCCGCCCCGGCACGCCGTCGATCTCCGCCCTGATGCCGAAACTCGCCTGGGCCGGCTACCTCTCCACCGTCGGCGTCTACGGCGACCACAAGGGTGGCTGGGTGGACGAGGACACGGTGCTGAACCCGGTTTCCGCCCGCTCCATCGAACGGGTGGAGGCGGAGAACCACTGGCTCGACTTCGGCAGGGCCTCGGGCCTGCCCGTCGCCGTGCTGCGCCTTGCCGGCATCTATGGGCCGGGCCGCAATGCGCTGCGCAACATGGAAGAGGGCACCGCCCGCCGCCTCGTCAAGAAGGACCAGGTGTTCAACCGCATCCGCGTCGAGGACATCGGCGGCGCGGCCCTCTTCCTTGCACAAAAGTCCCTCGGCGGCCTCTGGAACATCACCGACAACGAGCCCGGTCCGCCGCAGGACGTGGTGGCCGAAGCTGCCCGGCTGATGGGCCTGCCGGTGCCGCCCGATATTCCGTTCGAGACGGCGGAACTTTCCCCCATGGCCCGGTCTTTCTACGGGGAGAACAAGCGCGTCTCGAACGCCAAGCTGCGTGCTGCCGGCTTCGAATTCCGCTTTCCCGACTACCGCCAGTCGCTCGCCGAACTCCATGCGTCCGGCCGCTGGCGAGGTTGAAGGGCGAGGCCGACAGGGCCGGTTTTTGCGATTTAATACAACCTTAAATTTATCTGCCTCATTTTCGCCGCCGAATTCCTGCGCAGCAATCGCTAATATTGAAAGTTTTTTCCGAGAATTTGCACGATTGTCGGATGGACATTCCAACTTTCAAGTCAAATCAGTTTAGTCACTGATTCAGAAGATTCTTTTTCGTCACACGGATGCAGGTGAAAAATCCATCGCCGGCGATGGACTGTATATCCTGCGGCCTCCCCACAGCAATTGCGGCGGGTTGAGGCACGTTTTCGCCATTTTTGCTTCTTCATAGGGCGATCATCACAGCGGAAGTTCACAACTTTTCCGGAAGGTCATCCGATACATGATGCTCAAGCTCTCCAGCCTCGCGCTCGCCTCGCTCGTCACAGCCACCTCCACCTTCGTTACATTCTCCGATGCTGAGGCCGCCGGTTGCGGTCGTGCCTCCTGGTATGCGCTGCACTCGCGCACCGCCTCCGGCGAGCGCATGAACCCGAACCTCCTGACGGCTGCCCACCGAAGCCTGCGCTTCGGCACCAAGGTGAAGGTCACCAACGCGAACAACGGCAAGAGCGTCGTGGTGCGCATCAACGATCGCGGCCCGTTCATCCGCGGCCGGGTGCTCGACCTCTCCAAGGCCGCCGCCTCCAACATCGGCATGATCCGCTCCGGCCACGCCAAGATCTGTTACGAAGTCATCGGCTGACGAGCGCTATTGTGCGGCTCCCGGCTTGCCCTTCGCGCATTCCGCCGCTACCACGACGCAAAACGGAGTAGACGGATGCGATTGGGTGGGCGGCTCTCGGGAGCCATCGAGGTTCTGACGGATATCGAGACGCGGCGGCGCCCCGTCGCCGATGCGCTCAAGGACTGGGGCCTCTCCCATCGGTTCGCCGGCTCCGGCGACCGCGCCGCGATCGGCAATATCGTCTATGACGCGCTGCGCATGAGACTGTCGCACGCCTACCTGATGGACGACGACAGCCCCGCCGCCCTCGGCCATGCCGTGCTCCTGCGCCAGTGGGGCCTCGCCCCCGAGGCGCTTGCCGCCGAGTTCGACGGCGACCGTTTTGCCCCGGAGCCCATTTCCGACGAAAAGCTTGCCGCCTTCCGCGCCCGCGATCTCGAGGACGCCGCGCCGCATGTGCAGGGCGACATTCCCGAATGGATCCAGCCCGCCTTCGAGGCCAATTTCGGCGAGGCCTGGCTGACGGAGGCCAAGGCGCTTGCCGGCCGGCCGACGCTGGACCTGCGCGCCAACACGCTGAAGGCCGGCCGCGACAAGGTGCTGAAGGCGCTGGAGCGCAACGCCGCCGTCGCCTCGACCATCGCCCGCGAGGGCATCCGCATTCCCGCCGGCGAAGGCCCCTCGCGCCTGCCGAACGTCACCGCCGACCTCGCCTTCCAGAAGGGCTGGTTCGAGGTGCAGGACGAAGGCTCGCAGATCGTCGCCGATCTCGTCGTACCCCAGGAGGGCGAGCAGGTGCTCGACTTCTGCGCCGGCGGCGGCGGCAAGACGCTCGCCATGGCGGCGGCCATGCACAACAAGGGCCAGGTGCACGCCTACGACACCGACCGCAAGCGCCTCGCCCCGATCATCGAGCGGCTGAAGCGTGCCGGCACGCGCAATGTCCAGGTCCACGAGACCATTGCCAGCCTTGCCCCGCTGAACGGCCGTTTCGACCGCGTGCTGGTCGACGCCCCCTGCACGGGCACCGGCACCTGGCGCCGCCGGCCGGACACCAAATGGCGCCTCACCGAAAAGAACCTCGAGGAACGCCTCACCCAGCAGCAGGAAGCGCTTGCCAATGCCAGCGCCTTCGTGCGTCCGGGCGGCTTCCTGCTCTATGTCACCTGTTCGATCCTGCCGCAGGAGAACGAGGAACAGGTGCATGGCTTCTGCGCGGTCATTCCTGAGTTCGAGATTCTCTCCGCCACCGACACCTGGAAGAAGCTGTTCGGCGCGGACAAGCCGCAGCCCTGGTCGCGCGACGGCAAGACCGTCACCCTGACGCCGGCCTCGACCGATACGGACGGCTTCTTCTTCTGCGCGATGGGCCGCAGGGCCTGAGGCGGTTGCGCTCTGTCAAGTGTACCGGAACAGCTTGAAATCGTTCTAAACTATACACTTTGACACCAGTTTTTATTTGGTCCATGACAGTAACGCCTGAATAATCCCGGGCCCGGCGGGATGCCGGACCATCCGGGCGGCGGCGGCCAAGGGAGGCAAGCCGTGACGTCCGGTGTCGGGGGACACATCGAACAGGACACCAGGAGACGTCATGACCACTTCCCTTCTTCGCGCGGCCGCCTTTGCGCTTGCTGCCGCGGCGTCAAGTCTTGCCATCGGTTCGGCCCATGCGGCCGCCGATCCGGCCGCGATCGTCAAGCACTATGCCGAGATCGCGCATGCCAAATTCTCCGACTCGCTCGACGCCGCAAAGGCGCTCGACGCAGCGATCGACGCCCTCATCGCCACGCCGAGCGACGAAACGCTGAAGGCCGCGCGCGAGGCGTGGCTGAAGTCCCGCGTGCCCTACCAGCAGACGGAAGCCTATCGCTTCGGCAATCCGCTGGTCGACGACTGGGAAGGCAAGGTCAACGCCTGGCCGCTCGACGAGGGCCTGATCGACTATGTCGATGCCAGCTACGGCACGGAGAGCGACGAGAACGCCCTCTTCGTCGGCAATGTCATCGCCAATCCGAAGCTGGAGATCGGCGGCAAGACGATCGACGCCACCACCATCACGCCGGAGGTGCTGCAGGAACTGCACGAGGCGGGCGAAGTGGAAGCGAACGTCGCGACCGGCTACCACGCCATCGAATTCCTGCTGTGGGGCCAGGACCTCAACGGCACCGGCAAAGGCGCGGGCAACCGCCAGGCGAGCGACTATGATGCGGCCAATTGCACCAACGGCAATTGCGACCGGCGCGCCGCCTACCTGAAGGCCGCATCCTCGCTGCTCGTCACCGACCTCGAAGAGATGGTGAACGCCTGGGCGCCCGATGGCGACGCCGCCAAGAACGTCACCGCCGATCCGAAGGCCGGCATCACCGCCATGCTGACCGGCATGGGCTCGCTCTCCTATGGCGAACTTGCCGGCGAGCGCATGAAGCTCGGCCTCCTGCTGCACGATCCGGAAGAAGAGCACGATTGCTTCTCCGACAACACGCACAACTCGCACTACTACGACGTCGTCGGCATCGAGACCGTCTATACGGGTGAATATACCCGTCCGGACGGCTCGAAGCTCGCCGGCCCGTCGCTCTCCGAGCTGGTCGCGGAAAAGGACGCCGCGCTCGACACGGAGATGAAGGCCAAGCTCGACGCCAGCCATGCCGCCTTCAAGGCGCTGGTGGACCGCGCGGAAGGCGGCGAAGCCTATGACCAGATGATCGGCGAAGGCAACGAGGAGGGCAACAAGGTCGTCCAGGCCGCCGTCGACAGCCTGATCGACCAGACCAGGACGATCGAACGCGTCATCGCCTCGCTCGACCTCGGCACGATCGAGCTTGAAGGCTCCGACAGCCTGGATAATCCTAACGCTGTCTTCCAATGATAGAAGGCGGGCCGCCTCCCCCGGGTGGCGGCCCGATCCATACATGACAGAACGCCCCGCCCGCCCTCTGCTCGCGGCTCTTGCCGCGGTGTCCGTCGTGGCGGGCGTTTTCGTTCTGGGACCTGCCCATTCCACCGGCCGCGGGCGCGATGATCTCTCCGAAAAGGACCGCAAGCGCGTCGCCGCGGTGACGGCGCCAGCGACGGATTTTTCCAAGGCCGAAGCCTATGAGGCGATGTCCGGCGGGGCGGCGACCTCGCTTGCATCCGTCAACGTCAACAGCTTCTCCCACTTCTCCGAGAACATCACCTTCGCGGAAGAAGAGACGTTCAAGCTCGGCAACGCGCTCTTCCAGAAACTCTGGGTCTCCTCACCCTCCTCCACCCAGGCCTCCGACGGGCTCGGGCCGCTCTACAATGCGCGCTCCTGCCAGACCTGCCACATCAAGGACGGCCGCGGCCATCCGCCGGAGGGCACCGCCGAGGCGACGTCGATGTTCCTGCGCCTCGCCCGCGCGGCCAGGACGCCGGAGGACGAGGCGGCGCTGAAAAGCTTTCGCGAGATGAGCCTGCCGGATCCGATCTACGGCCGCCAGCTTCAGGATCTCGCCATACCCGGCCTCAAGGCCGAGGGCCGCATGGTGATCGACTATACCGAGGAGCCGGTGACGCTTGCCGGCGGCGAGGTCGCCAGGCTGCGCCGGCCGACATACTCCGTCGCCGATCTCGCCTATGGCGACCTCGATACGACGACGACGCTCTCGCCGCGCGTCACCCAGCCGATGCTCGGCCTCGGCCTCGTCCAGGCCATCCACGAGGCGGATATCCTCGCCCTTGCCGACCCCGACGATAGGGATGGCGATGGCATCAGCGGCAGGGCGGCCATCGCCATCGATCCGGAGACGGGCAAGGAGGCGCTCGGCCGCTTCGGCTGGAAGGCGCAGTCGGCCACCGTGCGCCAGCAGAGCGCCGACGCCTTCGCCTTCGACATCGGCCTTTCGACGCCGGAGGTGCCGCTGCACCAGGGCGACTGCACGCCCGCACAGAAAGCCTGCCTCGACCGGCCGGACGGCGTGCAGAAGCGGCTCGGCGATGCCGAAGCCCCGCCGCCGGTAATGGACCTCGTCACCTTCTATGCGGAGAACCTTGCCGTGCCGGCACGGCGCAAGGCGAGTTTCGCCGAAACGCTGAACGGCAAGCGCGTGTTCTACGAGACGGGCTGTACACGCTGCCACCAGCCGAAATTCGTCACCCGGCGCGATGCCGGCAACAAGGCCCATGCCTTCCAGCTCATCTGGCCCTATTCCGATTTCCTGCTGCACGACATGGGCGAGGGCCTTGCCGACGGGCAGGCGGTCGGCGTGGCGACCGGGCGGGAATGGCGCACGCCGCCGCTCTGGGGCATCGGCCTTACAAAAACCGTCAACGGCCATACGTTCTTCCTGCATGACGGGCGCGCCCGCAACCTCACCGAGGCCATCCTCTGGCACGGCGGGGAGGCCCAGGCGGCGCGCGACCGCTTCGCCGCGCTGGAAAAACACGACCGCGACGCCCTTCTGACTTTTTTGGAGAGCCTCTGATGCCCACCCGGCGCCCCTCTTTCCGTCGTTTCGCCGCGCTTTTCGAAAGCATTGCGCCCACTTTTGGGGAGGCTCACCCCCTCTGCCCTGCCGGGCATCTCCCCCTCAAGGGGGGAGATTGGATGGAGCGCTGTCTCGCCTCTCTCTAGCGCTGCGGTTTGAGCAAGGTTCTTGCTTCTTGCCGATCTCCCCCCCTGAGGGGGAGATGCCCGGCAGGGCAGAGGGGAGGCGGCGGCGGCTGCCGACCCTGCTTCTCGCCGCCGGCCTGATGCTCTCCGCCGCCCTGCCGGCGCTGGCGCAGGAGGGCGAAGCGCCCGTGCCGCCCGCGCTGACGGACGAGAACGTGGTCGGCATCATGACGCGCGCGGTCGACGAGGTCATCCGCCCCGGCTACCGCCGCTTCCAGGCCTCCGCCGGCACGCTCGCCGAAGCGACCGCCGCCTTCTGCAAGGCGCCCTCCGAGGGCGGCCGCAAGACCGTCGACGATGCCTTCCGGCAGGCGGTTGCCGACTGGGGGCGCATCGAGATCGTGCGCATCGGCCCGGTCATCGACGACAACCGCTTCGAGCGCATCCTCTTCTACCCCGACCGCAAGAGCACCGGCCTGAAGCAGGTGCAGGCGCTGCTGCAGAAGGCCGACGAGGCGGATACGGACGCCGCGGCCATGGCCGGCAAGAGCGTCGCGATCCAGGGATTTGGCGCGCTCGAATTCGCGCTCTACGGCACCGGCGCGGAAACGCTGCTGGCGACGCCGGACAGCTTCCGCTGCCGCTATGCCGCCGCCGTCGCCCGCCATATCGAAACGACGGCCGGCCAGCTCGCCGCCGCCTGGGACGCGCCCGACGGCGTTCAGCGGGACTGGAAACATCCCGGCCCGCAGAACCCGGTCTTCCGCACCGGCAAGGAGGCGATCACCGCACTCCTCGGCATCCTCGTGCACGGGGCGGAGGCGGTGCGCGACCAGCGCATCGAGACCTTCTACCGCAACGGCGGCACGGCACGGCCGAAATCGGCGGTCTTCTGGCGTTCCGGCAACACCTGGACCTCGATCAACGCCAATATCGAGGGCCTGCAGACGCTGTTCGACGCATCGGGCATGGCGGATCTCATCGATCCGAACTTCGTCTCCATCGCCGGCAATGTCGATTTCGTGCTGAAAGCCCTGCGCCGCGTCGCGCCGACCATCGATCCCGATATCGAAAAGGCCGTCTCGACGCCGGAGGAACAGCAGAAGATCGCTTTCCTCCTCGTCAACACGCGCGACCTCATCCTGCGCCTCAACACCGAATATGGCGGGGCGATCGGGCTCGGCGCCGGCTTCTCCTTCGCGGACGGCGACTGATGCGGGCCGCGGGCACCCGGAGCGCGCTTGTCGACCGCCGCGCCTTCCTGCGCATGGCGGGCGCCGCCTGGGTCGCGGCGCTCGGGACCCGTCCGTCCTTCGCGCTGTCGCAGACCGACGCCGTCTTCGCGTCCGGCTACATGGAGCGCAACGGGAGCTTCGGCATCGCGGTGCTGGCCGAGGACGGCACACTCATAGAGAAGACGCCGCTGCCGGCCCGCAGCCACGGCATGGCCTTTTCGCCCGCGACCGGCCATCTCGTCACCTTCGCGCGGCGCCCCGGCACCTTCGCGCTGATCATCAACCGCGGCGGCAGGGCCGCGCCCGTGACCATCGCGAGCGCCGAGGACCGGCATTTCTTCGGCCACGGCTGCTTTTCGCCGGATGGAAAAATCCTCTATGCCAGCGAGAACGATTTCGACGCCGGGCGCGGCGTCATCGGCCTCTATGACGCCCGCGACGGCTACCGCCGCATCGGCGAATATTCGACCTACGGCATCGGCACGCACGATCTCTCCGTCAGCGACGACGGCCACCTGCTGATCGCCGCGAATGGCGGCATCGAGACCCATCCGGATTTCGGCCGCACCAAGCTCAATCTCGACCACATGGAGCCCTCGCTCGCCCTGATCGACGCCGCAACCGGCGTGCTCGTCGAGCGCCATGCGCTGCCGGAGACGCTGCGCCAGCTTTCCACCCGCCACATCGACCTCGACGACAGGGGGCGCATCTGGTTCGCCTGCCAGTACGAGGGGCCGCGCAACGACCTGCCGCCGCTCGTCGGCCATTTCGGCAGGGGCGAGGACCTGACCTTCCTCTCCCTGCCGGAGGAGACCACGATCGGCCTTGCCAACTATGTCGGCGCCATCGCCGTCAACCGGCGCGAGGGCCTTGTCGGCCTCACCTCGCCCAATGGCGGGCGTTTCGTCTTGCTCGAGGCGGCAAGCGGCCGGGTGCTGCGGGAGGAGGCCATCGCCGACGCCGCCGGCATCGCCGCGGCGTCGCGGGGCTTTGCCGTCTCCTCCTATGACGGCCGCTTTGCCGGCAGCCGGAACGCCGTCGCCTGGGACCAGCACATTGCCGGCCTGATGCCGCGCCGCTGAATCCCGCCCCTGGACGGCCGCACGCGCCGCGCTACCTCCCCGCGGCATGAAAAACAAGCCCCTCGTCTATCTCGCCTTCATCATCCTCGTTCTCGGTGCCGGCCTCCTCATCGGGGCCAGCAACATTCCCGACGAATGGTACCGCTCGCTCGCCAAGCCGGCCTTCACCCCGCCCGACCGGGTCTTCGCGCCGGTCTGGAGCCTTCTCTACGCCATCATCGGCCTGGTCGGCGCCCGGACCTGGCTGACGCTGCGCCGCTCGATGGCGATGCGCCTCTGGTTCGCCCAGCTCGTCTTCAACTTCGCCTGGTCGCCCGCCTTCTTCGGTCTGCGCGACCCGACATCCGCGATGATCATCATCCTCGGCCTCCTCGTCTCCGTCGCCGCCTTCATCGCCGTCTCCTGGCGGCAGGATCGCACGGCGACGCTCCTCTTTGTGCCCTATCTCGCCTGGGTGGCCTTCGCGACGGCGCTGAACGCCGCAATCCTCCTCCTGAACTGAAAGGCGCTTGCAGTGCAGCATGCGCCGTGCAAACGTTCGGCCATCTTGGCTTTCCCCGGCGCCGCGCCGGCAGACCTGGTTGCACCATGACCGATTTTCCACCGGCCGATTTCGCCGACCGCATCACCCGAAGCTTCGCCCGGCAGGCGGCGATGCGGCTCATCGGCGCCGAACTGACCCGCATCGAGCACGGCACGGTGGAGATCGAGCTGCCCTTCGACGAGAAGCTGACGCAGCAGCACGGCTTCCTCCATGCCGGCGTCATCTCCGCCGTGCTCGACACGGCCTGCGGCTATGCCGCCTATTCGGTGATCGACGCGGATGCCGCGATCCTCACCATCGAGTTCAAGGTCAACCTCATGTCGCCGGGGCGCGGCGAGCGCTTCCTGTTCCGCGGCGAGGTCACCAAGCCGGGCTCCAACATCATCGTCGCCGACGGGCGCGGTTATGCCATCTCGGACGGTCCGGCAAAGCTCATCGCCTCGATGACGGGCACGATGATGGTGGTGCGCGGGCGCGAGGACATCGCCGGATGAGCGTTTCCCTCAAGGCCGTCGGCCCGCACCGCATCCTCTATGTCATGGCCGTCGACGCCGAATACGGCCCCCACCTGAAAGCCCGCATCACGCCCTTCATGACCGGGGTCGGCCCGGTGGAGGCGGCCGTGCAGCTGACGCTCGCGCTCTGCCACCTGGAAGCCGAGGGCAACCTGCCCGACCTCGTTGTCTCGCTCGGCTCCGCCGGCTCGGCGACATTGGAGCAGACCGGCGTCTACCAGGCGACCTCCGTCTCCTATCGCGACATGGACGCCTCGCCGCTGGGCTTCACCCGCGGCGCGACGCCCTTCCTCGACCTGCCGGTGGAGGTGCCGCTTCCCCTGCGCATTCCCGGCATACCCGAGGCGCGCCTTTCGACGGGCGCCGACATCGTCTCCGGCGCGGCCTATGCGAGGATCGACGCGGACATGGTGGAGATGGAGACCTTCGCGGAACTGCGCGCCTGCCAGGCCTTCGGCGTCAAGCTCGTCGGCCTGCGCGGCATTTCCGACGGCAAGGCCGAACTCAGCCATATCGGCGACTGGACAGAGTACCTCCATGTCATCGACGAAAAGCTCGCCGAGGCCGTCGACCGGCTGGAGGCGGCCATCGCCGACGGGACCGTCGTGCTGAAGGGCTGAAGATCCGGCATTTCCCCGTTGCGCGGCGACAGGATTTTCATTAAAGGCTCGCCATGACCCAGACAGCTCATCCCGACAGCGTTCTCATCATCGATTTCGGCAGCCAGGTGACCCAGCTCATCGGGCGGCGCGTGCGCGAGGCAGGCGTCTACTGCGAGATCATCCCCTTCCAGTCCGCGGAGGAAGCCTTCCACCGCATGCGGCCGAAGGCGATCATCTTCTCCGGCGGCCCCGCATCGGTGCTCGACCAGGGCAGCCCGCGCGCACCGCAGGTCGTCTTCGATTCGGGCCTGCCGATCCTCGGCATCTGCTACGGCCAGCAGACGCTCGCCACCCAGCTCGGCGGCACCGTCGAGGGCGGCCACGCCCGTGAATTCGGCCGCGCCGACGTCGAGATCCTGAAGTCGAGCCCGCTTTTCGAGGGCTTCTGGGAGGTCGGCCGGAAATACCCGGTCTGGATGAGCCACGGCGACCGCGTCACCGTCGCGCCCGAGGGCTTCGAGATCATCGGCGTTTCCGAAAACGCCCCCTTCGCCATCTGCGTCAACGAGGCGAAGCGCTACTACACGACGATGTTCCATCCGGAAGTGGTGCACACGCCCGACGGCGCGAAGCTGCTCTCCAACTTCGTGCACAAGATCGCCGGCATCAAGGGCGACTGGTCGATGTCGGCCTACCGCGCGCGCGCCGTCGAGGCGATCCGCGAGCAGGTCGGCGACAAGCGCGTCATCTGCGCGCTGTCGGGCGGCGTCGACAGTTCCGTCGCGGCCCTCCTCATCCATGAGGCCGTCGGCGCGCAGCTCACCTGCATCCTCGTCGACCACGGCCTGATGCGCAAGAACGAGGCGGCCGACGTCGTCGCCATGTTCCGCGAGCACTACAACCTGCATCTCATCCATGTCGACGCCGTGGACCGTTTCGTCGGCGAGCTGGAAGGCGTTTCCGACCCGGAAACCAAGCGCAAGATCATCGGCCGCCTGTTCATCGAGGTGTTCGAGGACGAGGCATCGAAGCTCGGCGGCGCGGATTTCCTCGCCCAAGGCACGCTCTACCCCGATGTCATCGAAAGCGTCTCCTTCACCGGCGGCCCCTCGGTCACCATCAAGTCGCACCACAATGTCGGCGGCCTGCCCGAGCGCATGAACATGAAGCTCGTCGAGCCGCTGCGCGAACTCTTCAAGGACGAGGTGCGCGTGCTCGGCCGCGAACTCGGCCTGCCGGACAGTTTCATCGGCCGCCATCCCTTCCCGGGACCGGGCCTTGCCATCCGCTGCCCGGGCGGCATCACCCGCGACAAGCTGGAAATCCTGCGCGAGGCCGACGCCATCTATCTCGACGAGATCCGCAAGGCCGGCCTCTACGACAAGATCTGGCAGGCCTTCGCCGTGCTGCTACCGGTCCAGACGGTCGGCGTCATGGGCGACGGGCGCACCTACGAATTCGTCTGCGCGCTGCGCGCCGTCACCTCCGTCGACGGCATGACCGCCGACTTCTACCACTACGACATGAACTTCCTCGGCCGCGCCGCCACCCGCATCATCAACGAGGTCCGCGGCATCAACCGCGTCGTCTACGACGTGACGTCGAAGCCGCCGGGCACGATCGAGTGGGAATGATTTTTGCCCATCCGGGCGTATCCAAAAATACGCCATGATGCGACATAAGCGACTGAAATATATAAATAAATATCTCTGAATCTTTCGGCATCTATCGCTGGGTTAGCCTCCGGAATGACGGTATGGCTGACGGTATGGCGCATCTTGTCTCAGTCGAAAATCGCATATACCGTCAGGTCCAAGAGAGCTTCTGACGGTATATTTTTTGGCATAATGCTCTGTAAATACAGGGAAAATATCAGATCAGAAGGGCCGTTTTTGGCCTGACGGTATAATCGGGCGCTCTCCGGCATATTGTGACCAATCTGGAGAGTGTGGATGTTGACCGACGCCGCCATTAAGGCTCTGAGACCAAAAGAGAAATTATACAAGATCGTGGACCGTGACGGTATGTATGTCGTGGTCCAGCCCTCGGGCGCGATCGTGTTCCGCCTGGACTACCGACTGAACGGCCGCCGGGAGACATTGACGCTGGGGCGCTACGGTCCCGCTGGGCTCTCCCTGGCTCGGGCGCGTGAGAAGGTGGTTGATGCCCGACGCGCCATTTCGGAGGGCCGCTCGCCGGCGCAGGAGAAGCAGCGCGAAAAGCGTCGCCTCCAGGAGGCGAAGAGCTTCGGCCAGTTCGGTGAGCGCTGGCTTCAGGAAGCACGAATGGCGGACAGCACGCGCGCCATGCGTCGATCGATCTTCGAGCGCGACATTCTCCCGGCGTTTCGCAACCGGCTGCTGCCGGAGATCCTGCCGGAGGATCTGCGCGGGCTGTGCGCGAAGGTGAAGGAACGTGGCGCACCGGCAACGGCAGTCCACGTCAGAGACATCGTGAAACTGGTCTTCGCTTTCGCCATCCTGCATGGCGAGAAGGTCGCCAACCCGGCCGACGAAGTTGGCCCGGCGTCGATCGCGACCTTCGTGCCGAAGGACCGGTCCCTGTCTCCGGCGGAGATCCGCATCATGCTCGGCCAGATCGAGCATGTGGCGACGTTGCCGACGATCCGGCTCGGGATAAAGCTGATCCTGCTGTCGATGGTACGAAAGAGCGAATTGCAGGACGCGGTTTGGGATGAGGTCGATTTCGAGAACGCCGTCTGGTCGATTCCCAAGGAGCGGATGAAGCGCTCGAAAGCGCACAACGTCTATCTGTCTCAGCAGATGCTCGACATCTTCATCGCTCTCAAGACCTGCGCCGGCAATTCCAAATACGTCCTGCCGTCGCGCTATGACGCCGACGCGCCCATGTCGCGGGCGACGTTCAATCGGATCACGACGGCGGTGGTGGAGCGGGCCAAGAAGGAAGGGCTGCCGCTGGAGTCCTTTACGGTTCACGATCTCCGGCGCACCGGCTCGACCCTGCTGAACGAATTGGGCTTCAACAGCGACTGGATCGAGAAGTGTCTGGCGCATGAGGACGGGCGATCCTCACGGGGCATCTACAACAAGGCGGAATACGAGCATCAGCGCCGGCATATGATGCAGGAATGGTCCAACCTGGTGGACGCCTGGGTTGCCGGCCAAAAATACACGCCGACCCTCTATCCGCCGACGATGGACCTGCTTACGCCCGAGCCGGATGTTTGATGGGGCGGGTCTTGCGGAGCTGGACGTCCGGAATGGGCGCACGCTTCACCGCCTTGGCGCGTGAAGCTCGGCGCCGTTCTTCCAACCAGGCTTCGACCTCGGTTAGATCCCAGACCACGCAGCGGGACGTGAGATAGAAGCGCTGGGGAAATTCGCCGCGCTGTTCCATGTCATAGATCGTGGTGTCGGCGAGAGGGACCATTTCCCGGAGTTGATGCCGCCGGATGGTGCGCTTCATGATGGGCTCGACTTGCTGCCTCATGCCAAATTCCTTCGGTCGCCTCTCTAAGCGGATAGAAGGCGATAGATGATGCTGAATGGAAGCTCGAATATTCGGGCGTAGCAGCGCGTCGTGCTGTGGCGTGCAAATCGGGCAAGCCCGAGGAGCACGGCGACAGCATCTCTTCCTGGCAGTCGTCCAGCAACCGTCCCTGAATGCTGTCCGCCGTCAGCGCCAATGGCACAGATTTGAGGTTGTGATTTAAGGAGGATTTGGGCTTCGTCGTAGTGACGAAGGAACGAAGATGAAGCCCAAATCCTCCTTGAAAAAATCGGCGCCGAAGGCCCCAGCTGAGCGGGTGGTGAAGGACATACGGCGTGCGACGCGCCGGCACTTCTCTGCAGAGGACAAAATCAGGATCGTGCTGGAGGGGCTGCGCGGCGAAGACAGTATCGCCGAGCTGTGCCGCAAGGAAGGCATCGCCCAGAGCCTGTATTACACCTGGTCGAAGGAGTTCATGGAAGCGGGCAAGCGTCGTCTGGCCGGCGATACCGCCCGAGCTGCGACCACCGGCGAGGTGCACGACCTGCGCCGCGAAACCCGTGCCCTGAAGGAATGCGTGGCCGACCTGACGCTGGAAAACCGTCTGCTCAAAAAAAGCATGATCGCGGATGGGGGCGACGAAGAATGAGGTATCCCGCATCTGAGAAGCTCGAGATCATCAGGATCGTCGAGCAGTCGCATCTGCCCGCCAAGCGGACGCTGGACCAGCTCGGCATCCCCCGCCGGACCTTCTATCGATGGTATGACCGCTACCTCGAAGGCGGGCCGGAGGCGCTGGAGGATCGGCCATCGGCGCCGAGCCGGGTGTGGAATCGCATCGGCAACGATATCCAGCAGCAGATCGTCGAGATGGCGCTGGACCAGTCCGAGCTATCGCCCCGCGAGTTGGCTGTGCGCTTTACCGACGAAAAGCGCTACTTCGTGTCGGAATCGACGGTTTACCGGCTTCTGAAAGCCCATGACCTGATCACCAGCCCGGCCTTCATCGTGATCAAGGCGGCCGATGCGTTCCACACCAAGACGACGCGGCCGAACGAGATGTGGCAGACCGACTTCACCTACTTCAAAATCATCGGTTGGGGCTGGGTGTATCTGTCGACCGTGCTCGACGACTTCTCCCGCTATGTCATCGCCTGGAAGCTTTGCACCACCATGCGCGCCGGGGACGTCACCGACACGCTGGAACTGGCGCTTGAAGCCTCGGGCTGTTCGTCAACCAGGGTCGTGCAAAAGCCCAGGCTGCTCAGCGATAATGGTCCGAGCTACATCGCCGAGGAGCTGGCCCAATGGATCGGTGCCAACGGTATGAGCCATGTCCGCGGCGCCCCGATGCATCCCCAGACCCAAGGCAAGATCGAGCGCTGGCACCAGACCCTCAAGAACCGGATCCTGCTGGAAAATTACTTCCTGCCCGGCGATCTGGAGACCCGGATCGAGGCCTTCATCGACCACTATAATCACCGCCGATATCACGAAAGCCTCGGCAATGTGACGCCCGCCGACACCTACTTCGGCAGGGCTGACGCCATCATCCAACAGCGCGAAAGGATCAAACGGAAGACCATCGAACACCGACGCTTGCAGCACCGCAAGCTCGCCGCTTAATATCAACCCCAGGACGAGGCCCGCGCTCCGCTAATCTACGCCGCGATCTGCGCCAAATGTTCTGACGACAGACAGCGAAAGAAATCGCGCCATCCCAGGTCTGCGATGCTGTCCCCGGGCGGCGTCGCGGTGGCATAGGCCTGCGGCACAGGCTGGGGCGGACGGACATGCTCCGGCGCGAACGAGCATGCGGACACGCCGAGAAGCAGGGCCGTCATGCAGATACGGCGCCGATGGGCGCGAATCCCGGGCGGACGTACCGGGCCGGGGAGTGGAAATACGGTGGCAGGCACGTCGCCCCCTGAGTCCAGAGCTTCAAGGAATGGCCGCGCCCGAACGTCGGGAGCGGCCACAGTTCAATTCGGTCAGGCCGCGCCGCCGCTCGCCTTTTTACCCGAACCGGCATCCGTCGGGGCGGCGACACCCACCGCAGTCAGGAACTGTTGCGTCCATGCCTGAAAGACGTCGCCGAAGGGCTGTTGCGCGTCGCCAATCCGGAACGCACTGTTCACACACGCACTCCACTCGCCCACTGCGTTCTGTACGGCGGCGATCGACGTCTGGCGGTTTTGCTCCGCTTCCTTCAGAACATCCGTCAACCCGGCGAAACCGGGAAAAACTGCGGTGCCAGGCTTCTGTTCCGCTGCCTGCACGCCGAAAGCCGCGAAGCTGTTCTTTGCGATCTCTGCCTGCCGAGCGACCGCTTCGCGCGAAATTCCCGCGAATTTGAGCATCAGATTCTGATTAGCATTCGCCAAAGTGGCATATTGTTCAAATCCATAAATCATAATAAAAATCCCTTCGATGGAGGAATAAATATCGAAATATATACAAATATCTCCAATAGTAATAAGAATATAATTTCAACCATTCGCAATATACTGCCCGCCATTCACTGTAAGAACAGATCCTGTGCAGAATGAGGACTGCGGGGATGCGAGCCATGCAACGGCGGATGCGATCTCGTTCGGCGCACCCAGCCTTCCGATGGGAATTCCGGAAATGATCTTTGCCTTTACATCTTCGGGCACGGCGGCAACCATTTCGGTATCCACATACCCCGGGCATACGGCGTTAACCGTGATGCCACGCCCGGCGTTTTCCAGTGCCAGGGCCTTGGTGAAACCAATCACGCCGGCCTTTGCAGCGGAGTAATTGACCTGGCCCATCTGCCCCTTCTGGCCGTTGATGGAGGAAATATTGATGATGCGGCCGAAACGGCGCTCGCGCATTCCTTCGATCACCGGCCGCGTCATCGCGAACATGGAATCGAGGTTCGTGGACAGAACCGCCCGCCAGTCCTCCCAACACATCTTGTGAAACATTATGTCACGTGTGATGCCGGCGTTGTTTACCAGCAGCGACACCGGACCCAGCGTCGCCTCCACATCCGCGACACCTGCGCGGCAGGCCGCTTCGTCTGAAACGTCCCATTTGAAGGTGCGGATGCCGTATTCCTGGCTGAAAGCAGCCGCTGCGGTGGCATTGCCATGATAAACGGCCGCAACCTGATATCCATCGGCCTGCAGCGCCTTGGCAATCGCTGCCCCGATCCCACGTGTCCCGCCAGTCACCAGGGCTATCCCTGCCATGTCGCTGTCTCTTTCCATCTCACTCGGCAGCCCCTCCATGTGGTTCGTGAATCGGGGCCAAATCTCAATGATGGAACAATATGTACACTTTACGGTATATTTATTGACACAGATCAAGGATGGGTCAACCCAACACGCGCCACAGTTTGAAATATGGATAGGACATTCGGATGACGGTGGTGAATGCAGTCGAACAGATTCGCTCGTCGAAGGGAGGAAGGCCCACCCGCGAGGCTGCGGCCGAACTCGGTGAGCGCATTCTCGACATCGCGCTTGAGCATTTCCTTCGCTATGGCTTCGAAGGCGCGAGCATGGATGCCATTGCGGCCGACGCCCAGGTGAGCAAGCGCACCCTGTATCAACGCCACCAGTCCAAAAAGGGGCTGCTGCTCTCAGTCCGGGAACGCGAGCGGCATGTCTATCGGGCGATCGTCAACATTCCGCTTCCCCGGGGAAGTGTCAGACAGCAGATCGGCATGCTTGCCCACAATATCCTCGACGCCATCCTGAATGCCCGGGCCTTGGGATTCATGAAGCTGGCGCAGGAGATCAGGCGGGCTGAGCCAGGCCTCGTTGAAGACGGCGCGTTCGAAGCCATGACAAGCTATTGGGCCGGCGCCTTCCGCTCGGTCCTCTCCCGCGACCCGATGCTGGCGGATTATGAACCGGATCGGCTTCAGTCCGTTGCGTCCGTTCTGTTCGATGCGCTTGTTACGGTGCCGTTCGCGCGGACCACCATTGTCGGCAATCTGGAAGACAGCAAGCAGGCGCGGTCCATCGAGATCGAGCGCGTGCTGGATGTGCTTGCGGGCGGAATCCCGTCGCTGCAGCGGCCATGACAGGCGACATAGGACTGCCCCGTCATCAGGCGGACCGGGAAGGTTCACAATGTCATGTCGAGTGAAGGAAGCAGAAATTCGATGAGCACAATTCAGCAACAGGGCGTCGATCCGCTCGACGGAATCGCCGAAACCCTGAATCGCTCGGCGGCGGCAACCATCGCTGCCGCGACGCGGGGCCTGTCCCCCATCACGCTGATGCTGGCTGCGACGGATTGGGGGGTTCATCTCGCCCGAGCGCCGGGCAAGCAGATGCAGCTTGGTGCGAAGGCAGCGCGCAAACATATGCGTCTGGCCGACTATGCCGCTCGCCAGACGCGCGATCCGGATGCGGAGCCGGCCATTGAGCCGCTGCCGCAGGACCGGCGCTTTTCCGACCCGGCCTGGAAGCAACAGCCGTTCAATCTGATCGCGCAATCCTTTCTGCTGAACCAGCAGTGGTGGTACGCCGCCACGACGGGCATCGGTGGCGTGAGCAAGCACCACGAAGACATCATGGAATTCACAACGCGCCAGATGCTGGATGTGCTCGCGCCGACCAACTTCCTTGCCACCAATCCGGTGCTGCAACGCAAGATCATGGAAACAAGCGGCAAATGCCTTTTGGACGGCTTCAACAACCTGATTGAAGACATGCAGCGCCAGTTCCGCGGGCTGCCGCCCGTCGGCACGGAGGCATTCAAGGTCGGGGAGACGGTTGCGACCGCGAAGGGCAAGGTCGTCTGGCGGAACCGACTGATGGAGCTGATCCAGTATGAGCCGACGACAGAAACCGTGCGCCCGGAGCCGGTCCTGATCATTCCGGCCTGGATCATGAAATATTATATTCTTGATCTGTCGCCCGAAAATTCGCTCGTCCGCTGGCTGACGGCGCAGGGCTACACGGTGTTCATGATCTCCTGGCACAATCCCGACAGCGCGGACCGGGACGTGACACTCGACGATTATCGCAGGCTGGGGGCGATGGCCGCGCTTGACGCCGTGACGGGCATCACCGGCGCCGCGAAGGTGCATGCGGCCGGCTATTGCCTGGGCGGCACGTTGCTATCCATCGCGGCCGCCGCGATGGCGCGCGATGGGGATGATCGTTTGGCGAGCATGACCCTGATGGCCGCGCAGACAGAGTTCAGCGAGCCCGGCGAACTGGGGCTTTTCATCGACGAGGCCCAGCTCGACGTTCTGGAAAACATGATGTGGAGCAAGGGCTATCTCGACAGCAGCCAGATGGGCGGCGCCTTCCAGATTCTACGGTCTAACGATCTGCTCTGGTCGCACATCCTTGAAACCTATCTGATGGGCGAACGGGAACCGATGAACGACCTGATGGCCTGGAACGCGGATGGCACGCGGATGCCCTATGCCATGCACAGCGAATATCTGACCCGGCTGTTCCTGAACGACGATCTGGCGGAAGGGAAATATCGCGTTGACGGCCGCGCGATCAGCCTGACCGCAATTCGCTCGCCCATCTTCGCGGTGGGAACGGAACGAGACCATGTCGCACCGTGGAAATCCGTTCACAAAATCCATCTGCTCACGGGAGCTGAAGTAACGTTCGTTCTGACCAGTGGCGGCCACAACGCTGGAATTGTCTCGGAGCCAGGCCACAGGAACCGCTATTACCGGGTGCTGATGCGTGAGGTGGACGGACATTCCTACGAGGGCGAGGAGTGGCTGGAACGCGCTACCAAGGCGGAAGGTTCCTGGTGGACCGAATGGGCGCATTGGCTGGACAGTCGGTCCGGAAAGCCGGTGCCGCCGCCCTCGGTCGGCGCGCCGGACAAGGGGTATCCGCCGATCGCCGATGCGCCCGGCCATTATATCCTGGAGAAGTAAGCCATGGCCGACACCAGCATGATCGAGAACCACACCTTCGACGAAATCGAGGTGGGTGATACCGCGAGCGTGGTCCGCACGCTGTCGCGCAAGGATATCCAGTTGTTTGCGCTGGTTTCCGGCGACGTGAACCCTGCGCATCTGGATGCGGAATATGCGCAGGGCGACAGTTTCCGCCGTGTGATCGCGCACGGCATGTGGGGTGGGGGGCTGATTTCTGCCGTGCTGGGCACCGAATTGCCGGGGCCCGGAACCATCTATCTTGCCCAGTCGCTCCGTTTCGAGCGGCCCGTCGGCATCGGCGATGTGATCACAGCCACCGTCACCGTCAGGGAGAAGCTCGCCGGGAAGCACAAACTGATCCTCGATTGCCTGTGCACCAATCAGCAGGGCGAAACGGTCATCTCGGGCGTGGCCGAGGTGAAGGCGCCCAGTGAGAAGGTCTGCCGCCCGCGCCTGGCGCTGCCCGATATCCGCTTGTCCGAGCATGACGGTTACTCAAGGCTCATGGATGCCGCAAAGGGCGGTGCGGCCAGAACGGCTGTCGCCCATCCCTGTTCCGCGGCCGCGCTGGCCGCCTGCGTCGAGGCGGCCGAGGCCGGCCTGATCGAACCGATACTGGTGGGGCCGGAAGCGCGCATCCGGCAGGCCGCCGAAGAGGCCGGCAAGGACATCTCGCCGTTCCGCATTCTGGCGACTGTACACAGCCATGAATCCGCTGCCCGGGCCGTCGAGCTGGTGCGCTCCGGCGAAGCGGCGCTGCTGATGAAGGGGTCGCTCCACACCGACGAGCTGATGAGCGCCGTCATCTCGCGTGCCGGCGGGCTTCGCACCGAGCGCCGGATCAGCCACGCCTATGTGATGGATGTGCCGGGGCATCCGGATCCGCTGATCATCACCGATGCCGCCATCAACATCACCCCCACGCTGGAAGAGAAGGCGGACATTATCCGCAACGCCATCGACCTTGCGCATGTGCTGGGGAACCCGCAGCCGAAGGTGGCGATCCTGTCGGCCGTGGAAACGGTGAATCCCGCGATGCCGACGACACTGGAAGCCGCAGCGCTCTGCAAGATGGCCGATCGCGGCCAGATTACCGGAGCGCTGCTGGACGGCCCGCTCGCCTTCGACAATGCCATCAGCGAAATGGCGGCCAAGGAGAAAGGCATCGTTTCCCCGGTGGCGGGCAAGGCGGAGATTCTCGTCGTTCCCGATCTGGAGGCCGGCAACATGCTGGCCAAGCAGCTTACCTTCCTGGGCGGCGCGGATGCGGCCGGCGTGGTGCTGGGCGCCAGGGTGCCCATCATCCTGACCAGCCGCGCCGACAGTCTGCGAACCCGCCTCGCGTCCTGCGCGGTTGCGGTGCTGCTGGCCCGCGCGAATACCAAGGCCGCCCCCGGGCTGGCAGTCCCGCAATGACCAGGGCCGTCGTCAGCCTGAATTCCGGATCGTCGAGCATTAAGTTCGGGCTCTATGAGCTCGATCCGAACGGTGCGCCTGTCCTGGCGGTTCGCGGCAAGATCGAGCGTATCGGCATTTCGCCCCGGCTTTCCATCCGCGATTCCGCCGGTGGTCAGCTGCTGGAACAGGAATGGCCGGGTGAAGCCGGCCTGACCCATGCCGATCTGCTGGTTTCGCTGTTCGACTGGGCTTCTACCCGCCTGACCGGCATCGAAGTGACCGCCATCGGCCATCGCGTTGTCCATGGGGGCACCGATTTCGTCAGCCCCTGCCTGATCGACGGCGACATCCTTGTCCGGCTGGACAGGCTTTGCCCTTTGGCGCCGCTGCACCAGCCGCACAACCTGTCGGCGATTCATGCCATCGCCCGCATTGCACCGGCGCTGCCGCAGGTGGCCTGCTTCGACACCGCCTTTCACAACGGGCGGCCGGCTCTGGCAAAACGCTTCGCAATCCCCCGCGCCCTGCATGATCAGGGAATCCAGCGCTACGGCTTCCACGGGCTGTCGTATGAATATATCGCCCGCCGCCTTGCCGAAGTGGATGCGGAAATGGCCGCAGGCCGGGTGATCGCGGCGCATCTTGGCAATGGCGCCTCCCTGTGCGCCATGTCGGCCGGCAAGAGCATGGATACCACCATGGGCTTCACGGCGCTCGACGGGCTGATGATGGGGACACGTTGCGGGACCATCGATCCCGGCGTGATCCTGCACCTGCAGGCCGAAATGGGAATGGCCGCCAAGGATGTAGAAAACCTGCTCTACAGCCGATCGGGGCTGCTCGGGGTATCGGGCCTCTCCAGCGACATGCGCGAACTGTCGCTCAGCGACCGGCCCGAAGCGGCCGAGGCGATCGATCTCTTCACATGGCGGGCGGCCCGGGAAGCCGGGGCATTGGCGTCGTCGCTCGAAGGCCTGGACGGGCTCGTCTTCACCGCAGGAATTGGCGAACATCATGCCGATGTCCGCGCCCGCATCTGCCGGCGTCTGCAATGGCTGGGGATTCGCATCGACGATGCCGCCAACACCGCCAACGCGCCCCTCATCAGCCTGGCGGACAGCCCGATCAAGGTCCGCATCATACCCACCGACGAGGAGCGCATGATTGCCCTTCACACCCTCTCTATTCTGAACGGACCTCAGGCATGATCATTTCGGCATCACCACTTGTCGATCTTCGCGGGAAGCGAGGGCTTGTCGTGGGCATTGCCAACGAAAGCAGCATTGCCGCCGGCTGCGCCAAGGCGTTCCGCCAGTGCGGCGCCCGCATCGCCGCAACGTATCTCAACGAAAAATCGAAGGACTGGGTGCTTCCGGTGGCGGATCGGCTTGATGTCGAATGGACGGCGCCCTGCGATGTGCGGGAGCCCGGTCAACTCGAAGCCCTTTTCGAAGAGGTGCGCACCCAATGGGGCGGGCTGGACTTCCTGCTTCATTCCATCGCCTTTGCGCCGAAGGAGGATTTGCACGGCCGGGTCGTGGATTGCTCTGCTGAAGGGTTCGCTGTGGCGATGGATGTTTCGTGCCACAGTTTCATCCGCATGGCGAAGCTGGCTGAGCCGCTGATGACGGATGGCGGCACGCTGCTGTGCGTGACCTTTTACGGATCTGAGCGGGTGGTGGAGCATTACAATCTGATGGGGCCGGTCAAGGCGGCGCTCGAAAGCGCGACCCGCTATATCGCTGCCGAACTGGGGCCCAAGGGCATTCGGGCCCACGCCATTTCGCCTGGCCCGATAGCCACTCGCGCGGCCAGTGGCATCAGCCGCTTCGACGAGTTGCTCGAGCGTGCCGCCGCGCAGGCGCCGCAAGGTGAAACCGTGGATGTGGAGGATGTGGGCGCTCTGGCGGCGTTCCTGGTCAGCAATGCGGCGAAGCGGATCACCGGCACCGTCATCCCCGTCGACGGCGGGCAGCATGTGCATGGATAGGCGCCCAGGCGAGCAACCGGGAAGGCCCCGGCGGCCCTTCACTCAAGCTGACCTGGTTCCGGGGCCGAGCGAGGGACGGTCGTGAGCGGTAGCATCGCGCTGTCCGTCCTGATGGCATCCGCACTCGCTTCCCAGCCGTCCGCTCCCCAGGCGGCTGCCGAAAGCTCCCTGGAGTTCATCATCAGCGAGGCCGCGCAGGACACAGGCGGTGGATCGGTCAACGTGTCCATCCGGGTGTTGAACAGCGGGGCCCAGCCGAAGGCCATATCCCTGCCCGCACGGATACAGGCCGAGCTTCAAAGCGGAAGCCATAAGCGTCAGGTCTGGCTCGTCAGGCGTGCACAGGATGAGGCGACGTTGACGCTGCCTGCAACGGGCTTTGCCCAGGCGCACTATCTGTTGCCGGAAGCGGGAGAGCCGTTGCCCGCGGGCAGCCTGCTGTCGATATCCGCCTGGTCAAGGCAACAGGTGGTGATTGCCCAAGATTTACTGGCCCGGAATGAGGTTGCCACGCTTTCCCCGCTTCCCACTGCGGAGGGATTTGCCGCCGATGCGCCGTTCTCCGACACCGCTCAAGCGGCCGGGTCGCCGGAACCCGTCCGGGGTGTCTCTACGGCGCATTCAGAGGGAAGCCCGTTTCTGGGCAACCTGTCCACATATGAGCCGATGTACATGGTCTATGGGCCGTCCAGTGCCGCAGAGGCCAAAATACAGATCAGCCTGAAATATCGCCTGTTTGGCTCCAGGCAGAGCAACGGGCTGTCGTCATCCTGGCGTGACGGGATGCATTTCGCCTTTACGCAGAAGATGTTCTGGGATCTGGGAGCGGATTCGTCGCCTTTCCGGAACATAGATTATATGCCGGAGCTGTTTTACCTTTCCCAGTCCGCCCAATTCGCAAACGGCATGAGCGTTGCGGGGCAGGCCGGCGTGAAGCATGAATCAAATGGCCGCGATGGCTCCGCCTCGCGCAGTATCAACATGCTTTACTTGGCCCCCATGGCCGCCATTCCACTGGACGACGGCTATCGGTTGATCTTTGCGCCCCGCCTTTCGTTCCTGATCGGGGACAAAAGCGACAACCCGGATATCCTGAAATACCGGGGCAACACCGCTGTATTCGTTGAACTCGGCAAGGACGAGGGCTTGAAGCTGGCTTCCACCGCGCGATTCAACTTCGGTTCCGGCAAGGGGTCCTTGTCCACCGATATTTCCTATCCGCTCACCAGGCTATTGGGAGGCGGCCCCGATTTCTACCTCTACGTCCAGAGCTTTATCGGTGTCCGCCGTCAGCGCCAATGGCACAGATTTGAGGTTGTGATTTAAGGAGGATTTGGGCTTCGTCGTAGTGACGAAGGAACGAAGATGAAGCCCAAATCCTCCTTGAAAAAATCGGCGCCGAAGGCCCCAGCTGAGCGGGTGGTGAAGGACATACGGCGTGCGACGCGCCGGCACTTCTCTGCAGAGGACAAAATCAGGATCGTGCTGGAGGGGCTGCGCGGCGAAGACAGTATCGCCGAGCTGTGCCGCAAGGAAGGCATCGCCCAGAGCCTGTATTACACCTGGTCGAAGGAGTTCATGGAAGCGGGCAAGCGTCGTCTGGCCGGCGATACCGCCCGAGCTGCGACCACCGGCGAGGTGCACGACCTGCGCCGCGAAACCCGTGCCCTGAAGGAATGCGTGGCCGACCTGACGCTGGAAAACCGTCTGCTCAAAAAAAGCATGATCGCGGATGGGGGCGACGAAGAATGAGGTATCCCGCATCTGAGAAGCTCGAGATCATCAGGATCGTCGAGCAGTCGCATCTGCCCGCCAAGCGGACGCTGGACCAGCTCGGCATCCCCCGCCGGACCTTCTATCGATGGTATGACCGCTACCTCGAAGGCGGGCCGGAGGCGCTGGAGGATCGGCCATCGGCGCCGAGCCGGGTGTGGAATCGCATCGGCAACGATATCCAGCAGCAGATCGTCGAGATGGCGCTGGACCAGTCCGAGCTATCGCCCCGCGAGTTGGCTGTGCGCTTTACCGACGAAAAGCGCTACTTCGTGTCGGAATCGACGGTTTACCGGCTTCTGAAAGCCCATGACCTGATCACCAGCCCGGCCTTCATCGTGATCAAGGCGGCCGATGCGTTCCACACCAAGACGACGCGGCCGAACGAGATGTGGCAGACCGACTTCACCTACTTCAAAATCATCGGTTGGGGCTGGGTGTATCTGTCGACCGTGCTCGACGACTTCTCCCGCTATGTCATCGCCTGGAAGCTTTGCACCACCATGCGCGCCGGGGACGTCACCGACACGCTGGAACTGGCGCTTGAAGCCTCGGGCTGTTCGTCAGCCAGGGTCGTGCAAAAGCCCAGGCTGCTCAGCGATAATGGTCCGAGCTACATCGCCGAGGAGCTGGCCCAATGGATCGGTGCCAACGGTATGAGCCATGTCCGCGGCGCCCCGATGCATCCCCAGACCCAAGGCAAGATCGAGCGCTGGCACCAGACCCTCAAGAACCGGATCCTGCTGGAAAATTACTTCCTGCCCGGCGATCTGGAGACCCGGATCGAGGCCTTCATCGACCACTATAATCACCGCCGATATCACGAAAGCCTCGGCAATGTGACGCCCGCCGACACCTACTTCGGCAGGGCTGACGCCATCATCCAACAGCGCGAAAGGATCAAACGGAAGACCATCGAACACCGACGCTTGCAGCACCGCAAGCTCGCCGCTTAATATCAACCCCAGGACGAGGCCCGCGCTCCGCTAATCTACGCCGCGATCTGCGCCAAATGTTCTGACGACAGACAGGGCTGACGATGACGTGCTCCCCTGAAGTGTGACCGATTTTGAGTAGAGTCCGACGCGAAGGAGTCGGACGCAGATGAAGCGCAGCAGGTTCAGCGAAGAGCAGATCATCGCGATGTTGAAGGAGCGGGAGGCCGGGATGGCGACAGCGGATGTGTGCCGCCGCCACGGGATCAGCTCGGCGACGTTCTACAAGTGGAAGTCGAAGTATGGCGGGCTGGAGGTGTCCGAGGCCCGGCGCCTGAGCACGCTCGAGGAGGAGAACAACCGGCTGAAGAAGCTGCTGGCCGAGGCGATGCTCGACAATGTGGTGCTGACCCGAAGGGCGGCGTAGCCAACGATCTGGCATCAAAAAATGGTGACGCCCGGCGCCAAGCGGGATGCGGTCGCCCATGCTCGTGAGCATCACGGGTTGAGCGAGCGCCGGGCGTGCAACCTGGTAGGCGTGAACCGCAGGGTGATCCGGTATCGATCATTGCGACCGGACGATGGTCGGCTACGGCAGCGACTGCGCGAACTTGCGGCGGAGCGTCGCCGGTTCGGCTATCGGCGCCTGGGCTATCTGCTGGCTCGCGAGGCATCACGCCCAACCACAAGAAGCTGCTGCGGGTCCGTCGTCGCGGTGGCCGCAAGCGCGCCCTTGGCACGCGGGCGCCGATGGTGCTGCCGGACGGCCCGAACCAGCGCTGCTCGCTCGACTGCGTCTCCGACACCCTGACCTGCAGCCGGCGGTTTCGTATCCTGTGCGTGGTCGATGACTACACGCGGGAATGCCTGGCGCTGGTGGCCGACACGTCGCTGTCGGGCGTGCGGGTGGCGCGGGAGTTGACGCGGCTCATCGGCATGCGCGGCAGGCCGCATACGGTGGTCAGCGACAACGGCACCGAGCTGATCTCGTCGGCTATCCTGCGCTGGTCGCAAGAGCGGCGGGTCGAGTGGCATTACATCGCCCCGGGCAAGTCGATGCAGAACGGCTTCGTCGAGAGGTTGGCTTCGCCAGCCTTCGGCCAACGGTCGCTTACGCGACCAATGCCTCAACGAGACGCTGTTCACATCGCTGCCGCATGCCCGCTTCCTGCTCGATGCCTGGCGGCACGACTACAACCACGTCAGGCCACACTCGAAACTGGGCGGGAGAACACCCACCGAGAAAGCCGGTGAACCTGTCCGGGGCATGCCCCCGGACAGGTCGCCATCACCTCAAGCAATCATCATGAAGGAGCCAGACTCTACCTCTGAATGGTAACAATCAGGGGAGCACGTCAAGCCGTAAGACCCCTCGCAGCAAATCGGCATATAGAGTTGCGAGTGGTCTGAGCCCGAAGTTTCTACCATCTACGAGTAGAGCCTTGGGCCGTTTTGATGCCCGTCGCTGGGCGTGATGGCAACAACCGTATTGGGGGCATGCCCCCAATACGGTTTGCCGTTCGATCCAGCCCCGATCTCGGCCGGGGTTTTGTTCCCGAGGCTCGAGTGGGGCCGGAAGTGGTTGTAGTCGTGCCGCCAGGCTTCCAGCTCCTGACGGGCATGGGCGAGGCTGGTGAAGATCGTCTCGTTCAAGAACTCGTCCCTGAGACGCGCATTGAAGCTCTCGATGAACCCGTTCTGGTAGGGCTTGCCCGGCGCGATGTAGTGCCACTCGACATTGCGCTCCTTCGACCAGCGCAGGATCGCCATGCTGGTCAGTTCGGTGCCGTTATCGCTGACGATCGTATGCGGCCGCGCCATCCTCTCGAACACAGCTGCATCGAGTTCACGCCCTAAACCCGTGGAGGCTGCGGAACACTTCCTCGCCTTCCACGCGGCGCGTCGTATCGCCACAAACCGCCTTTGCGAGCCGGTCAAACGGCCCCTTGGCAGAACTGCTGATATAGAGCACGCCGCTTGCCTGATCCTAGTGAAGCATGTGCAGGTCCCAGGTGACGTTCACCGCCTGCTGCGCGGAGGTCCAGCGTGCCTGCTCCTCCGCCCGAGTCACGAAGATCGCGACCCGTTGATGCGGGTTGAGCTTCATGCCGAGATAGACGCCGGGGTCGTAGAGTTCCTCCGCGCGAAAGGGATCCCAAGCGTCGCAAGAGGTCCGGTACAGGACCGCGTTCATTTTCGGTTCGAGAGTCTGGAGCGGAATGTCGCTCAGATCCCCCGAAAAGCCCTTGAACATCTCCGCGCGGCGAACTTGGCGTTCGATCTTTGCGGAACTGAGCGCCTCCACCAACGCATTCCAGTCGGCGTCTTCGGCGTAGAGCTTGGCCAGCGCGCGATCGACATCGTCGATGCCGGTATTGGCGATCACCGTGGCATCACCCAGCGTCGGGTCCTGGCGGGTGAAGCGGCCGACGAACTGGATCGTCACCGCGACGCTCTTGTGATGATCGTGCAATGCAGCGATCTTCAGCTCGGGCAGGTCGAAGCCCTCGCCGAGCATATCGACGCAAACGATGATCCGGCTCTCAAAACGGCGTAGCGCGGCCAGATTTTCGCGCCGTTCCTTCAGCGATTGCTGGCTGTGGACGATGACTGGCCGAAAGTCCGGATAGATCGCTGCATAGAGGCTGTGCAGGTGCTTGGCGCGTTCGATCGTGTTGCAACGGGCCATCGCCAGATGATTGAGGCCGGCGTCCAGGTCGGTGGCGAGCACTTCGCCGAGCTTGTCGATGATGGCCTGGTCAGCGTCAGGCTGGTCCAGACCGAAGACGGCTTCGAAGCGGATCGGCTTGAAATAGCCCTCCTGCTGCGCCTTTTTCAGCGGGTAGGTGTAGATGAACTCGCCATCGACACGGCCTCCGTCCTCGCGAAACGGCGTAGCGGTGAACTGGATCACCGGGATCGGTGGCTCGTGCTCGACGAAGAGCCCGCGGAAGGACTTCCATGTCCGTGCCCCGATATGATGCGCCTCGTCGATAAAGAGCGCTGAGGCGCGGGCCGCCATCTGCTCCTGTACCGGCGCCTCGGCGCGGCCCGCGATCTGCATCGTGGTGACAACGACATTGGCGCTGTCGAAGATTTCGTCGACTTCGGCCTGGCTGGTCGGAATATGCGAGAGCCGCATGACCAAAGGGAAGGCTGCGGTCTCATTGAGGCATTTCTGCTGTTTCAGGACGCCGAAGGTCTCGAATTTGCCCGCGATCTGCTCGCGTAGCGCGTCGGTCGGCACCACCACCAGCAGGTGTTCGAACCGCCGGTTGGCATTGAGCGCCAGCATTGTCTCGGTCTTGCCCGTGCCCGTCGGCATGACGATGGTGGCCGGATCCGTCGATCGCGTCGCGTGGGCAAGCGCGGCATGAAGCGCGCCGACCTGTGGACGCCGCAAGCCAGGCTGCGCCGGCTGGCCGTCCGCCGCGGCTCGCCCCTCGCGCAGATGAAGCGCGTCGACCCAGGAAGCGGAGACAGCCTTCAGGCGCTCGCTGCGCGCGGAACGATCCAGCGTGTCGATGCTGGTGGGCGGTACATTCATCCACCGGCCTTCACCCAGTTCGAGCGCCGCGGCGATCCGTTCCGGCTCCGTTGCGCCGGGCACAAGGAGAATGAGATCGGCTTCCAATGGCGTGGCCGTCTTCGCGCTGATGACCTTCAGAATCTCGCCGGATTCCAGGGTCGTCTCGTGACCATTGACGCGGCGGATCGCGAAGGGGCGCAGTCGGCAACGCACACGCCGCGCCGGAACAGCCAACTGACGCACAGGGCTTCCCAGCACCTTGCCGTCAATGGCAAGCCGAGCCGGCAGCAGGAGTTCGATCTCGGGGTTGAAGAGATCGTCCTGGTTGGAGCTGGTGGGGCGCTTGCGGGAGGCCATCGTTTCTCCCTCCGTCAGGCTGCCACCGTCTGCGGCGAGGGCGAGACGACGACTACCGTTCCCCTCGTCATCAGGACGATCAGTCCGCGTTCGGCGCCGGTCATATCGAGATAGGCGCGGACCTGAGCCCGATAGTGGTCGAGCGTCTGAGCGTCGGGGTTCACGTCGCTCTTCCAGTCGACGACCACGACCGGGCGGCCATCGCCGCCAACTGTCAGTGCGTCGGCGATCCCGGCCGTTGCGGTTTCCACGCCCTCAGCCGCCTGTGCGGCATAGACGGGGAATTCGGCCAGAAGGCCTGGCCGAAGGGCCGCGATGTCGGGGAGGGCCAGGGTCCGGGTGACACAGTCCGCCAGTTCCTGGGCCGACAGCCCCGTCGCCGGATCGGCGACCGGAGACCGGCCGAGGGCGCGGATGAGTTCGGCGGCCCTTTCGGTCAGGGCGGCTTTCGCCTCTGGGGTTTCGCCGGTCAGCACCTCTTCCATGAGTTTGTGGAGGATCAGCCCGCGCTCCCGGCCGCCCTGTACGAGGGCGGTATCTTCCAGTTCGGGAGGTTGGTCGTCGGCCGACCCCGTCCAGAGGGCAGGCTCTTCTTCCCGCAGCACCGTCCCGGCGGCGCTCTCGTCGCGGCTGGGCGCAAGCCAGGTCAACCGCGTCTGCGTGGCGGCGATGGCTTCGGCTTCGGCGGCGAAGCTCGCGCGTGTCTGGGCATTGGCCGCTCCAGCCCCTGCCGCCGTGATGCTGTCGGGCAGGTGGGAGATGTCCAGACCGGGCAACTCGGCGAGGGACAGGTCGACGAGACCGATCCAGGCGGACTTCGACGGTGTGGTGTCGAGCCGGGGCAGGACGAGGAGTTCGCGGGCGCGAGTGGCCGCGACGTACCAGAGGCGGATGCGTTCGCGATCCAGTTCGTCCTTTTCCGCCTCACGCGCCGTCTCGTATCCCTCGGGCGGGACGCCCAGGACCGGGCAGAAGAAGGTTTCCGTCTGGCGGTCGATGACCGCGTTCTCGGGCGCCATGACGCCGGTCATGGTGTTCACAGGAATGACGATCGGCCATTCCAGCCCCTTGGCCGCGTGCATGGTGAAGAGCGCAACGGCTTCTTCCTGCGCGTCGGGCCGGCCCTCGACAGCGCGCGCCTCGTCGGACCACGCCGTTGTCATCGCCTCGGCGAAGGCGCGCAGGCCGCGCACGGCGTAGCTGGTCGACAGGCTGAGATAGAGATCGACATTGGCGAGCGCGCGCTCGGCTTGACCGCGATGGCGCTCGAGGAGGAGCGGGCGAACGCGCATCACGTCCACGGCCTGCGAGAGCAGCTCGTGCGGGGTCGTGCTGTTACCGCGCCGGGAGAGAGATTGCAGCCGTTCGATGACCTCGCGCGCGAGCGGGTGCGTGATGAGGGCGGGGTCGATGCTGAGATCCAGGCGCGGAATCCGATCCGGCTGTTCCTCCGAGCGAGGAAGCGCCCAGATGATGTCCAGCAGGTTTTCCTCGGTGAGGCCGACCAGAGGCCCGCGCAGGAGCGCGCCGAGCGCCAGCGTGTCGCGGCGATCGGCGAGGACACGGGTCAGCGCGATCAGGTCCTGGATTTCCTGGCGGCGGAACAGCCCCTTGCCGGCCTGGGTCGCCACGGGGATGCCGCGGCGCTCCAGGGCTTCCTCATAGCGCCACAACTCCGCGCCGGTCGGCGCCAGCAAGGCGATGTCGCCCGGCTGGCAGAGGCGCTCCGCGCCGCTGCGACGATCGATGATGGGGTGGCTTTCGATCAGCCGGGCGCACAGTT
The DNA here is from genome assembly GCF_001652565.1 of Shinella sp. HZN7. Classification (NCBI taxonomy): domain Bacteria; kingdom Pseudomonadati; phylum Pseudomonadota; class Alphaproteobacteria; order Hyphomicrobiales; family Rhizobiaceae; genus Shinella; species Shinella sp. HZN7. The sequence goes on along the minus strand of NZ_CP015736.1, from coordinate 4,604,317 downwards.
CGGCGATGGCGTCGGCTTCGGCGTCGCGCTGCTGTTCGGCGCTGGCCTTGCCGTTTTCGTCGGCCACGGCGATGTCGAGGGCCGCCACGCACAGGCCGCCCCGGTCGTCATGGAACGGGTCGAGAGCGGTGAAGCCCGGCTGCCCATCGGCCGAGAGCACGGCCTCGAAGCGCTCGTTGACGAAGGTGAGGATCGAGGCGCAGGAGCGAAAATTGGTGGAGATCGACAGGAGGCTGCCGGGATCCTGGGCGCGGAAGGCATCGCGCGCCTGCACATAGGCGCCGACATCGGCGCCCCGGAAGCGATAGATCGCCTGCTTGGGGTCGCCGACCAGGAAGAGCGCGCCCGGCCGGATTTGGAACCGGGTCCAGTCGTCATCGCCATCGGCCGGCTCGCCGCACAACCGCCAGAAGATTTCGGTTTGCAGGGGATCGGTGTCCTGGAACTCGTCGACGAGGACATGAGCGAAACGCTGCCCCAGCGCCCGGCGCACGGCATCGTGGTCGCGCAGCAAGTCGCGCGCGGCGAAAATCAGATCGTCGAAATCGAGCTGGGCGCTGGCGCGCTTGTGGTCGCGATAGTGTTGCAGGATTGGACGCGCTTCGTCGATCACCGCCGCCAGGGCATGGCTGGCGGCGGCCTGCACAAGCGCGACCCAGGCGTCGCAGCAGGCGGTGTAGTGGGTCTCCGCGGCGTCGTTCAGTCGCTCGCCGTCGGCCTTGGAAAGACCAGCCTCCTTCGCTGCGGCGGCCCATTTGCCCTTCTTGCGGTAGGAGGCGAAGGCACCGGCCTTGGTGCATAGGTCCGGGTGGGGACGGGCGGTCAGGAGCCGGACGAGGCCCGCAGGCGTCGCGGGATCGGGACCGTTCGCCACGGCGGTCGCCATTTCGGCCAGGCGCTCGACGATCGTCACCGTTTCGGGCTCGGCCGCGGCCGCGCCATCCATGAAGCCCGCGAAATCCGCCGCGGCCTGCCGGAACGCCGTCAGGTGTCCGTCGAGCGGGGAGACGGGCGGGGCCGCGAGCGTGGGGCGGCGGCGCAGATTCTCGGCGATTTTGTGGATGAGCGCCACGGTTTCGCTGGGGCTGTGCAGCACCATCTCGGCCAGGATGCCGTCCTGGCCACCGGACAGGCGTTCGCGCAGCCAGCTATCGACAATTTCGAGGAAGGTGAGATCGGCCTGGTTGCGATCCATGACGCCGGCGCCGGGATCGATGTCGGCCTCCGCCGGATAGGGTTTGATCAGGCGCTGGCAGAAGCCGTGGATGGTCGAACAGGTGATCTCGTCGATCGCGGCGCTGGCGGCGGCGAGATTGTCGCGATGGGCCTGGCTCAGCCCATCGGGCAGCGCCACGCGCAGCTCGGTCGCGATCGTGCCGGCCGAGAGGTCGGCGACGAACTCGCGGACACGCGACAGCAGCTCGCTCGCGGCGAGTTCGGTGAAGGTGACGGCGGCGATGGAACGCGGCGCGACGCCTTCGGCGAGCATGGCGGCAATACGCCCTGCCATGACGGCAGTCTTGCCCGAACCCGCGCCAGCCTCGACCAGGATGGAGCGATCATGAAGGCTGATCGCATCGCGGCGGGCGCCGTCGTCTTTCAGCACCTTGGACACGCTGCTCATCATTTCGCCTCCCAGACCTGAGCGACTTCGCCCAGCCGCTCCGTCGCGGCCGGCATTTTGCGTTTGCAATAGGTGGCGCTGGCATTGGCCGGCAGAGCGAAGGCGAGGTCGTCATAATCGCCGCCGGTATCCGGGCCAGGCAGGGCCGCGCCGCCGGCGAGACTCATCCTTGCCGCGCGGAGATAGCCCGTGATCTCCGCGAGCACGGCCTCGGGATCGTCGAGCTGAAGATCGACGGGCTCGCGCGGGTAGAGCAGCGAGGCGCTGATGGCGACGTCGTCGCCGAGGAGCGCCTTCACCGCGAAGGCATAGAGGCAGCGCTGCAGCTCGCGTCCGCCGTTCAGCCGGATCTCGCCCCGCGGCGGTCGGCCGGTCTTGTAGTCGCGCACGAGCGCGCCCTTGCCGTCGCCCGAGATGTCGAGCCGGTCGATATAGCCGGCGATGCTGAAGCCCGTGTCGGGAATCGTGACCGGCGTGCTCGCATCCCAAGGCGTCTCGGCGTCGGATTTCGGCTCCAAGCCGCCGAACGGCACTTCGCCAAAGGCGCGCGCTCCGGGCAAGATCTCATCGCCATAGGAAAGGGCTCGCCCCGCCATCACGCGGGCATCGTCGAGGGTGCGCTCCCAGATGACGGACGGCGGAACCGGGCGCTCGCTCTCCCAATCGGCGGCGACGGCGTGCGCGGCCCGGGCCACCGCCGCTTCGATGGTCTCTGTGTCGGCGGAAGCAAGGCCGCCGCCGGTTTCGAGGTCGCGCAAGGCGCGGTCGAGAACCATGTGAACGAGATCGCCGATCCCGAGCGCGTCGAGGACGAGCGGTTCGGCGCTGCTCTGCGGCTCACGCCATCCGAACGCATAAACCCACACGAAGCTTAGCGGATTGCGCAGCAGGCGGCACAGCGAGCTGGCCGACTGGGTGCGGCCGAGGATGGCGAGAACGAGCGGATGATCCGCCCGCACGAGCCCGTCATGGGGAGTGATTTCGGTTCGCCGCCAGTCGCGCCAGCAGCCCTGCGCGCCGACCGCTTGCGGATCGGCGGCGAACTCCTGCGGCCGGGCCATGAGGCGGTCGGTTTCGCTGAAAGCGTGCGCCGGCGTCGCGTTGCGGCGCAAATAGGTTTCGTCGCCCCGCCCTTCGAGCAGGGGGCTGCGGCCCAGAAGACGCCCGTCGCTGTCGTGCCGGGCGCGAGAGAGAACGACGGTATCGGCCGTCGTGGCGAGGATCGTCTCGAAATCGCGGCGGTCGGCGAGATTGACCGGCAGCGGATCGAGCATCGGGGTCGGGATGATATGGTCCGGGATCAGCCGGTCCTCGGCGATCCCGCGCGGCCAGCGCGAGGAATTGAGCCCGAGGAGCCGCACGAAACGGCGGGGCGACGCGGCGAGTGCGCTGGCCGGCATCCAGGCGGCGCAGACGCATGCCTCCAGTCCGTCGTCTTGCTTCAGGGTTTCCAGCGTCGCATCGATCGAGGCGGCAGGGCCGGCGAGCAGTGCCTTGCGCCAGATCGCGAGCGCGCGGCCCTTGAGGAAGGCTTCTCCGATCTCGCTGGCGGCGTCCGATCCTTTCGCCAGAGTCTCGATCGCTGCGCGCAGCGCCGGAACATGGTCGGCACCGTCGGGCCAGTCTTCCGGCGTCAACCGGGCCAGCAGACGGTTCCAGGCGCCCGGCGTCGAAAGCGGTGCATCGGTCGGCAGGACCCGCAGCCAGCCTTCGGGCAGGGTCTCGAAAGGCCCGCTATCCCGGCAGAACGCCGCGAGGCGCCGCAGCCGCGACTGCGACAGGCCCCGGACCACGATGTCGGCCAGCGCGGCCGCCGCCTGGCCCTCGCGGGTGGTGACGGTGCGGACGCCGTGGATGAAGTGCAGGTCGATATTGGCGTCGGCGCGCAGGGCCAGGAAATGATCGTCATAGTCGGCGGGCGAGGCGGTCGCGATGGCGATCTCCGAGGGCGAGGCGCCCGAGGCGAGCAGGCTTCGCGCCCAACGCATCGCCTCGATAGCCTCGTGATAGGCCGTCGCTGCGCTGACCGCGCTGATCCCCGGCTCTTGCGCCGGTGTGCGCGTGACCGTGACGCCGGTGCCGCTCAGCCATGCGGGAACGCTCCTTGGGCCGGCCGTCCACTGCACGGGGATATGGGCCGTGAGGGCCTGGAGCAGCGGCCGCCAGCAGGGCGAGAGTTCGGTAAGGCCGACGATCTCCATCGGGCCGAGGACCGTCGGCGCATGACCGATGCGGGCGGTAGCGGCGGCGGCGATGTCGAGAGGCCGCATCATGCCGGGCGGAAGCTGGTCGAGGACGGTCGCTTCCAGGCGCGCGATGGCGGCGAGCCGCGGATGATCGGCCGCGTGTGCGGCCAGATCGATGCCCGCGCGCCAGGCTTTGTGGAGCGTGTCGGCCGCCGCGTCGATCATGCCGGGAAGAGCCTTGATGCTCTCCAGCTCGCCCATCGGCGTTGCGGGCAGGGCTGCCTGGATGGCCGCGCGCAGGCTCTCGTCGTCGATGGGTCGGGCGAAGCCACCAGCCAGCCGGACGGCGGCCTGCTCGAAGGACATGATCTGGAGGCCGTGACGACCGTCACGGCCTGCGGCCAGCCGGCTCTCCCGCATCGCGAGGCGGCCGTGAACGACCAGGGTGGATCGATACGCGATGGTCATGGCCGCCCTCCTTCCGGGTGCTGCTTAGAGCTGGGCGTCGTGCCAGCGGTCTGACGTTCCAAGCTGTATCGCTGCATGTTCCGCCCCTTGCCCCTGTCCGATCGCCCATTGACGAAAGCCCATAATGGGAATAATAATTACACGGACTACGATGGATTGTCCATATAGTTTTTATGCCCACTTACACGAGACGGAAGCAATGGCAGAGGCCGCGACGGCGTTAAAATGGGGGGTGGGGCGCCGACTCGAATTCATCGAGTTCCGGCTGTTCTGGGAGGGCTCGATCAACCGGGCCGACCTCGTGGAGGCGTTCGGCGTGTCGGTTCCGCAGGCGTCCAAGGATTTGACGCTCTATCAGGAGCGCGCACCGGGCAACATGGAATATGACACCCGCGCCAAGCGCTACGTCGCCGCCGAAAAGTTCGTTCTGCGCTTCCTTGAGCCGGACCCTTACATCTACCTCTCGCAGCTTCGCTCGGTTGCCGAAGGGGCCGTGCCCGCAAGCGATTCGTGGATTGCGGCGCTTCCCAGCGCCGATGTCGCGCTGACCCCCAGGCGGGACATCGACATCGAGGTCTTGCGCAAGATTCTCGACGCCAGCCGCGAGGGCGTCTCTGTCGACATCTTCTATCAGTCGATGAACAAGGTGCGGCCGGACCCCATCTGGCGCCGGATCACGCCGCACGCCTTCGGTTATGACGGCTTCCGTTGGCACGCGCGGGCCTATTGCCACCTTGAGCACAAGTTCAAGGATTTCCTGCTGCCGCGCATTCTGGAGGTTGGCACGAAGGGCGAGCCGGGCGCACCGGGCGTGCAGGACTGGCTTTGGAACAACTATTTCGATGTCGTCATCGGCCCGCATCCAGCACTCACGGCGAGCCAGAAGAATGTCGTCGCCAAGGATTATGGGTTGGACCAGGGAAACGGCGTGCTCTCGGTCCGCTACGCTATGCTCTTTTATGTTTTGAAGCGCCTGGGCTTGCTTGGTGACGCTGCGAAACAGAGCGCTCATACACAGCATATCGTGACGATAAACCGCAAAGAAACTGAGGCTGCGCTTGAGAAGGCGGAGTTTCAGCTATGAGAGAATCGGGGGGCGCCGAGCAATGGCGGCAAGGCTTGAAGAGATAAAGAACGGCGCATCCGTGCGGGGCATTGCCTCGGCGCAGGCTGTGCATGTGGTCTCGGTGGACTGGATCGGCGATCAGGCGATCAGCGTCGTTTTTCGCGATCACAATGGCACGGTGGCGGAGGCCGTTCTTTACCGGGACGACGAGCACCGGCTTGAGGTCGAGCAGAGCGGGCGGGCTTGGTCGTTCGATGCTGATGGCGCGTTGCTACGCCTGGTGACGGAAGCCAACCGCATCAAGCTGGCGCATTATTTCGACCCGTATCTGGCGATCCACACCAGTTTGGTCGATCCACTGCCGCACCAGATTTCGGCGGTCTATGGCGAGATGCTGCCGCGGCAGCCGCTTCGCTTCCTCCTCGCTGACGATCCCGGCGCCGGTAAGACGATCATGGCCGGGTTGCTGATGAAGGAGCTGATCGCCCGCAGCGATCTCGAACGCTGCCTCGTCGTCGCGCCGGGCAGCCTGGTCGAGCAATGGCAGGACGAACTCGGGCAGAAGTTCAATCTCGAGTTCGACATCCTCTCCCGCGACATGATCGAGAACTCGCGGTCGGGCAATCCATTCAGCGATCGGGATCGGCTGATCGTGCGTCTCGACGTGTTGGCGCGCAACGAGGAGCTTCAGGAGAAGCTCATGAGCGCGCGCGAATGGGACCTGATTATCTGCGACGAAGCCCACCGCATGTCGGCCACCTATTTCGGCGGGGAGGTCAAATATACGCGGCGCTATCAGGTTGGCCAGAAGCTGGGCCAGGTTTGCCGCCATCTGCTGTTGATGTCGGCGACGCCGCACAACGGCAAGGAAGAGGATTTCCAGCTCTTCATGGCACTCCTCGATGGCGATCGGTTCGAGGGCCGGTTCCGCGATGGCGTCCATTATGCCGACACTGAGGACATGATGCGGCGGTTGACCAAGGAGGAACTGCTCAAGTTCGATGGTCGGCCGCTATTCCCCGAGCGGCGGGCGCGCACGGTCAAGTATCAGCTCTCGGAAGGGGAGGCCGCGCTCTATACCGCTGTCACCGAGTATGTGCGCACCGAGATGAACCGCGTGCAGCGCTTCGCCGAGGGCGATGGGAAGAAGCGCAACAATGTCGGTTTCGCCTTGCAGATCCTTCAGCGGCGTCTCGCCTCGTCGCCGGCCGCCATCTATCAGTCCCTCAAGCGCCGCCGGGAACGGCTGGAAAACGAGCTGGGCGAAGCGCGCCTTGCCGCCAAGGGCCGCAGGGCCGGCGCATCGGAACCCGCGATCAATGCCGACATGCTGCGGAACATCGAGGAGTATGGCCAGGAGGAGATCGACGAGCTTGAGGATCTGATCTCGACGGGCGCGACGACGGCCGAGACGGTCGAGCAACTCGCCCTGGAAGTCGAGACCCTGAAGGGGCTGGAGACGATGGCGCTCGGCGTGCTGCGCTCGGGCGTGGACACGAAATGGAGCCAGCTCAATCGTATTCTCGACGACGATTTGATGATCGACGCGGCCGGCAATCGCCGCAAGCTGATCATCTTCACCGAGCCCAAGGACACGCTGCACTACCTGCTCGACAAGGTGCGGGCGCGGCTCGGCAACCCCGAGGCCGTCGAGGTGATCCACGGCGGCGTGTCGCGCGAAGAGCGGCGAAAGGTCGTCGAGCGCTTCATGCAGGACAAGGACATGCTGGTCCTGATCGCCAACGACGCGGCAGGCGAAGGCGTGAACCTCCAGCGCGGCCATCTCATGGTCAATTACGACCTGCCGTGGAACCCGAACAAGATCGAGCAGCGGTTCGGCCGCATCCACCGCATCGGCCAGATGGAGGTCTGCCACCTCTGGAATCTCGTCGCGGCCGATACGCGCGAAGGCGAGGTTTACGCGCGGCTGCTGGAGAAACTGGAAGCTGCGCGCGAGGCGCTGGGCGGCCGTGTCTATGACGTGCTCGGCGAATTGTTCGACGGCGTGGCGCTGAAGGATCTGTTGTTCGAGGCGATCCAGTATGGCGAGCAGGAGGACGTGAAAGCGCGTCTTTTCCAGCAGGTCGATGGTGCGGTCGATCAGGCGCACTTGCTCGAGCTGCTGCGCCGCCGCGCCCTGACCAACGACACCATGCCGGAAGCGAGGGTCGAGGAATTGCGGCTCGAAATGGAGCGCGCCGAGGCGCTGCGCCTACAGCCCCACCACATCCAGAGCTTCTTCGTCGAAGCGTTCCAGCATCTGGGTGGCAAGATCAAACGCCGGGAGGAAGGGCGTTGGGAGGTCACGCATGTTCCTGTGCGCATCCGCGAGCGGGATCGCCAGATCGGAACCGGTGCCCCCCTCCAGACGCAGTATGAGCGCATCTGCTTCGAGAAGGACAAGATCAACCAGCAGCCGGTCGCCGCCTTCGTTTGTCCCGGCCATCCGCTGCTCGAAGCCGTGATCAGCATGATCCGCGAGCAATATGAGCAGATCATGCGGCAGGGCGCGATCCTGGTCGACGACACGGATGCCGGTGATGCGCTGTCGGCGATTTTCCTGCTGGAACATGTTGTCCAGGACGGCCGCGTCACCAGCGCAGGCAAGCCGCATGTGATCTCGCAGCGGCTCCAGTTCGCTGCGATCGACAAGGCGGGAAACACCGTCAACGCCGGCATCGCGCCGCATTTGAATCTGCGGCCGGCAACGCCGGAAGAGGTCGCCAGCGTGCGGGACCTTCTGGACGAGAGTTGGCTGACCACTGATCTGGAGAAGGCCGCGATCCGGTTTGCGACAGTCGAACTGGCCCAAGGCCATGTCGCCGAGGTCAAGGCGCGGCGTCTGCCCGAGATCGAAAAGGTTGAGCAGGAGGTACGCGCACGCCTCAAGAAGGAGATCAATTACTGGGACTCGCGCGCCTTCGAGCTGAAGGAGGAGGAGCGCGCCGGCAAGAAGACGCGGGTGAACTGGCAGAACGCGCAGCGCCGCGCCGAAGACCTGGCGGATCGGCAAAAGCGACGCATGGACCAGCTTGAGCGGGAGCGTTTCATCTCGTCGCAGCCCCCGCGTGTGCGGGGCGGCATGGTCGTCATCCCCCGGGGGCTGCTGCAACAGCGCCAGGCGCCGAGCATTCCGAACCATTTTGCAGAAGATCCGGCCGCGCGCCGCGAGATCGAGCTTGCGGCGATGACCGCTGTCATGGCGGCCGAACGCGCGCTGGGCAACGAGCCGGCCGACGTCTCCGCCCAGAAGATTGGCTACGACATCGCGTCCCACGATCCGAGGTCGGGGCATCTGCGCTTCATCGAGGTCAAGGGGCGCATCGACGGCGCGGACAGCGTGATGGTCACGCGCCAGGAGGTCATTACTTCGCTGCACGAGCCGGAGAAGTTCATTCTGGCGATCGTCTCCGTCAACGCAGGCTCCGCTCACGCGCCGCGCTATGTGCGCGGCCCGCTCGTGGAACGGGAACCGTCGTTCCTTGAGACTGCGATCCAGTTTGATCTCCGGCGCCTGCTCGAGCGCGCGGAGGCACCGCAATGAGGATGACCTCGGGCCTGTTCATCGCCGATCCTTGGACCGGCTTCGTTCTCGACAGCGCGAAAGACGGGGGGATGCGGCCGTCGGGAACATCGCATCGCTGCTGGTTCGCCCTGCCCCGCAAAGGTGCCAGAGCAATTTACGAGGCGGCCAGACTGGTCGATGCAGGCGCGCCGCTATGGTCGGCGTGCCGACCGCTTCCTGCGTTTCTCGACAAACGCGCCAGCCTCATCCACGAGAAGATAACAAAACTCTGCCAGACGGAGATCGGGCTATGTTGAAAGCATCCGAGCAAGAAGGAAGTGTCGTATATTCCTTCAAAGGAAAGTGGCTGGAACCAATAACGAGTGGAAGAGTCAAAGTTTTCTTTCGCAAGCGTGTTCCGCTCTCTAGGCCCAGACGTGTCTATCTCTATGTCGGTACGCCGACGAGTGCGATTGTTGGATGGGCGGAAGTTGTCGATATAAAACGTATTTCATCCACTGATGCGCTGAATATGGCCTCCGACGGTGCCATAGATATTCAAGAGCTAAAAAAATATCTGGAGAACACTGACAGTGTTGGCGTGATTCGTATTGGTTTCCCCAACCTTTTTTCCAGTGCGATTACGGCTGCGGAGGTTTGCAGCGTTTTTAATTTCCATCCTCCGCAGAATTTTTTCCAGATCAGCAGCGACGATGCATCCAAGTTGGACGAATTAAGAAAATGAAAAAGAAACTTATCGAAGTCGCCATCCCGCTTGAAGTGATTAACGCGGCATCGGCGCGAGAGAAGTCGATCAGGCATGGGCATCCCTCGACGTTGCATCTTTGGTGGGCGCGGCGGCCGTTGGCGGCGTGTCGAGCGGTATTGTTTGCGCAGTTGGTAGATGACCCATCATCGAGTGTGGATGAATTGTTGTCTGATCCGCACTTGCGCAAGCAGGCGGAAGCAGAGCTGCCTGGGCGAGTGAAAGCATGGGGGCTGAGCAAAGCGTCGGCCAAGGGCATGGCAGTGAGCGCCCCCGAACCAGAGCTTGAAGAAGTCGCGGTTGAGATCGAACGCAAACGGCTCTTCGCCATTATCGAGGATCTTGTGAAGTGGGAGAACTCGACCAACGAGGAGGTGCTGGAGCGCGCTCGCGCTGAAATCCGTAAGAGCTGGGGCGGCGAGTTGCCGTCGGTCTATGACCCGTTCTCGGGAGGTGGGTCGATACCTCTGGAGGCGCAGCGCCTCGGCCTGCCCGCCTATGGATCGGACCTGAACCCGGTCGCGGTGATGATCGGCAAGGCGATGATCGAGATCCCACCGAAGTTCAAGGACAAGGAACCGATCCATCCCGGCGCGAAGGATCGGCAGTTCTACCGCAATGCCGAAGGACTGGCTGAAGACGTCAAATTTTATGGCGAATGGATGCGGGAGAAAGCGTGGGAACGCATCGGGCACCTTTATCCTCAAGTGGACCTACCGAAGGAATACGGCGGCGGAAAAGCAACGGTGATTGCGTGGATCTGGGCGCGGACTGTGCCAAGTCCAGACCCAGCGTTCTCGGATGTGCATGTGCCGATCGCGTCGAGCTTCCTGCTTAGCGCGAAACCGGGAAAAGAAGCCTGGATCGAGCCGGTTGTAGATCGAACGTCGAAGACGATTGACTATAGAATACATCAAGGCGGAGCGAAGGCTGAGATCGCATTAGCGAAGGAAGGAACTAAAGCTGGGCGGGGTGCAAACTTCCGCTGCATTATGTCGGACACCGCGATAACTCCCGACTATGTCAAGCGAGTGGGCCAAAGCGGGCGGATGGGTCAAACACTTTTGGCTGTCGTGGCCGAGGGTAGTCGTGGGCGTGCCTATACCGCACCGTCGCAAGAGCAAGTCTCTATCGCGCTTTCGGCAAATCCGGACTGGAAGCCCGATACCAGTCTTCCCAACGATCCGCGAAATTTTTGGACGGTAGATTACGGGCTTACCACCTTCGGAGACCTGTTTACAAATAGGCAGCTTGTCGCTCTGAATACGCTGAGCGAGCTAGTGCATGCGGCGCGGACGCAAATTGAGATTGATGCAGTTAACGCTGGCCTTTCGACCGAACCTACGCCGTTACGCGATGGAGGCAAGGCCGCGAAAGCCTATGCCGAGGCTGTAAGTATTTATCTCGGTTTCTTGGTGGGTCAGGTAGCCAATCATTGCTCGACTATCTGTGGGTGGAACAGCCCGAATCAGCAGATGAGGTCAACTTTTTCCCGACAGTCTCTGCCAATGACCTGGGATTTTGCCGAAGTGAATGTCTTCAGCGAATCTAGTGGGAGCTATCACAGCCTCTTCACGAGAATGGTCAAGGGGTTCGAGACTCTTGGAGCGGGCAGCCAAAAATCTCAGGTAATGCAGAGTGATGCGCAATCTGCGGCTTATACACCTGGATGTGTAATTTCGACGGACCCACCTTACTACGACAACATTGGATATGCAGATCTATCCGACTTCTTTTTTTGTTGGATGAAGCCTGCTCTGCGGAGCACGTTTCCTGATCTATTTTCTCTACTTGTTACGCCAAAGGCGGATGAGTTGGTAGCGACCCCATATCGGCATGGGGGGCGGGATGCCGCCGACGATTTCTTCCTTGATGGGATGAGTCGGGCGATCGCTCGAATGGCCAAGAATGGAAATAGTGAGTGCCCGACAACTATATATTATGCCTTTAAACAAAGTGAGATTGAGCTTGAGGGAATTAGCTCAACTGGTTGGGCGACCTTTGTGCAATCCGTCATGGATGCAGGTTTTTCTGTCGTCGGAACGTGGCCGCTCCGAACAGAAAAGCCAGGGCGTATGATCGCCGTGGGCACCAATGCTCTCGCCAACTCAGTCGTCCTCGTCTGCCGCAAGAAGGAAGCCACAGCGGAGGTCGTTACCCGGGCGGAGTTCATTCGCGCCCTGAAACGCGAACTGCCTCCGGCGATCGCCGAACTTCAGGCGGCAAGTATCGCGCCGGCGGATATGCCGCAATCGGCCATCGGTCCTGGTATGGGCGTCTTCTCGCGTTACAAGGCTGTGCTGGAGTCCGACGATAGCCCGATGAGCGTGAAGACGGCGCTCCAACTCATCAATCGGGAACTCGACGAGTACCTTGGTGGCATCCAGGGTGAGTTCGATCCAGACACGCGCTTCGCCATCACCTGGTTCGAGCAGAACGGGAACGGCAAAGGAGACTATGGTGTCGCCGACAATCTCGCCCGGGCGCGCGGAATTTCGGTCGAAAGCGTCAAGCATGCCGGGATCGTCGAAAGCGCCGCCGGCAAGGTCCGCATACTCGCGCGTGATGAACTCGACGACGATTGGAACCCGGAGGAGGACCGTCACCTGACGGTGTGGGAGTGCCTCCAGCATCTGGTCCGGCAGCATGAGAAGGACGGTATTTCCCACGACACCGCTGTTCTGCTCAAGAAAATCAACACCCAGGCCGAGGCCGTGAAGGATCTCGCCTACTGCCTCTACGACATCAGCGCCAACAAGCGGAAGGATGCGAAGGAGGCCACGGCCTACAACGCCCTGATCGCCGATTGGGCCGAGCTGACGAAGGCGGCCGCGGCCATCCACGATACGCGCGGCGATCGTCAGATCCGGCTGGAAATTTAAGGGGGAACGGGACGTGGCAAAAAGTACGCGCCAATATGTGTTTGAGGGTATGGAGCTGCTGCCTGCGGCGCTGATCCCCTTCGTTGAAAAGCGGCTCGAAACCTCGCTCAAGGGGCACTGGCAGGTCCAGGTTCTGGAGAAGCTGCCGAACCTGCGCCCCAACAGCAACGGTGAGGTTGGTTGGGACCAGGCCGCGCTGTTCAACGCGATGGACCGCTTCTGGAGCGAGGCGTTCAAGGCGGTTCTCGGCCGCGCCGAACGGTCGCTGGTCAATGAACTGGGCGACGTCCGCAACAAGCTCTCGCACAACGAGACCTTCACCTACGACGACGCCGAACGCGCGCTCGATTCCATGCGGCGTCTGATGGAGGCAATCAGCGCCGGCGAGACAGCCGAGCAGCTCGGCAAGATGCGCGACACCATCCTGCGCACGAAGTTTACCGAGCTTCAGCGCAACGAGGAACGGCGGAAAACCCAGCGTCTTGAGATTTCTGTCGAGACCGTGGCGGGACTGCTGCCGTGGCGCGAAATCGTCGAGCCACACCAGGATGTCGCCACCGGCGAGTTCCAGCAGGCGGAGTTCGCGGCCGACCTCGCCAAGGTGCATTCGGGGAGCGCGCCGCCGGAATACCGCGATCCGCGTCAGTTCTACAGCCGTACCTATCTGACGGAGGGCTTGAGCACCCTGCTGGTCGGTGCTGCGAAGCGGCTGTCCGGCAGCGGCGGCGATCCCGTCGTCGAACTGCAAACCAACTTTGGTGGCGGCAAGACCCACTCGATGCTGGCGCTCTATCACATGGCGGGGCCGACCCCGGTCCAGGACCTTTCCGGCCTCGATCAACTGCTGGAGAAGCAGGGGCTCAGCGTGCCGAATGCCATCAACCGCGCCGTGCTCGTCGGCACATCGCGTGGACCGCAGGACGTGCTCCACGCCGAGGGCGACCGCAAGATTCGCACGACATGGGGTGAACTCGCCTGGCAGCTCGGCGGCGCCGACGCTTTCGCCATGGTGGCGGAGAACGACGCCAGCGGCATCGCACCGGGCTCGAATCTGCTGGAGGCGCTCTTCAAGAAATATGCGCCTTGCCTGATCCTGATCGACGAATGGGTCGCTTACCTACGTCAGATCTACAAGGTTGAGGGGCTGCCCTCGGGGTCGTTCGATGCCAACCTGTCCTTCGTCCAGTCGCTGACCGAGGCGGTCAAGGCCAGCCCCGGTACACTGCTAGTCGCATCTTTGCCGGCCTCGCAGATCGAGGTTGGCGGCGAAGGCGGTCAGGAAGCGCTGGCGCGTCTCAAGCAGACCTTTAGCCGCGTGGAGTCCTCGTGGCGGCCGGCGAGCCAGGAGGAGAGCTATGAGATCGTCAGGCGGCGGCTGTTCAAGGACATCCCCGGCGACAAGTTCCATCACCGTGACAACACGCTGAAGCAGTTCGCCAAGCTCTACCGCGAGAACGCCAACGATTTCCCGCAAGGCTGCGCGGACGAGGATTACCGGCGCAAGCTGGAGAAGGCGTATCCAATCCACCCCGAGCTGTTCGACCAGCTCTATACGAGCTGGGGTTCGCTCGAAAAGTTCCAGCGCACACGCGGCGTGCTCCGCCTGATGGCGCAGGCCATTCACGAGCTATGGATGAATGCCGATCCGTCGGTGATGATCATGCCCGGCAGCGTGGCGGTAAGTTCGCCGCGCGTGGAGCCGGAACTGCTCCATTATCTTGACGTGAGTTGGCAGGCGATCATCGCCGGCGATGTCGATGGCACGACGTCCACGCCCTACAAGGTCGATCAGTCGGCGCCCAACCTGAACCGCTATTCGGCGACGCGGCGCGTCGCGCGCGCGATCTTCATGGGCACCGCGCCCACGGCGCAGCAACAGAACACCGGTCTCGACGACAAGCAGATCAACCTCGGCGTCGTACAGCCTGGCGAACGCCCGACGATCTTCGGCGATGCGCTCAGGCGGCTGACCAACCAGGCCAAGTTCATGCACGCCGATCTTGGCCGGTACTGGTACTCGATGTCGGCGAGCCTCAATCGTATCGCGGCAGATAAGGCCGCGCAGATCGAGGCAGCGCTGGTCGATGTGACGATCGATGCGGAACTCGGAAGATATGTGAACGGCCTTGCCGATCGCGGGCATTTCGATGCCGTGCAGGTCGCGCCAGCCTCGTCGGCCGAAGTTCCCGATGAAGCCGGCGGTGTTCGCGCCGTCGTGCTGGGTGTCAAATATCCCCACAATGGCCGCGATGGCTCTGACGCGCTGGTCGAGGCCAAGGACATTCTCACGCAGCGCGGCAGCACGCCGCGCGTCTATCGCAACATGCTGGTGTTCATTGCCGCGGAAAGCCGTCAGCTCGATCATCTGAAAGACGCTGTTCGTGCTTCGCTGGCCTGGGGGGAGATCGTCCGCGACACGGAGCGGTTAAACCTTACCCAGAGCGATAGCGCGTTGGCCAAGACGAAACTGGCCGAAGCGAACGAGACGATGAAGACCCGCCTGAAGGAGGCGTGGTGCTATCTCCATTATCCCGCCCAGGAGAGCGCCCAAGCCGATTGGGAGTGGGTATCGGGCAAAATCCCGGCTCAGGACGGTTTGTTGGCGCGGGTCAGCAAGAAGTTGGTGGCCGAGGAGGGCCTGCTCACGGAATTAGGGCCGTCGCGCCTCGACCGTGACCTCCAGAAATATATCTGGAACGACAAGCCGTGGTTGTCGCTGAAAGATCTACGGGAATATCTCAACCGCTACATCTATCTGCCGCGCATCAAGGATCAGGGCGTCCTGATCAAGGCTGTGCAGGCTGCCGTGAACGGCATGTTGCCTGGCCCCTTCGCCTATGCAGAGCGATGGGACGAGAAGTCGGACACCTATCTGGGGCTGGCGATCGAGCGCGCGGTAAGCGCCGTGGTCGTGATCGACGGCGATAGCGTCATCGTGAGGCCAGAGGTGGCCGAGGCGCATCGTCCGGCTCCCGTGCAGCCTGGGTCCGGCGACACTACCCCAGGAACCGGCGGCAGCACACCGGCGCCTGATGGGCGGCCTGCGGATGACGTGCCCTCGGCTCCGCAACCGGAAAAGAAGCCGACGCGCTTCTCCGGCGCCGTGATGATCTCACCGGAGCGTCCGGCCCGAGACATCCATCAGATCGTCGAAGCAATCGTCGAGCAACTCACCACGTTGCCGGGCAGCCAGGTGAAGATCCGGCTCGAGATTGACGCCGAAGTGCCGGACGGTCTCGATCGCGCCAAGGTTCGGACGCTGGTCGAGAATGCCAATACACTTGGATTCATAGAGAAATCCGTAGAGTGATAGCCGGTCGGCGCTCTCTGGTATGGCCGGGGTGCGCCGACGAACTTTGTCGCCACGCTGGGAAATCGCTTTGACAAGCCTCGCAGCGTCTTTGTCAGGCATTCGGGATAAGGGGGCTCCCCGGACGATTTCCAGGTGTGAGTATGAATTTTCGACATCTGCGGTATTTCGTGGCGGCTTCCGAGCATGGGAGTTTCCGCAAGGCGGGCGTAGCGTTGGGCGTACAGGAGTCCACCATCAGCCGCCGGATACGCGACCTGGAAGACGGGCTCGGCTCGGCACTGTTTCACCGTCACAGTGGCGGTGTATGCTTGACCGTTGCCGGACAGCGGCTTTTGTCGAAAGCCCAAAAGGTTCTTCGATACATCAATGAAGGCGCGGAGATCGTGGACGCGGTGGGTCGCGGCACAGAAGGTCAATTGCGCGTGGGGATCTTCTCGTCCCTGGCCTCGGGGTTCCTGCAAGATCTTCTCCGGACCTTCGCGGCAGAGCACCCCGGCGTGCATGTCGAGGTTGCTGACGGCAATCCCGCGGAGCATGTCGCCGCGATCCGGCAGTTCCGGTTGGACATCGCCTTTCTGACGGGGACGTTGGAGTGGCCGCGATGCGAGACCACCTACCTCTGGTCGGAACGTGTTTTCGTGGTGCTGCCGGAAGCACACGCCCTTGCCCGGAAGGAGGAGGTGAAGTGGCATGATCTGGCGCACGAGACCTTCATCGTCAGCGATGTACCGCCGGGCCAGGAGGTCCATGATTATCTGGTCCAGCGGGTCGCCGATCTCGGCCATCACCCGAAGATTCAGGCGCAGCTTGTCGGGCGCGACAATCTGCTGACGCTCGTCGCGATCGGCAGCGGACTTACGGTCACGAGCGAAGCGACGACAGCGGCTTATGTGCCGGGCATCTGCTATCGACCGATCGCGGGTGAGATCCTTCCCTTCAACGGCGTGTGGTCGCCAAAGAACGACAATCCGGCGCTCAGGCGCTTTGTCAGCATGGCGAAAATGATGGCGCGTCGTCAGGGCGTGGATTTATGAACTGGCATCGCCCGCGGGCTTCGTGCGCCGGGCCTTGGCGAACCCGCGATCGGTGGCGATGAAGCGCTCCAGCATCGGTACAATCAACTGGACGGGATTGCGCACGGGCTGACCGGTCTGCCTTCCCAGCAGCTCGGCATATGCTGCGAGATCCCGGTGAAGCGACGCGGGCAGTTCCAGCGTGGCCTTCACCGGCTTTTCCTCGGCGATCGGGCCGAGCTTCAATTTCGTCATGTCAGCCTCCGTAAGGTTCGAGGACGAGATCGCGGGTGACGATCACGCGGACAGGGAAGCCGGGCCGGATCGTCAGTGTCGGCGCGACGTTGAGCTGGCGCCGAACGATCTGCTGACCGGCATCGTTGATCGTGTCCTGGCCGCCATTGCGGATGGCGCGCAGGAGCCGGTCCTGGTCATCGATGGCAAGCTCGGATCCGACTGACAGAAGCGTCGAGAGCCCCGCCGCTTTGGCGAGGTCCCACCAATGGTAATCGACGCCGTCTTCCAGACCGGCATAGCCCTGGGTATCGGCGCCGGGCTGGCGTTCGAGCACAATGGATCGGCCGTTCGGGAGAATGATCCTGTTCCAGACGAGAAGCACGCGGCTCTGCCCGTATTGGACGCTATTGTCGTACTGGCCGATGATCCGCGTGCCCTGCGGGATGACGAGGATGCGCCCGGTCGGGCTATCGTAGATGTTCTCCGTCACCTGCGCGGTGACTTGTCCAGGCAGATCGGAGCGGATGCCGGTGATGAGGGCGGCCGAGATGACCGCGCCCGCCTGGAGGACATAGGGCGATGCTGGCGCCATGATGCGGTCGGCCGCAATGGTGCGGCGGTCGACGGGAGCATTGAGGAACGCGAGTTGTCGATCTTGAGCCGTCTCGGCACCTGGTTGTGTGCCAGCTCCCACGCCGGCAAATCCCGGGACATTCGAGCCAGCGGTCGCCGAGGTTGCGGCCGGACCAGCCTGGAAAAACACGCGGCTGGTGCGAGCGGCCTCCAATTCGGCGAGGCGACGTTGTTCCTCGGGATCAGGCCCCGGCGCCGCCATGGCGGGCGGCACGACAGGATGCCCCTGATTTTGCGCGCTGACGATCGGGCGGCCGAGGTCTCCAGGCAGCGCCGGGCCGAGGACCGGGCCGGTGTAATCGCGTGGCAGGCCGGCCAGGCCGTCGGCCGTGGTGCGGTTGTCGGTCGAATAGAGTTCGTCGGCGCTCTTGCCGGGATCTCGGGTCTGGAGCGCGTAGATGAGAGAGCCGCCGATGCCGACGAGGGCAACCGCGGTGACGCCGGCGAGCACTTTGCGCGACAGCCGGGTGACACGCGGAGGTTCCGCCCGCAGACGCATGGATGATGACGTATCGACGGCGGGGGTCGATTGATCCAGCGGTTCGGCATTGTCGTGGTCGGTGTCGCTCATGATGCAGGTTTCCCATCGGTTCGCACGATCCTGACGGTCTGCTGCTGCTTGCCGCTGCCGAGGCGCAGTTCGGCGGCTCCGAAGATGCGGTCAACGATCAGGATGTTTTGGTAGATGCGGCTGTTGACGAGCTGCGGCTCGCCGTCGGTGCCGAGGACGAAGATCGGCGGCATCTCGCCTTGAGCGATGCCGCGTGGAAATTCGACATACACACGCCTGCCGTCGTCATAGACGGCGACCGGCCGCCAGGGCGGCGTGTCGCCGGTGAGGCCGTAGCGGTAGTGACGGGCGCCGGCAGCGGGAATGATAGGCGTCGCCGGGACCGTTCCACGTTGCGATGCCGGTAGCGCGGGATAAGCCCAGGCAACGGCCGGCATATAGGGTTTCGTCTCCGCCCTCAGCTCGAGCATGTAGATGCGGCGGTCGGTCGTGATGACCAGGTTCGTGGTGATGTCGGGGCGCGTCGGTTTGACGAGGATGTGGACGCGGCGCGAGAGGCCGGAACCGCTTTCGGTATCACCGATGATCCAGCGGGCGGTGTCACCGGCGGCGATTGGACCTGCGCCGGTCAGGCTTTCGCCAGGCTCGAGCGCGATGTTGGTGATCTGGCCGGGCGCGGCATAGACTTGGTAAAGCGCGCCTTCGCTCCAGGGATAGATCTGGATGGCGTTATAATAGCCCTCGCGTCGCGGTTCGACACGCGCCGCAGCATTGGCGTTTTCCACGCGGCCGCCCGGCGTATTCGCGGCGGTTCCACCATGCGCGACCGTCCAGGCAGGAGGCGTGTGCAGCGGACGCGGCGGCTGTTCCGTGACCGCCGCCGGCACCGCTGGGAGCGGCGGCACGTCACTGTCGTAGCTGATGGTGGGTGGTTTGAAGGTCGCGCAGCCCGCCAGCATCGTTGCCGAGAGCAGCATCATCGCCAAAGCGGATTTACGGAAAGCCGGAGAGCCGTACATGCGCAGAGACGTGCTCATTGGGACATCTCCCGCGACCAGTTGATGGCGTTGATGTAGATGCCGAGCGGATTGGCGCGCAGCCGGTCTGCGTCGCGCGGCGTCTGGACGACGATGGTGAGGATGGCGGTCCATCGCTCCGTGCCCGCGAGCTGGCCATTCTCGTAACGCTTCTCGGTCCAGGCCACGCGGAAGGAATCCGCCGATGCGCGGATGACGCTCGAAACCTCGACGGCGATCTGTTGTTTGCCGACCTTGGTGAAGGGATCGTTGGTGCGGGCATAGTCGTTGAGCGCACCGGCGCCGCGATCCGTGGTCCAGTCATAGGCGCGCAGCCAGTTCTGGCGCACGATGATCGGATCGGCCGGGATGCTTCTGACCTGCTCGATGAAGCGGGCAAGATGCCAGGCCACTTGCGGATCGGTCGGCCGGTAGTCGGCCGACGCTGGTGCAACGGACTGTGCCTGGCCGAGTCGATCGACCTGCACCACCCAGGGAACGACGGTGCCGCGCGCCGACTGCCAGACCAGCGCGGCGGCGAAGCCGGCCGACAGGAACAGCGAGCCGAAGGCCATGATGCGCCAGTTCCTGGCCTGGACGCGGGCCGAACCGATGCGATCGTCCCAGACCTGCGCTGCGCGCTGATAGGGTGTTTCGGGTTCGGGCGATTTCCCATAGTGGGCGGCGGGTCGTTTGAAGAGGCTCATGAGCGGTTACTTTCGGAGAGATTGACGGAAGAGCCGCCGCCATGGCTGTCGCCGGATTTGACGGCATGCGCTGCGAGGGTGGCTCCGTGGCTGAGGGACTGATGGCGCTTAATGCGCTTGGCCCAATCGGGCGGACCGTCGCGGGGCGCGGCGGCGGCGGCGTCGCCTGCGGAGCCTGAGCCGGGTATCGTGCTCATGGTCGAGGAGCCGCCCGTCGCCCCGAAGCCTGCCTTCGCACCTTTGGAGAAGCTGGACTTGACGCCTTCGGCGGCGCGCGCCGTCGCACGTTTCAGGGGTGATACGGTGGCTGCTCCGGCCGCGCGGGCGACACCGCCGAGACCAGAGGCGACACCGGCTGCGCCGGACTGGCCGAGCGAGCCGACGCTGTAGGCCGCGGCGGCTCCGCCTGCCGCTGCTGCCCCGCCCCGCACGGCGGCAGCGCCGCCGGACATCGCAGCCGCTCCTCCCTTCAGGGCAAGGCCTGCCGCGCCACCAGCTGCGAGTGCCGCGCCACCGACGGCAAGCCCGGTGCCAACCGCTGCACCGGCGCCGAGTTGTGGTCCGCCGCTGACAAGACCGGCAGCAATGCCGGGGCCGAAGATGCCGAGCCCGAGCAGCGATAGCGCGGCAAGGACAATCACCATGGCGTCGTCGATGGTGGGCGTTGCGCCGCCGAAGCCGGCCGTAAATTGGCTGAACAGCGTTGAGCCGATGCCGATGATGACGGCGAGCACCAGCACCTTGATGCCGGATGAGACGACATTGCCCAGCACGCGCTCGGCCATGAAGGCGGTTTTGCCGAACAGGCCGAACGGAATGAGGACGAAGCCCGCCAGCGTCGTCAGCTTGAATTCGATCAGGGTAACGAAGAGCTGGATCGCGAGGATGAAGAAGGCGAGCAGCACCAACGCCCAGGCGAACAGCAGGCAGGCGATCTGGATGAAGTTCTCGAAGAACGCGATCCAGCCCATCAGGTCGGAGATGGATTCGAGCAAGGGGCGCGCGGCGTCGAGCCCGGTCTGCGCGACCTTGCCGGGTCGCATCAGATCCTGTGCGGTGAAGCTGGTGCCGGAAGCCTTGAGGCCGAGGCCCGCGAACGAGTCGAAGACGATCTTGGCGAGGTTGTTCCAGTTGCCGATGAGATAGGCGAAGACGCCGACGAAGAGCGTCTTTTTCACCAGCCGGGCGATGATGTCGTCTTCCGCGCCCCAGCTCCAGAACAGGGCGGCAAGCGTCACATCGATGACGATCAGCGTTGTGGCGATGAACGCGACCTCGCCGCCGAGCAGTCCGAACCCGCTGTTGATGTAGGAGGTGAAGACCCCGAGGAAATTGTCGATGACACCTGCGCCGCCCATGGTTCACCGTCCTTCTGTTGTCGGGACGGCAGGCGCCGGGGGGCGACCGAGGAAGCGATCGCGGCTCTCGGCCCAGATGCGCATGCAGTCGGTATCGCTCGCCGCTGCCTGGCCAAGCTGCTGGCACCGGCGCTGCCCTTCGCGGAGCGCATCGCGCTTGGGTTCGACAGCGTGGGTGCGCTCCGTTTCAGGGGCCGCATCCTTCCGGGTCATCTCGATCGCCGTCGCTGTGATGGCGAACGATACGAAAACGATGGCGCCCAACCGGGCCAGCATCTTGCCGTCCATGACCGCGATCTCAGTTGCCGTTACCGAACATCTGCGCATTGCCGGGCTGATAGCCCGCGCCCGGCGTAAGGAAGCGGCGGCGCTGCTCTCGGCCCTGATCGGCCGCCGCCGCGCGCTCCGCGTCAGTCAGCGCCGTGGCCCGGCCGTTGGCGGAGATCAGCGCGATCAGGTCGGAGAGCTGCTGCGATTGCAGCGCGAGAAGCTGATTGCCGGCCTGTGTCGCCTGCAACGCACCCTGCGCGCCCTGGCTCTGGCTGACGAGGTTCGACATCTGCGTACGATTGCTGTCGATATTGCCGACGACGCCGGCCTGAATGCGCATGGCGTCCTGCAAACCGCCGACGGTGTTCTGCCAGCGCGAGCGAGCGTCGGTGATGAGCTTGGCGTCCGACGACGACAGTGCGACGCTGCCATATTGCTGCTGGAACATCCGATCGACGTTCTGGACGTCGAAGGCGATGTTCTGCGCCTGGCCGAGGAGCTGCTGGGTGCGCTGGACGTTCTGTTGAATCTGCTGGAGCGCCGAGTATGGCAGGTTCGCCAGATTCTTGGCCTGGTTGATGAGGCTCTGTGCCTCGTTCTGAAGCGAGCGGATCTGGTTGTTGATCTGCTCGAGGGAACGCGCCGCCGTCAGGACGTTCTGGGCGTAGTTGGTAGGGTCATAGACGATACCGCCGAAGCCGAATTGCGCGTGCGCTGGCGCGGTCAGCACCGGCGATGCGGCGAGCGGTATCGCCAGGATGAAGGCCGCGAGCGATAGCGCGCGCGGGCGTGAACGAAGCGTATTCATGGTCATTACTCCTTCTCGGACTGCTGAGGGGTGAGGTTCGTGAGGTCAGGGATGAGGTCCGCGGCCCACTCGGCGCCGCGCAGGCGCAGCCAGGCGGCGAGAAAGCCCTCGCGGCCATGCTCGGCGACGGTGCGCGCGATCTCGGACTGGTCGGTCTTGGAGGAGGTGGCGGCGAGCGCGAGGCCGACTTCGGAAAGGCCCAGCTCGAACAGGCGATTGCCGCGCCGCGACTGGCAGTAATAGTCGCGCTTGGGCGTGGCCCGCGCGAGGATTTCGATCTGGCGGTCGTTGAGACCGAAGCGCCGATAGATCTTCGTGATCTGCGGCTCGATCGCGCGTTCGTTCGGCAGGAGGAGCCTTGTCGGGCAGCTCTCGATGATGGCCGGGGCGATGTTGCTGTTGTCGATGTCGGACAGCGACTGCGTGGCGAAGATGACGCTGGCGTTTTTCTTGCGCAGCGTCTTCAGCCACTCGCGCAATTGCCCGGAGAAGGCATCGTCATCGAGTGCGAGCCAGCCCTCGTCGATGATGAGCAGCGTCGGCGAGCCGTCGAGACGGTCGCCGATGCGATGGAAGAGATAGGCGAGGACGGCGGGTGCCGCGCCAGTCCCGATCAGTCCCTCGATCTCGAACGCCTGCACCGATGCCGAGCCGAGATGTTCGGCCTCGGCGTCGAGTAGCCGCCCATAGGGGCCACCCACGCAATACGGTCGCAGCGCCTGCTTCAGGTCGTTCGCTTGGAGCAACACCGTGAGGCCGGTGATCGTGCGCTCCTCGACCGGCGCAGATGCCAGCGAGGTCAGCGCCGACCAAAGGTGCTCCTTCACCTCGGGGGTGATCGCGATGCCCTCGCGGATCAGGATGGCGACGATCCAGTCGGCCGCCCAGGCGCGTTCGGGCGTGTCGTGAATGCGCGCGAGCGGTTGCAGCGAGACCGAGGAGTCCACGCCCTCGGTGAGATCGCCGCCCAGATCGTGCCAATCACCGCCCATGGCGAGCGCGGCGGCGCGGATCGAACCGCCGAAGTCGAAGGCGAAGACCTGGGCACCGGCGTAGCGCCGGAACTGCAAGGCCATGACGGCGAGAAGCACCGATTTGCCGGCGCCGGTCGGGCCGACGACGAGCGTGTGACCGACATCGCCGACATGGAGAGAAAACCGGAACGGGGTCGAGCCCTCGGTCTTGCCGAACAGCAAGGGGGGCGCTCCGAAATGCTCGTCCCGTTCCGGCCCCGCCCACACCGCCGAGAGCGGGATCATGTGGGCGAGATTCAGCGTCGAGATCGGGGGCTGGCGCACGTTGGCGTAAACATGTCCCGGCAATGAGCCCAGCCAGGCATCGACGGCATTGATCGTTTCAGTCATGGCCGTGAAGTCGCGGCCCTGGATGACTTTCTCGGCGAGGCGAAGCTTCTCGTCGGCAATTCGGGGATCGTTGTCCCATACCGCGATCGTCGCGGTGACATAGGATTGGCCGGCGTAGTCAGCGCCGAGTTCCTGGAGGGCGAGATCGGCGTCCGCCGCCTTGTTCGAGGCGTCGGTATCGACCAGCGCGGACGCCTCGTTGGTCAGCACCTCTTTCAGGATCGCGGCGATGCTTTTGCGCTTGGCGAACCATTGGCGGCGGATTTTGGTCAGCAGCTTGGTCGCGTCGGTCTTGTCGAGCAGGATGGCGCGCGTCGACCAGCGATAGGGGAAGGCGAGCCGATTGAGATCGTCGAGGATGCCGGGTGTGGTCGCGGTTGGGAAACCGACAATGGTGAGAACGCGCAGATGCGCCGTTCCGAGACGCGGCTCCAGGCCGCCGGTGAGCGGTTGGTCGGCGAGCAGCGCGTCGAGATAGACCGGCGTTTCGGGCACGCGGACGCGGTGCCGTTTGGTCGAGACGGTCGAATGGAGATAGGTCAGCGTCTCGCTGCTATCGAGCCACAGGCATTCCGGCATAAAGCCGTCGAGCAGCGCCAGGACGCGATTGGTGCGGTCGACAAAGGTGTTCAGGATTTCCTTCGGATCGATGCCAGCGCGTTCGCGGCCCTCATAGAGCCAGGCTTCGGTGCGCGCGGCGTCCTCGGCCGGCGGCAGATAGGTGATGGTGAGATAGTAGCCGGAGACGTAATGCGCGCCGGCCTCCTCGAAATCGGCTTTGCGCTCGGCATCGAGGAGCGCCGCGGCTGCGTCGGGAAACAGGTCTGCCGGATAGATCGACGCCTCGTGCCGCTGCGCCTCGACGAAGATGGCCCAACCCGATCCGAGACGGCGGAAAGCGTTGTTGAGCCGCCCGGCGACGGCGACCAGTTCGGCAGCGACCGCGGAGTCCAGATCAGGGCCGCGGAAACGGGCCGTGCGCTGAAAGCTGCCATCCTTGTTAAGCACGACGCCCTCGGCGACGAGCGCGACCCAGGGCAGATAGTCAGCGAGGCGGGTTGCGGTGCGGCGATATTCGGCAAGATTCATCATGGCGATGCGCCTCCTCAGACGGACAGATGAGCGGGGATGCGCAGGTGGCGGCGGCCGACCTCGACGAAGAGCGGATCGCGCTTTGCAGCCCACACGGCTGCGATATGGCCAACGACCCAGATCAGCAGACCCACGAGCCAGAGGCGCAGGCCGAGGCCCACGGCTCCGGCCAGCGTGCCGTTCAGGATGGCGAGCGCGCGCGGTGCGCCGCCGAGCAGAATGTGCTCGGTCAGCGCCCGGTGAACCGGGACGGTGAAACCCGGCACCGCGTCGAGTTGTTCGAGCGCCGCCACCATCAGACGAGCGCCCCGCCGCCGAATGAGAAGAACGACAGGAAGAAGCTCGACGCCGCAAACGCGATGCTGAGACCGAAGACGATCTGGATCAGCTTCCGGAAGCCGCCGGACGTGTCACCGAACGCCAGCGCCAGGCCAGTGGCGATAATGATGATGACGGCGACGATCTTGGCGACCGGCCCTTCGATGGATTCGAGGATTTTCTGGAGCGGTGCTTCCCACGGCATGGACGAGCCGGAGGCATGGGCGGCGGGAACGAGGACGAGGTTGATGTAGGTGAAGGCGGCGGCCGTCGCGGCATAGCGGCGAACGCGCATAGTGGTGCGGATCATGTTGGCGCTCCTGTGCGGTCAAGGGTTGCGGGGGTGATGGCGTAGTCGCCGTCCGGGCCGAGCCCTTCGACACGGGCGAGTTCGGCGAGCCGGCGCGCGGAGCCGCGGCCGGAGAGGACGGCAATGAGATCGATGGTCTCGGCGATCAGGGCGCGCGGGACCGTGACGACGGCCTCCTGGATGAGTTGTTCAAGGCGGCGCAGCGCGCCGATGCCGCTCCCGGCGTGGATCGTGCCGATGCCGCCGGGGTGCCCGGTTCCCCATGCTTTCAGGAGATCGAGAGCTTCGGAGCCGCGCACCTCGCCGATGGGAATGCGATCGGGGCGCAGGCGTAGCGAAGAGCGAACCAGCTCCGAGAGCGTGGCCACTCCATCTTTGGTCCGCATGGCGACAAGATTGGGCGCGGCGCACTGAAGCTCGCGGGTATCCTCGATGATGACGACGCGATCCGCCGTCTTGGCGACCTCGGCCAGAAGCGCATTGGTCAGCGTGGTTTTGCCGGTGGAGGTGCCGCCCGCGACAAGGATATTGGCGCGCGCCATCACGGCTGCGCGTAGCGTCGCCGCCTGGTCGGCGAACATGATTCCGGCGGCCACATAATCGTCGAGCGTGAAGATCGCGACGGCGGGCTTGCGGATGGCGAAGGCCGGTGCGGCGACAACGGGCGGAAGCAAGCCCTCGAACCGCTCTCCCGTCTCAGGAAGCTCGGCGGAGACTCGCGGGCTGCGCGGATGCACCTCGACGCCGACATGGTGAGCGACCAGCCGCACGATGCGCTCGCCATCGGCGGGCGACAGCGTCTCACCCGTATCGGCCAGCCCTTCGGAGAGGCGATCTACCCAGAGACGGCCGTCCGGGTTCAGCATGATTTCGACGACGGCCGGGTCTTCGAGAAAATGGGTGATGGTCGAGCCGAGCGCGGTGCGAAGCATGCGCGCACCGCGCGCGAACGCCTCCGGCTTCTGGCTGGTTGTGGTCATTTCGGCCCCGCTTTCTGACGGGGCTGAAAAAGACGGTCCCCGGATCGGGGTGATTAAAAGAGCCGTGAATCAGGCTGATTCAACAAGTATCGATCGTCGTAGTAGCGTGGCGTGCAAATACAGGAGAACGGCGGTCGGGCGATGCTATTGATCCACGCGCGCTGAAGCCTATGAATCGCTCTCTGTCGCGTTGGGCGGCGACTCGCCGACATCTTCAACGATCTCTTGCCGAAGTTTCGGTCCCTGGGCCAAGCGCCGTCCAAGGGCCGCGATGAACGCCTCGTAGCGCTTCCCGACCATGGCGCGCGCTGCCTGGGCTGCGGGCTCGGGCAGCGCCGGCGTCGTGTTGAGCCAGAACCGGATGAATACGGCCATGGTCTCGACGGAGATCCCGATGTCGCGCTCCATGCGGTTGAGACGGCGATCGATCTGGTCGAGGCGTTTGGCGACCACGGCTTCACGCCGCTCCGCGTCGTCCGGCGACAGGAAGGACGCGATGGCGGCCTCTGCGATCAGGGAGAGCGGTTGTTCGCGTCGGCCTGCATAGTCCGATAGTGTCGCCATGATGTCGGGGGCGAGATAGACGGAAATCGGCACCTTCTTCTTGCGTCCGGGCATGGTGCTACAGCTCCATGCCGTCATTGGGATCGAGCGAGACCTGGCGGGCAACGCCGCGCATGACGCGGGTCAGCCGCTGGTTGCGCGCGGCGTCGTCCTCTGTGTCGTCAGGCAAATCGATCTCAAACTCATTGTCGATCGGCGCCTTCTTTTCGATGGGGTTCACCCGGTTGAGTTCGGGCTGATGCCGACGTTCGGACTCGGTGGAATCCTCTTCGTTGTCACCGCTCGTCGTTGGCGCAGCGTTTTCGGTCATGTCCGGGCGCGCGGGGATCGGCAGCTTGCTCCAATCGTCGGGCCGACCTTCAGCAGGCCGCGCCAGCCCCGGCGGTGACATGATGCGTTCCTTGAAGCGGGCATCTTCATAGTAGCGCGCCTTCTTCGCCCGGATCGGCGGCGTCCCGGCGACCATGACGATCTCGTCGGTCGGCGGGAGCTGCATGATTTCGCCTGGTGTCAGGAGCTGACGCGCGGTCTCCGAGCGCGACACCATCAAATGGCCGAGCCAGGGCGAGAGCCGATGCCCGGCGTAGTTCTTCATCGCCTTCATCTCGGTCGCGGTTCCGAGCGCGTCGCTGACCCGCTTCGCGGTCCTTTCGTCGTTCGTCGCAAAGGAAACGCGCACATGGCAGTTGTCGAGGATCGAATTGTTCGGGCCGTAAGCCTTCTCGATCTGGTTCAGCGATTGCGCGATCAGAAAGCTCTTGAGGCCGTAGCCCGCCATGAAAGCCAGCGCGGACTCGAAGAAATCGAGGCGGCCGAGGGCGGGAAACTCGTCGAGCATGAGCAGCAGGCGATGCCGCCCGGCCTTTGCTTGCAGATCCTCGGTGAGACGGCGACCGACCTGATTGAGGATCAGGCGTATCAGCGGCTTGGTGCGGTTGATGTCGGACGGCGGCACGACAAGGTAGAGCGTGGTCGGGAGCTTGCCGCCCACCATGTCGCTGATCCGCCAGTCGCAGCGCCGCGTCACCTCGGCAACGACAGGATCGCGGTAGAGACCGAGAAACGACATGGCGGTGGAGAGCACGCCCGAGCGTTCGTTGTCCGATTTGTTGAGCAACTCGCGCGCGGCGCTGGCGATGACGGGGTGCGGCCCTGCCTCGCCGAGGTGGCTGGTCTTCATCATCGCGGCAAGCGTCGACTCGATCGGGCGCTTTGGATCGGACAGGAAAGCGGCGACGCCGGCCAATGTCTTGTCGTCCTCGGCGTAGAGCACATGCAGGATGGCGCCGACCAGCAGGGCATGACTGGTCTTCTCCCAATGGTTCCGCTTTTCGAGTGAGCCTTCGGGATCGACCAGGATGTCGGCGATGTTCTGGACGTCGCGGACTTCCCATTCGCCGCGGCGCACCTCGAGCAGCGGATTGTAGGCCGACGATTTGGGGTTGGTCGGGTCGAACAGCAGAACGCGGCCATGCCGGGCGCGAAAACCGGCGGTAAGCTGCCAGTTTTCCCCTTTGATGTCGTGAACGATGGCCGAGCCCGGCCAGGTCAACAGGGACGGCACAACCAGGCCGACGCCCTTGCCCGATCGGGTCGGGGCGAAGCAAAGCACATGCTCGGGGCCGTCATGACGGAGATAGTCGCGGTCATAGCGGCCGAGCACGACACCGTCGGGACTGAGCAGGCCCGCGGCTTTCACCTCGTCCTTTCCGGCCCAGCGGGCGGAGCCGTAGGTCGCAGCGCTTTTCGCTTCGCGGGCGCGCCAGACCGACATGCCGATGGCGACGGCTATGGCGATGAAGCCGCCCGACGCCGAGATCATCCCGCCCTTGGCGAAGACCTCCGGCGCGTAGGCGTCGTAGAAATACCACCACCAGAAGAACGCCGGCGGATAGTAGATCGGTAGGCCGAACAGGGAAAACCAGGGCGCGCCGAGCTGCGCCTGAAAGCCGAGGCTCCATGCGACATATTGCGTCGCCGCCCAGGTGGTGAGCAGTACGATGAGGAAGACGACGGCGATCTGGCCCCACAGGATTTTGGTTGCGGACATTGCGGCGGTCCTTTCTTCTTAGGTGATTAGAGGCCAAGCCCCCGCTTGCGGCCGAAGCTCCAGTCGACACCGCCGTCGCCGCGGGCGACCCCGGAGACGTGTTTGCCGAGCTGGCTTTCGAGGGACGGAGACCAGGGCACGAGCTGGAAGCCGAGGCCGTCATCGATCATCGCGAAGCGGCCGGATGCGAGCGTCATGCGCTGGCGATAGGTGCCGGCGACATATTCGCCATTGCCGGCCGCTTTGAACGGCTGGCCTGTCTCCTTCGCCAGCCGGTCGGCAACAGCGCCCACCTCACGGCGGCGAAGCGTCTCGATCAGGTTGCGGCTGAAGATGACGCGGCGGCCTTGCTGCTCGGCGAGACCTTCGTGGACCAGATGCTCCGCCCGTTGTCGCATCGCGTGCCGCACCTCGGCGCCGAAGCCGCCCTCCGACATGGCGACGGGTTCGCGGGCGATGGATTGCCGGTCGAGCCAGGTCGCGCCCGAGGCGTTCACCTGATGCTCGAGATCGAGATCGGAGCGGACGGCGAGCGCGACGCGGCGTTCGCCGCGAGCATCTTCGAAGGTGCGCAGCTCGACGATCGAGCCCGGCGCGCTGTCCCCCGCCGCATCGAGATGCGGCAAGCGGATGTGGTGGGTCCGGCCATCGACGCCGTCGACCACGGCGTAGGCCGTTCCCTTCAGCTCGTCATCGAGGCCGCGCTCGACCAGACGGCCGATGACCGGCACATCGAGGCTTTCCCCTGCCAGGACGTAGTTGCCCGAGCCGCGGTCGATACCGCGTTCGGTGAGTGCGCGGTGCATGCGCTTGATGATGTCGCCGCGTTCGCCGAGCTGGCGCAGCGTCACCTCAGCCTGATCGTCGATCATCCACTGGCCAGGTCCGACTTCGCTGGCGAGGCCGAGGGCTGCGAGTTTGCGCAGGCGGCCCACCTTCTCGACGGCGTAGGCGTCGGACTGGCGGCCGACCTCCGGGGCGACATCGATGACGCCGGCCTTTCCAGCGTCGCGGACAAGCTGCCGATCAAGCTGTGTCCAGCGCTCCGCCTCGATCTGGCGTTCGAGCGTGCGGCGAATATCGAGATCCGTGCGCGGGCCAAGCTCCTGTGTGATGAGGTCACGCGCGCGATCGCGCATGCCCTCCTTGATGTAGTCGCGCGAGATCACGAGGTCCTGGCCGTCGTCGCGGACGCCGCGCACGATCAGATGGACGTGAGGATGCTCGGTGTTCCAGTGATCGACCGCGACCCAATCGAGCCGCGTGTCCAGGTCCCTTTCCATCTGGCCGACAAGATCGCGGGTGAAGGACTTGAGGTCCGACATCTCCAGGGCGTCGTCCGGTGAAACGATGAAGCGGAAATGATGGCGATCATCCTCGCATCGCCCGGCGAAGGCGCGGCCATCAGCTTCCTCCGTTCCCGGCCCGAACAGCCGGGCCTTTTCTCCGTCACGGGTCACGCCATCGCGGCGGAGATAATCGAGATGCGTGCCGAGCGGCGCGGTGCGTCCGGAGTGCCGCACGACACGGGCCTTGATGACTGCGCCGCGCGTGCGCGCGGTGATGAAGCGGTTCGCCTGGATGCTGGCGCGCTGGCCGTGGCCGAAGCGCGAGCGATTGGCGGCAACGACGCGCCCGGAGCGCGAGACGCCGCCGCCCGCCTTCTTCGCGGCGGCCAGCGCCTGCGCGATGAAGGGCCGAGCTGACTGCGCGCGGGTTGACCGGATGCGCCCAGGCCGAACACGAAACTCGTGGTCATCGGCCATGACGCAAGCCCGCAATGTGCGAAAAATCGCGCTGATACAGGCAATTGGGCGTCAGGCGCACATTGCCGATGAGCACGGCAATGTGCGGAGCGCGCCAAAATATCCTGCAAATACAACCGCCCGACCGCCGCGCAATGTGCGGCCTTTTATCCTGCCATCGTGCGGTTGTGGTGCCTGCCTCTCCCCCTTGTGCCCTCCATGTCACGCCGGAATGCGACAGAGTGCGAAGGATACTTCCGCAGCTCATCGGGGCGTCCCCCCGTCAGAGCGAGCGACCACGATAGCGGCGTTCGAGTCTTCTGCGGTATCGGGAGCGCGCGCGGCGACGGAGGAGCGGCTGTCGCTCGACCGCGCGTTTTCCGATGGCGATGTTGCCGAACGAACGTCGGCGGAACGCACGACGAAGAGCGGGGCTTCCCGCCAATCCGGCGGCGGTGGCGGCGCAACCGATGGCGCGCTCGACGGCGATGTCGCGCCTAGCTGCGGAGCCAGCAGCGCGATGTAGGCGCGCGTTTCGGCGGGCAGGGCGCGGCCGGTCTGGACGTATTCGTCGTAGCGGCCAGGCCCCGCATTGTAGGCGCCGAGCATTGCGGGGATCGTGCGATAGCGGTCGAACATTTCACGCAGGTAGGCAGCGCCTGCGAGGATGTTGTCGCGCGGGTCGTAGGGGTCACGCCCGAGCCCATAGCGAACGCGAAGCGCGGCCCAGGTATCGGGCATGACCTGCATCAACCCGAGCGCGCCGGCCGACGATATGGCGCGCACATCGCCGGCGCTTTCGGCGCGTTTGACGGCGACGATCCAGTGTTCGGGAATGCCGAACCGCTGCGAGGCTTCGGTGACGAAGGGAGCGTGCGGATCGCCAGCGACCGTGCGCGCTGCCGACACAGACTGGGCAAGAGCGGCATCCGTTGCGCCTGCTGCGAGGGCCAGGCCGGAAAGGAGAAGGAAGGCCATGCGCCGGACGGCGTGATGCCGCCCGCGCGCATCACGATGGCTCATCGTTGGACGGGGACCGGACATCGGTCAGTCCTTCCCGGCGCGGTCGCGCGGGCGCGACCAGTGCAGCGACCAGGCGTTTCCGGCGTCATCGTCGCGGAACAGATTGGCGCGGATCGGCTGCGGCAGCGCAGGATCGTCGATCAGTACGGCAACGTATTCGCCCGCGCGCTCGCCGGTGCGTTTCCAGCCCGCGCCGATTTCGGGGCCGGCTTCGGCTTTGCCATCGTCGCTGGCGTGAACGCGGTAATCCGGCGCGTTCTCGGCATCGGAGGGCTCTGCCGGCACGATGACGACATCGCGGAAGAGAGTGAACGTCTCCAGCTTGCCGGCGAAACCCGTGTCCTGGCGCGTGAATTGACCAATCTGAGGCATGATGACTTCCTTTGCGGCGGCGTTGGGAAAGCCATCGGTGGGCGCCGCCCCCGCCGATGGCGAGGTGTTCATCGCGTCGGTGCGCGCCATTCGAAGCGGCCCGTTCCGTCCTCGTCGGTCCACAGGGGGACGGCGCGGCCGATGATCTGGTCAGTGGAGGTCAGGCCGAAATAGCGACCGTCCAGGCTGTCGCGGACCTGCCAGTTCATGAGGAAGACTTCGCCGGTCGGGATACGGCGGCAGCCCTGCCAGACCGGGAGGTCGCGCCCGGCGCGATCACGCGGCAGCGCATCGCCCATCTCGACGCCGTCGATCGTGACGGAGAGGTTCGAGCGGCAAACGGTCTGCCCGGAAACGCCGAGGATGCGCTTCAACAGCGGGACGCCTTTGGGAAGATAGCCGCGTTCGGCCATGAAGGTTGCGAGCGGCTCGGGCGCATCGACGGCAATGAGATCGGTGACGTCGAACGGGCCATCGACGTCGATCGTGTAGAAGCCGATGGGGGCGCTCGCCGATGCGTTCCACAGGAGCTTGATCGGCATCGGGGTGAGCGCCGGATAGCTGATGCCCGTGGTCGCGAGAGCCATGACGAGGAAGAGACCGCCGCGCGTCACGACCGCGTCCTCCGGCGCAGGAGGAAGGCGCGATGCTGGTCGAGCGTATAGGAGCGCGGCTGATGTCCAGCCGCCATCCGATTGTGGACGTGACGCCAGTGTTCCGGTGAAACGGCGTCCGCCTCAATGCCGATCGCTTCAATGGCATCGACGTGGCGCAGCACGTCTTCGACCTTTGGCCATCCGTCGATCCTGAGCAGGATTTCACCGCCCGGCCGGACAAAGGGCAGCGTTTGGTAGGGCTCTCCGGGCTCGACCGCGCGCACGATGTCGATGCGCGAGATGATCGTGCCGAAGTCGTTGGCCGCCCATCGCACGAACGCGAATACGGTGTTTGGACGGAAGGAGACGACACGCCGGCGGCGGTCGAGGATCTGTTCATGCGCCTCACGGCCGAACCTGATCCAGTATTCGATCTTCTTTTCGATCCACGTCAGTTCGACGTGGGTCATGCTGTCATGGGGGAGCGCTGACGGCAGCGGGCCGCCACGCATGCGGGGAGCCGCAGTGCCGGTCATGTGGGGTCTCCTGATGTCGAGGGGAATTCACGCGCGAGTAGCTCGCGCAGCATGTCGGCGACGGTGACGCCGCGCCCGAACGCGGCGATCTTGATCCGTCCGCGCAGTTCGGGCGTCACATCGATGGTGAGCCTGGCGGTGAACGCAGCGACGTCAGCGGCGCGTGGTGCGTTGTCCGCAGCCTTGATCCATTGGTCGGGATCGGCGGGGCGCGAGGCGAAGCCACGACGCGGGGATCGTTCGTTCATTGTGCGCCCCCGTCGATCCGCAGACGCAAGAGTTCGTCGGCGAACGCTGCGATCTCGCGTGTGGCCGATGTCGCATCGGCGAGTTCCGCGACCAGGCGGCCGGTCTGCGCAGCGGCGGCGAAGGCGATACGTTGGCCGATGGTGGCGGCGAGCAACGGTGGATCGTGATCGGCCAGGGTCTCGGCCGTCTCGCGGGCCAGGATGGTGCGCGCACCGCAGCGATTGAGCACGAAGCGGGCGACCAGTTCCGGGCGATAGACGCGGGCTTCGCGGAGCAGCGCCAGCATCTCGGCCGATGCCCAGCCGTCGAGCGGCGACGGCTGCACCGGGATCAGCACGAGGTCGGCGGCGAGCAGCGCCGAGCGCATGAGGGCTGCGACACGCGGCGGGCCGTCGATGACGACGTGGTCGACATCGCGGGCCAGCTCCGGCGCTTCGCGGTGGAGCGTGTCACGCGCCAGGCCGACGACGCCGAACCGGCGCGGCAGGCCCTCATGGCTGCGCTGCTCAGACCAGTCGAGGGCCGAGCCCTGTGGGTCCGCGTCGATCAGCGTGACGCGCTGACCGCGCCCGGCGAGTTCGCCCGCGAGGTTGAGCGCCAGCGTCGTCTTGCCGACACCGCCTTTCTGGTTGAGGAACGCGACGATCATCGCGCACCTCCAGGCCGATCGAGGAGCGGAAGCTGATCGGGGGAAGCCGGCTCGCTCTCTTTCCGGCCCGTCTGAGCTGCTGGAGCACCCTTGGGCGGTGATTTGCCGGCGGCGCGGAGGTTCGCTGCGGCGGTGCGGATGAGGTTTTCCACATCGCGCGCGCGCTCTTCAAAGTTAGATTCTTGGTTAGACTCTAAGTTAAGGGCGCGAATCCGCCCACGATTTCCGGATGTTAAGGCCGGACTGGGTTCCTGATGGCACGAGCCTCGGGTTCCCGATGGCACGATAGGTCGGGTTCCCGATAGCACGAGGCTGTCCACAGGTTTTCCACAGGCGGCCAGTGGCTCGAAAGCCAGCAGCGTGCGCCCGCCGATTTCCACTTCGAGCGACAGGATGTAGCCGGGCAGTGGTTGGCGCCGCACGATGTCGCGCAGTTCGAAGGCGAAGCGCTTGTACGGCGACAGGCTGCCGGATTTGAGGTGGAGGTGGCGCAGGTCGAAACGCCAGCCACCGCGCTGACGGCCGCCGTGTTTGCGCACGATGCGGTAGAGCCAGCGATCGAGGCCGCCGGTGAGATCGAAATAGGCCGGATCGATGGTGAGGATGAGCGCGTCGTCGAGGACGGCCTTGTAGAACCAGTCGGGGACGATCAGCTCGATGCCATCCGGTCGTCCTTGGCGATCCGTGCGCTCCTGCCACTCGTTTATCCACGAGAAGCGGTGACGGCGGCCTTCAGCGGGCTGGCGGATCGACGTCGAGATGGTGGTCGATTGCAGCCGGTCGAGCGCGGCCTTGAGCCGCTGATAGTCGCGCATGGATGTGCCGCGCCCGACATAGGTGAGGATTTCATAGGGGGTCGCCGCCATCAGACGCGAGGTGCGCAGGCCCGCGTCGCGGGCCTCGACGATCTGGCTGGCGGCCCAGATCAGGATGTCGGCGTCCCAGATCGTGGCCATGCCATGATCTGGAACGGCCTCTACCCGGATGGAGACGCCGCCCGCCGAAAAGTCGATCGGCGCTATGCGGTGTGATTTCGAGAGGGAGAAGAAGGGATAGGCCATGAGATCCTGCGCGTCTCGTGGCGCGAAGTCGCCGGGAAGCGCGCGAAACAGGTCGAGCTGCCCACGCTCCGAAGGGTCACGACGACGCACCACCATGAAAGGGACCAGCCACGATCAGCGTGCGTATCGGCCGGCGATCTGGCCGGTCGGTAGCGTCTGGCGCTTTGCGGGAAGCACGGAGCCGCGCGGATCGGATGTCGAGGTCACGGCGCCGCGCTCGGCCCAGGTCTCCAGATCGTCGACCGAATAGACGACGCGCCCGCCGAGTTTGTGATAGGCTGGACCAGTGCCGTAGGTGCGGTGCTTTTCGAGGGTGCGCGCGGACAGGCTGAGAAATTCAGCGGCTTCCTTGGTTCGCAGGTAGCGTGGCGGGAGCGCGGCGGTATCGGGTCGCATTGGGCGGGCCTCCGTGGGGTTGCTGGGGGCCGCTGGCGATCAGCGGCTGACAGCGACAACGGTGGCGGAGAACCTCCGGCGGGATGGATGGGGGACTTGGGATGGCTAAATTCCCCACCCCTGTCGTTGGCGCAGGCTAGGTGCGCCGACGATGCCGAAGCAGGTGCAGATAGCCGCCATCGATGAGGGCCAATCCGGCTTCGGCGAAGGCGATCACGGCATCCCGCAGCGGCGAGGTCTTCCAAGGGTCGGTATCGATCCGCGCCGCGCCATAGATTGCGATGGCGATGTCGCGATAGGTCGCCCCGTTCATGCGGCCGTCAGCAGCACGAAGTTTGAGGCGAAAGCGGCGGCGCTGCTCGGCGGTCATGCGCGTGTCGCGCAATGGCGGACGCTGGAGCCAGGCGCGCGCGAGGCGTGTCAGCGCATCAATGCGATCGAGGATGTCGTCATCGATGGGGACGACCGCCGCAAGCTGGTCGTGTGCGGATATGCCGGGTAGGAAGAGTAGCTGGAGGTCGTGCTCGGGAAGACCGGCATAGGCTCCTTCAGGGCCATCACGGCCCGCAGCGAACCTGTCGGCGAGGCTGTTTGAGCTGGACGGCAGAAAGTTCGGCCGTGCTGTCAGAAAGAGGACGGCGGGATCGCTCCGCGGCGACCACACCACCTGTTGCTGTAGGGCAGAACGACCTGGTCTTGCAGGGAAATCGCAACCCCCAGCGCTGCTGCCTGTCGTCAGGCAGCGGCTGAGTCTCGGCGCCAGCATCGACCAGTCTGGCGTAATCGTCCTGATAAGGGCGGTATCTGCGAAGGCACTCCCAGGCGAGACCTTCGATCGGAAGTGTATCGAAGAAATCGTAGCTGCGGTCGTCTCGCCAGTTCGATGTATCGGGCCTCATCGCATCAACTCTCCCGCGTGGTGCGCGTAAGTCGAGCGTGTGATTTTTCGGGGTGCGACGAGGGTGTTGGAAGCCCGGAGGAGGGCATTGCGTGATGTCGAAAGGGCATCACGCAGGTTCGTAAGCCTCTCAGCGGTGAGCCGGTCGCAGGAGATGCCGATAGCCGGTGTGTGTCATCCAGCGGGCGCGTTCGAGATGGCTGTCATGGATGCGTCGGCAGCGTTCGGGTTCACGGGCGGGATCGAGGTCGAACAGCACCCGCACGGCTTCCTCCCAATGCGCGCCGTCAGCGGCCGCATCCAGCAAGCGCATGTATAGTTTGGCGTGCGACTTGTCGTAATCGGTGAGATCTTGCCCCGATGGCGCGAGGTCCTGGAATGGTGCGGTCATGGTGCAGACTCGGCGAATATGCGGTGCCTGTCTATTATCCATGTTTGATCCGAAATGGAGGCAGCGCGAATGATGAGGAGCCTGGCTGCCCACAGGTCAGCGTAAGCCTGTAGATCGGTTCGGCTTGTTTCCGCGATCATCGACCAGCAGCACTCCTTGCCCTCGGTCGGTCGACAGGAAGACGATTCCGGCAGCTTCCAAGGCCCTGCGTGCCTGATCGCGCGTCGTCTCGTACACATCGAGCCCACTTTCGGATTCGAGGCGCTTGAGCGCGGTCAGCGATAGGCGGGCCTTGTCAGCGAGCGTCTCCTGTGTCCAACCCAGCAACGCGCGTGCGGCCCGTGATTGTCGGGCGGTGATCATGCATGATCACCTCCCATCGCAACCGGCGCGCGCTCCAGAACTACGGCTATTTTAGTCGTATTGGCCTGTTTCTGCCAGCTCAAAGAGGTTGCCGAAGGGCCGTGTCGTGCTGGCGCCGATTTGCTGATTCGGGCAATCGAGGCGTTGTCGTCAGTGAAGCGAAGGTTCTGCGGGCTGGCTTTTGCAGTAAAGCTGGAGAGCGCGCCTTCGGTTTGACCCGACTATTTGGGGCACGCATCTGCGATCGGGTGCGATTTGAGCAGGTAGGCGGCCCCGACCTTTCGGTCGGGGCCTCGTGACGCCGCCTCAGTCTGCGCGGCGGCCGTTGGGGCGGGACCAGATCAGCGAGTAACCTTCGCCGTCCTCGTCATCGAAGAGGTTGGCGTAGATCGGAGCGTTGAAGCTCGGATCGTCGAGCTTGAGGCCCAGATAGTCGCGGCCCTCGTTGGAGCGCTTGGACCAGGCGGCGCCGATCTCGGCGCGGCCGACCAAGACCCGGTGGCTGGGGGCGTTCTCGCCGCTGGCGCGCAGGTCGGGGACGATGCGCACGCCCTTGGCCTGGACGCTGAGGGTGACGATTTCGCCGCCGAATTCGTTCGAGCCGGTCTTCTTGAAGGTGCCGATGGTCGCCATTGTAAGTCTCCGTTTTCCGTTTCGAGCCCGCACCATTGCGGCCTCGATGGCGATCGACCGGACGGAGGCGAGCGACGACACATCGCTTGCGACCGCAGCAAAGCGGAGGATGGCGCAGGCGCGACTTTGTTGTTTCGCGAGGAATGACGGCGCAGCCGGCAGGGGAAGAAAGTCGGGGCCAGCCGTTGTGGCTTAGGCGCTCGAGGCAAAGCCGTCCTTCGGCCAGATCAGGCCAGTGAAGAGGCCGTTTTGGCGCGGGTGCTGGACGGATCGACGGCGGAGACGGCGGCGACCTTCGCATTGGCCCGGGAAGTCCGATCGGCGATCACAGGCGTAGACTTCCCTCGAACAGGCCTGCGCTGCGTATTTCGCCATTCCGCCAGCTCTGACGAAACGCCTCGACGCTGAGGGTCTGCCGGCCACGATGTCGTTGCCGCCCCGACGCGCTCCATCGTTCCGGGACAGGTGGGCGCAGCCGATGCTTCGCGATGCCGCTTCCCCATCGGGCGACCAGATGGCGTGGGGGACAAAGGCATGTGCCGCTGGATCCCGCCGCGATGGGCGCTGCGGGTTTAGGCGTGGGACACATGCCCGGCAGATGGGTCGGAGGCCGCCATTCCAGTGATGCGCACGAAGGCGACGATGCCGACCGCGATCGCTCCGATGACAGAGAACACGGTCTGCCATGTCTCCGATGGCATGGTGTGTTTCACGATGCCATGGGTGGCATGGAATCCGGCGACGACGGCCGGGGCGACGAAGGCTGCGGCGATGAGCAGGCGTGCCCAGGTCGGACGGACGGTGGCGAGCAGGAATTGGCCGATGCCGACGGTCAGGCCGGCGGCGACAAAGCCGACGACAATCGCGCCGAGCCAGCCCGCGCCGGTGCCATAGGCCCATGTGCCGGCAGTCACGCCCGCGAAGAACGGAAGAGCAAACACCGCAAGCGTGAAAAGGAGCCAGCAGAGGAAACCGATGGCGGCGATGCTGAGGAGAATGCCGATGAAGATCATGGTGGTGTCCTTCGTCAAATGTCAGACGGATGCGCCTCCACCACCACCACGGCGCACATGCGAGATTAGCAGAATTCGAGCCGCGGGGGGAGCAGAAGCGTGAAACGTCTGCCGACAGCGCGACCCGGTTCGCCTCATGAGGCGAAGGGGTCGATTTCGCCGACGATGGCATTTTCATCGCCATCATATTCCGACGTCGGGGTGACGGAGAGCGTGCCGTCTCCGGCGCGATAGATGACGATGGCCGCCATCAGGGTGGTAGCGAGGCTGAAGGCGAAGGCGTGAGCGGTTTGGAAGGACATCGACCTGGCTCCTGTTTGAGCGGAGGTCCATCCCCCGCTGACAGGCGCCCGAAGAGTTCGGCCGGTGGCCGCAATCACCGTGCAGGCGAAGCCGGAGCGGCGGCACGCTATGCGTAGTCCGACCCTTTACGGGTTGATGGCGTCAGGCCATCAGCTGAACCCAAGGATCAGCGTCTTGAAGCGGGGCTGGTCGTCCGATCAGGAGACCGGGTTGTCTGCATGCCGCGAAGACTGTTGCCGCCGGCTCGGCGGACCTCACCTGCGCTGCCGGTGGCCGGATGTCAGCGCCCGGCCTTCCAGGGATCGATGACCGTGACATTCGCAGCCTCGAATGCGCTGTTGTCGCGCGTGGCGACGGCAAAGCCCTTGGCGGCGGCGATCGCCGCGATATAGCCGTCGGGAGTAGGGAAGCCTTTCCCGGCCGTTCGGGCTTTGACGGCGAGATCCGCGTAGCGGCGCGCAGCATCGACATCGAACGGGAGGACGCGGTCTGCGAACAGTTCCATCACCCCATCCAGGGCTTCGGTGAGACGCTCCTTGCGCTTGCCATCGGGGAGCGCGCCGATGCCGAACATCAGCTCGGCGATGGTGACGCTGGAGAGAAAGAGTGTTTCCGCCGCCTGCTCGTCGAGCCATGCGCGCACGGCCTCGTCGGGAGCGGGCTTCATCGCCTCCGATACGACATTGGTGTCGAGGAGGATCATTCGAAGCTCATCGGCTTGGCGGGCGCCTTGTCACGAGCCTGGTCGAGGGCCTCGACATCCTCATTGGTCAAGCCGAGGCGGCGGCTGCGTTCCGCGAGCGCCGTGCCGAGCCGGAGGCGCGTATCGGGGCGGACAGCCATTTCGAGGATGTCGCGCATTTCCGCTTCGGCGCTGCGGCCGTGCTGCGCCGCCCGCACCTTGAGGGCGCGGTGCGTCGCGTCGGACAGATTCCTGATCGTAACTGCGGGCATGATAGCGCCTCCTGAAAGTTTGATAGCGGTGATAGCATAATATAAGAATTGCTATCATTTTTCAAGGCAATCGGTCCCGGCGGCGCTCACGCGCCGCCCGAGCCGAACCGATAGACCGGAATGCCCATCTTGCGGGCCTTGTCGGCCAGGTTGTCCTGAATGCCCGTGCCGGGGAAGATCACGACCCCGATCGGCACGATGCTGAGCATCTGGTCATTGCGTTTGAACGGTGCGGCCTTGGCGTGCTTCGTCCAGTCTGGCTTGAAGGCGACCTGCGGCACCTTGCGGCTGTCGGCCCAGCGGGAAGCGATCTTTTCGGCGCCTTTCGGAGAGCCGCCATGCAGCAGCACCATGTCGGGGTGCTTGGTATAGATCTGATCGAGCTTGGCCCAGATCTGCTTATGGTCGGCGGTGTCGCCGCCCGAGAAGGCGATCTTCGGGCCGGCGGGTACGAGTACCTCGGTATCCGCGCGCCTCCTGGCGGCGAGGAAATCCCGGCTGTCGATCAGCGACGCGGTGAGGTGGCGATGGTTGACCCGTGATCCGGTGCGTTGCGACCAGGGTGAGCCGGTGGCGACGAGGTAGCGTCCAGCGGCGGCCTCGCGGAAGGTTTCCATGCCGTCGCGGCGGTCGATCAGGTTCATGCCGATGTCGATGAGGCGCTCGAGCTGGAGGGACTTCACCTCGGAGCCATCCTGTTCGCGCTGAAGCTGCCTTTGCGCCTGCTCGTTGTCGTCGAGCTTCTGTTCGATGCGGTCCACGGCGCGGTGGAACATATTGACGGTCGACCAGAGGAGATCGGGGAGATCGAAGTCGAGGCTGGTGTCGGTGATTGTGGCGACCAGGGCGTCGAAGATGTCGGCGACGGCGCCTTCGATGATGCGGTCTTCCGGTGGCGGGCGCTGGTCCAACTCGTCTTCGGAGGGGCGATAGCCGTGGAGCTGCAAGTCCTGGATCAGATGGTCGGTCGGGGATGACTCGTGGTGCGGTTCGTAGTCGTCGTGCTCGCTCATGGGATGCTCCGTCGGCAAGGACCGCGACCGTCGCGGCCTTCATGGCGACGATGCCGTCGGGCGGGACGGACCTGCACCCGGAGCGAAGCGTAGGGCCGAAGCGCCAGCGGAGGATGGCGAAGGCCGGCGATTTTGTTTCGCGATGGAAAGGCGCGGGTTCGGGGTCCCCGCGCGGCCTGCCGCGTGGGGTGGACATGCGCCGCCGGAAAATCGTCGGCCGCAGCCATTGCCTTGTCCGGCCCGGCTGATGGCCGATCGCCCTCTCGAAGGCCGAGGCGCGGTCCTTTTGCCGCCACTGGCGCATCGTTGCGGCATGGAGGCTGCGCGCCACCTGTCAGCCCCTTCCGGCTAAGCGGCCAGATCCATGAAGCGTGCGACGTCCTCTGGAGCGAGCTGCACTCGAACGCCTGCCCGAAGCGCATCGATACCGAGCCGCCGGAGATCCTCGTTGAAGTCCCCAAATGCCGGCGACAATGGGATGGCCTCGATTCCCTCGGCGTTCGCCCGTTCGATCAGCATGTCCCGCGCGCCGTCACCGGCCGGATCGTCGTCTCGGACGATATAGAGCCGCCGCAAAGTCGCCGGGAACAGGATGGCGGCCAGATGTGCTGCCGAGAGCGCCGGCGCCATCGCCATATCGGGCAGGACCTGCCGGAGCGACAGCATGGTCTCGATACCTTCGCCTGCCGCCATCACGCTGCCGGGCGCACCGATGCGGACGGCATTGCCGAGGAGATCGCCCATCGCCTTGCGCGGTGTGTCGATGGGGGCTTTGTCGGAGCCGTCAGGCGCGAGCCAGGTGCGGTGCGCGCCGGTGATCTTGCCAGCGAGGTCGGTGACGGCGGCGATCATGGCGGGCCAGGTCTCGGTCGGGCCATCGTCGGGCTTGTAGTAGCAGCGGGGGTGGAAGCGCAGTTTTCCGGTTCCGTGCAAAAGCGTGATGCCGCGTCTGCGCAGATAGGTCTGCACGATGGTCCCGGTGATCGGTTGCGTCATGGCGATGAGACGGCGTGCCGCCTCGGGCGACCCCGATGGCGCTGGCGCCAGTCCGCGGCGTGATGCCGGCTCGGGTTCGGGGTGCG
Organism: Shinella sp. HZN7; assembly: GCF_001652565.1. Classification (NCBI taxonomy): domain Bacteria; kingdom Pseudomonadati; phylum Pseudomonadota; class Alphaproteobacteria; order Hyphomicrobiales; family Rhizobiaceae; genus Shinella; species Shinella sp. HZN7. The sequence continues at coordinate 4,561,999 of NZ_CP015736.1, read as the reverse complement.
GCAGGCTGAGGAAGGTGCGCGCCTCTTGAGCAACGTCTGCGAAGTCGATGAGGCCGAGCGATTCCCGGATGATGTCGAGAAGGTCGCCATGTTCGCCGGTGGCGGCGTCGGTCCATTTGCCCGCTGGTCCCTTCGGTGTGTCGCGCAGGCGCACGAACATGGAGCGGCCTGCGGCATTACGAGCATCGCCAACCTGCCAGTAATTGCCCTGCCGGTGGCCGTTGGAGAGATAGTGGCGGCAGACCGCCTCGGCCTGTCGGCCGAGACTGTGTGCCAGTTCAGAAGCGTCCTGCCGAGCCATCACGCTGCCTCACGCTCGCTGATCCGCTCGACCGGATAGGTGGCGAGCAGCTTGCCGATGATGGCGGGACCAGAGGCATCGACCGGAACGAAGACGCGCAGCTTCCACGAGATGATCTCGCTGAAGAGGCCATAGGCGCGCAGGCGATCCCGCATGGTGTCGGTGAAGCCGGACAGTTCGATCCGGTTCGCGCCCATGACGCGGGCGCGGCGAAGCTGGAGCCCGCTGGCCAGGTCGAGGATGATGCGACCATCCACCAGAGCGGCGTAGGCATCATCGCTGCTGAGGTTGGCCGTTCCCGTCGAGGCGGCATTCATGGCCCAGGCGGGCGAAACCCGCCGCCCGATGATGCGTTCGCCATCATCGGTCTGGAGCCGATAGACGCGCGTCGACTCGTTCGGCAGGCGTTTCCACACCGGCAGGAGCAAACCACTGACCATGTGGATGGCGCCATCGGTATAGGCCGGCACTTCGGCGACTTCACGTTGCCAGACCGCTGCAAAGCTGTCGCGAGCGGCTTCCCGCCAATGGCTGTCTTCCATCATGGCGAGGCTTGCGTGGTGCTGTTCCATCGGCCGGATCAGGCGGACACGGCGCTCGATCTCGCCGTCATCGAGCATGATGGACGGCGCCGGCACCTGGACAGCAGCGCGTCCCGACCGCGCGTTGATGAGCAGCCGGGCATGCGGATCGTCGAGCCAGCCGAGCGCCGTATCGAGCGTGGTCGGTTGGTTTCGGCGGCGCTCGGTGATGGTGAGCAGCCGCGTCTGTGCGCCCGTTGCCGGATGGGTGTAGATGGTCGTGCGCTCAGCGACGACGAAACTCTCCGCCGTCAGCGTTTCCAGCCCGACATCATAAACGCCGCTGGCGATGGCTCCGGCCACCTTGGCGTCGAGCAATTGCTCGAAGGCGGTGAAGAGGATGCCCTGAAGCTCGATGGTCAGCGCCAGCAGGCGGTTGAGGAACGTGGTGATCGGCGGCAACTCGTCCTTGATGCCGTTGTCATCGGTCAATTTCAGGCCGGTCGCGGACTCGAAGCGACCCAGCGAGCAACCCTCGACCTTGCCGCGAACGATCAGGAGATAGAGCTGCCGCAGCGCATCGCGGGCGTAGCTCGATTCCAGATTGTCCTCGGGCCGGAACAGACCCTGGCCTCCGGTCTGGCGCTGACCGCGCGTGATCGCACCCAGCGTATCGAGCCGACGTGCGATCGTGGACAGGAAGCGTTTCTCGGCTTTGACGTTCGTGGCGATCGGGCGGAACAGCGGCGGTTGCGCCTGGTTGGTGCGATTGGTGCGGCCCAGACCCTGGATGGCGGCGTCGGCCTTCCATCCGGGTTCGAGCAGATAATGCACGCGCAGACGCTGGTTCTTTGCTGACAGTTCGGCGTGATAGCTGCGGCCGGTCCCGCCGGCGTCGCTGAACACGAGAATGCGCTTCAGGTCGTCCATGAACGCAGCCGTCTCGGCAAGGTTGGCGGATGGTGCGCGGTTTTCGACGGCGAAGCGTTCGCCTTTGCGGACGATGCGCCGGGAGCGGCCCGTCACCTCGGAGACCATATCTGTGCCGAAGCGCTGTACGATCTGGTCGAGCGCCCCCGGAACGGGTGGCAAAGACGCAAGACGTTCGATCAGCTCGTCACGGCGCGCGACAGCTTCGCGGCTCTCGACGGGGTGGCCGTCACGATAGACCGGACGCGAGGACAGATTGCCCTCGCCATCCGTGAACGGCTCGTAGAGCTGGACCGGGAAGGAATGGGCCAGATAGTCCAGAACATATTCGCGCGGCGTGATGTCGACGCGAATATCGTTCCATTCCTCTGTCGGGACTTCTGCCAGCCGGCGCTCCATCAGCGCTTCGCCGGTCGAGACGATCTGGACAACAGCGGCGTGGCCATCATCCAGGTCGCGTTCGATGGATCGGATCAGCGTGGGCGTTTTCATCGACGTGAGCAGATGGCCGAAGAAACGCTGCTTGGCGGACTCGAAGGCCGAGCGGGCGGCGGACTTGGCCTGGCGGTTCAGTGTGGCTCCCCCGCTGTCTGGGCTGCCGGTGATGTTGGCCGCCTGCATCGCGGCGTCGAGATGATTGTGGATGACGGCGAAGGCGCTGGCGTAGGCATCGTAAATGCGCCGCTGCTCGTCGGTCAGGGTGTGTTCGATCAGCTCATATTCGACGCCATCGTAGGAGAGCGAGCGGGCGGTATAGAGGCCCAGCGCACGCAGATCGCGGGCGAGCACTTCCATGGCCGCGACACCGCCGTCCTCGATCGCCTCGACAAATTCGGCGCGGGTGGCGAAGGGGAAATCCTCACCGCCCCACAGCCCGAGCCGCTGGGCATAGGCGAGATTGTGAACAGTGGTCGCGCCGGTGGCGGAGACATAGACGACGCGCGCGTTGGCCAGGGCATGCTGGAGCCGAAGGCCCGCACGTCCCTGCTGCGAGGCGGCAACGTCGCCGCGTTCTCCCTTGCCGCCTGCGGCATTGGCCATGGCGTGGCTCTCGTCGAAAATGATCACTCCATCGAAATCGGAGCCCAACCATTCGACGATCTGCCGGACGCGGGAAACCTTCTCACCACGGTCGTCGGACCGTAGCGTGGCATAGGTTGCAAACAGGACGCCTTCCGACAGCGTGATCGGTCGCCCTTGCGGGAAGCGCGACAGCGGCGTGACCAGCAGGCGCTCCATGCCGAGCGCGGACCAATCGCGCTGCGCGTCCTCGATCAGCTTGTCAGATTTGGAGATCCAGACTGCCTTGCGGCGACCGCGCAGCCAGTTGTCGAGGATGATGCCGGCAGATTGACGACCTTTGCCGGCCCCGGTGCCGTCGCCGAGCATGAAGCCGCGCCGGAAGCGCACGGCGTTTTCGGCATCGGGCTTGGCCGCCTGCACGAGATCGCAGGTCGCATCGACGGTCCAGGAGCCGGTGAGGAAGTCCGAATGGGCTTCGCCGGCATAGATGACGGTTTCGAGCTGGGCGTCCGACAGGAGATCGGTGATGTTCGCGGGCAGCATCGGCCGATAGGTGGGCTTGGGCGGTGCAACGCTCGCCATGGCCGCCGACTGCACGAGCTTGGTGGGGTGCGCCTGAGAACTGGCAATACGGATCGACTGCAATCCATATTCTTCATAGATCGCATCCGTGAGGTGGGCGCCTTCCGGCGGCGTCCAGTCCATCGTGTCGTAGGCCAGTTCAACGCCCTGCGGGTCCATGGTGGAGCGTGCGGCCGGATGCTCCGTGGCGGTGCGCGCGAGATAACCCCGCACGGTTCGGGGCGCCGAGCCCGACACGGGCGGCGCGATGTCGGGCAGCGTGACCGGCAGGCGCGGTGGAATCTGCGCTTCGATCCATGCGAGCAGCGTAGCGACGTCGAGCGCAACGCCAGAGGACCCAGGGAACGCGGCCGGGTCTTCGGCCGGCAGCTTGTCGATGACGGTGAGCCGTGTTTCGATGCTCGTGCCATGCTTGGCATAGACAGAGCCGTGGATCGCCGCGGTGAAGATGACGCGGCCACGCTCCTGAAGCCGAACGAAGGTGTCGCGCCAGGCCGGTTGCTCGGGGCCGAAGTTGGCGCCGGTGATCGTCACCAGACGCCCGCCATCGGCAAGCCGCGCCAGGGCCGAAGCAACATGACGCGCAGCGGCGTCGGAGACCCGGCCGGAGACGTTCGCCATCACCGAGAAGGGCGGATTCATCACGATGACGGAAGGGACGGCGCACGCCGGAAGGTGGTCGTCGATCTGGGCGGCGTCGCATCGCGTGACGGCAAGGGCTGGAAAGAGCTGGCCAAGTAGATCGGCGCGGGTTTCCGCCAGTTCGTTGAGGAGCAGCGAGCCGCCGCTGATCTCGGCGAGGATGGCGAGAAGACCCGTGCCTGCCGACGGCTCCAGCACAATGTCGTGCGGTGCGATCGCGGCGGCCGCGATAGCGGCGAGGCCGAGCGGGACCGGCGTCGAGAATTGCTGAAGCGCCTGGGCTTCCTCGGAGCGACGGGTGTGCGTCGGCAGAAGGCCGGTGATTTTCGACAGGGCGGCAAGCCGTGCAGCCGGAGTGCCGGCTTTACGGAAAAGCGCACGTCCGTATTTGCGCAGGAACAGGACGGTCGCGCCTTCACAGGCTTCGTAGGCCGTCTTCCAGCCCCAGGCGCCGCTCGTGTCGGAAGCCTCGAAGGCCGTTTCCATGGCGATGCGGAGATTGGCGTTGTCGATCCGCTGGCCGCGTTCGAGCAGGGTGAGAAGCTGATGGGCGGCGGCGATGATGGCGGACGCGCGGGCAACGGGCGTAGCCGGACCGGCTACGGGCGACATGATGTTCATGGATCGGAACCTCGGGAGAGCGGGAACGGGAAGCCCGGACGGCGCTCTCTCTCGACCGCACGGACTCAACCCGTCCCGGCGGCCCTCTCACTCTTGAACACGTCGCTGCCGACATGAAAAAAGCGCCTCGGCCGAGCGGCAGAGGCGCTTTGAGGGGTCAGGCCCAGTGTCCGTCGGTGATCTCGCGGGCGACGAGCCTGCGCGCCTTGCGGATTAGGTCATCGCCGCTGGTGTCGATGTGTCCGAAGAACCGGGCGCGCGCGCCGTTCGCGGTCCAATCGGCATAGGCGCAATATTCGCGAGCCTCGGCCCGGAAGGCCCGCATGTCGCTGGCCCAATGGGGCTTGGGTTCCACGACGACGGTGATGCCGTCTCTGGTTTCCAGCCAGGGGAGAGACCGCTCGGCGGGCGGACGCTCGGAATCGGCGGCGAAGATGGCGTCGATGTCCATCATGACGCTTCTCCCGGTGTGCCCCGATGAATGAAGCCGCCAGGATCGCCGGGGGCGGGCGGCAGGTAGGCGTCATAGGGATTGCCGTCGGCGAGGTGGCCGAAGGGCGTGAAGACGAAATCACCATGATCTCGCCCCACCGCGCAGATGACGTAACGCGGAGCGCCGGTCACGGCATCGAGGCATTCCATGAGCGCAAGGTTGCCGTCACCGGCAGCGCGCAGCAGCGTCTGAAAATTGCTCTGGGCATGGGACGGAATGCTCATAGCGGGCCTCCCTCGTCGGAGAGTGTCTGGCCGAGCCAGCCATCGGTGTAGATCCAGTTCACGGTCTCCCCGGTGGCGAGATCGAGGACATGCGCGCCGCCGCCGAAGCCGTCGAGCCGCGGCTTCGAGCAGGTGTTGGCATATTGAAACCCCCAGCGGCCGGTCAGACAGAACTCTGCGGCGCAGCGCTTCACGAACTGGATCAGGCGCTCGGGATCGCCAGTGTCGTCGTCGTGCATCCAGAGCTGCGTGCCGCCATGCTCGGGCTGGATCGAGAGGAGGAAACCCTCGGAAGGCGGTTCTTCCGTTGCGCCGGCCTCGGACAGGCCGTTGTAGAGGTCGAGCGCGCGTGCGGCGTTCTCGGGCGTGCCGACATCGAGGAGGCACGAGAAATGGGTGAAATAGTCGGCCATGACAGGCTCCTGAGACGAGAATGCCCGGCCCGCACGGCACAGCCGCGCAGGCTGTCGAGCGTGGGACCGGGCGGTGTGGAAGATCGGGGTGAGATGCGCGGGACGAACGGCGCCGCCCCGCGCGATCCGCGCTATTCGGCGGCGACGGCGTGCTGGACTTCATCCTCGTCGGTGTCTTCGTCCTCGCCGTCCTCGGTGAGGAAGTCCGGCAAGGCGGTGTCTTCGCCGGCATCGGCCTGATCGTCGGGACCAGACTGATCGCCATCGATGGACGCCAGGCGCAGCGGTTCGGGCAGCCAGCCGCTGTCGGACAGAAGGCGTTCGGCTTCCTTGGCCATGTCGCCCTTCTTCATGTGGTCGATGAGCTGCGCGGCCCGCTCGCCGGCGCCTTCGCGGACGGCCTCGAGAATGCGGGGCTTGGTCACGCGGCCGAGATAGTTGCCGACCGTGGGCTTCCAGCCTGCGGCCACCATGTCCATGCCCGTAGCCCGTGCGAGCCGGTCGGCCTGCGCCTGACGCACATCGAGGCCATGCTGGCTGACGCCCGAGCCGGAATAGGGGTTCGGACGCTCGAACAGCGCATTGACGCCGTAGCTGACGCAAAGCGCCAGAAGCTCCAGGCGCGTGCCGTCATCGAGATCGGTCAGCCATGCCCAGAGCGCCTGATCGTCAGCGGGGATGTGATCCCCCCAGCGTTCGTGGCGATCGTTGACCGCCTGCGCCGATGGGCTGTCCTTCAATTCCTCGGACTGGGCCGAGAAGAAGATGTGGCGGACATTGGCCTCGAGGCAACCGGACGGGTTGGTGTGGATGAAGGTGTCGCTCAGAAGCTTGTGCAGCAACATGGTCATGGCGACGTGCGGATGTTCCGCCAGCGCGTTGCGCAGCGCCAGGGTGCGATGGGCGGTCAACTCGATCACGAGACGCTCGGGCAACGGCTTGATGCCGTCTTCCTCATCGTCCTCGGGCTCGGCGGGCTTGCCACCGATGGTGATGACCGCGCGTTGGACGGCCGGCGTATCGGGCTGGTCGCCCTCGGACGCCTCGCCATCGGGCTCGGCCTGGGGCTCATCCTCGGCGCGGACATAACCGCGGTCGATCGACAGCGAGCCGTCGGCGTCGAGGCTGACGAAGGCGCCGGCGATTGCGATGTCGGCCTGATCGTAGCTGACGGGGCGGTTCTCGAAGGCCTCCAGAGCCTGCTCGATCTCGCCGAGACGTTGATCGATCACGTCTGGCAACTCGTCGGCCTCGGAATATTCCGCTTCGATCCGGTCATATTCCTCGCGCAGCGCTTCGCGGGTCGCACGCTCCTCGTCGGTCAGATCGACCGCAACGCCGGCGAGTTCACGCAGGCCGTGGTCGTGGCCATAGGGGAAGCTGACCGCGACCTCGATCCACTTCCAGCCTTCCTCGGCGATCTGATCGGCGGTGGCTTTCAGCTTCTCCGCCACCATACGGTCGAGCAGGACGGGGTCTTGCAGCCAACCGCCGTCGTCGGACTGGAAGAGATCGCGCAACACGACGCCGCCCGCGGCCTCATAAGCCTCGATGCCGATGAAGACGGCCCGCTTGTCTGAGGCGCGAACCGCGGTCTCGGTCAGCATCCGCCGGATCTGATAGGGCTCCTTCTGCCAGCTATCCTTGATCGCGTCCCAGACCTGCTCCTGACGGGCATGGTCGGGGCTGACGGTGAAGGCCATGAGCTGTTCGAGTGTCATGCCGTCATCGGCATAGATTTCGAGCAGGGTCGGCGAGACGGAGGCGAGGCGCAGACGCTGCTTTACCACGGTGACGTTGACGAAAAAGGCAGCGGCGATGGCCTCCTCGGTCATGCCCTTGTCGCGCATGGCCTGAAAGGCGCGGAACTGGTCGAGCGGATGGAGCGGTGCGCGTTCCATGTTCTCGACCAGCGATATTTCGTCGACGAGGATGTCGCTGTTGGCGTCGCCGATGACGCAGGGCACCGTCGCCGTCTTGGCCAAACGCTTCTGCTTCACGAGCAGTTCGAGTGCGCGATAGCGGCGACCGCCGGCCGGCACCTCGAACATTCCGGTCTCCGCGCCATCGGCGTCGAGGACAGGACGGACATGGAGGCTCTGGATGAGGCCGCGCCGTGCGATGGACTCGGCCATTTCCTCGATCGAGACGCCGGCCTTGACGCGGCGGACATTGGACTGGCTCAGCACCAGCTTGTTGAAGGGGATGTCGCGCGCTGACGACAGGGTGATCTTCTGGATGGCACTCGCCATGTTCGTTACTCCGCGACGGGCGGCCGGGAGACTCTCTCTCGACCTCCAACCCGTCACGAAGCGAAGCGCCGCCCTCTCACTCTAAGAAGGGCAGCGCCGCAGAAGCGGAAAAGCGTGAAGCCGGAGACCCGCTTTCCCGCCTTTCCGGTTTTCAGGATCGTTACGCTGCGCGAGGCCTCCCATTAATCGGGTCACACACAATCCATTCATGTCAGAGTACGGCTTGCTATCGCCGGCTACGCTTCCACAAGCGACCAGTCGATGCGTAGCCGGTGCCCCCTTACCTTGCCTTTGGGGAGGGCTTTGCGGTCGATCAACTTGCCTCGCACCTCAAAATCCGCGTTGATCTTCACGATCAGGATCTTGCTGAAATTGCGCTCAAGATTGATCTCGACAACATCACAATTCTTGAATGGCGTGATGGTTTTCACCTCAACGAAGTCATTGCCAAGACGGCCATCGGACCCTTTGGCGTAATTGCGGTGCAGCTTGATTCCATGGGTGATCGCGCCATACAGCTCGCCAATGTCACCATATACTTGCAGGTGTCTGCCGGTGAGATGGTAGTATTCCTCGGCGGTGCCGATCAGCGACTCAAAGACAGATACAAGCGACAGGTCGGCATTGGGATAGCGCGCGCGCCACTCTTTATATTGAATTTGCTGATTGATTTCGTCCCAGCTCACCCATTCACCATCATCCCATATGGCGTTATCTGGCCCCAAGGTGTTTTCCATCACGAGTTTCGAATCCCACTGCGTCCTGTTGCCTGCAAAGGCTGGGGGAAGTCTACTGCAAGGTCAGTAATGGACTGTTAAGCCTTGCGTGGGCCGATTTCCCCATGTGTGTCCATCACGCCGCTTCCCGTCCGTGGCCGGCCATGCCGACATCGGCGTCGGGCAGGAAGCCGAGCAGCCAATCGGCCGCCTTGCTGGCCTGGGAGGCGGCGCGGACGATGGCACGATTGTCCTCGCGCAGCACCTCCAGCCAGGCGCCGATATAGTCGGCATGGCGGACGGTCGGCACGATGCCGAGGGACGCGCAGCAGAAAGCGGCGTTGATCTCGGCCACCAACTCCTCGAAGGCGTATTTCTTCGTGCCGAAACCGCCGGTCAGATCGCGACCGAGCCGGGAGGTATGGCCGCTGGCGTGCCCAAGTTCGTGCAGGGCCGTGCGGTGCCAGTTGATCGGCTCGAAATAGGCCTGCGGCGGCGGCACCTGCACATAGTCGTGCGCCGGCACATAGAAGGCGCGATCGCCGCCGATGCGGAAATCGATGCCTGTCGCTTCGATCAGAGCCTCGACGCGCGGCTCGATGAGGCCAGGCGGTGGCGGCGGAGCTATGGCGGCGATGTTGTCCGGCAGGCCGTCGCATTGCGCGGCGTTGAAGACGGTGAAGCGCTTGAGGAACGGAATCGCGGCGGCGTCCTCGCCGGTCTCGCGGGCGCGGCGCTTCTCGTCCTCCGGCGTGAAGCGGTCGGCATAGACGACGGTTGTGCCATGCTCGCCTTTGCGGACATTGCCGCCCAGCGACAGCGCCTGGCGGAAGGTGAGCCAACTCTGGCCGGGGAAGCCGTGCTGGATCACCGCGCCCCAAAGGATCAGCACATTGATGCCGGAATAGTGCCGTCCGGTCGCAGCGTTGCGGGGCATGGCGAGCGGCGCCTTGGCCGCGGTCGATCCCCATGGCTGGACCCAGGGAGCACGGCCCGCCTCAAGCTCGGCGATGATCTTGTCGGTGATGTCGTCATAGAGGCTCGCCCGGCCTGAATTGGCGCGGGCGCTGTGGTTTTTCCTGAACATCGCGGTTCTCCGCGACGGGCGCCGGAGACCTCTTCTCCAGCCCTCGACCCGTCACGGAAAACCCGTCCGCACTCTCACTCTATGGGGGGCGTTGCGGGGATCTCCCCGCAGAAGGGGTCGGGCGAGACCCTTTGGCTCGACCGCAGGGGAAGGCTTTCCCCTTGTCCCAGCTTTCCGTCCCGGATGTGTTTCCTTGAAAACTGTCAGAAAACTGCGTATATTCCTGACAGGAGAAAGACGATGACACGGCTGACCGAACAGATTCTGTCGCATATGACGGGTTTGCCCGAGGGCGCTTCTGTGTCCGCTAAGGGGCTGCTCCATCTCGGTAATCGCGCCGCGGTGGACCAGGCCTTGTCGCGTCTGGCCGAGCGCGAACAACTCATCCGGGCTGGGCGCGGTGTCTATCTCCGCCCCGTCGCCAGTCGGTTCGGGACGCGCGCGCCGTCGGTTGAACAGGCTGTGGAGGCCCTTGCCAGCCAGCGTGGCGAGACCATCGTCTCGAACGGTGCGGCGGCCGCAAACGCCCTTGGCCTGACGACACAGGTGCCGGTTCGCTCGGTCTATCTGACTTCCGGGCGCAGCCGGAAGATGAATCTCGGCAAGCAGGTCGTGGAATTGCGCCATGCCCCGCGCTGGCAACTGGCTCTGGCCAACCGGCCGGCGGGAGAGGCCGTCCGGGCCTTAGCCTGGCTCGGCCCGGAGAAAGCCGAAACCGCGCTCAGGACATTGAAGCGAAAGCTGCCACCCAGCGCCTTTGGCGAATTGGTGGCGGCCGCGCCGCAGCTTCCGACATGGTTGGCGCAGAGCGTCGGGAAGGCAGCCTATGGCTGAAACCTTCCTCCTCCTCTCGGCTCAGGATCGCCGCGACGCCCTTGGCGTCGCGGCGGATCGTTCGGGGCGGCCCGCGCATCTGCTCGAAAAGGATGTCTGGGTGGTGTGGGCGTTGAGCACGCTCTACGCGGCGCCGCTTGGTGAGCATCTGGTGTTCAAGGGCGGCACATCGCTGTCGAAAGCCTATCAGGTCATCCATCGGTTTTCGGAGGATGTGGATCTGACCTACGACATTCGGGCCATCGCGCCCGACCTGGTCGGGGACAATGGCGAGGGCCTGCCGAAAACGCGAAGCGAGGAAAAGCGCTGGTCCAGCGAGGTTCGTCGCCGGCTACCAGAATGGGTTGGCGCTGTCGTGCAGCCGGTGATCGCCGACGCCTTGGCAACGGAAGGTCTGGCTGCGGCGATCCGCGTCGAAGGTGATCGGCTCTTTATCGACTACGAACCGACCGCAACCGGATCGGGCTATGTCGCCCCCAGTGTCATGCTGGAGTTCGGCGCGCGGTCGACGGGCGAGCCGGCCAGTCTTCGCGATGTTGTCTGCGATGCCTCCGGCCTGATCGACGGCCTGATATTCCCGACAGCGCGTCCGCGCGTCATGCACGCCGAGCGGACGTTCTGGGAGAAGGCGACCGCCATCCATGTCTTCTGCCACCAGGACCGGCTGCGTGGGGACCGCTTCGCCCGGCACTGGCACGATGTCGCCCGGCTCGATGAAGCCGGTCTTGCGGATGCTGCCTTCGCGGATCGCGAATTGGCGAACGCGGTCGCTCGCCATAAGTCGATGTTCTTTGCGGAGAAAGCCGCTGATCGCTCGCCGATCGATTACGGGGCAGCCGTCAATGGTGGCTTGCAACTCGTTCCGGCGGGCGATGGCGCAAAGGCGCTGGAGGATGACTATGCCCGCATGGTCGAGGATGGGTTGCTCTTCGACGACGCGGAGCCGTTCGAGGCGCTCATGGCGCGGTGCGCCGATATAGCCGCGCGCGCGAACAGCACGGCCAAATAAGAAACTGGGGGATCGGGGGTAGATGAGCGACGTCGAAGGGGAGGAAAACCCCCGATTTCTGTGGGACGCCGCAGCCACAGGCCGGGCGGCTCGATGAAACCGCCAATATTTGGTCGATCCCGCACATACCGGCCCGGCCTTTGGGCGCGTCTTTTCCTGTCAGAGAAATGGAAACTGGTTCTCAGCTCATCTTCTCAGGACCGGATTAGCCTGAAATCAACACACGAAGACGAAATCCAGTGTCTTGAGATCTCGTCTATTTCGTCAACCAAGGCTCTCCTTTGGCACACGGTCGAGATCCGGTCGAAGGGCCGTATCGATGCTCTGTCCGGCCTGACGGCCAAGGCGGCACAGACTTTACGCGACGACTTGCTAGTTTTCGTGAATCTGCACCTCGCGGACCTTATCGACTCCGACAAGGAACGCCTGCGCGAGGTCGACAGCAAGATTCGTGCGATCACCGACAGCAACAGGCAATATCTTGCTCATGCGGACGTTAGCCGGGCGATCGCGAGCGTCCCGGGAAGTGCGTCACTGGCATTGGCGCACCCGTTGTTTGATGCAGCTCTGATCCCCGGCACCCTAAGAGGCTATCTGCCAACCTCTTTTGCCATGCTCACCGACCCGGGTGTCCGTAGTCGCTACAACGAAAGTTTCGTTGTTCACGAGATGCAGAAGTTCGAGAAGTTCTTCGCCGACCTTGGCGGATTTTCGCTTTCCCAGGAGCAGCGGGAGGCCTGCATCCGTCTGGAAGACAACAACCTGCTCGTCGCATCGGCCGGCTCAGGCAAGTCCGCAACCATGGTCGGGAAAGTCGCCTATGTCCTCGAAAAGGAACTCTACCATCCGAGCGAAATTCTTGTTCTGGCGTTCAACAAGAGCGCAGCTGATGAGCTGAAGGAACGGATCGCCAGGCAACTGAACGTAGATGAGGAGGCGTTGGAATGCCGGGTGACGACATTTCACGCGCTCGGCCGAGGGATCATCGAAGAGACGGAAGGCCGTCCACCGCAACTGGCCAACTGGGTCGAGCATCCCGCCGGCGAAGCCCGTGTGATTGACAAGATCATACGCGAGCTGATGGAGGTTGATGAAGAGTTTCGCCGCCTGTGGATCGACCTTCTCTCCATTTTGCCCAAGGCCGACATTCCGGCGGAGGTCTTTGACTCGGAGGCGGACTACAATCGCTACATCGCCGATCGCAACGACAAGGGCGGTAGCACCATCGGCACACTTGCAGACGTGTATGTGAAATCCCTTCAGGAGCAACGGATCGCGAACTGGTTGTGGGTCCACTCTGTCGAGTTTGAGTATGAAAAGCAGATCTCATTCAAAGAGGAGGATGGGAGCGAGCGCTTTGTTCAACCTGACTTCCATTACCCGCTGACCGACACGTTCCATGAGCATTTCGCGATTAACGCGGATGGTTCGTCGCCTTTTGTGAACTACGCCGAGCACACCAAGGGTAAACGCGCCGGATACAAGCGCGAAGAGTTGGATTTCTTCGAGACGACCTCAGCACAGGCGCGCGATGGGACGCTGTTGCCGCATCTCGAGGCACAGCTGACCAAACGCGAAATTCCGCTGACCGAGAAAAGTGTCGACGAGATTCTCAAGGCGGTCGAGCCGGTGGTGATCACGCACTACCAGAAGCTGATCGGCGTGTGCATCAAGCATATCCGGGCTAGCCAGCTTACGCTGGAGATGCTGCTCGAGCGGGCCAAGTCCCTGCATGACAAACCCCGCGCGCAGCATTTCGCGCGTGCTGTCTGGCTGATCACAGAAACCTATTCCCGCAAGCTCGACGAGGCGAAGCGTATCGACTTCGATTCGATGATCGGCGACGCAGTGCGCTTGGTCGAGACGGGTCGCTATCAGAGCCCGTATTCACTGGTCCTGGTGGATGAGTTTCAGGATATTTCGGACCCGAGGGCCAATCTGATCAAGGCGCTCAAACACCAGAAGCCCTTCACCAAGGTTTTTGCTGTCGGAGACGATTGGCAGTCGATCTACCGCTTCGCCGGGTCGGACATTACGATCTTCACCCAGTTCGAGGCGAACTTTGGCGCCTGCTGGCAAGGTCGGCTCGAACAGACCTACCGCTGCAACCAGCTGCTCGCCGACACTGCTGCGGGCTTCGTTCAGCGCAATCCAGACCAGATCAGGAAGACAGTGCGGTCGACGCGCGCCGCCATACCGCGATCAATCCGGGTCATTCCGGTCAGCGTGGAGTGGCGAAAGCCAAGCTTCCCGAAAGCCTGCTTCCAACTGCTCGATCGCCTGAACACCTTTCTTGATGGCATTTCGAGCCAGTGGCGGCGTGAGACCGGGCAAAAGCTGAAGGTACTGGTCTTGTGGCGTTACAACCTGTTGGATCCATTTCACGGTCAGCCCCCCGAATTTTCGGCGATCGAGGTTGCCGGCATGTCGTTTCATCGCTCCAAGGGCCTTGAGGCAGATTACACGATCCTGCTTGATGTCAGCGAGGGCGACTATGGCGTTCCCAGCCGCATCGAAGATGACGAGCTGCTCAATCTCGTTATCCCGCGCCCGGAGACGTTCGCCTACGCGGAGGAGCGCCGACTCTTCTATGTCGCGCTTACCCGCGCCAGCAGAGGGACGTTCATCCTCTGCAATAGGCGCAAGCCCTCACGCTACATTCGCGAGCTTTGCGAAATCGCCGGCAATGAGGTCCGGTTTGAAACCATCGAGGGGAAGGAACTCGACCAGTGTCCCAGTTGCCTGGTCGGGGAACTGGTTGAGCGCAAAGGTCGCAACGACACCACCTTTTACGGCTGCAATCAATTTCCTGAGTGCCGTCACACTCAGCAGTCACCTCCGGCGGCACCTCATCGACAACAAGCGGGCGAGGCCGGTTTTGTCGAGACGGTAAATCGGGCAAGAGCCTTCTAACGCTGCTTGCTTTGATCGTAGCCACGTTCTCACTTCCGACCTACGCGCGACGGTCCAGTGACAATCGACGGCTTTGATGATAGGACTACGTCGTGAAATCGGCGGAATGCACGGATCGAGTCGGATTGTTTCCTGCGTTCCTCGCTTGACGATAGATCCCGAAAGTACGGTTTTTCGGGGTATCCCGGAAAAATCCAATAATTTCAAAAGCCAGCGGTTTTGCCGGGGCGGCTGACGGTATATCGCCGCGAAAAATATTTTTAATGACGATATTTCAAGGTGTTATGCGGCCAATCAATAATCGAGTGGGAGTGAGGCATCGCCGCCCGCGGCGCTGAGCCTGCGGCCCGCGGAACGAGATTGAGCACAGCCCCGGCGCCCCGCGTCGGGGCTGTTGCCGTTTGACTTCCCGGCCGGCCGCAGCCAGCATGGCTCGATTTCCGTCCCTTTCCCAAAAAAACCGGACGGCGATGTCACAAACGGCGATGCCATCTCGTCATAGCGGCGTGTGAACGAAAAGGAGACTGGAATGTCACCCCGCATGACCGATTATTTCAAGCGCGCAGAGCCGGCCTTCAAGGCGATGTTCTCCCTGGAGGCGGCACTGAAGGCGAGCCCTCTCGACGCGCTGCTCGTGCATCTGGTGAAGGTACGCGCCTCCCAGATCAATGGCTGCGCCTATTGCATCCACATGCATGTCGGAGAGGCGCTGAAGGACGGCGAGGACCCGACGCGCCTCCACCTTCTTGCCGGATGGCGCGATTCGTCGCTCTATTCGCCGCGCGAGCGGGCAGCGCTTGCCTGGACCGAAGCGCTGACGCTGGTGGCGCAGACCCATGCGCCGGATGAGGACTGGACCGCCGTCGAAGCCGCCTTCACGCCCGACGAACAGGCCTGGCTGACCATCGCCATCGGCACGATCAACATCTGGAACCGCGTGCAGGTGGGCTTTCGCGCCGAGCACCCGGCGACGCAGCTCCATGCCGCCTGATCCGTCCACCGAGATCTTCGAGACGCAGCGGCCCCGGCTGCTGCGCCTTGCCTACCGGATGCTCGGCGCGCATGCGGAGGCCGAGGACGTCGTGCAGGAGGCCTGGCTGCGCTGGCACCGCAGCGACCGCGACCGCGTGGCCGAGCCGGCCGCCTGGCTGACCCGCATCGTCTCGCGCCTTTGCCTCGACGCGATGAAATCCGCCCGCTTCCGCCGCGAGACCTATCCCGGCACCTGGCTGCCCGAGCCGCTGATCGAGCCGGCCGACGAGGAGATGCGCGCGGACAACATCACGCTGACGCTGATGGTGGCGCTGGAGCGCCTCTCGCCGCTGGAGCGCGCGGCCTTCCTCCTGCACGACGTCTTCAACCAGCCGATGGACGAGGTGGCGGCGACGCTGCAGCGCAGCCCCGCGGCGACCCGGCAGCTTGCGGCGCGGGCACGGGCCCATGTGCGGGTCGACCAGCCGCGCTACGAGATCGCGCGGGAAGACAGCCGGGCGATCGTGGAGGCCTTCTTCGAGGCTTGCCGCCTGGGGGATGCGACGGCGCTCGGCTCCATGCTGGCGGAGGAAGTGACGCTCCGCTCGGACGGCGGCGGGAAGGTCATGGCCTTTCCCAATGCGATCCACGGGATGGATCGCCTGGTGCGCCTCTATCTCGGGCTTTCGCGCAAGCTCGGCGGGCGCATGGAATTCCTCGGCCATCTTATGATCGACGGGCTGCCGGGATTTCTCAGCCGGGTCGACGGCCACCTGCAGACCTCGGCGCTGGACATTTCCGGCGGACGCATCACGGCGATCTACATCACGCGCAACCCGGAAAAGCTCGCCGGGCTGACCGGCGCCTGACGGTTCAGAACCCGAAGGACTGCTGCGCCGGCTCCGGCGGGGCGAAGGAGACGCCTTCGAGCGCCAGCATCTTCAGTTTCGACGAGGCGCCGCCCGGGGCGGAGAAGCCGCCGACCTTGCCGCCGGCGGCGAGCACACGGTGGCAGGGAATAATGAGCGCCACCGGGTTCTTCGCCATGGCCTGGCCGACCTCGCGCGCGGCCTCCGGGCCGGCGCCGAGTTCGCGGGCGAGCGTGCCATAGGTCGTCGTCTCGCCCCAGTGCACCCGGCGGGCGGCATCGTAGACCGCCCTGAAGAAATCGCTCTGGCCCGCAAGGTCGAGCGGCACGTCGGTGAAATCCGCCGCCTCGCCGGCAAAGTAGCGCTGCGCGGCGGCAACCGCTAAGGCGACGGCCGGCGGCGGCTCGGCGGCTTCCGCTTCGGGCAGGTGGCGCAGCAGCAGGCGGCTCGTGGTGCCGGCATCCTCGCCCGGAAGCTGGAAGCGCACGACACCCGCCGCCGTCCAGGCGATGCCGCAGGGTCCGCTCGCGGTGTCGAAGATCAGATAGTGGGCCTTGCCGGTCATGGGATCGCTCCTGTTCCCGTTTTGTCACAAGATCGGGCTTCGCCCGGCCGCTTTCAACCCGTTTCCTGCCGGGTCTTGCGCCAGGCGGCGCCAATTCGCATAACCGTCCCCAAAAAAGCGAAGCAGCGAGGAGACGACGTGGAACATTCGCAGATCATCATCGGCGGCGATACGGCAGGCATCGAATGGCGCATTCCCGTGTTCCGCTTCAAGGGGAACGACGCCACGGCGCCCTCCGTCCATATCCAGGCCGCGCTGCATGCCAACGAACTGCCGGGCACCGCGCTCCTGCATTTCCTCCTGGAGCGGCTGCGCAAGGCGGAGGACGACGGCGCGATCCGCGGCGACATCACCATCATCCCGCAGGCCAATCCGATCGGCCTTGCGCAAGCGCATTTCGGCGAGATGGAGGGCCGGTTCGATCTCAACACGCGGACCAACTTCAACCGCGACTTTCCGCTCGTGGCGCTCGGCGAGCGCGAAACGCTGCTGGAGGATATCGACCGCCGCAGCGCCGTCGACCGGCTGAAGCGCACATTGCTGCACACCGCGCTCGGCGCCGACCTCGTGCTGGATCTGCACTGCGACGACGAATCCCTACAATATGCCTATATCGACACGGCCTTCTGGCCGGAGGCGGCCGATCTTGCGGCGGCGCTCGACATGGAGGCCGTGTTCCTTTCCGACGGCGAAAGCACCGCCTTCGAGGAAGCCGTCGGCCACGCCTTCAAGCGAAAGGGCGGGGAGACGCTTTCCACCGTCCCCGGCCGCCTTTCGGTGACCGTCGAACTGCGCGGCAAGCGCGACGTCTATCCGGACATGGCGAAGAGGGATGCGGCGGGCCTCTGGCGGTTCCTCGCCGGCCGCGGCGTCGTCGCCGATCCTGCCCATGCGGCAGAGGCCTATTCCGGCCCCGCCGTGCCGCTCGACAATATCGAGATGGTGCGGGCGCCCGAGCCCGGCACCGTGCTCTTCCACCGCGATATCGGCGAGACGGTGAAGGCCGGCGATCTCCTCGCGACGCTCATCACCCGGCCCGGCGCGCCGGACGGCACGCTGGCCGTGACGGCCGGCCATGACGGGCTGATCGCCACCCGCAGCTCGGCCCGTTACGCCCGGCGCGGCGACGACCTGATGAAGATCGCCTGCCACGAGGCGACGGGCAGGAACCGCAAGCCCGGCACGCTGGAGGACTGAGCCGCCCCGCGCGGAAAGAAACCTGCGCGGGGCGGGCTCCGCCCCTCGCAATCGCCCTGCCCGAAGCAATATATAGGTGCGAGACCGGCGTGACGCGCGGGCCGCCTCAGGCGGCGTGCAAAAGCGGCACGCGCAAAGACGAGGCCGCCTTGGGATGATCCGCACGCATCATGTTTGAGACGCTCTCCGCCTACTGGCCGCATATCCTCGTCGCCCTGTCGATCCTCCTCGGCGTGCCGGCCGCCATCCATGCCACGATGACCAAGGAAGAGGTGCGCGCGGCGATCGGCTGGGTCGGCGTCATCATGCTGTCGCCGGTCGTCGGGCCGCTCATCTATGCCATCGGCGGGGTGAACCGCATCCGCCGCAAGACGCTGAACCTCAGCCGCGAGGGGCTGCTCGCCGCCGGCTGGCACCACATGGCGGAATACGACGTCTCGAATGCATATATGCAGGTGGCCTATGGCGGGGCGCTTGCCGCCATGCAGCGCCTCGGCGATACGGTCGGCCGCTGCAAGCTGACCTCCGGCAACCGCATCAGCGTGCTGTCGACCGGCGACGAGGCCTATGCGGCCATGCTGGCCGCCATCGCGGCCGCGGAACGCTCCGTCCTGCTCGAAACCTACATCTTCGACCGCGATGCCGCCGGCGAGCGCTTCGTTGCGGCGCTGTCGGACGCGGTGGCGCGCGGCGTACAGGTGCGCGTGCTGATCGATGCGGTCGGCGCGCGCTACTCGATCCCCTCGATCGTCTCCGACCTGGAGCGGGCGAACGTGCCGGCGGATGTCTTCAACGGCAACATCGTCATGGGCCTGCGCCTGCCCTATGCGAACCTGCGCACCCACCGGAAGATCCTCGTCGTCGACGGCAGCGTCGCCTTCACCGGCGGGCTCAACATCCGCGCCGGCTTCTGCGCCGAGTTTTCCGGCGAGGCGGCGGCGCTCGACACGCATTTCCGCCTGACCGGCCCCGTCGTCAGCGACCTCTTCCGCATCGCCTACGAGGACTGGCGCTTTTCCGGCGGCGACGAGCTTTCGGGCGAGGCCTGGCAGATCGCCGCGCCGCCGGATGCGCCGGAAAGCGGCATGCTTGCCCGCGTCGTGCCGTCGGGCCCGGACAAGAGCCTTGAGACCAACCACCGCATGCTGATGGGGGCGGTCTCCGTCGCCAAGCGGCACATCCGCATCATGTCGCCCTATTTCCTGCCGGACCGCGAGCTGATCAGCGCGATCGTCACGGCGGCGCGGCGCGGCGTGGAGATCGACATCGTCGTTCCCTCTTCCAACAACCTGAAGCTCGTCGACCTCGCCATGACGGCGCAGTTCGACCAGATGCTGAAACACGGCTGCCGCATCTGGCGGGCCTCCGGTGCCTTCAACCATTCCAAGCTCACGGTCATCGACGGCGCCTGGTCCTATATCGGCTCGTCGAACATCGATCCGCGCTCGCTGCGGCTGAATTTCGAGGTGGATATCGAGGTGATCGACGCCGGCTTCGCCGATCTCATCGACCAGCGCATCGCCGCCGCGTTGTCCGAGGCCGAGGAGGTCACGCTCGAGGACCTCAGGGCACGTCCCTTCGCCCAGCGCCTCGTCGAGCGCATCACATGGCTCGGCTCACCCTATCTGTAGGCCCGAACGAGCGCTCCCAGACGACCTTGAGATCGATATGCGCCTTGATCGGCAGGTGATCGGACGCGACGCGGGCGAGCGGCGTGTCGTGCACCTCGACGGAGGTGACGAGATCGTGCGGATGGCCGAGCGCGCGGTCGAGCGCGAGGACCGGAAAGCGGGAGGGAAAGCTCGGCACCGCGCCGGAGGCGGGATCGAAGGTCGGCTGCAGGCGCGAGAGCGAGGACCGGCGGCCGACGCGCCATTCGTTGAGATCGCCGACGAGCAGGGTCGGCATCTCTTCTTCTTCCGCAACGGAGGCGAGAATCGCCATCGCCTGCTGCTCGCGCGAGCGCTTCAGGAGGCCGAAATGGGCCGCGACCAGCCGCAGCTTGCCGTCCGGCAGGTCGAGCGTCACGACCAGCGCGCCGCGCGGCTCGACGCCCGGCAGCTTCAATTGCCGCACGCCGCCGACGGCGCCCTTGCGGATCATGATCATGTTGCCGTGCCAGCCATGGCCGGTCGAGGAGAGCGCGGTGATCGGCACCGGGACGAGGCCGCAGTCCCGTTCGAGGATATCGAGGTTGAGCAGGCCCGAGCGCTCGCCGAAGCGCTTGTCCGCCTCCTGGATGGCGATGATGTCGGCGTCGATCTCGGCGATCACGCTCGCCGTGCGCTCCGGATCGAAGCGCCGGTCGACGCCCACGCATTTGTGCACGTTGTAGGACGCGATCACGGTATCGCCGGGGCGATTGTTTTCCGGCGGCCGATGGCCGCGGCGGTTGCGGATAGCCGTCAGCAATGCGGCGGACATCATCTTGTCGTTCGGCTTCCTGTCCACGTGTCCTTCCTTGTGGCGCCTCCATCATATGGGCGCTTTGCCCGCCTCGGCAACCTTTCACGGCCAAGAAGGTTCCGCGAAAATGGCTAGGGAAGAACGCTCACCTGCATTTTCGGGCTGTCGAGCAGGATGGTCGAGCGCAGCGTCTTGATCTCGCCGATCCGCTCGAACTCGCTCCACAGCAGCCGGCGATAATCGGCGACGTCCTTCACGGCGATCTTCAGGAGGAAATCGAAATCGCCGGCGACCGTGTGGCACTCCACCACTTCAGGCATGCGCCGCACGAGATCGATGAAGCGCTCGCCGACGCGCGGGGCCGTGCGCTCCAGCGTCACCTCCAGGAAGGCCTGGAAGCCGATGCCGGCGGCGCGCGGATCGACGATCACCGTGTGGCGGATGACGCCGCCCGCCTCCAGCCGCGCCAGCCGGCGCGACAGCGGCGCCGGCGAGAGGCCGACCTTCTCGGCGAGCCGGTTGTTGGAGAGCCCGGCATCCTCGACGAGCAGGCGGATGATGCGCCGATCCGTCTGGTCCAGCGCCACCTCGTCGCCCGGCTTCCTGTCCATCTCCCGCCCCACGCAAAAACCTGCATCAATCTAGCAGCGGCAAGCAAGAAGGCAAAAGCTTCTTGCGCCTTCTCCGCAATATCATGGTCGATTTTGCGACGGCTTTGGCCTAAACCGCTTAGGAGACACACCGCACAAGGAACCCGGCCATGTTCGACGCCCTCACCCGCCAGCCCGACGACCCGTTGCTTGCCCTGATCGGCCTCTTCCGGGCGGACGAGCGCGCCGGCAAGGTGGACCTCGGCGTCGGCGTCTATCGCGACGAAACGGGCGCGACGCCGATCTTCCGCGCGGTGAAGGCGGCCGAACGGCGCCTCGTCGAGACGCAGCCGACCAAGGCCTATGTCGGCCCGGAGGGCGACCCGGTCTTCCTGGAGCGCCTCTGGGCGCTGACGACGGGGGACGCCGGCCGCGGCCGCGCCACCGCCGCGCTGCAGACGCCGGGCGGCTCCGGCGCGTTGCGCCTTGCCGCCGACCTTATGGCGCGCATGGGCGTCAAGGGCATCTGGCTCGGCCTGCCGAGCTGGCCGAACCATGCCAGCATCTTCAAGGCGGCCGGCCTGGAGGTCGTCACCTATCCCTTCTTCGACGTCCCCTCGCAGACCGTGCTCTTCGACCGCATGATGGATGCGCTTTCCGGCGCCGCGCCGGGCGATGCCGTGCTGCTGCATGCGAGCTGCCACAATCCGACGGGCGCCGGCCTTTCGGCAGAGCAGTGGCGTGCCGTCTCCGATCTCGTCGCCGCGCGCGGCCTGCTGCCGCTCGTCGACATCGCCTATCAGGGCTACGGCCGCGGCCTTGACGAGGATGCCGCCGGGCTGCGCACGCTGCTTGCCACTGTCCCGGAAGCGCTGGTCGCCGTCTCCTGCTCGAAGTCCTTCGGCCTTTACCGCGAGCGCACCGGGGCGATCTATGCAGCCTGCGGCAGCGCCGAGACGGCGCTGTCCGTGCGCAGCAACCTCGCCGCCCTCGCCCGCACCAGCTATTCCATGCCGCCGGACCATGGTGCGGCCATCGTGGCGACGATCCTCGGCGACGAGGCCCTGAAGGCGGACTGGATGGCGGAGATCGAGACCATGCGGCTGCGCATCACCGCGATCCGCGAGCGCCTCGCCGCCGGCCTTTCCGGCCGCTGGCAGGTGCTGACGGCCATCCGCGAGCAGGAGGGCATGTTCTCCCTGCTGCCGCTGGAGGAGGCGGACGTCCTGAAGCTGCGCGCCGAGCACGCGATCTACATGCCGACCTCCGGCCGCATCAACATTGCCGGCCTCAAATCGGCCGAGGTCGATGCCGTCATCGAGAAGTTCCGGAGCTTCTGAGGACACGATGTCTGTCGAAACAGCAACCCGGCCCGAGCGCCATTCCGCCTACGAGGATGCCATCGCCATCGTCGTCGGCACGATGTTCATGGCGCTCGGCGTGGTGATCTACACCAAGGCCGTGCTGCTCGCCGGCAGCACGGCGGGCCTTGCCCTGCTGCTGCAATATGCCAGCGGCATCGGCTTCTGGTGGCTGTTCTTCGCCATCAACCTGCCCTTCTACGTCCTTGCGGTCAGAAAGCTCGGCTGGGCCTTCACCCTGCGCACCTTCGCGGCCGTCACGCTCGTCTCGATCTTTACCCGGCTAACCTCGGATCTCGTCTCCTTCTCCCATCTCGACCCGCTCTATGCGGCCGTCATGGGCGGGGCGCTGTCCGGCACGGGCCTGCTCATCCTCTTCCGCCACCGCACCGGGCTCGGCGGCATCAACGTGCTGGCGATCTACCTGCAGGACCGCTTCGGCATCCGGGCCGGCTATTTCCAGCTCGCGGTGGACCTTGCCATCCCTGCCGCCGCCGTCTTCGTCATTCCGCTCGACCGCCTCGCGCTCTCCGTGCTCGGCGCCGTCGTCGTCAACATGACGCTCGCCATCAACCACCGCCCGGGCCGCTATCTCGGGGTGACGTGACGCCCGGACACAAAACCGCTGCGCGGTTTTGCCGGAATCGCTCTATGAAGGCGGCGACCATCAAACGAAGGAGACAGGCGTGACCGTCACGATCTACGGCATCAAGAACTGCGACACGATGAAGAAGGCCCGGACCTGGCTCGACGCCAAGGGCGTCGCCTACCGCTTCCACGACTACAAGGCCGAAGGCATCGATGCGGCGAGCCTGACGCGCTTCGTCGACGCGCTCGGCTGGGAGACCGTGCTGAACCGCGCCGGCACCACCTTCCGCGCCCTGCCGGATGCCGACAAGCAGGATCTCGATGCCGGAAAGGCGATCGCGCTGATGCTCGCCCAGCCGTCGATGATCAAGCGTCCGATCCTCGACCGCGACGGCGCCCTGACGGCGGGCTTCAAGCCGGAGATCTACGAAACGCTTTTCTGAGCTTAAAGCATTTCCGCTTTTCCTTGAATCGCGAAAATGCTCTATCTCTTTGTTTTTACGCAATTCCGGACGCAAAACCGCTGCGCACTTTTGCTGGAATTGCTCTACGGCCAGGCGGCATAGGAGGTTTCCGCGCGCACATGCCGGCTGGCGAGCCCCGCCCGCCGGGCGCGCGGCGAGACGCCGGCCAGCCGCTTGAAGAACCGGCTGAAATAGGCCGCGTCGCGAAAGCCGAGCGCTTCGGCGACCTCGGCGATCTGCAGGCTTGATCCGTCGAGCAGCATTTCCGCCTCCATCATCAGCCGGGCATGGATCAGCTCCATCGGCGAACGTCCCGTGGCGCGCCGCACCGCCGTGTTCAGCCGGTCCGGCGTCACGCCCAGCACGGCGGCATAGTGGGCGAGCGGCCATTGCTCGCGCATGTGCAGTTCCACGAGATGCAGGAAGCTGCGCACGGTGGCGCGCGGCGAGGGCTTCGGCTTCTCCGTCGCCGGATTGGCGCGGCGCCAGATGGCGATCAGCAGGAGGGCGAGGTGATGGCGCACCACCTCCTGCATGCCCGCCGCGTTCTCGCGCAGTTCCGCCTCGATCGTCTCCACCGTCTGGAGCATCTTGCGCGCATCCGCCAGCGCCAGCTTGGCACCGAGGATCGGCCGGGCGATGGCATCGCGCACGTCGGCGAAGATCGCGCCCGTCGGCATGGCGGGGCCGAGCGCCAGCTCCGGGATCGCCAGCGCCGCCCCCTCCGCGCCGGCATCGAAGAGCACCGTGCCGCGCTCGCCAGCCGGCGCCCAGACGATGGAGGGGCCGGAAAGCCCGAGATCCGCCGGGCCGAGCGACACCCGCCCGCTGCCGGACAGGAGCAGGAAGACGCGGTTGCGCCCGCCGCGGAAGGTCCAGCCGGATTGCGACAGCGCCCCGCGGAAGAGTCGCGCCTCCGTCGGCAGCGGCGGCGGCATGGCCGCAACGCGATGCTGCGGCACGAGAGCGTCCTGGAAGGGCATGGCGGGATCTCCTTGCCGTGAAAAGTACAAGTATCTCTTGTAAAAGTCTATTCCGCCCTGCCCCGCCTGCGGCTAACCTTTCATCCGTCAAGCAGCGACAGAAGGCCCGGAGGAGAATGCGGCCGCTGCCCGCCTTGGCGCGACGCCTGCCGAAGAGCAGGCCTTTTGGGAGGAATCGACGATGAAATCTCTGCAACGCAGGCACGTCCTGCGCGTGATGGCGGCTGCCTCGGCCCTCTTGGCGACGGGCATCGCACCGGGCGCGCTCGCCCAGGACCGCACCTCGGTGAAGATCGGCTACGCCATTTCCAAGACCGGCCCCAATGCCGGCGGTGCCGGCATCACGACGCTGCCGAACTACCAGCTCTGGGTGAAGGACGTGAACGATGCCGGCGGGCTGGAACTGCCCGACGGCAGGAAGCTGCCGATCGAGGTGATCGAATATGACGACCGGTCCGCTTCCGAGGAACTGGTGCGCGCCGTCGAGCGCCTGGCGACGCAGGACGAGGCGGACTTCATCCTCGCGCCCTGGGGCACGGGCTTCAACCTTGCGGCCGCGCCGCTCTTCGACCGCTACGGCTACCCGCAGCTCGCCGTCTCCTCCGTCACCGACAAGGCGCCGGATTTCGTCAAGCGCTGGAAGAGGAGCTTCTGGATGCTCGGCGGCGGCCACGACTATGCCGGCGCGCTCGCGGGCCTCATCAAAAAGGCGGCGGCCGACGGCACGCTCAACACCAAGGTCGCCATGATCTCGGTCGCCGACGGCTTCGGCATCGACCTCGTGACGGCCGCGCGGCCCGCCTTCGCGGAAGCCGGCATCGAACTCGTCTACGACAAGACCTACCCGGTCGGCACGTCGGACTTCACGCCGATGATCAACGAGGCGAAGGCGAGCGGCGCCGACAGCTTCGTCGCCTTCTCCTATCCGCCGGATACCTTCGCGCTGACCCAGCAGTCGCAGGTCGCCGATTTCAATCCGAAGCTGCTCTATCTCGGCGTCGGCACGGGCTTTCCGGTCTACGGCAAGAACAATGGCGACAATGCCACCGGCATCATGAGCCTGGGCGGCATCGACCCGGCGAACGAGGCGAACGCGGCCTATCGCAAGCGCCACGAGGAGGTGACCGGCCAGGGCCCCGATTATTGGGGCAGCGTCATCACCTATGCCTCGCTGCAGATGCTGCAGGAGGCGATCAAGCGCAAGGGCCTCGACCGCGAGGCCGTCTCGGCGGAATTGTCGGCCGGCACGTTCCAGACCGTGCTCGGCGAGACGAAGATGGAAGACAACCAGCTTCGCACGCTCTGGTGGACCGGCCAGTGGCAGAACGGCCAGTTCGTCGGCATCGCGCCCGCGGACCGCGCCGGCGCCAGCCGGCCGATCCTGCCGCGGCAGGCGTGGAAGAAGTAGCCGCACGCCGCGCGAGGGGATCGAAGGGCGCTCTGGCGGACCAAAATGTGCCCCTCACCCTAACCCTCTCCCCGCAAGCGGGGAGAGGGGACGTGCCCCACGAGCGGGAATTGCTTGGGGAAACCGACGCGGCATATCTCCTTCTCCCCGTTCACGGGGAGAAGGTGGCCGGCAGGCCGGATGAGGGGCATTCTGTCATTGAATGAAGAGGCTCGCCCTTTCGGTTGGCCCAAATGTAAGGAGCAGCCATGCTCGTCACGGCCTTGTTGTCCGGGCTCGTGCTCGGCGGAACCTATGCGCTGGTCGCGATGGGGCTGACGCTCCAGTACGGCATCGCGCGCATCATGAACCTTGCCTATGGCGAGACGATCATCGCGGCGGCCTTCCTCGCCTATGTGCTGTTCAACGGCCTCGGCATCAATCCGGTGCTCGGCCTTCTGATCGCCGTGCCGCTCGGCTTCGTCTTCGGCTATCTCGTCTACGGCCTGATGATGCGCCCGCTGGTGCGCCGCGCCAAGAGCCGGGAGACGCTGGAGATCGACTCCATCCTCGCCACCTTCGGCCTGCTCTTCGTCATCCAGGGCGTCATGCTCGTCTTCTTCGGCAGCAACTATACGAGCTACAGCTATCTCAATATCGGCGTCAGCGTGCTCGGCACCACGATCGCGGCCAACCGCCTCATCGCCTTCGCGCTCGCCATCGTCCTCGGCGGCGGGCTGTATCTGCTCCTCACCCGCACCCTCTGGGGCACGGCGCTGCGCGCCGTCGCCGTCTCGCCGACCTCCGCGCCGCTCGTCGGCATCGATGTCGAGCGCGCGGCCCGCACGGCCTTCGCCATCGGCGGGGCGCTGGCGGCCGCCGGCGGCGTCGTCATCTCCATGTACCAGACCTTCACCGCCACGGCCGGCGTCGTCTTCACCATGAAGGCGCTGATCGTCGTCATCATGGGCGGCGTCGGCAACATTCTCGGCGCGCTCTTCTCCGGCCTGCTGCTCGGCCTCGTCGAGACCTTCGTGGCGACCTATGTCGACCCCGGCCTGACGCTCGCCGCCACCTACCTCATCTTCCTCGCCATCCTGCTCTGGCGCCCCGCCGGCCTCTTCGGGAGGAGCGCGCGATGACGGCACGCACGCTTCTCGGCCTCCTCGTCGCCGGCCTCGTTCTCGCCGCGCTCGCCGCCCTGCCCCTCTTCGCCGGGCCCTATGCGGTGACGCTGATGATCGGCATGACCGGCTATGTGGTGCTCGCCACCGCCTGGGGCCTGTTCTCCGGCCCGACGCGCTATGTCTCGCTCGCCACCGTCGCCTTCTTCGGCATCGGCGCCTATACGGTCGGCGTCTTCAGCGAGACGCTGCCCTATCCGCTCGTCCTCCTCGTCGCGGCACTGATCGGCCTTGCCGTGGCGCTGGTCGTCGGGCTCTCGACGCTTCGGCTTGCCGGCGTCTATTTCGTGATCTTCACCTTCGGTCTTGCGGAGCTCATCCGCCAGCTCGTCACCTGGTACGAGGTCAACGTGACCGGCACGCTCGGCCGCTACATCTTCCTGCCCGTGACACCGGAGGGCATCTACTGGCAGCTGCTGGCGCTCGCCGCCGCCACCTTCCTCTTTTCCTGGGGCATGGGCCGCACGCGCTGGGGCCTCGCGCTGAAGGTCATCGGCGACGACGAGGTGGTGGCGAGCCATTGCGGCATCGACATCACCCGGCTCAAGCTCGCGCTCTTTGCCGTCAGCGCCGTGATCATCACGCTCGTCGGCGCCATCCAGGCGCCGCGCTGGACCTATATCGAGCCGAGCATCGTCTTCAACCCGACCATCTCCTTCCTGACGCTGATCATGGCGCTGCTCGGCGGGGCGGACCGGCTGTGGGGCCCGCTGCTCGGCGCCATTCCGCTCTTCCTGCTCTTCGAGTGGCTTTCCGCCAACTTCCCGAACCACTATCCGATCATCCTCGGCCTCGTCTTCATCGCCATCGTCTTCCTTCTGCCGAAGGGCGTGCTGGCGGCCGTCGAAAGCCGGCTAAGGAAAGGCGGTGTGCGATGAGCGAGCTTCTTGCGCTCGACGGCCTCACCAAGCGCTTCGGGGGGCTCACCGCCGTCAATGCGGTCTCCTTCTCGCTGGAGCGCGGCGAGGTCGTCGGCCTGCTCGGCCCGAACGGCTCCGGCAAGACGACGGTGCTCAACATGATCTCCGGCTTCCTGCCGCCGACCGGCGGGCGGATCGCCCTCAACGGCGAGGCGATTTCCGGCCTTCGCCCGAACCGCATCGCCAGGAGAGGCGTCGCCCGCACCTTCCAGCTGGTGCGCGCCCTTCCCTCGCTGACGGTCGCCGAAAACGTCGTCACCGCGCTTGCCTTCGGCCGCCGGACGCTCTGGGGCAAGGCGGCCCACGAGGCCGCCCACGCCCATCTTGCCGCCGTCGGCCTTGCCGGACGCGCCGACCAGCCGGCCGGCGCCCTCACCTATATCGACCAGAAGCGCATGGAGCTTGCCCGGGCGCTCGCCGCCGAGCCGGAGCTGCTACTGCTCGACGAATGGCTCGCCGGCCTCAACCCGACGGAGCTTCGCACCGGCATCGACCTCATCCTGTCGCTCAAGGAGCGCGGCATCACCGTGCTCCTCGTCGAGCATGTCATGGATGCGATCCGGGCGCTCTGCGGGCGCGCCATCGTCATGAATGCCGGCCGCAAGATCGCCGACGGCCCGACCGCCGAGACGCTGCGGGACCCGGAGGTCGTGCGCGCCTATCTCGGAGACGGCCATGCTTGAGATCCGCGACCTCTCCCTCCATTACGGCCCGCACCTTGCCCTCGACCGCATCTCCGTCGCCGTCGGCAGGGGCGAGACCGTCGTCATGCTCGGCGCCAACGGTGCGGGCAAGTCGTCGCTGCTGAAGGCGGCCGCCGGCCTCGTCCGGCCCGATCCCGGCGCCGATATCCGCTTTGCCGGCGCGGACATTGCCGGCCGCCCCGCCCATCTCGTGCTCGAGGCCGGCATCGCGCTGGTGCCGGAGGGCGCGGCGTCTTCGGCGACCTGACGGTGGAGGAGAACCTTGCCCTCGGCGCCTATGCCAGGCGCGCCCGCGCCCATGGCAAGGCGAGCCGCGAACTGGTCTACGGACTCTTCCCGAAACTCGCGGACCGGCGGCGGCAGTTCGTCAACACCATGTCGGGCGGCGAGCAGCAGATGGTGGCGATCGGCCGCGCGCTGATGTCGAAGCCCGACCTCCTGATGCTCGACGAGCCGAGCCTCGGCCTTGCCCCCGTCGTCGTCGGCGAGCTCTTCGCCGCGCTCGGCCGGGTGCGCGAGAGCGGGCTGGCGCTCCTGATCGTCGAGCAGAACGTCAAGATGAGCCTTTCGATCGCCGACCGCGGCTACCTCCTGGAGGCAGGCCGCATCGTCGGCGAGGATACCGCAGCAGGGCTGATGAACGACGACGCGGTGAAGCGCGCGTTCCTCGGCGCAACCGTCTGAATGTCAAGCAGGGAGCAAACCATGTCCGTCCTTGGACTGAAGATCAACAACCTCGACCAGGCCGCCTCCGACGGGCGCACCTTCACCCGCATCAACCCGATTTCCGGCGAGGTCGCCTCGGAGGTCGCCGCCGCCTCGCTGGAGGATGCGCGCCAGGCCGTCAATGCCGCGGCGAAGGCCTTTCCCGCCTGGGCGGCGACCGGCCCCGGCCAGCGCCGCAAGCTGCTTCTTGCCGCCGCCGACAAGCTGCAGGCGAGAACCGCCGATTTCGTCGCCGCCATGGCCGCCGAAACGGGCGCGACGGCCGGCTGGGCGATGTTCAATGTCGGCCTTGCCGCCGACATGCTGCGCGAGGCCGCATCGCTGACGACGCAGATCACCGGCGAGATCATCCCCTCCAACCGACCCGGCTCGCTCGCCATGGGCGTGCGCCAGCCGGCCGGCGTGGTCCTCTCCATGGCGCCGTGGAACGCGCCGGTCATCCTCGGCGTGCGCTCGCTCGCCACCCCGCTTGCCTGCGGCAACACGGTCGTCATGAAGACCTCGGAAATCTGCCCGCGCACCCACCGGCTGATCGTCGATGCGCTGCACGAGGCCGGCCTGCCGGAAGGCGTGCTCAACGCCGTCTCCAATGCGCCGGAGGATGCCGCCGCCATCGTCGAGGCGATGATCGCCCATCCCGCCGTGCGCCGCGTCAACTTCACCGGCTCCACACGCGTCGGCCGCATCATCGCCGAGACCGCCGGGCGCCACCTGAAGCCGGCGCTGCTGGAACTCGGCGGCAAGGCGCCCTTCGTGGTGCTCGACGATGCCGATATCGACGCGGCCGTCGCCGCCGCGGCCTTCGGCGCCTACATGAACCAGGGCCAGATCTGCATGTCGACCGAACGCATCGTCGTCGACGAGACGGTCGCCGACCGCTTCGTCGCGGCGCTCGCCGAGAAGGCGGCAACCCTCGTCGCCGGCGATCCGCGCGAGGGCAACACGCCGCTCGGCTCCGTCGTCGATGCCCATGCGGCCCAGAGGCTGGAACAGCTCATCCGCGATGCCGTGGGCAAGGGCGCGATGCTTGCGGCCGGCGGCAGCGTGCAGGGCACGATCGTCGATGCCACCCTGCTCGACCGGGTGACGCCCGCCATGCGCATCTACAGCGAGGAGAGCTTCGGCCCGGTCGTCAGCGTCATCCGCGTCGGCTCGATCGACGAGGCGGTGCGGGTTGCCAACGACACGGAATACGGCCTTTCCGCCGCCGTCTTCGGCCGGGACGTCAACCGCGCCATGCAGGTCGCCCGCCGCATCGAATCCGGCATCTGCCACATCAACGGCCCGACCGTGCACGACGAGGCGCAGATGCCCTTCGGTGGTGTCAAGGAATCCGGCTACGGACGTTTCGGCGGCAAGGCCGGCATCGCCGAATTCACCGAACTGCGCTGGATCACCGTGCAGGATGGCGCCATCCATTATCCGATCTGACCCATGGCGCTTCTCGACGGAAAGACCGCCATCGTGACGGGCGGGGCCGGCAGCATCGGCCTTGCCACCGCCCGGCTTTTCCTCGACGAGGGCGCCAATCTCGTCCTCGTCGACCGCGACCGCGCGGGGCTCGAACGGGTCGCCGCCGGCCTGCCGCGGGAGCGCGTGGCGCTCGCGGCGGCGGATGTCACCGACAGCCTTTCGACGAAGGCCTATGTCAAGCTCGCCGTCGAGCGCTTCGGCGGCATCGACATCCTGTTCTCCAATGCCGGCGTCTTCGGCACCGTCGCCCCCATCGCCGACTATCCGCTGGACATCTTCGACATGGTGCAGGCGGTGCATGTGCGCGGCGCCTTCCTTGCGGCCAAACATGCCGTGCCGCACATGCGCAGCGGCGGCAGCATCGTCATCACCTCCAGCGTGGCGGCGACGCGCGGCGATCCCGGCGTTTATGCCTATATCACCGCCAAGCACGCCCAGACCGGCCTGATGCGCTGCCTTGCCAAGGAACTCGCCCCGCGCGGCATCCGCGTCAACACGGTCAATCCCGGCCCCGTCGACAACGGTTTCCAGCTTGCCGTGGAACAGGGTCTCGGCGCCGCGACCGGCATGGACGGCACGGCTTTCTTCAATGCGCTCATCCCCATGGACCGCCATGCCAGCCCCCCGGAGATCGCCCGCTCGGTGCTCTATCTCGCCTCGGACCAGTCGAGCTTCGTCACCGGGACGATGCTGATGGTCGACGGCGGCATGAGCATCTGAAACCGGAACGGCAGAAGACCCGGATGCAGGGGACATCCGGGCCTTCGGGGAGGTCAGCGGGAAAAGCGCTTACTTGCAGACCTTGACCGTCTTGAAGATGACATTGCCGTAGTAGTCGTAGGCCTTGACCTTCTTGATGAAGCAGTGCGGCTTGTAGCCGTAGCTGTAGTAGCCGGCCTGCGAGGGGGCGGCGAAGGAGATGGCGGCAACGAGGGCGACGGTGGCGGAAACGATGATCTTGCGCATGGGTCTCTCCTGATCTCTTGTTGGGGATGAGCCTCTCTCATCCGGTGATCAGAAGGTCTCACATCGCCCCGCCCGCCGCTGTTCCGCAGGAAACAAGCAAGAACTAGCGAAAAAGCCGCTCCACATAATCCCGCCCGAGCCCGACCTTCTCGTAGTGGTCGCGACACAGCGCGATGTAGTTGTGCACGTCGAAGAAACCGTCCGGTTCGCCCCTGTCGTCGAGCCAGATGAGCGGGCCCTTGACCTGGAAGAACACCTTCATCGGCTGCTCGTGCTCGTAGGCGACGAGCGTGTGGCCCTCGCCGGGCGTCTCGTAGACGAAATCGCCGGCCGTCGCCGTCCAGTCGTGCTCCAGATAGCCCCACTTGCCGGAGATCGTGTAGGCGAAGACCTCGTGCGGGTGGTAGTGACGGTTCACCAGCCCCGCCTTCTTCGCCATCAGGATATCGCACCACTTGTTCTGCGTCGGGGAGATCCACAGCGGGCGGGAGGAGACGGTCTCGGTGAAGGGCACGTAGTAGCGCTCGTCGTCGGTCGGCGCATTCTGAAGATAGACTTCCGGCAGGGCATCCGGCTGGAACACCTTGTCGATCGGCTTCAGGTCCTTCCAGAATTCGTTCGTGGCAAGCTCGGGCATGACTTCTCCTCCTCGTGTGATGGTTCAGGCGCGGACCGCGATGTCGAGCAGCGCGAGCGTCCGCTTCGTCTCGATATGGTCGATCGCCTCGGCAAGCGCGCCGGCGAGCGCCGCGCCGTCGGTGACGCGCCGGGCATGGGCCCGGCTCGCCTCGGCGACCTTCACGAAATCCGGCACCGGTGAAAGCGCGGTCAGCGGCATGCGGTTGGTCCTGGCCGCATACCCGTCCGGATAGAGGCCGAGCACAGACTGGCGCACCGCGCCCCATTCGGCATTGTTGACGATGAGAACGAGGATCGGCAGTTCCAGCGCCTCGGCGATCTGGTGGCAGGCGACGGGATTGGCGAACATGTAGGAGCCGTCGCCCATGGTGGCGACGACGAGCCGCTCGCGCCGCGCGAGCTGCATGCCGAGCGCCGCCGGAAAGCACCAGCCGAGGCCGCCGGAATGCGGCTCCTGATACCAGGCCTGGTGATGGGAGAGCGTCATCGGCGAAAGCGGGCAACCGAGTTCGGAGAGCACGGTGGAATCCCGGCCCGCCAGCGCCTCGGAAAGCGTCAGGCTGACGAAATCCTTGGTCATCGGCGTGCCGCCGCCGCGCCGGGCCGCATCGAGCACGCCGGCGCGGGCCTTGCCGTTGCGTTCCGCCACCGCCATGGCGCGGCGTGTCGCCCTGGCGCGATGGGCGGGCAGCAGCGGGTCCATCGCCGCCTTCAGGGCAAGGAGGCCGGCATCGACATCGCCGGCGAGCGTCACATCGGAGCGGAAGTAGCGCACCGGCTGGCGCTGGTAGAGCGGGTCCTGGGCGAGCTGGATGACCTTGCAGCCGGGCCGCAGCGCGTGGGCATCCGGCGACCAGGGCGCCAGCGCATCGAGGACCAGCACCACGTCCGCCGCCTCCAGCAGCGGCCCCGGATCGGCCTGCGCGGCCATCGGATGGTCCGTCGCCATGGCAAGCTGCACGGCCCAGTACTGGCAGACGGGAATGCCCCATTCGCCGGTGAGCGCCGCGAGAGCGGCAAAACCCTCGGCCGATCCGGCGCCGCGCTGCGCGAAGACCACCGGGTTCTCCGCCGCCGCAAGCAGGCGCGCGGCCTCCGCCACCGCTTCGGCCGGCGGCGCGGCGACGGCCGGCATCATCGTTGCGGGCGCTTCCAGGCCTTCCGTCGGGCAGGGCTGGCAGAGCACCTCGCGCGGCAGGCTCATATAGACCGGCCCGCGCGGCGTGGAACAGGCGATGGCATGCGCCCG
This sequence comes from Shinella sp. HZN7, assembly GCF_001652565.1. NCBI lineage: Bacteria > Pseudomonadati > Pseudomonadota > Alphaproteobacteria > Hyphomicrobiales > Rhizobiaceae > Shinella > Shinella sp. HZN7. The sequence continues at coordinate 4,528,195 of NZ_CP015736.1, read as the reverse complement.
GTCGACCATCTGCGGGATGTGCTCGGGAACGCGCAGCTCATCGTCCCACTTGCAGGCCTCGCGCACCAGCGCCGCCTGGTCGCGCATCTCCTGCCCCCAGCCGATCGGCACGGTGCGCGATCCCTTTCGGCCGCGCTCGGTGACCGGCGTGCGGCCGGAGAAGAGCAGGACCGGGACATGCTCCATCGCGGCGTTGATCGCGCCGATGGCGCAATTGGCAAGGCCGACATTGGTATGCGCCATCACCGCCTGGGCGCGGCCCGTCGCCAGATAATAACCGTGCGCCATGCCCATCGCTGCCGATTCGTGCGGCATGACGAGCGCCTGCGGCAGGGCGATGCCCCTCGCCTCCGCCTCGGCCAGGCCCTCGATGATCGGCGGGAAATCCGTGCCGGAATTGGCGAAGATATAGTCGATGCCGACCGCCTTCAGCCGGGCGAGCAGCGCACCGCCCGCCGTCATCGCCGGTGCCCCGGCAAGATCGTCTTCACCCATCGGAACCTCCCCGTCGTGCGGCAGCCTGCCCGCGGCCGCCGGTCTCCTCGAACCGGACGGTACAGGCCTCAGACCGCACTCTGACAGGCGGGACGGTGATGTAAAATGAAATGCCGGCCGCGATGCATAACGAAAACCGTATGAATGGCGCTTGGAATTACGGAATTACGGCCGCAAAACCGCTGCGCACTTTTGCTGGAATTCCTCTAGTGCAGCCCGCCGACGCCGAGCAGGGTTTCGACCGTGTGCCGGTCGGCGGAGAGCGCCGCCGGGGTGCCTGTCCAGGCGATGCGGCCGCGTTCCAGGATGATCACGTCGTCGGCGAAGTCGAGCGCGCTCTGGATGCGCTGCTCGACGAGGAGGATGGTCATTTCGCCGGAGGCCGCGAGCATGCCGAATGCCGCCATCAGCTCCTCGCAGATGACCGGGGCAAGGCCCTCCAGCGGTTCGTCGAGCAGCAGCACGGAAGGCTGGCCGAGGATGGTGCGTGCCGTCGTCAGCATCTGCTGTTCGCCGCCGGAAAGTTGCGAGCCGAGGTTCCGGCGCCGCTCCTTGAGCCGCGGGAACATCTGGTAGGCCTCCTCGATGGCCCCGCGCGGACGGCCCTTCAACCCGACGAAGAGGTTCTCCTCCACCGTCAGCGTCGGGAAGACGTCGCGCGACTGCGGCACATAGCCGAGGCCCTTCAGGGCGCGGGCGGAGCTGCCCATGCCCTCGATCGCCTCGCCGCCGAGGCGGATCGCGCCGCCATAGCGCTTCGTCTGGCCGGCGAGCGTGGCGAAGAGCGTGGACTTCCCCATGCCGTTGCGGCCGAGCACGGCGAGCCTGCGGCCGGCATCGGCGGCAAAGGAGATGTCCTCCAGCACCCGCGTCGGGCCGTAGCCGGCGGAAAGGCCGGATATTTCAAGCGACGCTGCGGGCATCGGCATAACTCCCGAGATAGGCCTGGCGGACGCGGGCATCCTTCGTCACCGCGTCGGGCGATCCGTCGAAGATGATCTCGCCCGCCGCCAGCACGACGACGCGCCTGGCGAAGCGGAAGACGAGGTCCATGTCGTGCTCGATCATCAGCACGGCGAGATCCGCCGGCAGGTCGGCGATCGCCTGCTCGATGCGCGCGGTATCGCTCTGCGGCACGCCGGCGGCGGGCTCGTCGAGCAGCAGGACCCGGGGCTTGAGCGCAAGGGCAAGCGCGAGCTCCAGGAGGCGTTGCTGGCCATAGGCGATCTCGCTGACGCGGTGGCGGGCAAGATGGGCGATGCCGAGCCGGGCAAGAAGCGCATGAACCTCGTCCATCACGTCAGGCATGGCGCGGTGGCTGGCGAACATGCGGCCGGTCCGGCCCTCGCGTTGCAGGATGGCGAGCGCGACATGCTCCTCCGGCGTCATCTCGGAGAAGAGCCGCGTCACCTGGAAGGACCGCACGAGGCCGCGGCGCACGCGCTCCGTCGGCCCGAGGCGGGTGACATCCTCGCCGCCGAGCGCGACGGAGCCGGAATTCGGCAGGAGGTTGCCGGTGACGAGGTTGACGAAGGTCGTCTTGCCGGCACCGTTCGGGCCGATCAGCGCGACCCGGTCGCCCGGCGCCATCGACAGGGAGACGTCGTTGGTGACGGCAAGGCCACCGAAGGTCCGCTTCAGGTTGCGGACATCGAAGATCGCGTTCATCGGTCCTTCCTCCCGCGGCGTTCGAGAAGGGCGGCGAGCGAGCCGTAGAGCCCCTTCGGCGCGAAGAGCACCACGGCGATCAGCAGCGCGCCGACGATGGTGAGCCAGTGGAACGGATTGGCCGCCGAGACGACATCCTCGAACCACAGGAAGGAAAGCGTGCCGATCAGCGCGCCGTAGAGCGAGCCGGTGCCGCCGAGCACCAGCATGACGAGGGCTTCGGCCGAGAGCGTGAAGGACAGGCTGTCGAGGCCGACGACCTGGGTCGAGATGGCGTTGAGCGCCCCGCCCGCCCCGGCGACGGCACCCGATATGGCATACATCCGGATCAGCGTGCCGTGCACCGAGGCGCCCATGGCGCGCACGCGCAGCGGATCCTGCTTGATGCCGCGGCAGAGCATGCCGAAGGGCGAGCGCACGATCTGGCGCAGGATGACGAAGGCGGCAATGAGCAGCACGATGCCGAAGACATAGGCCGTGCGGCCCCACAGGTCGAACGGATAGAGGCCGAAGACGGCATCCGGCATGATGCCGGCAAGGCCGTCGCTGCCGCCGGTCCAGCCGGATGCCTTGTTCGCCGCCTCGTGGGCGAGGTGAATGATGGCGATGGAGAGCACGAGCTGCGGCAGGCCATGCGCCCGAAGCACGACGGCGCCGGAGACGAGGCCGGCGAGCGCGCCCGCGACCACGCCGACGGCCAGCATGGCGATCGGATCGGTGATGCCGAAATGGGCCGCCGCGATGCCCGCCCCATAGGCCCCCGCGCCGAAGAGCGCGGCATGGCCGAGCGTCGCCACGCCGCAATAGCCGGTGACGAGGTCGAGCGAGAGGACCAGCAGCGCGATCGCCGTGATGCGCGTCAGCAGCGCGAGGTGGTTCGGGAAAAGGAGATAGCCGAGGACGGCGACCGCGAGGATGACGAGGACGCCGACCGCGTCGCGCGTCAGGCGGGCGCGGCGGTCCCGGGCGGTGGAGAGGGTTTCGGTGTTCATGGTCAGCGCCATCACTTCGCCCTTCCGGCAAGGCCGCGCGGGAAAATCCAGACGATGGCGATGACCGCGAGATAGAAGAAGAATTCGCCGAACTCCGGCATCAGGTAGCGCCCCGTCGTGTCGATGGCGCCGAGCAGCAGGCAGGCGGCGAGCGCGCCCGGAATGGACCCCGCCCCGCCGACCGAGACGACGACGAGAAAGGTCACCATGTAGCGCAGCGCATAATAGGGCTCGATCGGCAGCAGCTCGGCGCCGACGACGCCGCCGAAGGCGGCAAGGCCGACCGCGACGGCGAAGCTGACGGCATAGACCACTTCGGTCTTCACCCCGAGGGCGGCGGCCATGGCCGCATTGTCGACGCTCGCGCGCAGCTTCACGCCGAAGGCGGTGCGCTCGATGAAGTACCAGAGGCCGAGCGCGACCGCGGCGCCACAGGCGATGACGAAGAGACGGTGCGCCGAGACCGTGCGGAAGCCGAGGCTGACCGGCGCGCGCAGGCTGTCCGGCGTCGGGATGGTCTTGAGCGTCGGGCCGAAGACATAGTTGGCGATGCCGATGACGCAGAAGGTGATGCCGATGGTCATCAGCACCTGCGTCAGCTCCGGCTGGCCGTAGATGCGGCGGTAGAGCAGGCGCTCGACCGGAATGGCGATGATGATGGTGCCGAAGACGGCGAGGAGGACGGCGAACGCATAGGCAAGGCCGAGGTCGCGCGCGGCATAGGAGGCGATGTAGCCGCCGATCATCGCGAAGGCGCCATGCGCCAGGTTGACGACGCGCATCAGCCCCATCGTCACCGAGAGGCCGATCGAGATGACGAAGAGCACCATGCCGTAGGCGAGCGCATCGACGCCGATGCTGAAGACCGTTTGCATCAAACTATCCTGCTGTGGCCGGGCTTGCGGCCGTTTGTCCGGATATGCGGGTGGATCCTCGGGTCAAGCCCGAGGAGGACGGCGGGGAGGAGAGGTCGCGAAACCCGTCCGACGTTGCGGCAAGCGGAACCGTTGCATTGATCCACCGCCTTCTCCTCTTGCGTCATCCTCGGGCTTGACCCGAGGATCCACCCGCCCGGCGCAACACACGTTACTTCGCCGCTGCAAGGCCCGGGTCGCCCTGCTTCTCGAAGGTCTGGACCTCCTTGTTGTAATAGGTCCCGTCATCGGCCTTGGCCACTTCGCGCAGGTAGATGTTCTGCGTGATGTGGCGGCTTTCCGCATCGATCGTCACCGGCCCGCGCGGGCTTTCCCAGGAAAGGCCCTTGACGGCCTCGACCGCCTTGGCCGCATCCGGTTCGCCGCCCGTCGCCTCGATCATCTTGTAGATGACATGCATGCCGTCATAGGCGCCGACCGCGGGGAAGGAGAGCTCCGCCGGATCGCCGATCGCCTTGCCGGCGGCCTCGACGAAGCTCTTGTTCTCCGCCGAATCGTGCGAGACGGCATAGTGGAAGGTGGTCGTGAGACCCAGCGCCGCCTCGCCGAGCGCCGGCAGGTCGGATTCCTGCGTCAGGTCGCCGGGGGCGAAGAACTTGACGCCGCCGGCTTTCAGGCCGTTCTCGTTGAAGGCCTTGACGAAGCCGAGCGTCGTCGGGCCCGAGGGCAGGAAGGCGAAGACGCCCTCGGCGCCCGAATCCTTGATGCGCTGCATGATCGGCGAGAAATCGTTGGTCTGGAGCGGCATGCGGATCGCCTCGACGATCTCGCCGCCCGCCGCCTCGAATCCGGCCTTGAAGGCGGCCTCCGCATCGACGCCCGGGCCGTAGTCGCTGACGACGGAAATGACCTTCCTGGTGCCGCCGTCGAAGGCGACCTTGGCGATCGGCGTCGAGGTCTGCCAGGTGGTGAAGGAGGTGCGCACCACATAGGGGCTCTTGGTGACGATGGCGGAGGTCGCCGCGTTCATCACCACCATGGGCACGTTCGCCTGTTCGAGCAGCGGGGTCGCGGCCATGGCATCCGGCGTGAAGTAGAATCCGGCCAGGTACTGCACGCCTTCCTTGACGACGAGCTCCTGCGACAGCGCCTTGGACTGGGCCGGATCGGCGCTCGGGATGTCGCGGTAGATCACCTCGATCGTATCGTCGCCGACCGTGTTGCCGTTCAGCGCCATATAGGCGTCGATGCCCGCCTTGAAGTTCTTGCCCTGCAGCGCGAAGGGGCCGGAGAACGGCCCGACGACACCGACCTTGATCGTATCGGCATGGGCGACGCCGCCCATCAGCACAGCCGCCAACGCGGCGATCGCGACATGTTTCATGTTTTCCTCCCTGAAAGGCCGGTCTCCCGCCGGTGCCCGATCCTGTCCAAAACTGGATTTTTGTCAGATTGACAGATGAAACGGTAATGTAAAATGAAAAAGTATGGCCATTTCATAACTTAGGAGTTATTAAAATACCTCAAGTCACACCCAGCCGGCGAAGCGACGACAGCAGCGTGTCGGCAAGGCGAAGGGCAGCGCCGGCGGCGGCCACCATCTGCGGCAGGATCAGCCATTCGAGCGTCCAGGCCGCGCCGGAACGCTCCTGCTCGTGCACCATCGCCTGCGCCAGCCCGCCGAGCTGCGCCGCGTTGAAGCGGGCAAGCGTGACCAGAACTTCGGCGGCGACCGGGTTCTGCTTGTGCGGCATGGCGGAGGAACCCCCACCGCCGGCGAGTACGATCTCGTCGCCCCGGTCAGCCATCAGGGCGACGTCCTGCCCGATCTTGCCGAGGCTGCCGGTGATGCCGGAAAGGAGGGCGGCCAGATCCAGGATGCGGTCCCGCTGGCTATGCCATTGCGGGACATCGGCAAGGCCGAGCTTGCGGGCAAGCGCGGCGCGCACGGCCGGTGCTCTTCCGCCCAGTTTCTCCAGCGTGCCCGCCGCGCCGCCGAACTGCACGGCAAGCCCCTCCTCCATCAGGCCCGCCAAGCGCGTGCGATGGCGCTCCAGCGGCGCGCGCCAGGCGCCGACGCGGTCCGCCACGGTGATGGGGATGGCGGCCTGCATGCGGGTGCGCCCCATCAGCTCCCGGTCGCCGAAGGACGCGGCGAGGCCATCGAGCACGCCAGCCAGCCCCCCAGCCGTTTCTCAAGAACGGGCAAGACGCGGGAGAGGCGCAGCATCAGCCCGCTGTCGACGACATCCTGGCTGGTCGCGCCGACATGCACATGCCGGCCATGCGGCTCGCCGACGGCGGCGCGGAGCTGGCGAACGAAATCGGGCACCACCACGCCGTCACGGGCGGTGGCGGTCCTGAGACTCGCGACATCGGGCGAGAAACGGTGCGCGGCCGCCTCGATCGCCCCGGCCGCGTCCGCCGGGATGACGCCCGCCTCCGCCTCGGCCTTGGCCAGCGCCACCTCGAAGGCCAGCATGGCCTCGAGTTCCGCCGCGACGGAAAACAGCGCCGCCACCGCCTCGTCGCCGAGGAGGCCGGAGAGATAGGGGTGGTCGAAGGGCGAAACGGTCATGGGGCGCTCTTTTGCGATGGGAAGCGCGTGGATCCTCGGGTCAAGCCCGAGGATGACGGAGGGGAGGAGAGGTCACGGGCCTCATGAACGATGCCGCATGCGGCGCCGTCGGTTTGACTGCAAACCTCTCTTCTTTCGTCATCCTCGGGCCTGACCCGAGGATCCATGCGGCAGGTGACGAGCTTAACACACAGCCTAGATATCGAAGAACACCGTTTCCTTCTCGCCCTGCAGGTGGATGTCGAAGCGGTAGCCGTCGCCGTCCGCCGCCGCGATCAGCGTCGGCACGCGCACGCGGTGCTCGATGCGGGCGAGCACCGGGTCCTCGGCATTGGCCGCCGCCTCGTCGCCGAAATAGAGGCGCGTGTTGAGGCCGAGATTGATGCCGCGGGCGACGATCCACAACGAGATGTGCGGCGCCATCAGGCGGCCGTCCCTGAAGGGCACGCGGCCGGGCTTGATGGTCTCGAAGCGGTATTCGCCGGTCTCTCCGTCGGTGGCCGCACGGCCCCAGCCGGAAAAATTGGGATCGGCGCTGCCGCGCAGCTCCGAGGGGCTGTTGTAGAGGCCCGCCGCATCCGCCTGCCAGATCTCGATCAACGCGTCCTTCAGCGGCGTGCCGGTGCCGTCGAGCACCCGGCCGGTGATGGTGATGCGCCGCCCGAGCGTCCTGTCGTTCACCATGGTCGTGCCGAGATCGCTCTCGTAGACGCCGGTGATGCCGCAAAAATTCGGCGTGAGGCCGATATGGACATAGGGCCCCGCCGTCTGCGAGGCGCTTTCCTTGAGGTAGCCGAGCGGTTGCACCATCAGTTGCCCTCCATCCGGTTCTCGAAAAGCGTCGAGCGTCGGCCGCGCAGCACGATGTCGAACTTGTAGGCGCGTGCATCCATGGGGATCGTGTTGCCCCAGTCGAGCGCGGCGACCAGTTGCTCGATGGCCGCCCTGTCCGGGATCGTCTGCACGATGGGACATTTCCAGATCATCGGGTCGCCCTCGAAATACATCTGCGTGATCAGCCGCTGGGCGAAACCGTGGCCGAAGACGGAGAAATGGATATGCGCCGGGCGCCAGTCGTTGACGCCGTTCGGCCAGGGATAGGGCCCGGGCTTGACGGTTCGGAAGGCATAGTGGCCGTCCGCATCGGTGATAGTGCGCCCGCAGCCGCCGAAATTCGGATCGAGCGGGGCGAGGTAGCTTTCCTTCTTGTGGCGGTAGCGCCCGCCGGCATTGGCCTGCCAGAATTCGAGCAGCGCGCCCGCCACCGGCCGCGCCCGCTCGTCGAGCACCCGGCCGTGCACGATGATGCGCTCGCCGATCGCGCTTTCGCCGGGTTTCGCGAAATTGTGGATCAGGTCGTTGTCGAGCTCGCCCAGGATGGAATGGCCGAAGACCGGGCCGGTGATCTCCGAGACCGTGCCGTCGAGCGAGAGCAAGGCCTTCTGCGGCGAGCGCAGCACCGAGGTCTTGTAGCCCGGCGTCAGGCCCGGCGGGTGCCAGAGGCGATCGCGGGAGAAGAAGGCGCCCGTTTCGGGCTTGCGATTGGAAAGGTCCGTCATGGTTCCCTCAGGCCGCCTTTTCGGCGTCCATGTCCTCGAAGACGTGCTTGGCGATCCTGATCGCCCGGTTGGCCGCCGGCACGCCGGCATAGATCGCCACATGCAGGAGCGCCTCGGCGATATCCTCGCGGCTGGCGCCGGTATTGACGGTGGCGCGCACATGCATCGCCACCTCCTCGTCATGGCCGAGCGCGGCAAGCAGCGCGATCGTCACCATGGAGCGCTCGCGCTTCGTCCAGCCGGGCCGCGACCAGACCGTGCCCCAGGCCGCTTCCGTGATCAGCTCCTGGAAGGGCTGGTCGAAGGCGGTGGCGCCGGAGGAGGCGCGGTCGACATGGCTGTCGCCGAGCACCGCGCGGCGGGTCACCATGCCCTGGCGGTAGCGGTCGGAAAAGGTATGGGCGTCAGCCATGGGGCTCGTCTCCGGCAGGTAGGGTGGCAATGAAGGCGCGGATCATCTCCGTCAGCATTTCCGGCTGCTCGACGCAGGGAATGTGCCCGGCATCCTTGATGACCTCGTAGCGGGCGCCGGGAATGAGCTTTGCCATGGACAGCACGACATCCGGCGGCGTCGAGCCGTCCTGGTCGCCGACGACGCAGAGCGTCGGCACGGTGAGGCGTTCCGTCGAATGGGTGAGGTCGGCATCGCGCAGCGCCGCGCAGGTGGCGGCATAGCCGACGGCGGACTGGCGGGTGAGCATGTTGCGGTAGCCGTGATAGGCGGCGTTTTCCGGACGGCGGAAAGCGGGCGTGAACCAGCGCTCCAGGACGGCATCGGCAAGGCTTTCGATACCCTTCGCCTCGACGCTTTCGATGCGCGCGTTCCACATCTCGGCCGTGCCGATCTTGTGCGCTGTGTCGCAGAGCACCAGCGCCCGGACGAGATCCGGCCGCTTCGCCGCAAGCCCCTGCGCGATCATGCCGCCGACGGAAAGGCCGCAGATGACGGCGTCCTTCACGTCGAGCCGGTCGAGCAGCGCGGCGAGGTCGAGGACGTGGTCGTCGATCGAATAGGGCACCTGGCCGAGATCGGACAGGCCATGGCCGCGCTTGTCATAGGTGACGATCGGAAAGTCGCCGGCAAGGCGCACGACGACGTCGCGCCAGATGCGGAAGTCGGTGCCGAGCGAATTGGCAAAGACGATCACCGGCCGGCCCGCCGGCCCGCCGATCAGCTGATGATGCAAGATGACGTCGTTGACGGTTGCGAACTGCACTTCTGTCTCCTCCCGTTTCTGCAGATTGGCTCCTTGATCTGGTTAGGTAAAATGATATTTCATGCCGTTTCGTTAACTTGAGGGTTATGAAAGCCGTGATCGACAGCCGCATCAAGTTCCGCCATCTACAGACCTTTGTCGAGGTGGCCCGCCAGAGAAGCGTGATGAAGGCGGCGGAGATCCTGCATGTCAGCCAGCCCGCCGTGACGAAGACGATCCGCGAGCTGGAGGAGGTTCTCGGCGTCGCCGTCTTCGAGCGCGAGGGGCGCGGCATCAAGATCACCCGGCATGGCGAGGTCTTCCTCAAGCATGCCGGCGCGGTGCTGGCGGCGCTCCGGCAGGGCTTCGATTCGGTCTCGCAGGCGCTTTCCGGCGATGCCCCGCCGATCCGCATCGGCGCCCTGCCGACCGTCTCCACGCGCATCATGCCGAAGGCGATGGCACTGTTCCTCGCGGAGGAGACGGGCGCGCGCATCAAGATCGTCACGGGCGAGAATGCGGTTCTCCTGGAACAACTGCGCGTCGGGGACCTCGACCTCGTCGTCGGGCGCCTTGCCGCGCCGGAGAAGATGGCCGGCTTCTCCTTCGAACATCTCTATTCGGAAAAGGTGGTCTTCTGCGTGCGCGCCGGCCATCCGCTGCTTGCCGGCGGCTCGGCCTTTGCCGGGCTCGACGCCTATCCCGTGCTGATGCCGACGCGCGCCTCGATCATCCGGCCCTTCGTCGAAAGCTTCCTGATCGCCAACGGCATCGCGGGCCTTCCGAACCAGATCGAGACCGTGTCCGACGCCTTCGGCCGCGCCTTCGTGCGCGAGAGCGATGCGATCTGGATCATCTCCGAAGGGGTCGTGGCGGCGGATATCGCCGATGGCGCGCTCGCGGCCCTGCCGATCGACACGAGCGGCACGAAGGGCCCTGTCGGCCTCACCATGCGCACCGACGCCGTGCCGTCCATGCCGCTGTCGATCCTCATCCAGACCATCCGCGAGGTGGCAGGCAAGGTATCGCCCGCGGCTTGAGCCCTTCGCCCCTCGGCCAGAGGGTTCGCCACAATCGCGAGCGCAAAGCCGCTTCGCGCTTTCGCTGGAATTGCTCTAGGAAGGGTGCATGACAAGCGAACTCGCCCCTTTCCGCACCGCGATCGTCGCGCTTCATCCCGATCTTGCGGATGCCGCCTTCCGGCTGCTGCCGGGCGGCTGGCATTCGCGTGCGGTGGCAGTGGACGAGCGCCGCGTCTTCAAGTTCCCGCAGGGCGAGGCGGCGGAGCGGGCGCTGCGCCGCGAGGCCTCCATCCTCGCCGCCATCCGCCCGCACCTTGCGATGCGCGTTCCGGACCTTCGCCTCCACGAGGGCGCGCCGCTCTTTTCCGAACACGCGATCATCCCTGGCGACCACCTGGAAACGGCACACTACGAGACGCTGCCGGAGCCGGCGCGAGGGGCGCTCGGCGAGGCGCTCGCCCGCTTCTATGCGCAGTTGCACGCCCTCCCCCGCCCACTGATGGAAGCGGCCGGCGCGCGGCCGGTCGAGCGCTGGCTGGATGCCGATGCCATCGCGGCAAGGGTCCTGCCGCTGCTGCCGGAAGACCTCCTTGGCTTTGCGAACGAAACCCTTTCCGGCTGGCGCGCGCTTCCGCCGGATCCCCATGGCGAAACCTACGGCTTCTTCGACGGCCACGGCTGGAACATGGCCTTCGACCACGCCGCCGGACGGCTCAACGGCATCTACGATTTCGCCGATTCCGGTTTCGGCCCGCTGCATCAGGACTTCATCTACACGAACTTCATCAGCCCCGACCTCACCGCCCGGATCGCGGACGGCTACGAGCGGCTGACGGACCGGACGCTCGATCGTGGCCGCATCCACCTCTTGACCGGCGTGCACCGGCTCTGGGAACTTGCGGCTCTTGCCGAGGCGCCGGAGCACCATGCGGCGATGATCGCCTCCGTCGCCGCCTGGGCGGCGCGTCAGTAGGGCAGGCCCACATAGTTTTCCGCCAGCACCGTTTCGGCCGCGCGGGAATGGGTGAGATAGTCGAGCTCGGCTTCCTGGATCTTCTGGTCGAAATCGCCGGTCCCGGGAAAGCGGTGCAGCATGCTCGTCATCCACCAGGAGAAGCGCACGGCCTTCCAGACCCGGGCGAGCGCCCTTGCCGAATAGGCGTCAAGGCCGGCCCCGGAGCGCTCCCGGTAGTGCTCCAGCAGGCCCGAGAAGAGATAGTGCACGTCGCTTGCCGCAAGGTTCAGCCCCTTGGCGCCCGTCGGCGGCACGATATGGGCGGCATCGCCGACGAGGAACAGCCGGCCGAACCGCATCGGCTCGGCGACGAAGGAGCGCAGCGGCGCGATCGACGTCTCGAAGCTCGGCCCGGTGACCAGCGCCTCGCCGTGATGGGCGGGAAGGCGGCGGCGCAGCTCGTCCCAGAAGCGCGCATCGGGCCAGGCCTCGATCCTCTCGTCGAGCGCGCACTGGAGATAGTAGCGGCTGCGGGTCGGCGAGCGCATGGAACACAGGGCGAAGCCGCGCGGATGGTTGGCATAGACCAGCTCCTCGCTGACCGGCGGCACCTCGGCGAGAAGGCCGAGCCAGCCGAAGGGATAGACCTTCTCGAAGGTGCGGATCGCCTGTTCCGGCACGGCCTTGCGGCTGGCGCCGTGGAAGCCGTCGCAGCCGGCGATGAAGTCGCAGTCGATCCGGTGGGTGGCGCCGTCCTTCTCGTAGGTGACGTAGGGCGCCGCGCCGTCGAAGGCACAGGGCGTGACATTCGCCGCTTCGTGGATGGTCAGCCGGCCGTCGGCCTCCCGCTGCTCGATGAGGTCGCGCGTCAGCTCCGTCTGGCCATAGACCATGACGCGCTTGCCGCCGGTGAGATCGAAAAGGTCGATGCGGTGGTCGCGGCCGTCGAAGGCGAGCGAGAAGCCGTCATGCGGCAGGCCCTCGGCATGCATGCGCGCCCCGACGCCGGCCTTGTCGAGCAGCGCGACCGTGCCCTCCTCCAGCACGCCGGCCCGCACGCGGCCGAGGATATGCGCACGGCTCGACCGGTCGAGGATCGCCGTCTCGATGCCGGCATTGCCGAGCAGTTGGCCGAGCAACAGGCCCGACGGACCCGACCCGATGATGACGACCTGAACGCGCATGGTGTCCTCCCGAACTGGCATTGCGCAAATTGTCGGCGGGAAGGGCGGCGCCGGGCAATGGACGGATCGGCCATGAACTTGTACAAATCGAACATCGCAAGACAGCGGCACCAGGATGAAGCGACCGGCCCCGACCTACGATCTCTATGGCGAAAAGGCCGGCAACGGGCCGGATTTCTGGTTGCATTGCGAGACGATCCCCTCGCGCAGCAGCCTGCATCGCTATGAGATCGGCCTGCACCGGCACGAGAGCTTCTTCCAGATCCTGTATATTTCCGCCGGTTCGGGCGATGCGCTGTTCGAGGACCGGCGCTTGACGCTGGCCCCGCCCGCCATCGCCACGGTGCCGCCCGGGCTCGACCACGGCTTCCGGTTTTCCCGCGATGTCGACGGCTATGTCTTCACCCTGCTCGCCTCGCATCTGCGCCTTGCCGGCGAGGCCGGGCGCTTCGTTTCCGAGCCGCGCGTGACGCCGCTCGATCCCGGCGATGCGGACGGCGCCTTCCTGCTTTCGACGCTCGGTCGGCTTGCCGCCGAGTGGACGACGCGGCGAAGCGGGCGCACCGACCTGATGCAGGCCTATCTGGTTTCGGTGCTGACGCTTGCCGCACGGCTCTGGAGCCGGGGCGAGACGGCAGACGACGCCGGCGAGGCGGCACGGCGCATGGAGCACCTCAACGGCCTGATCCAGCAGCATTTCCGCGGCCAGAAGCCGGCCGGCTTCTATGCCGGCGAACTCGGCATCTCGCCGACGCATCTCAACCGCATCGTCAAGGCCGCGACGGGCCTGACGGCCCACGCCTATATCGGCCGCAAGCTGATCGACGAGGCGAAGCGCGAACTCGTCTTCACCGAGGCGCCGGCGCAGGAGATCGCGCTTGGCCTCGGTTTTGCCGACCCCGCCTATTTTTCCCGCTACTTCCTGCGCGAGACGGGCGAGACGCCGCGCGCCTGGCGGCTGCGGGAACGGGCGCGGCTTTCCGCTCAGGCGTCGGAATAGCGCTCCTCGGCCCAGGGGTCGCCGCGCATGTGATAGCCGTTGCGCTCCCAGAAACCCGCCTGGTCACCGGGCAGGAAATCGATGCGGGTCAGCCACTTGGCGCTCTTCCAGAAATAGAGATGCGGCACGACGAGGCGCATCGGCCCGCCATGCTCGACGGAAAGCGGCCGGCCCTCCCAATGGGTGGCGAGGATGGCGTCCTCGACGGCGAAATCGGCAAGCGGCAGGTTTGTCGTATAGCCGTCATAGCTCGTCAGCATGACGAAATTCGCCTCCGGCCGCGGCATGACGCGGTCGAGCAGGTCGCGGGTGGCGACGCCTTCCCAGCGGTTGTCGTAGCGCGACCAGGTGGTCACGCAATGGATATCGGAAAGTCTTTGGCTCTGCGGCAGCGCCAGGAACTCCGCCCAGCCGAAGGATTGCGGGTTTTCCGCGCCGCCCTTCACACCGAGCCGCCAGCTTTCCGGGCGGATCACCGGCTGCTGGCCGAGATCGAGCACCGGCCAGTTCGTCACGAGATGCTGGCCCGGCGGCAGGCGGTCGGTCCCGGGCCGGGAAACACGCCCCGTGAGGAACCTGCCCTCGTCCGCCCAGCGGCGTTTCGTGCGGGTGAGCTTGCTGTCGTCGTCGCGCATGGCGGCCTCCTGCTGCAGTGCAAAAGGTGGGGCCGCGCCCTTGCGTCTGTCAAGATCGGCACCCGGCAAGCCCGGTTGGCACATCCGCGCAAGGGCAGCCCCGAAACGCTGCGCACGTTTGCCGGCAATGCTCCAGCTTCTGGCTTTTACCGCATTATCCAACGCCGAAGCGGCATCGCTTCGGCCGGAAATGCGTTAGGCGAGCACCGGCCGCAGCGCCGCCTGCACCTCGCGCATTGCCGGCAGGTAGCGCGTCACCATGTCCTCCGCCGAGGCATGGGCCGCCGGGGCGCCGATATTGAGCGCGGCGACGACGCGGCCACGGGCATTTTCCAGCGGCACGGCGATGGAACGCAGCCCGATCTCCAGCTCCTGGTCGATCAGCGCGAAACCGTTCTGCCGCACCCTGGCAAATTCCTCCATCAGCGCCTCCGGCTCCGTCTTCGTGTAGGGGGTGTTCGCCTTGCGGTCGGAGGCCTCGACGATCGCCCGCGCCTCCGCTTCCGGAAGCGCCGCCAGGAGCACGCGGCCCATCGAGGCGCAATAGGCCGGCAGGCGCGAGCCCGGCGTCAGGTTGATCGACATGACCCGCTTCTGCGCCGCCCGCGCCACATAGACGATCTCCACCCCGTCCAGCACGGAAACGGAGGCGCTCTGGCCGACTTTCTCCGAGAGCTGGTCGAGATAGGGCTGCACCAGCCGCGGCAGGGGCGTCGCCGAGAGATAGGCATGGCCAAGACGCAGGATCTTCGGCGTCAGCTCGAAGAACTTGCCGTCATAGGCGGCATAACCGAGCTCGGCCAGCGTCAGCAGGCAGCGCCGCGCCGTCGCCCGGTCGAGGCCGGTCTCCTTGGAGACATCCGTGATGGTGAGGCGGGGCTTCACCTCCCCGAAGGCCTCGATGACCGCCAGCCCCTTGGCGAACCCGCCGACGAAATCCGTTTCCCGCATTGCTGTCTCCTCATCGGCCGGCCGGCTCGGCTTGTGCAGGCCGCGATGCCGCCGCCGTTCTGCCTCCGCCCTTTCCTCCGCTCAAGGCCGAGGAGCGTGGGGTGAGCGACGGACCGCATCCGTAACTTCCTTGCCCATTTTGTGCGTTATTTGAACAAAAGTCAAATATCGCACAAAATGATTGCCGGTTTTCCCGTTTGGATTTACCTCTGCTGCCGACAACGGGAGATTTTGCATGGACAAGACCCTCAACAGTCTGGCGGAGGCCGTATCGGGCATCGGCGATGGCGCCACTGTCATGATCGGCGGTTTCGGCGGCTCGGGCGCGCCGATCGAACTGATCCACGCCCTGATCGACAGGGGGCCGAAGAACCTCACCGTCATCAACAACAATGCCGGCAACGGCCGCATCGGCATCGCCGCGATGATCGACGCGGGCATGGTCAGGAAGATGATCTGCTCCTTCCCACGCTCCACCGATCCACGCGCCTTCACGGACAAGTATCTTGCCGGCGAGATCGAGCTGGAGCTGGTGCCGCAGGGCACGCTCGCCGAGCGCATCCGCGCCGGCGGCGCCGGCATCCCCGCCTTCTACACGCCGACGAGCTACGGCACGGAGCTCGCCAAGGGCAAGCCGGTCGCCGAGTTCGACGGTCGCATGTATGTGCAGGAACGCTGGCTGAAGGCGGATGTCGCGCTGATCAAGGCGCATGTCGGCGATATCAACGGCAACCTCACCTACAACAAGGCCGCCCGCAATTTCAGCCCGCTGATGTGCATGGCGGCGGCCAAGACCATCGTGCAGGTGAGCCGGCTGGTGAAACCCGGCGGCATCGACCCGGAACAGGTCGTCACCCCCGGCATCTTCGTCGACGGCGTCATCGAAGTCGCAGATCCCAAGCAGGAAGAAGACCTCATCCGCGCAGGAGTGGCCTACGCATGACTATCGACACCCGCGAAGACATAAAACTCTCCAACGCCCAGATCGCCTGGCGCGCCGCGCAGGACATCTTCGACGGCGCCTATGTGAACCTCGGCATCGGCTTTCCCGAAATGGTCGCCCGCTACCAGCCGGAAGGCCGCGCGGCGATCTTCCATACGGAGAACGGCATCCTCGATTTCGGCGAGGCGCCGCCCGAAGGCGAGGAGGACTGGGACCTGATCAATGCCGGCAAGAAGGCCGTGACGCTGAAGCCGGGCTCGGCCTTCTTCCACCATGCCGACAGCTTCGCCATGGTGCGCGGCGGCCATCTCGACGTCGCCATCCTCGGCGCCTACCAGGTGGCGGAAAACGGCGACCTCGCCAACTGGCGCGTCGGCTCCAAGGGCGTGCCCGCCGTCGGCGGGGCGATGGATCTCGTACACGGCGCGAAACAGGTGGTGGTCATCACCGAGCACGTCACCAGGAACGGCGAGCCGAAGCTGGTCGAGCGCTGCACCTTTCCGCTGACGGGCGTCGGCTGCATCACCCGCATCTATACCAGCCATGCCGTCGTCGACGTCGAGGGCGGACGCTTCGTGCTGCGCGAGAAGCTGCTGGGCATGACGTTCGAGGAGTTGCAGGCGATGACCGGCGCCAAGCTGCATGTCGACGGCGATATCGCCGATCTCGTCGTGCCGGAACTCTGAAACATTGCGCAATTCCGGACCACACCGTTGCTGGAATTGCTTGAGAGGAAGACCATGTCTGACGCCTATATCTGCGACTATATCCGCACGCCCATCGGCCGTTTCGGCGGTTCGCTCTCCTCCGTCCGTGCCGACGATCTCGGCGCCGTTCCGCTGAAGGCGTTGATGGCGCGCAATGCCGGCATCGACTGGGAAGCGGTCGACGACGTCATCTTCGGCTGCGCCAACCAGGCCGGCGAGGACAACCGCAATGTCGCGCGCATGTCGTCCCTGCTGGCCGGCCTTCCCGTTTCCGTCTCCGGCACGACGATCAACCGCCTCTGCGGCTCCGGCATGGACGCCGTCATCGCCGCCGCCCGCGCGATCAAGGCCGGCGAGGCGGAACTGATCGTCGCCGGCGGCGTGGAAAGCATGAGCCGCGCGCCCTTCGTCATGCCCAAGGCGGAGACCGCCTTCTCGCGGAATGCCGAGATCTACGACACCACGATCGGCTGGCGCTTCGTCAATCCGCTGATGAAGAAACAGTACGGCGTCGATTCCATGCCCGAGACAGGCGAGAACGTCGCCGAAGACTTCAAGGTCTCCCGCGAGGACCAGGACGCCTTCGCGGTGCGCTCGCAGGCGAAAGCCGCCGCGGCGCAGGAAAACGGCCGGCTGGCGAAGGAGATCACACCCGTCACCATCCCGCAGCGGAAGGGCGATCCGGTCGTGGTGGAGAGGGACGAGCATCCGCGCGCAACCACCATCGAAGCCCTCGCCAAGCTGGGGACGCCCTTCCGCAAGGAAGGCGGCACGGTGACGGCGGGCAATGCGTCGGGCGTCAATGACGGCGCGGCGGCGCTCGTCATCGCCTCGGAAGCGGCGGCCAGGAAATACGGCCTCACCCCCATCGCCCGCATCCTCGGCGGCGCCATGGCCGGCGTTCCGCCGCGCATCATGGGCATCGGTCCGGTCGCAGCCACCGAGCGCCTGTGCGCCCGGCTCGGCCTCACCCCCGCCGACTTCGACGTGATAGAGCTTAACGAAGCCTTCGCCTCCCAGGGCCTTGCGACGCTCCGCGCACTCGGCATCGCCGAGGACGCGGAGCACGTCAATCCGAACGGCGGCGCCATCGCCCTCGGCCACCCCCTCGGCATGTCCGGCGCGCGCATCACCGGTACGGCCGCGCTCGAACTGCAACTGACCGGCAAGACGCGCTCGCTCTCGACCATGTGCATCGGCGTCGGACAGGGCATCGCCGTTGCGCTCGAAAGGGCGTGAGCTGCCCCTCATCCTAGCCCTCTCCCCGCGAGCGGGGAGAGGGAACGTGCCCCACGCAACGAAAGACAGCCGGGAAACCGTCGCGGCACCCCCTTCTCCCCGCTCGCGGGGAGAAGGGGGTGCCGGATGAGGGGCTGCGCCAGGAAACAGCGTCTCGACAGAGTCTCGGCCCATGGCCACTGACGAAGCGCCTTCCCCACGACAATCGAACATTGACAGCACCCCCGCGCTCCTGCACCCATGCGGACCGTATTTTTCGCATCGATGACGGGTCCACCATGTCCAAGACCACCCGCGCCACCCAGGCCCTCGCCAGGGCCGGCGTTTCCTTCACCGTCCATACCTACGACTACGACCCCGATGCCGACCGCGTCGGCATCCAGGCGGCCGAGGCGCTGGGGGAGGATCCGGGCCGGGTGCTGAAGACGCTGATGGCGGAGGTGGACGGCAGGCCGGTCTGCGTCATCGTGCCGTCGGACCGCGAGGTCAGCATGAAGAAGCTGGCGAGCGCCTTCAAGGGCAAGTCGGCCAACATGATGAAGCCGGCGGATGCCGAACGGCTGACGGGCTTCGTCGTCGGCGGCATCAGCCCGTTCGGCCAGAAGAAGCCGGTGCCGGCCGCGATCGAGGAGGCGGCGCTGGTCCATGACCAAGTCTACATGAACGGCGGGCAGCGCGGCCTGCAGGTGCGCCTTGCCCCGCGCGACGCGCTGGCGGCGCTGAAGGCGATCGCCGCAGCCGTCATCGCCTGATTGCGCCTTCTCTTTCGGCGCCGGGCACACTAAGTTCCCTTCATCCGAAGAGAACAGACAGGCATGCCATGACCTATCCCGCCAATTCCGCCCCCGCCGTCGATCCGCAAAAGCTCGACAAGCTCGCCGAAGTCGCCGTGCGCGTCGGCCTTCAGCTCCAGAAGGGGCAGGATCTCGTGATGACGGCGCCCATCGCCGCCCTGCCGCTCGCCCGCCTCATCACCAAGCACGCCTACAAGGCCGGCGCCGGCCTCGTCAGCACCTTCTATGCCGACGAGGAGGCGACGCTCGCCCGCTACCACCATGCGCCGGACGAAAGCTTCGACCGGGCCAGCGACTGGCTCTACGAGGGCATGGCCAAGGCCTATGCCAACGGCGCCGCGCGCCTTGCCATTGCCGGCGACAACCCGATGCTGCTCTCCAATGAAGACCCGGCCAAGGTCGCCCGCGCCAACAAGGCGAATTCCACGGCCTACAAGCCGGCGCTGGAGAAGATCGCCAATTTCGACATCAACTGGAACATCGTCTCCTATCCGAACCCGTCCTGGGCGCGGCAGGTGTTCCCGAACGACCCGGAAGACGTGGCGGTCGAAAAGCTCGCCAACGCCATCTTCGCCGCCTCGCGCGTCGATGTCGCCGATCCCGTCGCCGCCTGGGCGGCGCACAATGCCGGCCTTGCCAAACGCTCGGCCTGGCTGAACGGCGAGCGTTTTTCCGCGCTGCACTTCAAGGGGCCGGGCACGGACCTCACCGTGGGGCTGGCGGACGGCCACGAATGGCACGGCGGCGCCTCGACGGCCAAGAACGGCATCACCTGCAACCCGAACATCCCGACGGAAGAGGTCTTCACCACGCCGCATGCCCTGCGCGTCGAGGGCCATGTCTCCTCCACCAAGCCGCTCTCCCACCAGGGCATGCTGATCGACGATATCCAGGTGCGGTTCGAGAGCGGCCGGATCGTCGAGGCGAAGGCATCGAAGGGCGAGGCGGTGCTGAACAAGGTGCTGGACACCGACGAAGGCGCGCGCCGGCTCGGCGAGGTGGCCCTCGTGCCGCATTCCTCACCGATCTCGGCGAGCGGCATCCTCTTCTACAACACGCTGTTCGACGAGAACGCCTCCTGCCATATCGCGCTCGGCCAGTGCTATTCGAAATGCTTCCTTAACGGCGCGAGCCTGACGCCGGATCAGATCCGCGCGCAGGGCGGCAATGAAAGCCTCATCCATATCGACTGGATGATCGGCTCGGACAAGGTGGACATAGACGGCGTGCGCGCCGACGGCAGCCGCGCGCCCGTCATGCGCGCCGGCGAGTGGGCATGAGCCATCTCGGCGTGATCGGTGGCGGCGGATGGCTGGCCGGGGCCCTGCTCCGGCCGGTGCTGGCCGACCGCCTCGTCA
This sequence comes from Shinella sp. HZN7, assembly GCF_001652565.1. Lineage (NCBI taxonomy): Bacteria > Pseudomonadati > Pseudomonadota > Alphaproteobacteria > Hyphomicrobiales > Rhizobiaceae > Shinella > Shinella sp. HZN7. Next base: position 4,508,044 of record NZ_CP015736.1, on the reverse strand, counting down.
TGCCGGCCGACCTCGTGCTCTCCTCGCGCTCGGGCAATATTTCAGGCTTCGAGGCCTGGCCGGGCGTGCACATGACGACGGACAATGCGATCCTCGTCGACGCCTGCGACACTGTCGTCCTGTCCGTCCGCCCCGGCGATCTCGACGAGATCGACGTCGACCTGCGCGGGCGCTTCGTCATCTCCGTCATGGCGGGGGTGACGGTGGAGGAAATCGGCGACCGGTTCGGCGCCCGGCGCATCGTGCGGGCGATGCCGAATGCCTGCGCCGAGCAGCGCCTCTCCTTCACGCCCTGGTGCATGACCGACGACGTGCGCGAAGCGGAAATGGACTTCGCGCGGCGCTTCTTTGCCGCCTCGGGCCGGCCGCATTTCATCACCGACGAGCAGGAGCTCGACTATTTCACCGCGCTCACAGGATCGGGTGCGGCCTTTCCGGCGCTGATGGCGGATGCGATGATCCGCCATGCGATCGAAGCGGGCATCGGCCCGGAGACGGCGGTCCTTGCGGTGCGCCAGCTCTTCCTCGGCGCCGCCACGCAGATGGCGAGCGTCAGCGACACGCCGGCCGATATCGTGGAACTGTTCATGGAGTACCATGGCACCACGGCGGCCGGCCTTTCCGCGATGATCGACGCCGATCTCGCCCATGCCGTCTTCAGCGGGCTGACGGCTGCGCGCCGGCGGGCGCAGGACGGCGCGGACTGATCCCGGCCGGCGCAGGGCGGGCGGCCTGGGCCCGCTGGCTGAGCCAGACGCTTCCAAGCACCACCACCATGCCGGCGACCTGCAAGAGGCCGAGATCCTGCCCGAGCAGCACCCAGCCGAGCACGACGGCGACGAGCGGGCTCAGGAAGCCGAGCGGCGCGATCGTCGCCGGGTCGAGCCGCGCCAGGCCGCGGAACCAGACGATATAGGTGAGCGCCGCGCCGATCAGGCCGAGATAGAGGAAACCGAGCAGGTTTTCCGCCGTCGGCGCCGGCAGAGCCGGCTCGAACCAGAGCGCCACCGGCACCAGCAGCAGGCCGCCCGCGGTGAGCTGCCAGGCGGTGAAGGTGAGCGGCGGCACCGGCGGCTTCCAATGGTGCGACAGCACCGTGCCGAAGGCCATGGCGACCGCGCCGGCAAGGCCCGCGGCGATACCGACCGGATCCAGGGCCGCCGACGGCGTCAGCACCAGCAGCGCCACCCCGCCGATGCCGGCAAGGCCGGCGAAGACGGCGAGCGGCCGCACCGCCGTGCCGATGACGGCGCGGGAGAGCCCGAGCACGATCAGCGGCTGGATGGCGCCGACCGTCGCGGCGACGCCGCCCGGCAGGCGATAGGCCGAGACGAACAGCATCGCCCAGAAGAACGAGAAGTTCAGCGCGCCGAGCAGGACGGTCCGCGGCCACCAGATGCCCTGGGGCAGGCGCCGGACGAGGAGAAGCAGCAGAAGCCCCGCCGGCAGCGCGCGCAGCATGGCGACGGTGAGCGGATAGCCGGCCGGCAGGAACTCGGTGGTGACGATGTAGGTGCTGCCCCAGATGGCCGGGGCGCTCGCGGTGAGCAGGATGTCGGAGGCGCGGGACATGATTATCTCCAAACAAAGAATCTTGACTTCAAGATATATCATTTTATCTTGACGTCAAGACAATGGCGCCGTTAAGTCCGCCCATGGATCACGTCGACAGAATTCTCGCGCAGTGGAAGCAGGAACGGCCGGACCTCGACGTCGAGCCGATGGGCCTGCTCGGCCGCCTCGCGCGGCTGCGCACCCATCTTGCCCGGGAAATCGAGAAGGCGCTGGCGGCGCACGGGCTGAATTCCGCCAGCTTCGACGTGCTGGCGACCCTGCGCCGCGCCGGCCCGCCCTATCGGCTTTCGCCGGGCGACCTGCTCGCCACCACCATGGTCAGCTCGGGCACGATGACCAACCGGCTCGACCAGCTCGAAAAGGCGGGCCTCATCGAACGCGCGCACAATCCCGAGGACCGGCGCAGCGTCATCATCGCGCTGACGCCGAAGGGCTTTGCGCTGGTCGATGCGGCGGTGACGACCCATGTGGAGAACCAGCATCGCCTGCTGGAGGCGCTCGGCACGGACGAGCGCGCGGCGCTGGACGGCCTGTTGCGAAAGTTCCTCGCCGCGTTCGAATAGCGCATATCCGCTTTTCTCGACGCAGGACCGCTTCGCACCTTTGCTGGAATTGCTCCCGGTCAGATGCGGCCGACGAGCCGCTCGACCCGCGCAAGATGCGCCTTGCGTTTTTCCTCGCTCGCGCGGTCCATGTCGTGCAGGCTCACCATTCTGAAATCGAGGCCCTTGGCGCAGAAGGCGGCGATGCCGCGCTTCAGGAGCCGCTTCACCGGATTGCCCATGTAGAGATGCACCACCCACCAGGGCGAACCGGTCGTGGTGAAGGCCCAGAAGAGGCGGATATTGCCGAGCCGCGGCTGGATGCGCCCGCCGGCCGGATCGTTCTCGAAGGCGACGCCGGGCGCGAACACCCGGTCGAAGAAGCCCTTCAGGATGGCCGGGAAGTTGAACCACCATTGCGGAAAGACGAGCACCAGCCCCTCCGCCTCCTTCAGGCGGGAGACGAAGGGTTCGGCGTCGGACGGGTCGTAGCCCGGTTCGAAGTAGCGGGCGCGTTCGGACGGCGTCAGGCGCGGGTCGAAGCCCTCGCGGTAGAGGTCGAGCAGATCGACCGCATGGCCGTTCGCCTCCAGCCGCCGCCGCACCGTGTCGGCGACGCTTGCGGCGAAACTTTCCTCCAGCGGATGGGCGAGCACGAGCAGGATGCGCATGCCGGCCTCAGAACAGCGAGCCCTGGCGGGGCGCGGGCTTCTCCTCCGCCTCGCCCTTCCCCGCCTTCCTGCGCGGCGGCGTGCCGCCGCCCGCCCCGGTGACGGCGTCGATCGTGCCGTCGGCGAACTCGATGGCGATGGCGCGGCCGGGGCCGAGGCCGACGGCGCCCTTCACCGGCGCGCCTTCCTCGTCGCGCACCAGCGCGTAGCCGCGCTTCAGCACGTTGCGGTAGGAGAGCGATTGCAGCATGCGGTCCTGCGCCTGCAGGAGGGCGCGGCGGCGGGCGAGATCGCCGGCGAGCGCGCTTTCGGCGCGCAGCGCAAGGCCCGACAGGCGGTCGCGCGCCCGGCCGGTCTGCGCGGCGATGCGGGCGGGCGTTGCGCGCAGCGAGACATCGAAGGCGGCAAGGCGCGCGCGGAGCTGGTCGAGCCGGCGCTCGACGATGCGCTCGGCGCGCTGCAGGCGGTCGGCGACGCGCTGGCGGCGCTCGGCGATGCGGGTGAGCAGCATGTCGGGCCGCAGATGCGCCGCCGTGCGCTCGAAGGCGCGGCGCTTGCCCGCCGTGTTCATCTGCAGGCCGCGGCCAAGGCCCGCCGCCGCCTCGTCGAACCGGCGGCGCGGCAGCGCGAGGAGCTGGTCGAGCGAGGGCAGCGCCCGGGCGAGCGCGCGAACGCCCTGCCGGCGGCTGTCCATCTGGCGCGCCGTGGCGCCGCGCAGGCGCGCGGTGAGCGAGGCGAGTTCCGCATCGAGATCGGCCTTCACCGGCACCGCCATTTCGGCAGCCCCCGTCGGCGTCGGCGCACGGCGGTCGGCGGCGTGGTCGATCAGCGTCCAGTCCGTCTCGTGGCCGACGGCGGAAATGAGCGGGATCGTCGAGGCGGCCGCGGCGCGCACGACGATCTCGTCGTTGAAGCTCCAGAGGTCCTCCAGGCTGCCGCCGCCGCGCGCGACGATCAGCACGTCCGGCCGCGGCACCGGCCCGCCGGACGCAAAAGCGTTGAAGCCCTCGATGGCCGCGGCGACCTCCTGCCCCGAGCCTTCGCCCTGGACCTTGACCGGCCAGACGACGACATGGACCGGGAAGCGGTCGGCGATGCGGTGCAGGATGTCACGGATGACGGCGCCCGTCGGCGAGGTGACGACGCCGATCACCTTCGGCAGGAACGGCAGCGGCCTCTTGCGCCCGGCATCGAAGAGGCCTTCGGCGGCGAGCTTGCGGCGGCGCTCCTCGAGCAGCGCCATCAGCGCGCCGGCGCCGGCCGGCTCCAGCGCCTCGATGACGATCTGGTATTTCGAGGAGCCGGGGAAGGTGGTGATCTTGCCCGTCGCGATCACCTCCATGCCCTCCTCCGGCTTGAAGCGCAGGCGCGAGAAGCTGCCCTTCCAGATCACCGCGTCGATGCGCGCGCGATCGTCCTTCAGCGAGAAATAGGCATGGCCCGAGGAATGCGGGCCGCGATAGCCGGAGATCTCGCCGCGCACGCGCACCTGGTCGAAGGCCTGCTCGACCGTGCGCTTGATGGAGCCGGAAAGCTCCGACACCGAATATTCGGCAAGATTGCTGGGCGAATCAGTCTCGGGGAAAAAGCTCATGCGGCAAAGTGTAGTGCGTTTGCCGGCGGATGACAGGGTGCCGCCGCCGGCATCCCCAGCCCGCTATGCGGTTTTTTGCCTATTCCGGCTTCACCCGGTAGAGGCGCAGCACGCCCCCTTGCGCATCGTCGACCGGTTCGAGATAGGCCGGCACGTCGCCCTTCAGGAGGCCCGCATAGAGCCCTTCCGGCTCCGCATCGGCAAGAAGCTGCGTTTCGGTATTGCCCGGGCAGAAGGCGAGCAGCGTCACGCCGGCACCGCGCAGGAACGCCTCGGCCTGGCGGGGATTGGACAGGCCGATATGCAGTTGCGTCAGCATGCCGCCCTGGTTGCGGTGATAGGGCGCCGAGAGCACGCGGTGGTCGCTGAAGCGCAGGATCGACGTGCCGAGGTCCGAAACGGCGGCCACCACGCCGGCCGGCTCGCGGGCAAGCGGCGCCAGCACGGCTTCGTCGGTGCAGGCGGGCAGCTTTGCCCCGCCGGCAAGCTCGGCGCGCAGCACGGTGCCCGAATGGCCGGGCACGAGGGCGCCGGCAAGCGCCCAGGTGGCAGGCGTCGAGGCAAGCGTCAGGCCGGCGAAGACCAGGCCCAGCTTCAGGTTCTTCGGCTCGGCATTGGCGGCCGCGCGCAGGCCGGCGATCATCCGGCCGAGCGCAATGGCGGCGAGCACATAGACGAAGATCGAGCCGCGGATCTGGATGAGCGAGACGGCAAAGGCGACGACCAGCAGCGCAAGCAGGATCAGGTGCGCCTCGGCGGCCTCGCGGCGATGGACGCTCCTGGCGCAGACGATGATGGCGAGAAGGCCCGTGGCGTAGAAACTGCCGATCGACGCGGGGTCGAGACGGAACTGGGCGATCGCCGACTGGGCCTCGATGACCATGTCGAGCCAGAAGGTCTTCAGCAGCGGATCGAGCGTGGCGAGCGGGTTGGCGAGGCATCCGGGCGCAATCAGGAGCACCGCGACGGCGACGATGCCCCCGGCACCCGCAAGGGCGGCCAGCCGGCCGCGGAACGACCAGGCGCTCGCCAGCGCGGCCGTGAGGAACAGCGTGCCGCCGCCGAGTGTCGCCAATGCGTAGAAACCGTAGGAGAGGCTGTCGCAGGTCACCTGCGCATAGCGGGACGGCGCGACGGTGGAGAAGAAGGCGGCGGTCACCGTCACGGCGAGCGCGAGACCGTAGGCGGTGGCCGCATCGCGGAAGGCGCGGCCATGCCAGGCCCAGCGCAGGGCGACGACAAGGCAGACGGCGCCGATCAGCGGCGTCGTTTCCGCACCGATGGCAATGGCGAAGCCGGCGAGCATACCGGCGACGGCATGGTCGCGCGCCCGCATGGCGGGGGAGAGCAGCATCGCCGCAATGCCGGCGACCAGGGCGATCTGGACATTGTGATGGTCGATCGAGCCGGGCTGGAAGCGGTTCAGCGAGAGAATGAGAATGACGGTCAGGACCAGCGTCGCATGCATCGCCATGGTGCCGCCGAGCCGGTAGCCGGCAAGCCCCGCACCGAAAAGCACCGGCACGACGAGGAACGACGGCCAGACGGCAAGCGCCAGGGCCTCGGCCTGCCGCTGCCCGGCGAAGAGCGAGAAGAAGCTGATCAGGTTGGCGATCGGCAGGTCGATGAAGCGCGACCAGTGCATGAACGTGCCGCCGGCAAGGCCGAGGCGATACTGGGTCGTGTCGAACCAGCTCTGCCCGGCCAGGAGGTCGCGCACCACGACGAGGCGCATCCTGTCGTCATTGTCGACCCCGACATAGTCGGTCGCAAAGGGCAGCGACAGGGCGAGCAGCAGCGCGATCGTCAGGAGGCTGTAGAGGGCGAGCACGCGCCAGGTCATCCCGCAGCGCCCGGCAGGCACCTCCCCGGTCGCGAACGACAGGGCCACAGGCATGGATTTCGACACGTTTCGCCCCTTCGTCCATCATTGGAAGCCAGCCGAAACCTAGCCTTAACCTTCTCAAGAAATAGTAAAACCGTGGGTCGCATGAGGAGGCCCGTACCGGGAGAACGCGCCGCCATGACGGACGCCTTGATGGAAGACCTTGAGATCGCCGTGCTGCTGCCCTGCTACAACGAGGCGCAGACGATCGGCGACGTCGTCACCGGCTTTCGCGCCGCGCTGCCGTCCGCCCGTATCTATGTCTACGACAACAACTCCACCGATTCGACCGCGCTGCGCGCGGCGCTGGCCGGCGCGACCGTCGTGCGCGAGCGCCGCCAGGGCAAGGGCAATGTGGTGCGCCGCATGTTCTCCGACATCGAGGCCGACATCTACATCATGGCCGACGGCGACGGCACCTATGCCGCCTCCGACGCGGCCGAACTCATCCGCACGCTGATCACCGAGGGCGCCGACATGGTGGTCGGCACGCGCCGCGGCGTGCGGGCCGATGCCGGCCGGCAGGGCCACGCCTTCGGCAACCGCATCTTCAACACCCTCTTCCGCTCGCTGTTCGGCAACGATTTCTCCGACATCTTCTCCGGCTACCGCGCCTTCTCGCGCCGGTTCGCCAAGAGCTTCCCGGCCGTTTCCGGCGGCTTCGAGATCGAGACGGAAATGTCAGTGCACGCCTCGCGGCTGCGCATGCCGATCGCCGAACTGGAGCTCGACTACGGCCGCCGGCCGGAGGGCTCGCATTCGAAGCTCTCGACCTTCGGGGACGGCGCGAAGATCCTCTGGATGTTCGCCATGCTGATGAAGGAGACGCGGCCCTTCGTGTTCTTCGGCACGATCAGCAGCCTCTTCATGGCGGCGAGCCTCACCTTCATGGCGCCGGTCCTGGCGGCCTATTTCCACACCGGCCTCGTCGAGCGCATGCCGACCTGGGTCTTCTCGCTCGCCCTGATGATGATCTCGTTCCTCGTCTTCTCCGCCGGCCTCATCCTCGATTCCCTGGCACGCGCCAGAGCCGAGCAGCTGCGCATCCACTACATGAACCAGTCCGCCGGCCATACCGGCTACCGGCACCGCACGCGCGCCTCGGACAAGGCGGCGGTGCCCTCGCGCGCCGCATGAAGCGCCTGCTGCTCTTCGCGGTCGCCGGCGGCGCCGGCTTCCTCGTCGATGCCGGCGTGCTTGCGCTTCTCCTTCACACGACCCCGCTCGGCCCGCTCGTCGCGCGGATCGGCGCCATCGCGGCGGCCATGCTCTTCACCTTCTGGCTGAATCGCACCTTCACCTTCGGCCGCAGCGACCGCAGCCTTGCGGCGGAGGGCGCGCGCTATGGCGGCGTCGGGATCGGCGCCGCGCTCATCAACTATGCGGTCTATTCGGCGATCGTCCTCGCCTTCCCGGCGCTCTGGCCGGTCTTCGCGCTCGCCATCGCCTCGGCCATCGCGATGCTCTGGTCCTTCCTCGGCTATTCCCGCTTCGTCTTCGGCCCCTCCTCGCCTTCGAAGTGAGCGCGCGTCCCGGCATCCGCCGGGAAGAAGCTCTCGATCAGCACGCCCTGCACCAGCGCGTCCTGCGCCGAGCCGAAGGAGGTGAGCGTGGTGATCCAGTTGAAGCGCTTTGCCCCGATCTTCATCTCGATCGGCAGGATCGGCAGCCGATCCGTCTCCGGAAAGGCCTCCAGAGCGGCCTGGATGTCCGCGGCGGCGGCCAGCCTTTCGATGCGCTTCGAAAGCGGGCTGCGCGGGCCCTGCAGCCAGGCCTCGGCGCGGATGCGGTGCACGAGGTCGGCCGCCGATTGCGCCCAGTTGACGACGATCGAGCGCAGCGGTGTCGGGCCGAGATAGGCATCGAGGAAATTGTCGCCCGGCGCAACCGCGATGCCCGCCATGCCGGCAAGGCCGAGAAAGGCCTGGTTGGCGGTGAGCACGTTGTATTCATGGTCGAAGACGACGCCCGGATAGGGATCGTGCCGCGCGAGGATGAGGCCGATCGCCTCCGCCACGGCCGGCGGAAAGGCGGCAAGGCTGGCGGCCGGCGCCGTCGCGAAGCGCGGGCGGAAGCCGGCCGCGGAAAACAGCATGCCCTGGTCGCGCGCGGGGATGTCGAGCACGGCGGAGAGGCGAAGGATCATGCCTTCCGAGGGACGCGAACGGCCGGTTTCGAGGAAGGAGAGATGGCGGGCGGAAATGCCGGCCTCGCTTGCCAGCTCAAGCTGGCTCATGCGCCGGTGGCTGCGCCATTCCTTGAGATGCTCGCCGAATTCCATGCGGTCCTCCCTTTTCGTTATCCGCACTCAACAGGAAGCGCGGCATGATTTCCATTACCTCCAAGGTAATTGGTTTACGCCGCCGGCCCCGGCAGGATCGCTGCATCGAAACGAAAGGAGCCCGAAATGTTCGCTACCCTCAACCGCAACCTGCTGAAATCCATCATGCTCTTCGACGGCGTCTTCTCGCTCGCCGTGGCCGCCGTCCTCTTCACCCTGCCGGGCCCGGTCGGCGCCATCGTCGGCCCGCATGCGACGCCGGCCGTCCTCCACGGCTTCGCCGCCTTCTTCGTCGTCTGGGGCGTCTTCCACGTCGCCGTCGGCCGGCAGGTGCGGCCCTCGCCCGCCGCCGTCCGGATCGCCATCGCCGGCGATACGGCCTGGCTCATCGGCAGCCTCGCCGTCCTCGTCTTCGCCAGCGGCGGGCTGACCTTCGCCGGCATGGGCCTCATCGCGCTCGCCGCCGTGGCGGTCGCCGACATCATGCTCCTCAAGCAGATCGGCCTTGGCCGGCAGCAGCGCGCCGCGCTTGCCTGACCGCACCGATGCCCCATCCCCCTCGCCCCCGCCGAAAGCGGGGGCGCTGCCGTTCCAGCCCCCGCGCAACGCGCCATCTATCACCTGGGGGAGATTCCCCTTGCCCGGAAAATGCACTACCGTCACGCCCGATTGAACACGGGGAGCCTTTCATGCGCGTTATCTTTTCCGAGGACCACAAGCTCAGGAACGCTCGCAGCGAGCTTTACGGCGGCGAGCTGGTGCCGCCCTTCGAGGCGCCGTTCCGGGCGGAATGGATCCTGGCGGCGGTCAAGGATGCCGGCTTCACCGACGTTTCCGCGCCGGAACGCCACGGGCTCGAGACCGCGCTGAAGGTGCATGACGCCGGCTACCTTTCCTTCCTGGAAGGGGCCTGGGAAAAATGGAAGGCCGCCGGCTACAGGGGCGAGGCCATCGCCACCTCGTTCCCCGTGCGCCGCACCTCGCCGCGCATCCCCACCCAGATCGACGGCCTGCTCGGCTATTATTGCAATGCCACGGAAACGGCGATCTCGCCCGGCACCTGGGAAGCGGCCGTCTCCGCCATGCAGAGCGCGGTGACCGCGGCCGACATCGTCGCCGACGGCGCGAAGGCCGCCTTCGCGCTCTGCCGTCCGCCGGGCCACCATGCCGGCATCGACAGTTTCGGCGGCTACTGCTTCATCAACAACGCCGCCGTCGCCGCCCAGCGCTTCCTCGACAAGGGCGCGAAGAAGGTCGCCGTGCTCGACGTCGACTTCCACCACGGCAACGGCACGCAGGACATTTTCTACGAGCGCGGCGACGTCTATTTCGCCTCGCTGCACGGCGATCCGGCCGAAGCCTTCCCGCATTTCCTCGGCTATGCCGAAGAGACCGGCAAGGGCGCCGGCGAAGGCACGACGCAGAACTATCCGATGCCGCCCGGCACGCCCTTTTCCGTCTGGGAGGCGGCGCTCACCGATGCCCTGAAGCGCATTTCAGCCTTCGGTGCCGAGGTCATCGTGCTCTCGCTCGGCGTCGATACGTTCGAGAAGGACCCGATCTCCTTCTTCAAGCTGACCTCGCCGGACTACATCACGATGGGACGGGCGGTCGCAGCCAGCGGCGTGCCGGTGCTCGTCGTCATGGAAGGCGGCTACGGCGTGCCGGAGATCGGCCTCAACGTTGCCAACACGCTGAAGGGCATTGCCGGCTGAGGCCAGCATCAATTTTCCTGAAGCAAGGCGTCACGATTATCCATTTGCCGCGTGACGCCCCCTCCTCTAGAGCATTTCCAGCCGAAGCGAAGCCGCTTTGGCATCGGATAATGCGGTAAAAACAAGAATCTAGAGCACCGGGAGGGCTTATCATGGCCGACCAACGGACAGCGACGGGCGGCGGGCTTTCGGGCTCGGGCAATGCGGGGCTCCTCACGGGCGTCCTGCTATGCTTCGGCTCGATGTCGAGCATCCAGTTCGGCTCGGCTTTCTCGGCGGCCGCGATCGATGCCTATGGCCCCTCGACCACGACATTCCTGCGCCTCGTCATGGCGGCGGCGATCCTGGCCTTGATCGTGCGTCCGCCGATGCGCTCCTACAGCCGCGACCAGTGGAAGAGCGCCATGCTGCTCGGCGCCACCATGGCGGCAATGACACTCTGCTTCTTCGCGGCGATCCACCGCATCCCGCTCGGCCTTGCCGTCGCCATCGAATTCCTCGGACCGCTGGCGGTCGCCACCTGGTCGCTCGGCGCGGGCTGGCGGTTGATCTGGCCCGGCGCGGCCTTCATCGGCGTCGTGCTGCTGTCGCATGACGGCGCGGGCTGGGTCGGCGATCCCATGGGCATGCTGTTTGCCTGCGGTGCCGGCATCGGCTGGGGCACCTACATCATCCTCATGAAGAAGACCGGCGCGGCGTTCAGGGGGCTCGAAGGGCTCTCCATGTCGCTGATCTTCGCGGCCATCGTCGCGGCCCCCTTCGGCCTGCCGCGCGCCGCCGAGGCGCTGAACCCGGAAGGGCTCGGCATGATCCTCGGCCTCGCCGTGCTCGTGCCGCTCCTGCCCTATGCGCTGGAGATGACCGCGCTGCGCCGCATGCCGATGTCGGCCTTCGGTATCCTGATGAGCCTGGAGCCGGCGCTCGGCGCGCTCGCCGGCTTCCTCGTGCTCAGCCAGCCGATGACGTCCCTGCAGATGCTCGGCACGGCGCTGGTGGTGGCGGCAAGCGCGGGTGTCACGTCCAGCGCAAACGGCGAAGGCGAGGGGAAAACCGCCTGAAAGCGAGCCTCTTTCATGTTCCTGCCGCAATCGCTAGGTTGAAGCAGAATCATCGACGTTTCCGGGGACACTCCATGTACAAGAAAGTTGCGCTCGTCGCGCTCGCCGCGACCTACCTTTCCGCCTGCACGACGACGGATCCCTATACGGGCGAGCAGAAGGTCTCGAACACGGCCGGGGGCGCTGCGATCGGCGCGGGCGTCGGCGCGGTTGCCGGCCTCCTGATCGGCAACAATCCGGTGCAGCGCCGCAATGCCGCGCTGATCGGCGCCGGCGTCGGCGCGCTGGCCGGCGGCGCCATCGGCAACTACATGGACAACCAGGAAGCCGAGCTGCGCGCCCAGCTTCAGGGCACCGGCGTTTCGGTCACGCGCATGGGCGACCGCATCATCCTCAACATGCCGTCGAACGTCACCTTCGCCACCGACCAGGACCAGGTGATCCCGCCGTTCTATCCGACGCTCGATTCGGTCGCGCTCGTCTTGCGCAAGTTCAACAAGACGCTGATCGACGTCGACGGCCATACCGATTCGGTCGGCAATGCCGGCTACAACATGGATCTCTCCAACCGCCGCGCCAACTCGGTCGCCAACTATCTGGCCGGCCGCGGCGTCGATCCGCGCCGCATGTCGGCGATGGGCTACGGCCTGGAACGCCCGATCGCCTCCAACGCCTCGGAAATGGGCCGCGCGCAGAACCGCCGCGTCGAGATCGCCATCTCGCCGCTCAAGCAGGGCTGATCCGTCAGGGGGTCGCGCGCGGGGCCGTCACGGCCCTTCGCGGCCCGGCGCCCATTCCAGCCGCTTGTAGTCGAAACCGTATTTCAAGGTCGGCTTGACGATCTCGAAATAGGGCGAGAGATCGAAGTCGCGCGGCGTATAGAGCGAATGATGGCGGATATGCAGGATCTCCTCGCGCGAATAGGTCGAGGTCGCCGCCGCATGGCCCGGCGCGCGCGTGATGTCCGGCAGGATCGGATAGCGGATCGTCTCGAAGGCCTCCGCGATCAGCGTCGAGCAGATCGCCCGCGTCGGATCGCCTGAGCCGAAGGCGATCAGGCGGCGGCGCCAGCGCACCGGCACGGGCGGCGTCGGCAGGAAGTAGCGCAGCATGTCCGTGATGTTCTTCAGATCGTATTTCAGGCCGAGGCGCGAGACCATGAAGGCGATGAGCGTGTCGCGATCCTCCGGCGTCAGCCCGACCGGACGGCAGATGCGCGTGTTGTAGGTGCGGTACTTGGTGAGCGGCACGGCGACGCAGCCCTCGCCGAGATTGACCTCGATGAGCTGCGGGCGCTGCGTGGCGGGCAGCGCCGCCTGGTCCAGCGTCAGCGGCACCTCGTCGCCGACGAAGAGCGCGGCATGGGACCATGTCGACTGCGTCAGGTACTTGATCGCCGCGGAGACCTTCTGGTTGCCCTCCACCAGCAGCACGTCGCCGGGCCGCAGCGTGCGCGCCAGCGTTTCGGGGTCGGAGGGCGTGTAGGGCTCGTAGCCGGAGGTCTGGCTTTGCAGCTTGTCGGCGAAACGGCGGCCGATGCGATCGAGCAGCGTGTCGCGGCTTGCGTTAAGCGGCTTCAATCCGGCGGTCACGTCACGTCCTTCGCAGTGTGGATCGTTTCCGCTTTTCCCCGAATCGCGAAAACGCTCCATCTGTTTGTTTTTACGCAATTCCGGACGCAAAACCGCTTCGCACTTTTGCTGGAATCGCTCCCGGCTTCGGCCACTCTAGCCTTACGCGCGACATCCTGTCGAGGTTGACCGGAGCGGCTTCGATCCTATATTTAGAATTATTCTAAACTGGATTGTCGCCGATGTTCTCCCGCCTTCTCCGCCCCGGCAAGCGCAGCCTCGAATCCCTCAGCGAACAGGAAATCCTCGCCCTCGCCATCTCCTCGGAAGAGGATGACGGGCGCATCTATCTTGCCTATGCCGATGCGCTGCGCGATGCCTATCCGCATTCCGCCCGCATCTTCGAGGAGATGGCGGAGGAGGAGAGCCATCACCGCCAGATGCTGATCGATCGCCATGTGGCGCGCTTCGGCGACCGCATCCCGCTGGTGCGGCGCGAATATGTGCGCGATTTCCCGGAGCGCAAGCCGGACTGGCTGATCGCGAACATGCCGATCGAGGCGATCCGAGCCCAGGCCGAGGCGATGGAGGAGGCCGCGCACCGCTTCTATCTCGCCGCCGCCTCGCGCACGCAGGACGCGGCCACGCGAAAACTGCTCGGCGACCTGGCGCTGGCGGAAAAATCCCATGAATCGCTCGCCCGCCGGCTCGGCGAGCAGCACACGCCCACCGACGTGAGGGCGGAGGAGGACCAGACGGCGCGGCGGCAATTCGTGCTGACCTACGTGCAGCCGGGCCTAGCCGGCCTGATGGACGGCTCGGTCTCGACGCTCGCGCCGATCTTCGCCGCCGCCTTCGCCACGCAGGATACCTGGCAGACCTTCCTCGTCGGCCTCTCGGCCTCGGTCGGCGCGGGCATCTCCATGGGCTTCACCGAAGCGGCGCATGACGACGGCAAGCTCTCCGGCCGCGGCTCGCCGGTCAAGCGCGGCCTTGCCTCGGGCATCATGACGGCCTTGGGCGGCCTCGGCCATGCTTTGCCCTATCTCATCCCGAACTTCATGCTGGCGACGACCATCGCCGTCTTCGTCGTCTTCGTGGAACTCTGGGCGATCGCCTTCATCCAGAACCGCTATATGGAAACGCCGTTCTTCCGCGCCGTTCTGCAGGTCGTGCTCGGCGGCAGCCTCGTCCTGGCCGCGGGCGTGCTGATCGGCAATGCGTAAGGGGAAAAGTTCTACCGGCCTGTCGGGCGGTTCATGTCGCGCACCACCCAGCGGAAGAAAAGATAGACGCCGACGCCCATGATGGCGAGCGGCAGGAGATTGGCAGCAGAATCCATGTCGACCTCTATACCTCCCGGCAAGGAAATTAAGGTCTTGCTAACCAATCTTCAATCCACGGGCAGGCGACGGTCCGTTCACAAAATGCGACCGACGCTCATGAACTGGCAAGCGGGGCGTCGCCGCCCCGCTCCTGTCCCGGTCAGGCGCGCAGCGTGCCGCCCGTGGTCTTGGCGACATTGCCGACGATCCTGGCGGTGAGCGCCTCGAAATCCTCGTCGGTCAGCGTCTTGTCGGTCGGCTGGAAGACGACCTCGATGGCGACCGACTTCTTGCCTTCGCCGAGCGACGCGCCCTCGAAGACGTCGAAGACATTGACGGCGGCGATCAGCTTGCGGTCGGCGCCCGTCGCCGCGCGCACGATGGCGCCCGCTTCCACCGTCTTGTCGACGACGAAGGCGAAGTCGCGCCTGACGGCCTGGAAGGGCGAAAGGTCGAGCGCCGGCTTGGTGCGGGTGGCCTTCCTCTTCGGGTCCGGCATGGCGTCGACGAAGATCTCGAAGCCGCAGAGCGCGCCGGAGACGTCGAGCGCGCCGAGCGCCTTCGGATGGAACTCGCCGAAATATCCGAGCACGATCTTCGGCCCCATCTTGATCGTGCCGGACCGGCCCGGATGATACCAGCCGGGCGCGCCGGGCTCGATCTGCACATTGCCCATCGGCAGGCCGCAGGCCTCGATGACGGCAAGCGCGTCGGCCTTGGCGTCATAGACGTCGACCGGCTTGCCGCCGCCCTTGGCGGCGTTCGACCAGAGGCGGCCGGAACCGGCGAGCGAGGCCGTGCCGCGGCGCACGCCGCCGGCGACGCGGCGCTGCCCTTCGGGCCGGTCGTTCTCATAGGTGCCGGAGACCTCGAAGAGCGCGACGTCACTATGCCCCTTGTCGGCATTGCGCTGCGCGGCGGCGATGAGGCCCGGCAGCAGCGAGGGGCGCATGTCCGACATGTCCGACGCGATCGGGTTGGAGAGCGCCAGCGAGGCTGCGCCGCCGCCGAAGAGCTCCGCATGGGCCTTCGGGATGAAGGACCAGGTGACGGCCTCCAGCATGCCGCGCGCGGCGAGCGCGCGCTTGGCAAGGCGCGAGCGGATCTGCAGCGTGGTCAGGATGCGGCCGTTGACGGCACCATGGCTTTCGAGCGGCGCCGGCTTGATATTGTCGACGCCGTGGATGCGCATGACCTCTTCCACGAGATCCGCCTTGCCCTCGACATCGGGACGCCAGGAGGGCACCGCGACGGAGACGCGCTCGCCCGCGCCCGTGACGGTGAAGCCGAGGCGCGTCAGGATGTCCACGCTCTCTTCCGGGGAGACGTCAAGGCCCGTCAGGCGCTTGACCTCGGAGAAGGGGAAATCGACGATCTTGGTCGAAAAGCCCTTGTAGCCGACGACGTCGGCCCTGGCGGCCACGCCGCCGCAGAGCTCCAGCACCAGCTCGGTGGCGCGTTCGAGGCCGGGCACCATGTATTGCGGGTCGACGCCGCGCTCGAAGCGGTAGCGCGCATCGGTGATGATGCCGTGCGCGCGGCCGGTCTTGGCGATGTTCATCGGGTCCCAGAGCGCCGATTCGATCAGCACGTCGACGGTGTTCTCGTCGCAGCCCGAATGCTCGCCGCCCATGATGCCGCCGATCGATTCGACGCCGTCATCGTCTGCGATGACGACGTTGGACGGGTTCAGCGTGTATTCGCGCGTGTCGAGCGCCAGCACCGTCTCGCCTTCCGCCGCGCGGCGCACGACGAGGTTTCCCTTCACCTTGGCCGCATCGAAGACGTGCAGCGGGCGGCCCTGGTCGAAGGTCATGTAGTTGGTGATGTCGACGAGCGCGTTGATCGGGCGAAGGCCGATGGCGAGAAGCCGCTGCTGCATCCAGCGCGGGCTCGGGCCGTTCTTCACGCCGCGCACGAGCCGGAGCGCAAAACCCGGGCACAGGTGATCGTCACCGCCGAGTTCCAGCCTGACCTTGACCGGCGTCTCGCCCTCGACCTTGAAGGACGGCGCCTTCGCGGCCTTGAGCGTGCCGAGGCCGGCAGCCGCAAGATCGCGGGCAATGCCGAAAATGCTCGTGCAGTCCGGGCGGTTCGGCGTCAGGTTGATCTCGATGACCGGGTCGTCGAGGCCGGCATAGGCGGCATAGCTCGTGCCCACGGGCGCATCGGCCGGCAGGTCGATGATGCCATCATGGTCGTCGGAGATCTGCAGCTCCTTTTCCGAGCACATCATGCCGCGGCTCTCGACGCCGCGGATGGTGCCGACGGCGAGCGTCACGTCGATGCCGGGCACATAGGTGCCGGGCGCCGCGAAGGCGCCGACAAGGCCGGTGCGCGCGTTCGGCGCGCCGCAGACGACCTGGATGGGATCGCCCTTGCCGGTGTCGACCATCAGAACGCGCAGCTTGTCGGCGTTCGGATGCTGCTCGGCCGAAACGACCTTCGCGATGACGAAGGGCTTGAAGGCCGCCTTGTCGTCGACATCCTCCACTTCGAGGCCGATCGCCGTCAACTTCGCGCAGATCTCTTCGAGCGTGGCGTCGGTGTCGAGATGGTCCTTCAGCCAGGAGAGGGTGAATTTCATGATCTTTCTCCTTGGATGCCGGTTACGCGCTGAGGCCGCCGAACAGGGTCGGCATGTCGAGCGGGCGGAAACCGTAGTGGCTCAGCCAGCGGACGTCGGCGTTGAAGAAGTCGCGCAGGTCAGGCATGCCGTATTTCAGCATGGCGATGCGGTCGAGGCCCATGCCCCAGGCAAAGCCCTGGTATTCGTCCGGATCGAGCCCGCCGGCGCGCAGCACGTTCGGGTGCACCATGCCGCAGCCGAGGATCTCCATCCAGTCCGTGCCCTCGCCGAACTTGACGATCGGGCCCGAGCGGTCGCACTGGATGTCGACCTCGAAGGACGGCTCCGTGAAGGGGAAGAAGGACGGGCGGAAGCGCATGGTGACGCTGTCGACCTCGAAGAAGGCCTTGCAGAACTCCTCCAGCACCCAGCGCATGTTGGCGACATTCGCCGTCCTGTCGACCACGAGGCCCTCGACCTGGTGGAACATCGGCGAATGGGTGGCGTCCGAATCCTGCCGGTAGGTCTTGCCCGGGATGATGATGCGGATCGGCGGCTTCTGCGCCTCCATGGTGCGCACCTGCACGGGCGAGGTGTGCGTGCGCAGCACCTTGCGCTCGCCGTTCTCATCCGCGGGGAAGAAGAACGTGTCGTGCATCTCGCGGGCCGGGTGGCCTTCCGGGAAGTTCAGCGCCGTGAAATTGTAGTAGTCCGTCTCGATATCGGGACCTTCGGCGATGGAGAAGCCCATGTCGGCGAAGATCGCGGTGATCTCGTCGACGATCTGGCTGATCGGATGGATGCGGCCGCGCTCGGCGGGCGAGGAGCGCACCGGCAGGCTGACATCCACCGTCTCGGCGGCAAGGCGCGCCTCGATGGCGGCGTCGCGCAGCGCCGACTTGCGCGCGGTGATCGCGTCGGTGACGCGGGTCTTCAGCGCGTTGATCGCCGCGCCGCGCGTCTGGCGCTCTTCCGGCGACATGGTGCCGAGCGTCTTCAGGAGTTCGGAGACGGAGCCCTTCTTGCCGAGCGCACCGAGGCGCACGGCTTCGATCGCCGCCTCGTCGGAGGCCGCGGCAACGGCGGAAAGGAGGCCATGTTCCAGTGTATCGAGTTCAGTCATCTTTACCTGCTTTGCTTGCATCGGCCGGGCGGGGGGCCAGGAGAACCTGCGACAGATAGCGGGTTGCGGCGAGGAAGCGCCGCAGATCACTACCCATGTGCACGCGCCCGATCAATCGGGTGAGCCATAAAAACTTGGCGAGGAACGCCACGAGAAGACAGAGTTCGGAGAGCGCATCGCCGGGGGCGCTCTCCTGCCAGGCGGACAGGGCCCGGCCGGCGGTCGTCTCGCCCTCCAGCGCGCTCGGCACGAGCTGGAGAAACAGGAGCCAGAGGTCGCGCGCCTGGGCGGCGGGCAGCGGCATGGCCGCCTCCGGCTCCTCCTCGAAATCCATGTAGCCGATCCGGCCGCCTTCAAGGAAGAGATCGCGCGGGTGCGGACGCCCGTGGCAGAGCTTCCTTGCGTGCAAGGCGCCGAGCTCGGCTGCGCAGGCGACGAGCAGATCCTCGTGGCCGGCCGGATCGGCCGTCTTCAGCGTCCTCAGCCGGGCGCTGACCGTCGGGCCGGCATCGGACAGGACGAGCGCGCTGTCGGAGCGGTAAAGCACCGTCGGCACCGGCAGGCCCTCGGCCGCGAAGGCCGCGATCCGCCGCACCTCGCGGTCGACCATCGCCGTCCTGCCGAGCCGCGGCGAGGCCCGCAGGAAGGGTTTGCGAAACAGATGGGCGAGAGCGTTTTGCGCGCGCGACCAGACGATGGGCCGCTCCGTGCCGTAACGCTTGATCCAGACGGTGCCGAACGACATCTCCACGCGCTCGATACGGCGCGCACCACGGGCAAGGACGGCGAGAAGCGTCTCGATATCCTTGGGGGTCGCGTCCGGGATCGCGGAAAGATCGTTCAGCCTGCCATCCATCTCCAGTCCTTCGGTAAGGCCGGTCCATAAGCAAAAACCCGCACCGGTTCCCCGGCGCGGGTTTCACAACGAAACGATGTTTTGGTTGTGGAAGCGCCGGTCAGTTGACGGCGGCTTCAAACTCGTTCTTCGTGCCGGCGTCCTTGAGGTATTCCAGCGCCTTCTTGGCGGCTGCGACGAGCGCGCCGAACGCTGCGGTCTCATGGATCGCCATGTCGGACAGAACCTTGCGGTCGACTTCGATGCCGGCCTTGTTGAGGCCGTCGATGAAGCGGCCATAGGTCAGGCCGTGCTCGCGGACGGCAGCGTTGATGCGCTGGATCCAGAGCGCGCGGAAATTGCGCTTGTTGACCTTGCGGTCGCGGTAGGCGAACTGCTTGGAACGATCAACCGCGGCCTTGGCGGCGCGGATGGTGTTCTTGCGGCGGCCGTAGAAGCCCTTGGCTGCCTTCAGCGTCTTCTTGTGCTTGGCGTGGGAGGTTACGCCGCGTTTTACACGTGCCATGTCATGATCTCCTTAACGTATCAAATTGCTCGACGAGTCTCAGAGACCGTTCGGCAGGTAGTTCTTGATGACCTTCTTGCCATCGGGCTCGGCCAGCACCATGGTGCCGCGCGCGTCGCGAATGAACTTGTTGGTACGCTTGATCATGCCGTGGCGCTTGCCGGCAGCGGCAGCGACGACCTTGCCGGTCGCGGTGATCTTGAACCGCTTCTTGGCAGACGACTTCGTCTTCATCTTGGGCATTTTGCTACTCCATTCTTCTTGAATTCGAGCCGCGTGACGATGCACGGCTCCAGCGTAAAGAACGGCCACGGCATGCCCTGCCGGACCGTTCGGACGGCGGCTTGTAACCGATGTCCCCCAAAAGCGCAACCGGAATCCGCGAATTGCAATATCCGGCGGGCAGAAACGGAAAAGCCGCCCCGAAAGGCGGCTTCGATCCGGTGGTCATGGGGTCGCGATCACCGCGGGGCGAGCACCATCATCATCTGGCGGCCTTCGAGCTTCGGCTCGGCTTCCACCTTGGCGATGGTCTGCGTGTCTTCCTTGACCTGCATCAGCAGCTTCATGCCGAGTTCCTGGTGGGCCATTTCGCGGCCGCGGAACTTCAGCGTCACCTTGACCTTGTCGCCTTCGTCGAAGAAGCGGTTCATCGCCTTCATCTTCACCTCATAGTCATGGGTGTCGATGTTCGGGCGCATCTTGATTTCCTTGATCTCGACGATCTTCTGCTTCTTGCGCGCTTCGGCCGCCTTCTTCTGGTTGGCGTATTTCAGCTTGCCCAGGTCAAGGATCTTGCAGACGGGCGGTTCGGAGTTCGGCGAAATCTCCACGAGATCGAGGCCGGCTTCTTCGGCCATGCGGAGCGCCTGATCGGTGGGAACGATGCCGTGGTTGGTGCCTTCGGCGTCGATGAGCTGAACCCGGGGAATCCGGATTTCCTTGTTGGAGCGCGGGCCGTCCTTGACGGGGGCTTCCGCTTTAAAGGGTCTGCGAATGGTCGTGTTCTCCTCGAACTGTTTCGATAGGTATGGATCTGCGTCGACCGGGCCGATTGCCCGCCTGGCGGCGTTTTCCGGCAATGTGTTGATCGCGCTTGCGAAGTCAATAGCATGCCGCGCGGAAAAAATCACCACCTGTCCTTGCACGCGCGAATCTGGTCTAGCTTGCGGGAAAAAGCCGGCAGGCAGGCGGTTTTGCGGCCGGGACGCAGGACAGGAGATAGGCATGGCGACGACGAACGGCAATGGAAGCGGGGCGGATTTCATCACCGTCGGCGAAGGCGGCGATGCGCGGCGGATCGCGCTTTCGCTGCAGCCGCCCGCCGCCGGCAATACGCTCGCCCATTTCGTCTGGCTCGGCGGCTACCGCTCCGACATGACCGGCACCAAGGCGGTGGAGCTGGCCGGGCTTGCCGCCCGCCTCGGCACCGGCTGCGTGCGCTTCGACTATTCCGGCCACGGCGCCTCGGGCGGCGCCTTCGTCGACGGCACGATCTCGCGCTGGCTGGAGGAGGCGCTCGCGGTGGTCGACCACGCGGCAGGGACGCTCGGCACGCGCCGCGCCGTGCTCGTCGGCTCCTCGATGGGCGGGTGGATCGCGCTGCGCGCCGTCGCCGAGCTTGCCCGGCGCGGCGGCATCGAGATTGCCGGCGTGGTGCTCATCGCGCCGGCGCCGGACTTCACCTCGGAGCTGATCGAGCCGAACCTGACGGAGGCCGAGCGCACGGCGCTGGCCGAGCGCGGCCAGTTCGAGGAGCCGACGCCCTACGGCCCCGACCCGAACATCTACACGAAAAAGCTCATCGAGGACGGCCGCGACAACCGCGTGCTGACCGGCGCGATCGAGACCGGCTGCCCCGTGCATATCCTGCAGGGCATGGCCGACCCGGACGTGCCCTATGGCCATGCGGTGCGCCTGATGGAGCACCTTTCCGGCGACGACGTGGTGCTGACCATGATCCGCGACGGCGACCACCGCCTGTCGCGCCCGCAGGACATCGCCAAGATCCTCGAGGCGGCGGAAGCCCTCGCCCGCGGGCAATGAGGCCCCGGCCGGATCACATTTTAACCATATTCCCGCATCGCCAATTCTCATGATTGACGAAGGCCCCACCTGACCGTTAACTCTTTGTTAACGATTAGGGGACGTTTCATGGCACGAATGATTGGTGCGAAGGCTGGGGTTGCGGCGGTTCTCGCCCTCCTCGTCTCTTCTTCCTCGGCTTTCACCGCGCCGGCTTCGGCACTGACCATGCAGACCGGCGGCATCACGTCCCAGCCGATCGGCCATTACGAATTCTGTCAGACCAACGCTTCGGAGTGCCGCGCCGGCGTGCGCGGCCAGGCGGCCGCCAAGGTGACGGCATACGGCTGGACGGTGGTGCGCGAGATCAATGCCGGCATCAACCGTGCCGTCACGCCGATGACCGACAAGGACCTCTACGGCAAGGACGAGGTCTGGTCCTATCCGGACGGCGCGGGCGACTGCGAGGACTACGTGCTGCTCAAGCGCAAGAAGCTGATCGAGAAGGGCTTTGCCGCCGGCGACCTGCTGATCACCGTCGTGCGCAAGCCGGACGGCGAAGGCCATGCCGTGCTGACGCTGCGCACCACGCAGGGCGACTTCGTCCTCGACAACCTCAACAACGACGTCAAGCTCTGGACGGAAACGCCCTACCGCTACCTGAAGCGCCAGGCCTCGTTCCACGCCGGCCGCTGGGTCTCGATCGAAAACGGCGATGCCGTCATGGTGTCGTCGGTCGGCCAGTAAGACACGTTTCGCAGGGGGACTGCGAGGGCCGCGGAGCGATCCGCGGCCTTTGTCTTTTCCGCAGCCGTCACGCCGCCAGGGCCGCCTCGCCGATCCGCTTGTAGAAGAAGGTCGTCGCGCAGAAGCGGCCGTCCGGATAGAGCGCATAGTCGGGGATGACGCCGGCGCGCTGCCAGCCGAGGCGCTCGTAGACGGTTTCGGCGGGGCTGCCGGTGGCCGTGTCGAGCACCAGCACGGTCTTGCCGCGCCGGGCGGCTTCCGCCTCGGCGACGGCCATCAGCGCGCGGGCGATGCCGCGGCCGCGCTCGCTTTCCATGACGAGCAGCTTCTTCACGTCCGCCCGGTGCGGCTGGTTCGGCATCTGGCGGATGCCGACCTGCACCGTGCCGACGATGCGCCCCGCCCGCTCGGCGGCAAAGAGCAGCGTCGCCCCCTCGCCGACCGCCGCCGCCACGTCCTGCCAGAAGGGCAGCGCATCGGCCGGCCCATAGGGCGCCATGAAGCCGACGGAGGCCCCGCCGGTCACGCAATCGGCCAGCACATCCGCCAGTTCGCCCATCCGGGCCCGGGTTTCGTCGGCATCCAGCAGCCTGATCTCGCTCATCTCGTCCTCATGGCTCAGGGTCGGCCGCGGTCCAGCACCACGGCATAATGCGCCGGCGCGTCGCCGGGATTCTCGAAGACATGGCCCTCGGTGATGCTCATATAGAGGCAGTCGCCGGGCCGCAGGTCATGCACCGTCTCGCGAAGGGTCATGCGCAGGCGGCCTGCGAACAGCCAGACATGCTGCGTCATGCCCGCCTTGGCCGTTTCCGGCGGATAGGCGATGCGCGCGCCCGGCGGAAACGTCACCTCGATCACCTCGACGCGCGAGGCCGTGTTCGGCGCCGAGACGGCGCGGCGCTGGTAGCCCGTCTCGGGATCCCGCCAGACCACCTGGTCTTCGCGCCGCGACAGGGGATCGCCCGCCTGATCAGAGAAGGCGAAGAAGGCGGAGAGCGTCAGGTCCAGTGCCGCGCAGAGCCGCGAAAGCAGTTGCGCCGTCGGGCTCGCCTCGCCGCGCTCGATGCGCGAGATCATCGCCCGGCTGACGCCGGAGGCCCCGGCAAGGTCGTCCAGCGTCTGGCCGCGCGCCACGCGCAGCAGCCGGACCCGGTCGCCGATGGCGTTTTCCAGAGGGTCGATCACTTTTTCCATTATCATGGAATAATTCTCTCTCATAATGGAGTCAACGGGCAAACCCTTCCCGAAAATATTTTCCGGCCATGCCGCTCCGGCGACAATGCGACATCCTCCCGCCGGATAAGGTGCCGCAGCGAGATTCGGAGGGCGGGCGGATGACGGGTGAAGCACAACGGGCGTCCTCGCTCTTTTCCATCACCGCCATCGTCGTTTCGATGACCTTCGTCGCCATCGGCAACGGCATCATGCTGGCCTATGTGCCTTATGTTCTGTCGCAGGCCGGTGCGCCCTCCTGGACGCCGGGCGCGGCCGTCACGGCCATCGCCTTCGGCGGGCTGGTCGGCTGCGTCATCGCCGGTCCGGTCATCCGCCGCGTCGGCCATGCCCGCGCCTTTTCCTGCTCGCTGGCGCTGGTCATCATCGCCGCCTTCCTCGTCGCGCTCGGCGTCAACCCGATCCTGTGGATCCTCGCCCGCGGCCTCTACGGCGTGGCCGGCAACGCGAACTTCATCATCGCCCAGAGCTGGCTGAACCATGCCAGCGACAACCGCTGGCGCGGCAAGGCCATGTCCTTCTTCTACATGGCCTATGTGCTGGGGCTCGGCGTCGGCGCCTGGCTGTTCGGCCGCATGCCGGCGGACGGCAACCTCGCCCCGCTCGTCACCATCTTCGTCACCACGATCGCGCTGCTGCCGATCGGCCTCACGAAGCTGCCCACCCCGCCGGCGCCCGCCCGGGTCAGCGTCGATTTCGCCATGGCCTGGCGCAATTCGCCGGTCGCGCTGATCGGCGTGCTGGCCGCCGGCGGCCTTTCCATGGTGGTGCAGGGTTTTACCCCGATCTACGCCGCCACCAACAAGGTCGGCCAGGCGGATGTCGCGCTCCTGATGTTCGTCATGCAGTTCGGCCTCATCTTCGTGCAATACCCGCTCGGCACGCTCTCCGACCGCATCGACCGGCGCATCGTGCTGATCGCCACCTGCCTGCTGATCGCGGGCACCGCGGTCGTCGCCCTCTTCGTCTCCTTCCAGGCCTTCGTCATCCTCATGATCGTCTTCGCGCTCTGGGCGGGCGCCGTCGAGAGCGTCTATTCGATCGCCAATGCCCATGCCAACGACCGGACCGACCCGGAGGACTTCGTGCCCCTCGCCTCGACGCTGCTCGTCGCCTGGTCGACCTCGGCGACGCTGGTTCCGCTGGCCGTGACGGCGCTGACGCCCGTCTTCGGCCCGAAGACCTTCATCTATGCCGCCATGGCCGTGGCGCTCGCCTATGCCGCCTTCGTCGCCCAGCGGCTGCGGCTGCGCGAGACGGTGCCGCCGGAGGCGCGGGAGACCTTCGAGATCCGAAGCGCCCAGGTGCCGAATGCCGGCGCGCTCGTCGAAGGCGAAAAAGCCCCGGAATAGCGGCGTTCGCGCGCACGAAACCCTTCATTTACCGCTTTGCGGGAATCTTCCCCGCTGCTATATGGCGCGCATGAGCACCAACACTTCGACGCCCCTCGACCATATCCGCAACTTCTCCATCGTGGCCCATATCGACCACGGCAAGTCGACGCTCGCCGACCGGCTGATCCAGTCGACCGGCGGCCTTGCCGACCGCGAGATGTCGGAACAGGTCCTCGACAACATGGATATCGAGCGCGAGCGCGGCATCACCATCAAGGCCCAGACCGTGCGCCTGCACTACAAGGCCAAGGACGGCGAGACCTATGTGCTGAACCTCATCGACACGCCCGGCCATGTCGACTTCGCCTACGAGGTCTCGCGCTCGCTGTCGGCCTGCGAGGGTTCGCTGCTCGTCGTCGACGCGTCCCAGGGCGTGGAGGCCCAGACGCTCGCCAATGTCTACCAGGCGATCGACAACAACCACGAGCTCGTGACGGTGCTCAACAAGATCGACCTGCCGGCCGCCGAGCCCGACCGCATCAAGGAGCAGATCGAGGAGGTGATCGGCATCGATGCCTCCGACGCCGTGCTGATCTCGGCCAAGACCGGCCTCGGCATTCCGGACGTGCTCGAAGCCATCGTCCAGCGCCTGCCCGCGCCGAAGAGCGAAGGCGGCGAGAAGGCCCCGCTGAAGGCGCTGCTCGTCGATAGCTGGTACGACACCTATCTCGGCGTCATGGTTCTCGTGCGCGTCATCGAAGGCCGCATCAGCAAGGGCCAGACCATCCGCATGATGGGCACGGACGCGAAATACACGATCGAGCGCGTCGGCGTGCTGACGCCGAAGATGGTGGCGATGGATTCCCTCGGCCCGGGCGAGATCGGCTTCATCACCGCCTCGATCAAGGAAGTGGCCGATACCCGCGTCGGCGACACGATCACCGAGGACAAGCGCCCGACGGCAAAGGCCCTGCCGGGCTTCAAGCCGGCCCAGCCGGTGGTGTTCTGCGGCCTCTTCCCGGTCGATGCCGCCGATTTCGAGGACCTGCGCTCGGCGATGGGCAAGCTGCGCCTCAACGACGCCTCGTTCTCCTTCGAAATGGAAAGCTCCGCCGCGCTCGGCTTCGGCTTCCGCTGCGGCTTCCTCGGCCTGCTGCACCTCGAGATCATCCAGGAGCGCCTGGAGCGCGAGTTCGACCTCGACCTCATCGCGACGGCCCCCTCGGTCGTCTACAAGCTCTTCATGACCGACGGTTCCGAGCGCGAGCTGCACAACCCGGCCGACATGCCCGACGTCGTGAAGATCTCGGAAATCCACGAGCCGTGGATCCGCGCGACCATCCTGACGCCGGACGACTATCTCGGCGGCATCCTGAAGCTCTGCCAGGACCGCCGCGGCATCCAGATCGAGCTGACCTATGTCGGCACGCGCGCCATGCTCACCTACGACCTGCCGCTCAACGAGGTCGTCTTCGACTTCTACGACCGCCTGAAGTCGATCTCCAAGGGTTATGCCTCCTTCGACTACCAGATCACCGACCACAAGGAAGGCAACCTGGTGAAGATGTCGATCCTCGTCAACGGCGAGCCGGTCGACGCGCTCTCCATGATGGTGCACCGCATGGCCGCCGAAAAGCGCGGCCGCGAAATGTGCGAGAAGCTCAAGGAGCTGATCCCGAAGCACATGTTCAAGATCCCGATCCAGGCCGCCATCGGCGGCAACGTGATCGCCCGCGAGACCATCTCGGCGCTGCGCAAGGACGTGACCGCCAAGTGCTACGGGGGCGACGCCACCCGCAAGCGCAAGCTGCTCGAAAAGCAGAAGGCCGGCAAGAAGCGCATGCGCCAGTTCGGCAAGGTGGAGATCCCGCAGGAAGCCTTCATCGCCGCGCTCAAGATGGGCGACGAATAAAGGCCGGCGCCACCGCCCCGTGACAGAACACGAAAGCCCCGGATGCCCCCGCATCCGGGGCTTTCTGGCGATTGGAGGAGAGGGCGTGCCGTGCGGGTGGATCCTCGGGTCAAGCCCGAGGATGACGGAGGGGAGGAAAAGCCCGGGACCCCATTGAACGGTACGGCATGCGGAACCGCTGCCTTAGCCCGCCCCCTTCCCTTCTGTCGTCATCCTCGGGCTTGACCCGAGGATCCATCCGCACGGCACGCCCTCTCCTCCCCGAAAAACACGCCCAATTTCCCCGCCCACCAATTCCGTGCCTACAATCCTCCCGTCCCGCCACGGATACGCTGCCAGGCGTGGCAGTGAGGCGGGGCCGGCGCTTGTGGCGGGGGAAGGACGTGAGCCCGCACCGCAAGGGCCTGCGGAAAATGGTCTCCCTCCGGCGACACGGGGGAAGCGGCGGGGCGTCGGACCGACCCTGCCGTTTCATGCCCCGGACGGCGCGCCGGGCGTGCCTGTGCGGCACACAAGGGGGCCGGGTCCGGCGGATGCGTCGGCATCGTCCGCCGGGGTGAAGCCTCTCCGGGAAGGGTGCGAGAGCGCCTTTCCGTCCGCAATCGCCATGGCGCGCGATTGCGGATGCCAAAACGGAGCCGCCCATCCCGGAAACCGGCGACAGGCATCCACGGCCCCGGCCCTTGCAGAGGGACCGCAGTCGCGGGCAAAAACCGCCGAACGGGGCGCTGAAAGGTGCCGCAGATACAATTTTTCAGATGAGGCAGCTTCCAGCGCCCCGTCCGATGCTCTTTGACAACCCCACGGGCGAAATCCGCCGCGTGGACCATGGCGCATGGACTTCAGGCATCCTCGTAGCGCTGCTGTCCCGTCCGCAGCGCGGCGTCCAGCCGGCCGCCCTCGGGGAAGATCGCCAGCGTTTCGGGTTTCTCCACGCCAGGCACCAGCCGGTGACAGGTCTCGGCGGGGCCGAGCACGGTGGTGACGGGGATGACGCCGGCCCAGATCGGCAGGGCGAAATCCGCCTCGTCGTCGCCGACGCCCTTGGCGCGCACCTTGGCCGCCGCCTCGTCGATCGGCATGGCGACGATCGTCGTCGCCTTGGCCTCCTGCGGCGTGATGGGGCGCAGCAGCGCGCTGCGGCCCGGATAGAAGCGGTCGACGACGTCGCGCATCGCCTCGATCTTCTCCGCCGGGTCCTCGACGAGCCGCGCCGTGCCGAAGCACATGGCGGAGCGGTAATTGGCCGAATGGTTGAAGCCGGAGCGGGCGAGCACCAGCCCGTCGAGATGGGCGACGGTGAGGCAGGCGGGCGTGCCGGCCTTCAGGTGCCGCAGCATGCGGCTGGCGGAGGAACCGTGCCAGTAGAGCGTATCGCCCCTGCGCCAGAAGAGGGTGGGCGTCGCATAGGGCTGGCCGTCGATGACATAGGCGACGTGACAGAGCATGGCGGCGTCGAGAATGGCATGGACGCTTTCGCGGTCGTAGCTGCCGCGCTCGTGCATGCGCTTGACGCGGTTGCGCGGGGTGACGGGATAGGCGGCGGTCTCGGTGCTCATCTGCGGGCTTGCCTTTCAAAGGAGAGGCCGCCATGGTGCGCCATGGCATTGGATCGAAAAAGCACCAATTCCGAGCAAAAAATCCGGACCATTCTGCCGGACTGGTCCTCGCTCGTTCCCGTTCTCCCGGCGGCGGGCCGGCGCACGCCGGCGCTCTACCGCGAACTGCGGCGGCTGATCGAGGCGGGCGACATTCCACCCGGCAGCAAGCTGCCGCCGACGCGGGACCTCGCGCAGCGGCTGAAGACCTCGCGCGGCAGCGTGGTCGCCGCCTTCGAGACGCTGATCGCCGAGGGCTTCGCGGTCGCCCGCACCGGGGCCGGCACCTTCGTTGCCGACCGGGTGCCGACGCTGAAGCCGACGGAACCGGTCGAGCGGGAGAAGAGCGCCCCGACAATGCCGCTGCCCGGCACGCTCGGCGTCGCCATGGCCGACGCACGCACGCTGAAACAGTTCCGCACGCTGCTGGCGCGCCATCTCGCCCGGCCGGGCCCGGAGCACTTCCACTATGGCGATCCGCGCGGCGGCGAAGCGCTGCGCCAGGCGGTCGCCGCCTATCTCCGGCAGGCGCGCGGCGTGCGCTGCGCGGCGCGCTCGATCGTCATCACGACGGGCACGCAGCAGGGCATCGACCTCGTCATCCGCAGCGCGCTGGCGCCGGGCGACCGGGTGATGATCGAGGACCCGTGCTATCCGAGCGCCCGGGCGGCCTTTTCCGGCAACGGCCTGGCGCTCTGCGGCCTTGCCGTCGACGGCGAGGGGGCGGATATCGCCCTGGCGGCACCGGGCGCCCGCGCCGTCTATGTCACGCCGTCGCACCAGTTCCCGCTCGGCGTGACCATGAGCATGCGCCGGCGGCTCGCCCTGATCGACTGGGCGCGGGAGACCGGCGGCTGGATCATCGAGGACGACTATGACAGCGAGTTCCGCTTCGCCGGGCCGCCGCTCGCCGCCATGCAGGGCATGGATGACAGCGGGCGCGTGATCTATCTCGGCACCTTCTCCAAGGTGCTCTTCCCGGGCCTCAGGCTCGGTTATGCCGTCATTCCCGATCCGCTGCTCGACGCGGTCGTGGCGCTGCGCGGCCGCAGCGACCGCAGCCCGCCGACGCTGGCCGAGGCCGCCCTCACCGACCTCATCCGCGAGGGCCACTTCGCCGCGCATCTGCGCCGCGCCCGGCGGCAGGCGCAGGCGGCACGCGACGCGCTGGTGGCCGGGCTCTCGACGACCGGCGCGCTTTCGGTCGGCGTGCCGGACCAGGGCCTGCACCTCGTCGCCGGCCTGCCGGCCGCGCTTGCCGATACGGATGCGGTGGAGATTGCCGCGCGCGCCGGGCTCGGCGTGCGGGCGCTCTCGGCCATGGCCGTCACCAATCCGCCGCGGCAGGGCCTGGTCATCGGCTTTTCCGGCTTCGCCCCGGAAATCCTCAAGGCCGCCGCATCGCGATTCGCGGCGGCGCTGTCCGGGTTCTAAGGCCGTATCCGCTTCAGGCGACCCGGCGGGTTGCGGCGGCGGCGATCGTCGCCACCCAGGCCCGCGCGATGGCAAGGCCCGTGGCGTCGGCGCGCGGGCCGTTCTCGTCGGCCAGGGCGGCGCGCCGTGCGAGCCAGCCGGGCTGGAGCGTCTCGATGAGCTGCGGGAAGGTCTCCGCCCAGCCGTCCACCACCGCGCGGCTCGCCTCGAAATGGAACTGGGTGCCGTAGGTGGCGCGGCCGATGCGGAAGGCCTGGTTCTCGGCGGCACCATTGGTGGCCAGGCGCACGGCCTTGTCCGGCAGCGTGAACGTGTCGCTGTGCCACTGGAAGATCGGGAACGCGCCGGCCGCCGCCGACAGGACCGGATCGCCGGCGCCGTCCGTCGTCAGCGCCACCGTGCACCAGCCGAATTCCGGCGCCGCGCCGATCAGGTTCTCCGCGCCATAGGCCCGGGCGAGAAGCTGGCTGCCGAGGCAGACGCCGAGCACCGACTTGTCCGCATCGCCAAAGCGGCGCATCAGCGCGGCGAGCGCCGGCAGGTAGCCGTGGCGCTCGTCGTCGCGGGCGTTCTGCGGGCCGCCCATGACGACGATGGCATCGTGGGCCGCGTCATCCGCCGGGATGATGTCGCCGGCATGGGGGCGGCACAGGTCGATCTCGGCGCCCGCCTCGTCAAGAGCGATGCCGATCTGCCCCAGCAAGGTCACCCTGTCGTTTTCCACCACCAGCACGCGCATGCGATACTCCCGTTCTTCGATATGACGCGAGACAAACACGGCCCTCCCCTTCATTCAAGGGCCAAACAGAAAGAACCCGGCTCTTTCGAGCCGGGCAAGGCGGGGAGGATCGACGAAGAAGAGGGATCAATGGCAGACGCGGATCTTCTTGATGACGACGTTGCCGTAATAGTCGTAGGCCTTGACCTTCTTGATGAAGCAGGCGGGCTCGTAACCGTAGCTGTAGGAGCCGGCCTGCGAGGGGGCGGCGAAGGAAACGGCGGCAACGAGGGCGACGGTGGCGGAAACGATGATCTTGCGCATGGGGTCTCTCCTGATCGGTTGGGGATGAGCCTCTCTCATCCGGTGATCAGAAGGTCTCACATCCCCCCGCCCCGCGCTGTTCCGCGGGAAACAGGGTCAGGGATAGATGACGCCCTTGCGCAGGATGACATTGGCATAGAGCCGCGGCTCGCTGGTCTGCACCAGCGTATGGGCGGCGCGCACGCGGCCGTAGAAATCGGCGCCGACGAGCGGCACGACCGCGCGATCCGGCGCATGGCGGGCGCAGCAGTCGATGATCTCGCGGTGCACGGGCTCCAGCGTGTCGCGCTCCTGGCGGAAGGTGGAGCGGAAGATCGCCTCCTCGACGAAATCGTCGATCGGCAGCACCGAGAGCACGGCATTCAGCACGGGGACGAGCGGCACGCCGTCGAGGCGGATGAGGCGGCGGGCATGCTCGACGCCCGGATAGTTGCCGTCGACGAGGGCGATCTCGTCGCCGTGGCCCATGGCGCGCAGCGTCGCGAGCAGTTCCGGGCCCAGGATGGGGTCGAGACCTTTCAGCATTCAGGCAAGCTCCTTGAAGAGGACGTTCTGGTCCGGAAGATAGCGGGAGAAGAGCGGCAGGCTGGCCCCGCCGATCGAGCGTGCGGCGCTGCCGACCGCGCCCTCGACGATCTCGGGCAGGGTGACGCCCTGGAGGTCGAGGCGGGCGACGGCGGCCTGCGTCGCCGCGACCACGCGCTCGCGCACCCAGGCGGGAAAGCCGCCGTCGATGATGACGGCGGAGAAGTCGATGACGGAGGCGGAGGCGACGACGGCCTGGGCGAGCGCGGCGGCCATGTCCTCGATCCAGATCGCGAGCGGCGCGCCGAAATCGATCCATCCGTCCGGCGAATACCAGAGCGGCTTCGGATCGATGCCGTGCTCGCGCAGCAGGTTCTCCAGGCGGTAGATCGAGGCGATCTTCAGGAGCTGCACCGTCTCGCCGTCGCGGCCCTGCACGGGCAGGGGGCCGATGGCGCCCGCCGTGCCGGTGCGGCCGGTGAAGAGCGCCGAATTCAGCACCACGCCGCCGCCGATGAAGGAGCCGATGAAGAGATAGAGGAAATCGGGATATTGCGGGCCGAGGCCGAAGACGAGCTCGGCCGCGCAGGCGCTCGTCGCGTCGTTCTGGAGCGCGACCGGGTAAGGCACGCGGCTTGCGATCTCCGCCTCCAGGTCGACGCCGCGCCACTGGTCCATGTCGGCCTGCGGTGCGCCCACTTCGCTCGCCCAGCTCCACAGTTCGAAGGGGGCGGCGACGCCGAAGCCGGCGATGCGGGCGCGCTCCTCCGGCGTGATCGCGGCTTCCAGCTCGGCCAGGCCCTCCTCGACGAAGGAAAGCAGCGGGCCGGGCATGGGATAGGGATAGGTGCGGCGCGCCCGGCGGCGGATGCCGCCGACGAAATCCATCATGACGAGATCGGCGCTGCGGCGGCCGATCTTCAGGCCGAAGGAATAGACCGCATCGGGATTGAGCCGCATGGGCACGGAGGGCTGGCCGACCTTGCCGCGCATCGGCTCGCCGCGCATCAAAAGCCCCTCCGCCTCCAGCGCGCGCATGATGACGGTGACGGTCTGGGCGGAAAGGCCGCTGCGCCGGGCGATCTCGGCCTTCGACAGGCTACCGTGCCGGCGCACCAGCGACATGACCAGGCGTTCGTTATAGGCCCGGACGCGCACCTGGTTCGCGCCCCCGCTCGGATCGAGGATTTCGGCCGGCACGGCATGTGCCGTCGCGTCCTTTCTGATCATCGTCTCCTCCCGTGCCGGACCGGGCGCCCGCGCCCTTCCGGTCCTCTTATCGGCTGGCGATCCGCTCTTCCACCGGAAACGCGCAGCGGGGCTTTCGCCCGTTCTTTCCCTGCAGCATGCCACATCGAATTAATAATTCAATTCGATTTATTTATTGACAGGCATTTCTTTTGGTGTTCTCTTGAAGACGGAAGCAAGGATCGGCCGGCAGAGGACCTGCCCGCCGCCCTGCGACCGGATCGCCCCAGGAGAGGGGCGTATCCCGTTTCGTCCTTGGGAGGATACCATGAAGAAAACCATCATTTCCGCCGCTCTCGGCGCGCTTGCACTCGGCGTCGCCTTTTCCACGCCGGCCGCCGCCGCCGACACCACCGCCTGCCTGATCACCAAGACCGACACCAACCCCTTCTTCGTCAAGATGAAGGAAGGCGCCGAAGCGAAGGCCAAGGAACTCGGCGTGACGCTGAAGGCCTATGCCGGCAAGATCGACGGCGATTCGGAAAGCCAGGTCGCCGCGATCGAGACCTGCATCGCCGACGGCGCGAAGGGCATCCTGATCGCCGCGTCCGACACGAAGGGCATCGTTCCCTCCGTGCAGAAGGCGCGGGATGCGGGCCTGCTCGTCATCGCGCTCGACACGCCGCTGGAGCCGCTCGACAGCGCCGACATGACCTTCGCCACCGACAACCTGCTCGCCGGCGAGCTGATCGGCAAGTGGGCCGCCGCGTCGCTCGGCGATGCCGCCAAGGACGCCAAGATCGCCTTCCTCAACCTGACGCCCTCGCAGCCTTCGGTCGACGTGCTGCGCAACCAGGGCTTCATGAAGGGCTTCGGCATCGACGTGAAGGACATTTCCAAGATCGGCGACGAGGACGATGCCCGCATCGTCGGCCACGACGTGACCAACGGCAACGAGGAGGGCGGCCGCACCGCCATGGAGAACCTTCTCCAGAAGGATCCGTCCATCAACGTCGTGCACACGATCAACGAACCGGCCGCTGCCGGCGCCTATGAAGCGCTGAAGGCCGTCGGCAAGGAAGGCGACGTGCTGATCGTTTCCGTCGACGGCGGTTGCCCGGGCGTGCAGAACGTCGCGGACGGCGTCATCGGCGCCACCTCGCAGCAGTACCCGCTGATGATGGCCGCCCTCGGCATCGAGGCCATCAAGACCTTCGCCGACAGCGGCGAGAAGCCGAAGGCCACCGAAGGCAAGGACTTCTTCGACACGGGCGTGACGCTCGTGACGGACAAGCCGGCAGACGGCGTCGAGTCCATCGACACCAAGGCCGGCAAGGACAAGTGCTGGGGCTGATGCCCCCGCCGGCCCGGCTTGACCGGGCCGGCTTTCCGCTTTGGACGCGGATCGGGTCGCGGCGAAGACCGGCCCTGCTTTGACATTCGCAACAAGACATGGGCACCTTTCATCCCCAGGCTGCGGCGAAAGCCGGCACCGCCCGGGGAGGAGACCGCCCGCAGATGGCGGCAGGTGCGCAAGGCGCCCCAGCGATGCGTCCATGCACCATTTCATCCGGTCAGCCGCGACGGTCGGCGCCGGAAGGGGAGGAAAAGATCATGAGTGAGACATCGACGGTCTCGCAGGGCGCCCAGCCCTCGCAACCCTCGCAGGAATTCGAGAAGGTGCTGTCCGGCAGCGCGACCCAGGTCGCCTCCTTCGATACGCACGACAAGACGCCCGTCCAGAAATTCCAGCATTTCCTGCACGGCAGCCCCTCCGCGGTGCCGCTGATCGTGCTCGTGCTCTCGGTGGCGGTATTCGGCATCATCCTCGGCGGAAAGTTCTTCTCCGCCTTCACGATGACGCTCATCCTCCAGCAGGTGGCTATCGTCGGCATCGTCGGCGCGGCGCAGACGCTGGTCATCCTGACGGCCGGCATCGACCTGTCGGTCGGTGCGATCATGGTGCTCTCGTCCGTCGTGATGGGCCAGTTCACCTTCCGCTACGGCCTGCCGCCGTCGCTCGCCGTCCTGTGCGGCCTCGCCTGCGGCGCGTTCTGCGGCTATATCAACGGCCTGCTCGTCGCCCGCATGAAGCTGCCGCCCTTCATCGTCACGCTCGGCATGTGGCAGATCATCCTCGCCTCGAACTTCCTCTATTCGGCCAACGAGACCATCCGCTCGCAGGACATCTCCGCGCAGGCCCCGCTCCTGCAGTTCTTCGGCAACAACATCCGCTTCGGCGGCGCGGTCTTCACCTACGGCGTCATCGCCATGGTGCTGCTGGTGGCGCTGCTCTGGTACGTGCTGAACCACACCGCCTGGGGCCGCCATGTCTATGCGGTCGGCGACGATCCGGACGCGGCGGAGCTGGCCGGCGTCAACGTCAAGCGCATGCTGGTCTCGGTCTACACGCTGTCCGGCCTCATCTGCGCGCTCGCCGGCTGGGCGCTCATCGGCCGCATCGGCTCGGTCTCGCCGACGGCGGGGCAGTTCGCCAACATCGAATCGATCACCGCCGTGGTGATCGGCGGCCTCTCGCTGTTCGGCGGGCGCGGCTCGATCCTCGGCATGATCTTCGGGGCGCTGATCGTCGGCGTCTTCTCGCTCGGTCTTCGCCTCATCGGCACGGACCCGCAATGGACCTATCTCCTGATCGGCGTCCTCATCATCTCGGCCGTCGCAATCGACCAGTGGATCAGAAAGGTAGCAGGCTGATGGCTCTCGAACCCATTCTCACCGCCCGCGGTCTCGTCAAGCGCTACGGCCGCGTCACCGCCCTCGACCAAGCGGACTTCGACCTCTATCCCGGCGAGATCCTCGCCGTGATCGGCGACAACGGCGCGGGCAAGTCCTCGATGATCAAGGCGATCTCCGGCGCCATCACGCCGGACGAGGGCGAAATCCGCCTGGAAGGCCAGCCGGTGCATTTCCGCTCGCCGATCGAGGCGCGCAGCGCCGGCATCGAGACCGTCTACCAGAACCTCGCGCTCTCGCCTGCCCTCTCGATCGCCGACAACATGTTCCTCGGCCGCGAGATCAGGAAGCCCGGCGTCATGGGCCAGTGGTTCCGCAAGCTCGACCGCACGGCGATGGAGAAGTTCGCCCGCGACAAGCTCTCCGAACTCGGGCTGATGACGATCCAGAACATCAACCAGGCGGTGGAGACCTTGTCCGGCGGCCAGCGCCAGGGGGTCGCCGTGGCGCGGGCTGCCGCCTTCGGTTCGAAAGTGATCATCCTCGACGAGCCGACGGCGGCGCTCGGCGTCAAGGAGAGCCGGCGCGTCCTGGAACTCATCCTCGACGTGCGCCGGCGCGGCATTCCGATCGTGCTGATCTCGCACAACATGCCGCATGTCTTCGAGGTGGCGGACCGCATCCACATCCACCGGCTCGGCCGGCGGCTGACGGTCATCAACCCGAAGGACTACACCATGTCCGACGCCGTCGCCTTCATGACCGGCGCGAAACTGCCCGCCGAGGCCGTCGCGGCATGACAACGGTCGAAACAATCGTGGACGATCTTCTGCGGCGCGCGCAAAACGCGCGCCGCGTCTTGCTCGGCATTGCCGGCCCTCCGGGCGCCGGCAAGTCGACGCTGGTCGAAGCCGTCAGGGAAAGGCTTCTCGCCCGCGGCGAGACGGCGGAAATCCTGCCGATGGACGGCTTTCACATGGACAACGGCATTCTCGCCGAACGCGGCCTCCTGCCGCGCAAGGGTGCACCCGAAACCTTCGACGCCCGCGGCTTCATCGACATCGTCGAGGCCCTGAAAAGGGCACAGGACGAAGTCCTCGTCCCGGTCTTCGATCGATCGCGCGAGATCGCCATCAACGCGGCCCGTGCCATCCCGGCCGATACGCGCTTCATCCTCGCGGAAGGCAACTACCTGCTGCTGAAGGACGCGCCCTGGGACCGGCTCGAAGGGAAATTCGACGTCACCATCTTCGTCGGCCCGCCCTATGCGGTGCTGGAGGAGCGGCTGCGCCGGCGCTGGCTCGGCTATGGGCTGCCGGAAGACGAGATCCAGCGCAAGCTCTACGGCAACGACCTGCCGAACGGAAAGCGCATCCTGGAGAATTCCCGCCCCGCGGACCTCACCATCGACATCTTCTGAAACGATTGTCGTTGCGCCCCGCGGATGCTATCGCAGCCGCGGAGCAATTCCGGCAAGAATGCCTGAGCGTTTTGCATCCGGGATTGCCGCAAAGCCAAGGGCGGGAGCAACGCCGATGACCACAGAACTCACCATCCGCCGGCCGGACGACTGGCACCTGCACCTGCGCGACGGGGCGATGCTCGAAGGCGTGATCGGCGACACCAGCCGGCATTTCGCCCGCGCGATCATCATGCCAAACCTCGTGCCGCCGGTCGTGACCACCACGGACGCCGCCGCCTATCGCGACCGCATCCTCGCCGCCCTGCCCAAGGGCGACCGGTTCGAGCCGCTGATGACGCTCTACCTCACCGAGCATACCGACCCCGACGACGTCGAAGCCGGCTATGAAAGCGGCCTGATCCGCGCCGTCAAGCTCTACCCGGCCGGCGCGACGACCAATTCCCATGGCGGCGTGCGCGACATGGACAAGGCGATGCCCGTGCTGGAGCGCATGGCGAAGATCGGCCTGACGCTCTGCGTCCATGGCGAGGTGACGACGCCGGACGTCGACATCTTCGACCGCGAGGCCGTGTTCATCGAGACCGTGCTCGACCCCTTGCGCCAGCGCCTGCCGGAACTGCGCGTCACCATGGAGCATGTGACGACGAAGAACGGCGTCGACTACATCAAGGCGTCGAAGGCCAATCTCGCCGGCTCGATCACCACGCATCACCTGATCATCAACCGCAACGCCATCCTCGTCGGCGGCATCAAGCCACACTACTATTGCCTGCCCGTCGCCAAGCGCGAGGAGCACCGGCTGGCGCTGCGCGCCGCCGCCACCTCGGGCGACGGGCGTTTCTTCCTCGGCACCGATTCGGCACCGCATGTCGATCCGCTGAAGGAATGCGCCTGCGGCTGCGCCGGCATCTACACCTCGATCAACACGATGAGCTGCCTTGCCCATGTCTTCGAGGAGGAAGGCGCGCTCACCCGGCTCGAGGCCTTCGCCTCGCTGAACGGACCCGCCTGGTATGGCCTGCCGGCCAACGAAGAAACGATCCGCCTCGTCAGGCGGGCGGAACCCGTCGCCTTCCCGGCGAAGATCGAGACGGGCGCGGGGCCGGTGACGGTGTTCGACCCGATGTTCCCGCTGCACTGGGACGTCGCCTGAGCCATTCCAGCGAACGTGCACGGCGGTCTTGCCTGCCGGGACCTGCGCGGGCAGGAAGGGTCAGATGAAAGGACGGGGCTGCTTCTTCAGCCCCTCCCAGCCGGCCAGCGCCAGAAGACCGTCGCTATCGAGGATTTCGCAGCCCTTGTCCTGCCAGCGCATCAGCCCACGGTCGGCGAGCTTGCGCAGCGTCTTGTTGGTGTGCACGAGCGAGAGGCCGAGCGTATCGGCGACATGCTGCTGGGTGATCGGAATGACCCGCCGCCCGCCATTGACGCCCGCCGAATGGGCGCGCTGGTGGATGAAGGAGAGCAGATAGGCCGTGCGCTCCAGCGCCGAGCGCCGGCCGACGCTGAGCAGGTGTTCGTCGAGGATGCGCTCCTCGTGCGCGGCGATCCAGGTGAGGTCGTAGGCCAGCGAGGCATGACGCTCGAACAGCCGCTCCAGCTTCGAGCGCTCGAAGACGCAGAGCGTGACCGGCGTCAGCGCCTCGACGGAATGGTCCATCTCGCCCATCAGGCTTCCCTGAAGGCCGATGAGATCGCCGGGCATAAGATAGTTCATGATCTGCCGGCGCCCGTCGGGCAGCAGCTTGTAGCGGAAGGCCCAGCCCGACAGCACGGTGAAGAGATGGGCGCTGTGCATGCCCTCGACGAGGATCGTCGCGCCGCGTTCGCTGGAGAGCTCGCCGCTCTTGAACTGCGAGACGAAGTCCAGCTCCCTTGCCGAAAAATCCCGGAAGGTCGAAAGGCTGCGCAGGGGACATTGCTGACAGGGCGTGCGCCATTTGGATTGCTGATTGACCGCCGCACCACCCGCCATCATGCCCCCGCCGGTTTTGATCCTGCCCATCCCCGTGGGCTGAGGCGCAAAACGTCGCGCATGCGCCGTTGTTCCATCGCACCGGCACTATGTCTTTTTTAAATGACACTCCCGGGGTGCAGGCCCACAGTCCGCCTCCTGAATCGCCCCTCCCGGCGGCTCCATATGGACAAGGAGTCCGGCGCCATGAGCCATTCACTTCCGCACATCCTGATCGCCGAACGCGAGTTCCTGATTGCGCTCGACGCGGAATATCTGATCAAGGCGGCACTGCCTTGCCGGACGACCCTGGTGCGGCCCGAACAGCTCGCCCAGTGGGACACGGCCGCGCTGGCCGATATCGACCTCTGCCTGCTCGACGTGCCGCTCGATGCCACGCAGATCACGCCGCAGATCGAACGGCTGGTGGAAAAGGGCGTGCCGCTTCTCTTCACCACCGTCGGCGACATCCATCGCGACGGCGTCGAGGGTTTCGAGGTCATTCCCGTCGTCATGAAGCCGCATGACGCCGAGACGCTCGTCGCACGCGTCAAGGCGCGGTTGCGGCCGAGGCCGCAACCGCCGGAAACGGATCAGAACTGACGGCCAAGCTTGGCGTCGACCGAATGGCCGTTGGCCCCGCGGATCACGAAGTAGAACATGATCAGCGTCCACAGGATGGACTTCTCCGCGCCCATCAGGCCCTCGGCCTGCACGATGCCGTGGAAGTAGACGGTGACGGCAAGAACGATCATCGCCGCAAAGGCGGCGGGGCGCGTGAAGAGGCCGATGGCGATCAGGATGCCGCCGAAGAATTCGGTGGCGGCGAGCAGCGGCGACCAGAAGGCGCCGGGATAGAAGCCGAGGCTTTCCACCATGCCGGCGGCGCCGAAGGGGTTGAGGATCTTGCCGTAGCCGTGCGTCACGAGCAGCAGGCCGGCGGCGACGCGCAGGATCGTTTCCGCGCTTTCACCGAGCGCCGCATAGAGGC
The DNA here is from genome assembly GCF_001652565.1 of Shinella sp. HZN7. NCBI lineage: Bacteria > Pseudomonadati > Pseudomonadota > Alphaproteobacteria > Hyphomicrobiales > Rhizobiaceae > Shinella > Shinella sp. HZN7. The sequence goes on along the minus strand of NZ_CP015736.1, from coordinate 4,468,671 downwards.
CGCCGAGCGAGGGAATGATGAGGCGGGGGCGATGGGTGGCAAGCTCTGTCATGGGATCTCCTGTGAGGATGTTGCAGTGCACCACGTCTCCTTCAGGAATCCGGCTGCGACAAGATGTCCGCCAACAAAACATGATGAATTGAGTTGACAATTCTGTGAGAGGACCGCGAGCGGGCGCGTGCCAAGAGGGCGCCGCTGCTATATGCTTTCGCCATCGACCAGGAGGTGACCATGTCCGGGGAAAAGCCGCGCGTTTCGATTCTCTACTGTACCCAGTGCAACTGGCTGCTGCGCGCCGGCTGGATGGCGCAGGAGCTGCTTTCAACCTTTTCCGACGGGCTCGGCGAGGTGGCGCTCATTCCCGGTACCGGCGGCAATTTCGAGATCCGCGTCGGCGAGGCGCTGGTCTGGGAGCGCAAGCGCGATGGCGGCTTTCCCGGGCCGAAGGAGCTGAAGCAGCGCGTGCGCGACATCATCGAGCCGGGCCGGGACCTCGGCCACACGGACCGCGTCGCCGACCAGGGCTGAAACGGGAACGGCGGGCCGAAGCCCGCCGTCCGCCTGGGATCGCGGCCGTGCCTAGCGATAGGGCGAATAGCACAGGCGATAGACGCCGCCGCCGGCATGGTAGCGGTTGGTGTAGGGGTCGTAGGTGCGGTACCGGTTGGCGCACCAGTTCACATGCGACCGGTTCCCGCCATAGTAGCGCGGCCGCTCGTAGCGCGGGCGATAGTAGCGACGCTCATAGCTGTAGTTCGGGCGATAGTGGCGGCGATAGTAACGGCGGTCGCAGCCGTAGCCATAGCAGAACTGCACCTGCGCCTTGGTGACGTCGCTTTTCGTGTCTACCTTCATATCCGGCACGGCGAGCGGGACGGCCTGGGCCGCCCCCATGGGCGCGATCGCGGAGGCAATCCCCATCACGCAACCGAAAACGAGATTTTGAATCTTCGACATGTGATCCTCACTGTTCTGGCGGGATTTTTCCCTGTCACGTCCCTGCTTTGCATTACGTTCACGCATTTTGTTTTATTCATGTCGCACCGTTCACAGGACCGGACGGCAAGAGACATGGGGTGACCGCATGAGCCTGAAATTCGGAACCAGCGGCCTGCGCGGCCTCTCCGTGGATCTCGAAGGGCCGGCCACCGCACTTTATGCCACCGCCTTTGCCCGCCATCTGCTGGCCGCCGGCAGGGCGCGGCAGGGCGACGAGATCCTGATCGGCCGTGATTTCCGCCCTTCCAGCCCGGCCATCGCGGCCATCGCGATCGCGGCCCTCCGCAAGGCCGGCCTTTGCCCGCGCGACTGCGGCACGCTGCCGACGCCGGCGCTCGCCCTGCTCGGCCTTGCCCGCAAGGCGGCCTGCCTGATGGTGACCGGCTCGCACATTCCCGCCGACCGTAACGGCATCAAGTTCTACCGGCCGGACGGCGAGATCGACAAGGCGGACGAGGCCGCCATCACCGCGGCCGCGGCGGCGATTCGCAACGAAGGCACGGACCTTCCCGCCACGCCGGAAACCGCCGACGACCTTCATGACGCCGCCATGGCGCTCTACACCGCACGCAACCGCACGCTGTTGCCCGAGCGGGCGCTGGCCGGCCTTCGCATCGGCGTCTACCAGCATTCGACGGTGGCGCGCGACCTCTTCGTTTCCGTGCTCGCCCATTACGGCGCGGATGTCGTTTCGCTCGGCCGCTCGGAGCGCTTCATTCCCGTCGACACGGAGGCCGTCTCCGCGGAAACGATCGCCCTGCTGCGGGATTGGGCCGTGCAGCACGGGCTTGCCGCCATCATCTCCGCCGACGGCGACGGCGACCGGCCGCTCGTCACTGACGAGACCGGCACGCCCCTGCGCGGCGACCTCGTCGGCCTCATCGCCAGCCGCTTCCTCGGCGCCACGACGATCGCGACACCCGTCACCTCCAATTCGGGCATCGAGGCCGCCGTTTCCGGCACGGTGCTGCGCACCCGGGTCGGCTCGCCCTTCGTGATCGCCGCCATGAGTGCGGCGGTCGCGGCCGGCGGGACGGCGGTCGCCGGCTTCGAGGCCAATGGCGGCACGCTGACGGCGACCCCCTTTGCCGTGAACGGCCACACGCTCGCCGCGCTGCCCACGCGCGACAGCCTGATGCCGGTGCTCGCCGTGCTGGCGCTCGCGGCGGCGGAAGGGCGGCCGCTTTCGGCGATCGCCGCCGGCTTCGCCCTGCCGGCCGCGGCCAGCGACCGCCTGGAGAACATGCCGGTGGAGACCAGCGCGGCCCTGATGGCGGACCTGCGCTCGGGCGCCGGACCGCTGGCCGCCTTCCTCGCGCCGATCGGCGTTCCGACGAAAGTGAGCGACATCGACGGGCTGCGCGTCACGCTGGAGGACGGCAGCGTCATCCATTTCCGCCCCTCCGGCAACGCGCCGGAAATGCGCTGCTACGTGGAAGCGCAGAGCGAGGCCGCCGCCGCGCGCCTGCTTGCGGCCGGGCTGGAACGGATCCGCGCCTGGGCCGTGAGCCACTGAGCCTTTCCCCCGCCCCGCCTCTCCCCACAAAACCGCCGCCGGCTTTCGTGGAAAAGACAGTTTTTGCCAAGCTGTTGCGAAAACTTCAAAAAGCCTGTTGACACCGGCGAGCGGTCCTTCTACATGCCTCTCCGTCGCCCAGATGGCGGAATTGGTAGACGCGCAGGTTTCAGGTACCTGTGCCGCGAGGCGTGGAGGTTCGAGTCCTCTTCTGGGCACCATTCCAAACGCAGAAATGCGCATGAATGCAATTGGACAGGCACGCTACCAACTTGGCCAGTCCACCTTTTAGCCCCCCCTAGAAGATTACGACAGGACACTGCTTGCAGTTTCGTTACCGAGGCGGCGAGCATTCAGGCTTGGCCTTGATGAGCTTTTGTCACGCTTGTCCGGGATTGCCAGATAGGGCGAATCATCCCTAAAGGGACTGCAATAGGCCTCGGGCGGCCTTAGTGGTGACGATTGGCGTTCCTTCACGTCAACACGCCATTGCAATCGGAAATCGTCCTTGCGCAACCCGTAATTTGTTTCGCCCATTGATGCGGCATATGCCGCCCGCCCTCGCATATTGATACCGGACCAACCGGTTCCCGCCCTTTTACGGCCTCCGAAAATTCTTGCCTTCGCACCGAGGGCTTCCCCCTCGCGCACGCGTACTGGTCGCAAGACTCCATTATGTGACTATAGGGCAACACTGGAAGGCGAAGCTCCCCTGCGCTCGAATAAGCTCTTACCGCCACGCGTTTACGATGCAGACAGGTGGTGCACTGCCGTTCTAGACGTAGGGGAACGAAATGACGAACCTATCAGTCGTAAGGGCTTATCGAGATCATCCGGGGCGTGAACTGTTGGCTCTTGTCCCGATCTATACGACCGTATCCGACGTGCCGGATCAGGTTTTCGTAGACGAAGCGAAACGAAGGCTGCAACCCAGGCTCAACGCCGCAGAGGTCGAGAAGATGCTCTTCAAAGTCGAGCACACGGGTCCGGCTTACCGGTGCGCTCCTGCTGGCTAGTCAACGAGTTTGTCCGTCCTGCCTCTCGCCATGAAGCTGGATGATCTGGTTGAGCAGTAGGGACCAATTCTCAGCTTCAACCTTGGATATGCCCCAGAGAAGATAGAACTTCCCGTCGACCTGGATTTCAGCAGGCCCACCGCGCTTGGCGTCTACAACGTGCCAAGCGCCATTCTCGTCCTGGCCCAGGTGAAATCGAGAGAGGCTTTCCATCGACCGAGCATACACCCAGCGGAGCGCCTGAAGAAGGAGGCGAGGCATCCGCCCTTTGCCGTAGGGCGAGATGGCGGCCTCCCTTAAAACCAATGCCACGCCATCCAGAAGCAGGCGTAGGCAACGACGCCGATGACGAAGCAAAGCGCAATCTGCCGAGCCATGACGCAACACCTCCCCCTGTTCGACCAGGGAAGAATGGAACGTGTGACCGCGGGAGTCGAGATTATTCCTTGGTCGGCTTCACGAGCGAGATGACGCGCGGCTTCGATGGGGCATCAAGCCATTCGATCCACTTGTCCCTTTCCTCGATCGTGTCGAAGAACCGCCAGAGTTTGTAGCCTTCCTCCGTGGTCTCCAGCATCTCGCCAAGGGACACGAGTTCCAAAGGAAGCGCCACTTCATTGCCGTCGAAGCGCACGAAATAGATGCTCTCGGCAGCAAGGCGGATAACCTGCCCGGTGCCATAGCTTCCATCGAGGTCGTCGACCGTGAAGTACATGCCGGTCAGTGTGTCGAAGATTTTGTCGCTCATGGGTATCCAATGCCAGTCCTGAAAATGCCGGCACGAGAGATTTGCCGCAGGCCATGGCCAAAGGCAAGAGTGCGACGGACGCCTATAGAAGCCGGTCTCTCAAACCACACGACGACAATACCGCACGGTTGAGAAAGGAGAGGATTTCCGCCGGCATGCGCGAGCGCCCCCCATGGGCGGCCGGAGAGAGGTACCCTCCGGGTGGGGAACTTAGAACGCCGAGCATGCCGGAGATCCAGGCGGCATCACATTTTCGATGGCACTTCCTCACCCGGCACGGGCGTAATGTCCGGGGCCTCTTCGGGCACGACATCCGGCCCGGGCTCTTCAATCGGGCGCTCCGGAATATCGGGCAAAGAGTCTGGTGTCTCTTCTGGGGGAACTTCCAGGGGCTTCTTCGGGTCCTTCGGGTCACTGGCCATGGCAGTCTCCTTTCTGACACACCAACCGCCCGCTGCCAGCATTGTTCCCCGATGCGAGGCGCCTCTGGCGCGCTCGACCGAATGGGCTGAAGAAGAAAATTGGTTAGGTGGGAAGCGCGGGCTCGATACTTCAGCGAAGAATTTGCTCGTTGTCGTGCGGTTCACCTCGATACCATCGGCTGCTACGTCGAATGGATGCCGGGATACGCCCCTTGCCCAACTGACTGTTTCATAACGTCTGCTCTACCTTCCCAGGTCGATTTTTCGATCGCGGGGAGGCGGTAATGTCAACGTTGTGGAATGAAGTCCTGGAGCTTGTCAGAGCAAAAGGCAAAAATATTCAAGGCACGGAAGATGACGATCGGCTCGAGGGCGGCGGTGGCAACGACATCATCCGAGCCCGAGGCGGCGACGACGTTGTTAAAGGCGGAAAGGGCAACGACAACATCGACGGGGGCAGCGGTGACGATAAGCTTCACGGTAATGCCGGCAACGACAACATCAAAGGCGGGAGCGGCCGCGACGTAATCAAGGGAGATGCCGGCAACGACAAGCTTTCCGGCGGAGCAGAGAACGACAAGCTGGAAGGTGGGGCTGGCAACGACGCCATCAAGGGGGATGCCGGGGATGACAAACTCTTCGGCGACAAGGGGCGGGACATCCTGTCCGGCGGGACCGGAAATGACTCTCTGAGAGGTGGGGGTAATGACGACACACTTTCAGGTGGCACAGGCGCGGATACCTTCATATTTGGCAAGAGGGAGGGTAACGATACAATCCGCGACTTCAAGGCCGGTACAGACCTCATCGACCTTCGCGGGCAAACATATACGGTCAGCGAGAACAAGGCTGGCTCCGCAGTGCTCGATCTCTCCGAAGGTGGCTCGGTCACCCTAAAGGGCATCGACATGGCCGACGTCAGTTCGGATTGGTTCATCATTGCATGAACGGTTCCAGGACGATTAACTCCCGTCTCCCATTGATATTCAAACGCTCTTGCGCCATCTGCCAAATCATCGGCCTTGTCGCCGCAGTCGGAACGGCACAAGGTTTCACGCAGGATTTCGATGCAAGCGGTCCGGGCGGCCCCAGGACAAGCCAGGATGACCCACAACAGGAGATCAACCGGCTGCGCGCTATCATACGGGAACTGGAGGCTGAGCTTGCAAGGCTGCGCGGCGCCAGGGCCAAGGAAGAGGTTTCAGACCGAAATACCGATCTGATCGGCACGTGGCTGGGCACCGTCGCATGCGGACGACGCCAGTTTACCATCACCTTTTCCGTCGAGGAACAATACGGCCGTATCGGGAAAGGAAAATGGAGCTATAGCGGCGCGGCACGCGGGACGGACGAGGCACAAATAAGCCCGCTGCCCACCCAGGACACGCTAAACTCCTACGCCATAGTCACCGCGCGGGCCGATACCTACGACTACATCGTCCAAATCGACGGGAACACAATCACCGGCAAAGCAAGCCGTCAGAACTGCCAGATTTATCTGGAGCGAGCATAGGCGGTAAATGCCAGTGACGCTCCTTGGCGCGGGGATGCTTGTTTTGCAGGAAGCGCGCTCATGTGCGTCTGGGTCTTCGGATCCCACCGACCGATACCCTGTGCAATCGCTTCGCACTCGGCGAATGACTCGACGAGATCGTTGCTGACGAAGCCATGATGTGGACTGTCACATGGTCATTGTCGCGCGGGTTTGGAAGGTGCCGGGCCAGTTTGGCCCCGAAGGCAAGAAGACTGCCTGAGGCCGGCAAGCCGTCGGTCGTCATTGGCGCTGGCCGGGCTTCATTCCGGCAGCTTTCTCGGCAGCCAGAGCCACGCGACGATACCGGCGATCAGCGTCAGCAGACCGCCGGCGCCGACCGCGATATGCAGGCCGGCGAGGAAGGCTTCCCTGGCTTGCGCCGCGGCTTCCGGGGCGATGCCCGCATGATCGAGCGTTTCATTGAGCGTGCCCGCCACGCCGGGGCCGAATAGGCGGAAGCTGAGGGCCGCCAGCGATCCGAGCAGGGTGATGCCGAGTGCATTGCCCAACTCGTTGCTGGTTTCCGCGATCGATCCGGCCGCGCCGGCCCGCTCGGCCGGAACCGCCGACACCGCGACCTCGGCGACGAGGCTGAACGACAGCCCGTAGCCGATGCCGGCGATGACCGTCGAGGCGATGAAGGCCGCGACGCCGGCCTCGGCGCTGGTGAGCAGCAGCATGAAGACGCCGGCGCTGATGAGCAGATGCGTCGCCACGAGCGCCGCCTTGCGGCCGATCCACTCCACGATACGCGCGGTGCCCACGCAGGTCGCGGTCAGCACGATGGCTCCCGGCAGCGTGAGCAGCGCGGTCGTGAACACGTCGAAGCCGAGCACCGTTTGCAGGTAGATGCCGGACAGGTAGCTGGCTGCGGACCAGACCACGAGGGACAGAAGGCCGGTCAGGATCGCTATGGAGAAAATGCGATCCCGGAACAGGCTAAGATCGAGCAGCGGGTAGTCGATGCGGGTCTGCCGGCGCAGGAACAGCGCGAGGGCGAGGATACCGATGATCCCGCCTGCCGGCTGCATCGCCGTAAGGCCTTCGGCCGCGGCGGTCTTGAGCGACCATGTGAACAGCAGGATGCCGATGAACGACAGCAGGAGGCTCGGCAGGTCGATCCGGCCGTACGTTGTCGAGCGCACCTCGCGCAGCAGGATCGGCGCGACGATCAGGAAGGCGAGCACGACCGGGACGTTGATGAGGAAGACGACGCCCCACGCGAACTGGCGGAGCAGCATGCCGCCGATAAGGGGACCGACGGCAAACCCGGCCGCGAACGTCGCCGCGAAGATGCCGATGGCCCGCGCGCGCAGACGCGGATCGGGAAACAGGGCGCTGACGATGGCAAGGCCGGACGGCAGCAGGGTCGCGCCGCCCAACCCCATGAGGGCCCGTGCGGCGATCAGCATCGACGGCGATTGCGACCAGGCCGCGCCGAGCGATCCTACGCCGAAGATCACCGCGCCGGCCATGATGAGCTTGAGCCGCCCGTAGCGATCGCCGATATTGCCGAAGGCGATCAGCAGCGAACCGACCACGAAGCCGTAGATGTCGAGAATCCAGAGCGCCTGGTCGGCGGTCGGCCGCAGCGCGGAGGTGACGTGCGGCATGGCGAGATAGAGAATAGAGCCGTCCATGGCGACGAGCAGGACGAGCGGCAGCACGGCCATGAGGCCGAGCCATGCGTTTCGATCCACGGAGCGGGGAAGTGTCATATCGGTCATCGGGCACGGATCCTCTGCGAGCGGCGCGCAGGCGTGCCGCTTCGTTCGCCGGGCAAGGCCGGCGAGTGGTTGCGTTGGAAGGGTCTCTTCTATATACTTTTGGTAAGTTACTTTTGGTATATAGAGATGTCAAGCATGCCCGATGACGGTCAGATCGCCGCGAAGCGCGTTCGCCTCAGCCGCGAGCAGCGGCAGCGCCAGCTCCTCGATGTGGCGTGGCGGCTCGCGCGCGAGGAAGGCACCGACGCGCTGACGCTGCCGCGCATGGCGGAGGAGGCCGGTGTCACCAAGCCGGTGATCTACGACCATTTCGGCACGCGCAACGGCTTGCTGACCGCGCTCTATCAGGATTTCGACGCGCAGCAGACGGCGGTGATCGACGCCGCGCTCGAGGCCCGCGAACCGACCCTGGAAGGAACGGCGCGGGTCATCGCCTCGTCCTATGTCGAATGTGTGCTTGTCCAGGGTCGCGAGATCCCCGGCGTGCTGGCCGGGCTTGCCGGCTCCCCCGAGCTGGAGGCGGTGAAACGCGATTATCAACTGGTGTTCATCGAAAAATGCCGGAAGGCCCTGGCCCCGTTCACGGGGCAAAAGGGCATCCTGCAATCCGGCTTCTGGGCGATGCTCGGTGCGGCCGACGCCTTGTCCCATGCGGCCGCAACGGGCGAGATCACGGTCGAGCAGGCACAGGCCGAACTGTATGAGGTCATCGTGGCGATGATCGCCAGGAGCCGTGGATAACCGTTAGCCGGCTATCGGCGGATCGAGCCGCGCAAAGCCCTCCTGCCGGCGATAGGGGAAATGGGGATAGGGCGCGGTGACGGCGCTGGCTTCGTCCAGCCTTGCCACCTGCTCTGGTGTCAGGCTCCAGCCGACCGCGCCGAGGTTCTGGCGAAGCTGTTCCTCGTTGCGCGCGCCGACGATGACCGAGGAGACGGTCGGGCGCTGCAGCAGCCAGTTGAGCGCGACTTGCGGCACTGTCTTGCCGGTTTCCTCGGCTATGGCGTCGAGCGCATCGACAACGCGATAGAGATGCTCGTCCTCCACCGGCGGGCCGAAGCCGGCGGTCTCGTGCAGGCGGCTGCCCTCGGGCAACGGCGTTCCGCGCCGGATCTTCCCGGTCAGGCGTCCCCAGCCGAGCGGACTCCAGACCATCGCGCCAAGGCCCTGATCCGCGCCCAACGGCATCAGATCCCATTCATAGTCGCGCCCGACCAGCGAGTAGTAGACCTGATTGGCGACATAACGCGGCCAGCCATGGCGGTCGGCGACGGCCAGCGATTTCATGATCTGCCAGCCGGAGAAATTGGAGACGCCGACATAGCGGACCTTGCCGGCGCGCACCAGCGTATCGAGCGTCGAAAGCACTTCCTCGACCGGCGTGCCGGCGTCGAAGGCGTGCAGTTGCAAAAGGTCGATATAGTCGGTTTGGAGGCGGCGCAGCGCATCCTCGACGGCCCGGATCAGCCGGAAGCGGGAGGAGCCCGCGTCGTTCGGGCCGTCGCCCATCGGCAGGCCGGTCTTGGTCGAGATCAGCACCGCATCGCGCCGGCCCTTGATCGCTTCGCCAAGCACGGCTTCCGAAGCGCCGTTGGAATAGACGTCGGCCGTGTCGAACAGGTTGACGCCGGCTTCCAGACAGATGTCCACGAGGTGCCGGGCTTCGGCGGCATCCGAATTGCCCCAATTGCCGAACAGCGGGCCGGCGCCACCGAAGGTGCCCGCGCCGAAACTGAGGACCGGCACCTTGAGGCCGGATTTGCCGAGGGGGCGATAGTCCATGAGGAAGCTCCTTAGGGAAGGGGATTGCAGGCGGGCGTCAGCGGGCATGCTTGCCCGCCTCGATGATGTTTCCTTGCCTGGAAGATAGACGCTGCTTATTGGATGAAGTAGCCTGCGCTTGGGAACAGCATTCATGAATTGAATTTAATGAATGCCCATGGAGCCGGCACTCGAAAATTCAGCGGCCTGCCGGGCGAAGTTCTGGAAAGGATCTGGCAGGACATGGGAAGCCCGCATCACAACCGGTCCGGGGAGATGGAAGTGTTCGTGCGCGTGGTCGAGCTCGGCGGCTTCTCGCCTGCCGCGCGTGCCGAGCGCATGACGCCCTCGGCGGTCAGCAAGCTGATCGCGCGGCTGGAATCCCGGCTCGGCGCGCGGCTGCTCAACCGTTCGACACGCCAGCTCCAGCTCACGCCGGAAGGCTGCGCCTTCTATGAGCGGGCGACGCGCATTCTTGCCGATCTGGAGGATGCGGAACGGGTGGCCGGCGCCGGCGAACAGGCGGTGGGGCGCGTCCGCGTCAATACCAGCGCCTCCTACTTCAACCACATCCTCGCGCCCGCGCTGCCGGCGTTTCTGGGACTCCATCCGGGCGTCACGCTCGATATCGTTCAAACGGACGCGGTGGTCGACCTTCTGGCGGAGCGCACCGATGTCGCGATCCGGGCCGGGCCGCTGAAAAGTTCCAGCCTCGTCGCGCGCAAGCTCGGCGAGACGGCACTGATCATCGTTGCCGCGCCGTCCTATCTGGAACGCTGCGGCGAGCCGCGCTCCATCGCCGATCTCGAACGGCACAATCGCCTCGGCTTCGGTTATGCCCGCGCGGTCGACGGCTGGCCGCTCCGGGAAGACGGCGAGACCATCGTCGTGCCGGCGACGGGCCGCGTGCAGGCGAGCGACGGCGAGGGCCTGCGCCATCTGGCGCTGGCCGGCGCCGGCCTCGCCCGCCTTGCCGCCTTCACCGTGCGGGAAGACATCGCCGCCGGACGGCTGGTGGCGGTCCTCCACCATCTCGATGCCGGCGGGAAGGAGGCTTTCCATGCCGTCCATGTCGGCCAGGGCGGCCCGCTTCCCTCACGCGTCCGGGCGTTGCTCGACTTTCTCACGGACCATGGAAAGGTGTCCTGATCCGGCGCGTCAGCCGCGCCGGGCCGCCTCGATCGCGGCGACGTCGATCTTCTTCATCTCCATCATCGCCTCGAAGACGCGTTTGGCTTCATCGCCGCCGGCGGCCATCGCCTCGGTCAGCGTGCGTGGGGTGATCTGCCAGGAGATGCCCCATTTGTCCTTGCACCAGCCGCACACGCTCTCCTCGCCGCCATTGCCGACGATGGCGTTCCAGTAGCGGTCCGTCTCCTCCTGATCGTCCGTGGCGATCTGGAACGAGAAGGCTTCGCTGTGCTTGAAAACAGGTCCGCCATTGAGGCCGATGCAGGGAATGCCGGCGACAGTGAAATCGACCGTCAGCACGTCGCCGGCCTTGCCGGACGGGAAGTCGCTGGGCGCGCGGTGGACCGCGCCCACGAAGCTGTCGGGAAACGTCTCGGCGTAGAAATTGGCCGCGGCCTCGGCATCCTTCTCGTACCAGAGGCATATGGTGTTCTTGGCGATCGTCATCTGCTTTTCCTTTCCTTTTCCTTCCGGTCCAAGCGCCGTGGCTACTGGTTGATCTCGGGCACGACGAGCTTCGTGAGCTTGTCCAGCGAGTCCTGCCAGCCGAGATAGCAGGCCTCGGCGGGGATGATGTCCGGCACGCCCTGCTGCTCGATGTTCACTTCCGTGCCGACCGAGACGGCCTTCAGCTCCACCGTGACCTTCATCTCGCCCGGCAGGTTGGGATCGTCGAAGCTGTCGGTGTAGACGAGGCGCTCGCCCGGGACGAGTTCCAGATAGGTGCCGCCGAAAAAGTGGCTCTCGCCTGTCGTGAAGTTCCGGAACGACATCCGGTGACGGCCGCCGGCCTGCGCATCAAGCTCATGGACGGAGCAGAGGAACCCGTAGGGCGGAAGCCAGCTTGCCACCGCGTCCGGTTCGAGGAACGCGCGATAGAGCTTGTCGGGCTTGACGGCGATGACGCGGTGCAGGCGGATCGTGCTGGGCATGGTGTTCTCCTGTGGTTCGGTTTCATCGGTTTGTTCGATTCGCGGACAGCCAATCGCCGCCCGATGCAGTTAAGACGAACGAAGCAGGGGGAGTCCGACATGACGTCGGAACAAGTTTGCCATCGGTGCGCGACCAGGGCCGTTTCGCTTCCCTTCCGGCAAAACAGAATCTTCCGGCTGCGCCCTTGCGTCATGCGCGCGATAGGCACATAAGCCTGCAAAATAATCATCTGCCTTTTTACGGTCAGGATCATCGTGGCCCCGCCTCAACACGATGCCCACAGAACGGGCAAACTGTCCAAATTTCGACTGTTCGCACCGATTCTTGCCGGCGCCACGCTCAAGGAGCGGCTGATCGGCTGCCTCGGGGCCCTGATCGGCATCTGCCTCACCGGGCTCGTCTGCGGCTTCGTCATGGGGCAGGATCCGCATCTGCCGCTGATCGTCGCGCCCATCGGCGCCTCCGCGGTCCTGCTCTTCGCCGTGCCCGCCAGTCCCCTCGCCCAGCCCTGGTCGATCGTCGGCGGCAACACGATCTCCGCCTTTGTCGGCGTCACCGTCACCACGCTGGTGAAGGATCCGGCCATCGCCATCGGCCTTGCCGTGGCGCTGGCGATCCTCGTCATGTCGCTGACCCGGTCGCTGCATCCTCCCGGCGGGGCGGCCGCGCTCACCGCCGTTATCGGCGGGGCGGCGGTCAGCCGGGCGGGTTTCTGGTTTCCGCTCGTGCCGATCGCGATCAACTCGCTGATCCTCGTGGCGCTCGGCATGATCTTCCACCGGCTGGCCGGGCGGCAATATCCGCACCGCCAGACGATTACGCCCGTCAACACGCACAAGACCGCCGATCCGCCGGCCGCCTTCCGCGTCGGCTTCAACACCGAGGACATCGACGCCGCCATCGCCAGCCTCAACGAGACGCTGGACATCAGCCGCGCCGACCTCGACACGCTGCTGCGCCAGGTCGAACAGCAGGCCCTGCTGCGCCAGCGCGGCGACCTGACCTCGGCCGACATCATGTCGCGCGACGTGGTGACGGTGGCGCGCGATGCGACGGCCGACGAGGCCCGCAGCCTCCTGCTCGATCACGACATCCGCACGCTGCCCGTGCTCGACGCCGACCGGCGCCTTCTCGGCACCGTGGGGCTGCGGGAACTGGCCGCCATGGCGCCGAACGCCCATCTGCCCGTCTCCGAGGCGGCGACCGCCCGCCCCTCGGACCCGGCCATCGGCCTCCTGCCGCGGCTGACGGACGGTTCCATCCATGCCGTCGTCGTCGTGGACGAGGAGCGCCGTGTGGTGGGCATCATTTCCCAGACCGATCTTCTGGCCACGCTCGCGAAAAGCCTCTCCCAGACCGGCCCGACGGGCCTGATGGGCGGCCACGGGCAGGGCATCTGACCATGCCCGGACGATGTCACCCGAGCCTGCCGGCGCCAGACCGGCGGCCTTTCCAAGAGATGTGAGACCGAGACGAAAGGAGTGTCGCCATGGCGACCGTCGACGAGAAGCTTGAACCGATCCTTGCCCAGGTGCTGCAGCGCAATCCTGCCGAACCGGAATTCCACCAGGCCGTGCGCGAGGTCCTGGAAAGCCTCGGGCTCGTCGTCTCCAAACATCCCGACTACCTGACGGATGCGCTGATCGAGCGCATCTGCGAGCCGGAGCGCCAGATCATCTTCCGCGTGCCGTGGGTCGACGACAGGGGCCAGGTGCAGATCAACCGCGGCTTCCGCGTGCAGTTCAACTCGGCGCTGGGACCCTACAAGGGAGGCCTGCGCTTCCACCCGTCCGTCAATCTCGGCATCATCAAGTTCCTCGGCTTCGAGCAGATCTTCAAGAACGCGCTGACGGGCCTGCCGATCGGCGGCGGCAAGGGCGGCTCGGATTTCGACCCGAAGGGCCGCTCGGATGGCGAGATCATGCGCTTCTGCCAGTCCTTCATGACGGAGCTCCACCGCCATCTCGGCGAGCACACCGACGTGCCGGCCGGCGACATCGGCGTCAGCGGCCGCGAGATCGGCTGGATGTTCGGCCAGTACAAGCGCCTGACCAACCGCTTCGAGGCCGGCGTCTTCACCGGCAAGGGGCTGAGCTATGGCGGCTCGCTGGTGCGCAAGGAAGCGACCGGCTATGGCGCGGTCTATTTCACCCGGGCCATGCTCTCCACCAGGGGCACCGATTTCGAGGGCAAGCGGGTCACCGTCTCGGGCTCAGGCAATGTGGCGATCTACGCCATGGAGCAGGCCATCAAGTATGGCGCGAGGGTCGTCGCCTGCTCGGACAGCAGCGGCTACATCCATGATGAAGAGGGCATCGACCTTTCGCTCGTCAAGGAGATCAAGGAAGTGCGCCGCGAGCGCCTGTCCGAATATGCCCGCGCCAAGACGGCCGGCGTGCATTTCATCCCGGCCGGCAAGGGCTCGATCTGGGACGTGCCCTGCGACGTGGCGCTGCCCTGCGCCACGCAGAACGAGCTTTCCGGCAAGGACGCCAAGACGCTGGTCAAGAACGGCGTCATCGCCGTCGCCGAGGGCGCCAACATGCCCTCGACGCCGGAAGCCGTGCGGACCTTCCAGGAATCGGGCGTGCTCTTCGGCCCCGGCAAGGCGGCGAATGCCGGGGGCGTCGCCACCTCGGCGCTGGAAATGCAGCAGAATGCCAGCCGCGACAGCTGGAGCTTCGAGACGGCGCGCGAACGGCTCGGCCAGATCATGCAGGGCATCCACGACCGCTGCGCCGAAACGGCGGAGGAATATGGCGCCAAGGGCAACTACGTGCTCGGCGCCAACATTGCCGGCTTCACGCGCGTCGCCGAAGCCATGCGCGCGCAGGGCGTCATCTGATCGCCCTTCGCCGCGCCTCAGGCAGCCGACGGCCCCGGACCCTGTCCGGGGCCGTTTTCATTGGCCGCCGTGAAGGCGCGCTCGGTGAGGCCGCCGGCGATGACCCGGAAGGGCGCGCGGACCGCTTCTGCCGGCGCTTCCGGCACGGCGCCGCCGGCTGCCGGCTGGAACAGCACCTTTTCCAGGACGATCCAGTCGCGCCGGCCCTCCGGCCGGTCAAAGGTCATCGCCTGGCCTTCGCGCAGGCCGAGCAAGGCAAGGCCGTAGAAGGTCGTGACCGGCAGGAAGGCGCTGCCCGGCGCATAGGTGCCTGGCAGGCACAGCGTGCGGGTATCGCTGAGCCCGCTTTCGCAGCGGAACGTCACGCGCGCATCGATCATCGCGAGATCGGCGGGGATGCGCGCCCCGGCCGGCAGGAGGCCACCCGACAGCTTGCGCTTCAACAGCGCCAGCCATTCCTGCGTCAGCGGCGGCCAGTCGCGCAGCATCTTTTCCAGAACATATCCATCTCTTGCCGTGAGCATAGCGGGATCCCGTCCCATAGCCATTCTCCATCCTGCCCGCGCGCAAGCGCGGCCTGAAAACCCATGGTGGAGACGCCCCCTGGCCGCACCTGCGGCACAGGGGGTCACGATCCTGCGACGAGGCAGCCTCCGATGCGCCCGGACTGGAAGAAGGACAGGAACTTCACGGCAGATACCCTCAGGAGGCCTCGGCCGCATCCGGCACCGCCGCATGCACGGCGATGACGCTGAGGCGCCGCACCTTGCCGTCGCGCGCGGCCCATTCGATCGACTGGCCGGCCGAAAGGCCGAGCAGGGCCGCGCCGACCGGCGTCAGCACGGAGATGCGCTGGCGGGAAATGTCGGCATCCTTCGGGAAGACGAGCTCGGCGGTCTGCGGCGGCTCGTCGTCGATGCGGAACTCGGCGACCGAGCCCATGCGCATGATGCCGGGCGCCATGCGGGCGTCGTCGACGACCTTGGCGCGGTCGAGCTCGACGGCGAGCTGTTCGGCGGCGTGCGGGTCGCGCTCGGCCAGCATGTCGGCAAGGTTCGACAGGCGCGCGTGTTCGGAGCGGGCAATGGTGATGGCAGGCGGACGGATGGCCTTGGTCTTGGTCATGGAAACCTCACGGCGCAGGGTCTTCGCGGCCCGGCGGGCACGCGGAAAATCGAAGTTCAGGGGGAATGTCGCGCTTTTCCGGCGCGGTTTTCGTGCAGAAACGAAACCGCTATTGCCCCACGGCCGGGGCGCGACGCGACCAAGCCGAGGGGCTAGTGTCCTGCGAGAGGAAACAACCGTTTCAAGAACCGGGCGATGGATTGCGTCGTGGTCATGCTGCCATGATGGCTTGAGGGCGCGGGCAAAGTCAAGCCGGACCGCCGCGGCGCGGCCGAACGTCGCCCCTGCGACGGTCTGGCGATTTGACAGACGCCAGGTTGGGGCGGAGAACGCCTCATCCCCACACGCAGGAGCCATGTCATGATCGAGGACCTTTTCACCCGGAACAAAACCTGGTCCGCCGAGCGCAAGGCCGAGAAGGCCGACTATTTCGACCGCCTCGCCAATCTGCAGCAGCCGGACTATCTGTGGATCGGCTGTTCCGACAGCCGCGTGCCGGCCAATGTGATCGCCGGGCTGGAGCCGGGCGAGGTCTTCGTGCACCGCAATGTCGCCAACCTCATCCATCCGGCCGATCTCAACATGCTGTCCGTGGTCGAATATGCCGTGCACCAGCTCGGGGTGAGGCACATCATCATCTGCGGGCACTATGGCTGCGGCGGCATCCGCGCCGCCGTCAGCGGCGAGCGCTTCGGCCTCATCGACCATTGGCTGCAGCCGGTCCGCGACGTGGCGGACCGGCGCTTCGCATGCCGGGAATGCACGCCCTGGAGCGATGCCGACCTCGACCGGCTCTGCGAGGCCTCGATCGACGCGCAGGTGGAGCGGCTTGCCCGCACGCCCACCCTCCAGGCAGCCTGGCAGGCCGGCCGCGACGTTTCCATCCACGGCTGGGTCTACGGCTTGAAGGACGGGCTGCTTTCTGATCTCAAATGTACGGTGAAAGGTGGCCAGGGAGGGCAAGCCCATGCCGGTGGAGATCAAGCGCATCTATGACGAACCCGATCCGGCGGACGGGACACGCATCCTCGTCGACCGGCTCTGGCCGCGCGGCCTTTCCAAGGAGAAGGCCGGCTTCGACCTCTGGATGAAGGATGTGGCGCCCTCTTCCGCCCTGCGCAAATGGTTCGACCACAAGTCGGAGCGCTGGCCGGAATTCCAGGCACGCTACCGGGAGGAGCTGCAGGGCAATCCGGCGCTGGAGGACCTCAGAGAACGCATCGCCGCCGGCACGGTCACGCTGCTCTACGGCTCGCGCAACCGGGATTTCAACCATGCGGCCGTGCTGGCCGATGTGCTGAGGAACGGGATCTAGGGCCTCCGCCCCTTCCGGCGATGACTGCAAGATTCTTGCTGGCAGGCTGCAAGAGAATTCATTTGTCACGGACCGGCAAGCCGGCCATTTTCTCCTCGTAACATGAGGAGCAGGCATCGATGTCCGAGCGAACGGCGATCGAGGTTCAACCGGAAACCGTTGCCGCGGCGCATGGCGTTGCGAGCGACGCCGCCTTCGGCGCGGTGGCCCCGCCCCTCTACCTTTCCACCACCTACGAATTTGCGGATTTCGACACGCCGCGCGCCTATGACTATGGCCGCGTCGGCAATCCGACGCGCGATCTCCTGGCGGATGCCATCAGCAGGCTGGAGGGCGGGGCCGGCGCGGTAATGACGCCGAGCGGCATGGCGGCCGTCGATCTTCTTGTCGGGCGGCTTGCGGCCGGCAGCCTGGTGCTGGCGCCGCACGACTGCTACGGCGGCACGATGCGCCTGCTCAAGGCGCGCGCCGCGCTCGGCCAGCTCTCGCTGCGGCTGGTGGACCAGTCGGACCTCAATGCCTTCAAGGCGACACTCTGGGATCACCCGGCGCTGGTGCTGATCGAGACCCCGAGCAACCCGCTGATGCGCGTGGTGGACATAGCCGCCCTTGCCGCGCTGGCGAAGGCCGCGGGCGCGCGCGTCGCCGTCGACAACACCTTCCTCTCGCCCGCCTTGCAGAAACCGCTGTCGCTCGGCGCCGACTATGTGCTGCATTCGACGACGAAATTCCTCAACGGCCATTCGGACGTGATTGCCGGCGCGGTGATCGCCGCCGATGCGGAGGAGGCGCGCGGCCTGAAGCACTGGGCCAACGTGACCGGCGCGACGGCCGCGCCCTTCGATTCCTGGCTGACGCTGCGCGGGCTGAGGACCCTCTTTGCCCGCATGGCGGGGCAGGAGCGCAATGCCATGGCGATCGCCGAGCGGCTTTGCGCGCATCCCGCCGTTTCCCGCGTGCACTATCCGGGCCTTGCCGACCATCCGGACCACGCGCTCGCCGCGCGCCAGCAGCAGGGATTCGGCGCGATGATGAGCTTCGAGCTTGCCGGTGGCGTTCCGGCGGTGCGGGCCTTCGTGAAGGGGGTGCGCTGCTTCACCTTCGCCGAATCGCTCGGCGGCGTCGAAAGCCTCGTCGCCCATCCCGCCACCATGACCCATGCCGACATGGGGGCGGAAGCGCGCGGCAAGGCCGGCATCGGCGACGGACTGCTGCGGCTTTCCGTCGGGCTCGAACATGCCGACGACCTGCTGGCCGGGCTCGAAGCCGGTCTTTCGGGCTGTTGAAGTGTTTTCATTCGCAATCGCCCTGCACTGTCGAAAGGGAGGACATGATGGAGGCCGATGACGACATTCCCGCCACCTTCGCCTCGCCGGCCTGCTTCATGCACGAGGTCGATCCCCGCTACACGGGCCTGCCCGGCCCGCTCGACCGGCAGGCCTGGACGGATGTCGACCGCTGGCGCAGAAACGAACGCGAACGCCTGATCGCCGCGCGCCTCGCCGTGCCGGCCGAGATGCGGGCACGCCAAAGCGAGACGATCGCCGCCGGCATCCTGGCCGAGATCGGCGACGTTAAGGAACGCATCGTCAGCGCCTACTGGCCCTTCCGCGGCGAGCCGGACCTGCGGCCGCTGCTTGCCAAAATCGCCAAGCGGGGCGGGCGCACGGCGCTGCCGGTCGTCGTCGAGAAGGGTCGGCCGCTGGAATTCCATCTCTGGCAGGCGGGCGATCCGCTTTCCCGCGGTGTCTGGAACATCCCGATACCGGCCGAGCGTAACCGCGTCCTGCCCGATATCGTGCTTTCGCCGGTCGTCGGCTACGATGCCGCCTGCTACCGGCTCGGCTATGGCGGCGGTTTCTTCGACCGGACGCTGGCAACCATGCCGGCCCGGCCGCGCGTCATCGGCCTCGGCTACAGCGCCGCGCGTCTTCGGACGATCTATCCGCAACTGCACGACATCGCGATGGACCTGATCGTGACGGAAACCGGCGCCGTGCGCCCCGCGCCTCAGGCGGAGGTTTCCACCGTGCGCGCCTTGACGTAGAGCGCCCGGCCGGCGAACCAGCCGTTGACCGCCGCGCCGAGGCCGAGCAGCACGAAGAGCACGGCGCTCCAGGCGAAGCTGCCGGTCCAGCCGCGGATGAGCCCGACGATCAGCGGGCCGATGGCGGCGAGCAGATAGCCGACGCATTGCGCCATGCCGGACAGATGCGCTGCCACATGCGGATCGCGCGTGCGCAGCACGATGACGGTGAGCGCCACCGCGATCAGCCCGCCCTGCCCGATGCCCTGCAGCACCGCCCAGATCCAGACCGTGGAAAGCGGCGCGAAGAGCAGGCCGAGAAGGGCGACGACGGCCAGGCCGCAGAGCACGACGTTGATCAGCCGCTGGTCCCTGCCGCGCACGGCGATATGCGGCGCGACGAGGCAGGACGCGGCCTGCACCATGACGGAGACCGACACGATGGCCCCGGCGGTGACGCCATCGAGACCGCGTTCGCGCAGGATCGGCACCAGCCAGCCGAAGACGCAATAGGCGAGCGCCGATTGCAGGCCCATGAAGAGCGTGACCTGCCAGGCCAGCCTGTCGCGCCACAGCCCCTCGACCCGGAAGCCGGTGCGCGCGGCCTGCTTGCGCATCGCCAGCACCTGCGGCAGCCACAGGAAGCCGACGACGAGCGCCGGCAGCGCCCAGACCGCAAGCGCCCCGTCGAGCGAGCCGCCGAGCATGTGCTCGATCGGCAGCGTCAGGCCGGCCGCGCTCGCCGCGCCCGCGCAGAGCGCCATCGTGTACCAGCCGGTCATCAGCGCCGCCTTGTCGGGGAAATCGCGCTTGACGAGGCCGGGCAGCAGCACGTTGCCGACCGCGATGCAGGCGCCGGCGAGCGCCGTGCCGAGGAAGAGCAGCGGAACGGAGGAAAGGCCGCGCAGCGCCGTACCGAGCGCCAGGAGGAAGACGACGAGGAGCAGCGTGCGCTCCGTGCCGATGCGCTGGGCAAGGCGCGGCGCCAGCGGCGAGAACAGGCCGAGGCAGACGACGGGCAGCGTCGTCAGGAGGCTGGCGCCGGTGGCCGAAAGGCCGAGCGTGTCGCGGATTTCCGGCAGCAGCGCCGAGGCGCTGGAAAAGACCGGCCGCAGGTTGAAGGCGATGAGCACGAGGCTGGCGCCGAGCAGGAAGCGCGCGGCGGCGGCCTTCGGCCGGTGCGGCGCGGGCGCCGGCACGCTGTCGGCTTCGGCGTCGATCAGGTCGATCGCGCCGGGATCGTTCTCGGCAAGATGGGTCATGACATCAGCAACCGATCGAGGGCGGACAGGACCGGCGCCATGAAGCGGCGGACGGCGGCATCGGCGGCATCCGGATCACCGCTCTCGATGGCATCGACGATGGCGACATGGGCGGCCATGTCGGGTTCCGGCAGGTCCTGGCCGAGGGTCGCCTCGATGGTTTCGGCAATGAGCGTGGAGAAGAAATCGTACATGCCGATCAGCACCGCATTCTGCGAGGCGGCGATCACGGCCTGGTGGAAGGCGAAATCGCGGGCGATGAAATCCGCCCTGTCGTTTTCCGCGTATGGACCGCGGGCGGCAAGCAGGGCCCGAAGGCCGGCGATGACGGCCGGCGTGTGGCGCAGCGCCGCAAGCCGCGCGGCCTCCGCATCCAGCGCCATGCGCGCCTCGAACTGGTCGCGCAGGCCCGCGCGCCGGGCCATGCCGAGCGGGCGCGCGGTATCGGCTGTCGAGAGCACATAGGTGCCGGAGCCCTGCCGCGTCTCGAGATAGCCCTGCGCGGCAAGGACGCGCACCGCCTCGCGCACCGTGCCGCGGCTGACGGAGAGCATGGCCGAGAGCGTCGCCTCGTTCGGCAGCTTCTGGCCCACCGCCCAGCGGCGCTCCAGGATTTCGGTGCGGATCGCCTCGACGGCGGTATCGGCGAGATTGGTCTTGTTGAGGGGGTGCATGATATCAGTCATAAAGTCATCGGATGACTTTATGACTAGCTCTCTTCCATGTGGTAGTCAAAGGAAATCGGCAAACACGTCTGCCTGAAACCCCTCCCCACAGGAGGAGGGGCTTAACCTGCGGCACTCTTGTCGAGAAAAGCAGGCTGCCAGCCTTCTCCCTCGTGGGGTAGATGCCAGCAGGCAGAATGGGTCTCTCTTCTGCCCCCTACCCCTTTTCACAAACCGGCTGACGAAATACGACAGACGGAACCCTTAGCCGGCTACAATGGGTGCCGTGCGGGCCGCAAGCCATTCGGCGGCCTCGGGCTCCAGCAGGCCGTCCATCGCCGCGGCGACCTCGGCGTGGTAGGCGTCCAGCCAGCGGCGCTCGGCCTCCGTCAGGCAAGCGAGATCGGCAAGGCGCAGGTCGATCGGCACCAGCGTCAGCGTGCGGAATCGCAGGAAGCCGTCCGTATCGGCCACCACTTCCACCTGATTCTCGATGCGGATGCCGTATTCGCCGGCCTTGTAATAGCCAGGTTCGATGGTCGTCACCATGCCGGGCGCGAGCACGATCTCGTTGATGCGGCGGTCGAAGCGCTGCGGCTGCTCGTGCACCGAGAGGAAATGACCGACGCCGTGGCCGGTGCCGTGATCGTAGTCGAGGCCGAGGTCCCAGAGCGGGCGGCGGGCGAAGGCATCGACATGATGGCCGCAGGTGCCGGCGGGAAATCTCAGCGACATCATCGAGATGAAACCCTTCAGCACGGCGGTGTAGCTGCGTCGCACCTCGTCGCTCACAGGCGCGATCGCGGTGGTGCGCGTGGCGTCCGTCGTGCCCGAAAGGTACTGGCCGCCGGAATCGAGGAGATAGACGCCCCTGGCGGTGATCGGCGCATTGCTCGCGGCGCTTGCCGCATAGTGGCACATGGCGGCGTGGCCGGCGGCAGCCGAGATGGAGCGGAAGCTCGGCTCGACGAAGGTCCCGGACATCTGCCGGAAGGCGAGGATGCGTTCCTCCGCCTCCAGTTCCGTTACCGGCCGGCCGCCGGCCGCGCGCGCGGCGGCATGCCGTTCCAGCCAGGCGAGGAAGCGGATCCAGGCCGCCCCGTCGAGCCGGTGGCAATCGCGAAAGCCGGCGAGCTCGACCGGGTTCTTGATCATCTTGGCGAGCGTGACGGGGCTGCGGGCGAGCCGCACCGTGCCGCCCGCCGCCCGCACCGCATGGGCGACGGCCGACGGCGCGAAGGCCGGATCGAGCAGCAGGGTGCGGCCGGGGGCGGCGGCGCGGGCACGCTCCAGCAGCATTTCCGGCGCGGCCATGGTCACGCCATCGAGCTCGAAATCGGCAAGGTCGTTCGGCAGCTTGCGGTGGTCGACCAGCCATTCGACGGTGCCGGCGCGGTCGAAGATCAGGAAGGACTGCGGCATGGGATTGAAGGCGACATCGCTGCCGCGCACGTTGAGGAACCAGGCGATGTTGTCCGGCTGGGTCTCGACGAGGAAATCCGCGCCCTCCTTCGCCAGCATGGCGGCGATGCGCCCTTTCTTCCCGGCCACCGTCTCGCCCGCGCGGGAAAGCGGAAAGGCCGTGATCTTGCCGAGCGGGCGTTCCGGCTGGTCGGCCCAGACCGCATCGACGAGATCGCCCGCGACCGGCACCCAGTGGGCGCCCGCGGCCTCGGCGGAGGCCTGGCACTCGGCATCCCAGGTGGAAGGCAGCAGCATGGCGTTGAAGCCGACGCGCTCGCCGGGGCGCAGGTTCCTCGCCAGCCAGTCCTTCAGCGGCGCATCGTAGAAATGCTCGACGGAGAACAGCTCCGGGTCGATCTCCTCGCGCACCTGCACCTGGTAGCGGCCGTCGACGAAGATCGCCGCGCGGTCGCGCATGACGATGGCGACGCCCGCCGAGCCGGTGAAGCCGGTGACATGGGCAAGACGGTTGTCATGGGCGGCGCAATATTCGCCCTGGTGCTCGTCGAAACGCGGCACGACATAACCGTCGAGCCCCTCTTCGGCGAGTCTTGCGCGAAGGGCGGCGACGGGGCCTACGGCCGGCGGCCGGGATTTCGGGATCATGGCATTGTCCTTGGATTGCGATGGTAAGGGATTTCAGGCGCCCGGCAGCGCTTCGGCGAAATGACAGGCCGCCAGGCCGGCGCCGGCCGGCCGGAGCGCCGGCTTCTCGCGACGGCAGATCTCGCCGGCATGCGGGCAGCGCAGGTGGAAGGGACAGCCCGGCGGCACGTCGAGCGGCGAGGGCAATTCGCCGGCGATGGCAGGCTTGCGCCGTCGCTTTGCGGGATCGAGCGAGGGCGCGGCGGCGAGCAGCGCGCGGGAATAGGGATGCACGGAATTGGCGAAAAGCGGACCGGACGGACCGATCTCGACGATGGCGCCGAGATAGATGACGGCGACGCGGTGCGAGACGTGGCGGACGAGCCGGAGGTCGTGCGCGACGAAGAGCACCGTCAGGCCGAGCGTGTCCTGCAGCTCCATCAGGAGGTTGACGACCTGCGCCTGCACGGAGACATCGAGCGCGGAGACCAGCTCGTCGGCGACGAGGCAGGTGGGCTCCAGCGCCAGCGCACGGGCAATGCCGATGCGCTGGCGCTGGCCGCCGGAAAATTCGTGCGGATACTTGTCCGCCGCCCCCTCGGGCAGGCGCACGAGATCGAGCAGTTCCTCGACGCGCCGGCCGACCGCCGCGCCGCTGCGCATGCCGTGCACGGTGATCGCCTCCTCCAGCGCATCACGCACCGTCATGCGCGGATTGAGCGAGGTATAGGGGTCCTGGAACATCATCTGGACGCGGCGATTGTAGGCCCGCCGCCTTGCGCCCCTAAGGCCGACGACGCTCTCGCCCTCGAAGAGGATATCCCCCGCCGTCGGCCGGTTGAGGCCGGCGATGCAGCGGGCGAGCGTGGACTTGCCGCAGCCCGATTCGCCGACGATGCCGAGCGTCTCGCCGGGCATGACGTCGAGCTCGACGCCGTTCAGCGCCGAGACGACCTTCCGCGGCCGTCGTGCGACGGCATCGGCGAGCGAACGGGGTTTGGTGAACCTCATCGAGAGATCGCGGATGGAGAGAAGTGGGGCAAGGCTCATCGGGCCGCCTCCCGTGCGGAGAAAAAGGCCGCGGCCTCGGGGAGCCGGTGGCAGGCGACACGCCTGCCACCCGAAAGCGCGGCAAGAGGGGGCCGGGCATCCCGGCAATCGGATCCGGCGACCGGGCAGCGCGCCGTGAAGGCGCATCCCGCCGGCATGGCGGAGAGCGCAGGCGGCGCGCCGGGAATGGAATAGAGCGGCGTGCGCGGCGGCACGTCGCGCGGAATGGAACGCAGGAGACCGAGCGTATAGGGGTGGCGGGCATCCCCGATCACCGCCGCCGTCTGTCCGGTCTCGAAGAGCCGCCCGCCATACATGACCGCGACGCGGTCGCAGGTCTCCGCCACGACGGCCATGTCATGGGTGACGAGAATCATCGCCATGCCGAGCTCTTCGGCAAGCGACTGGATGAGGCGCAGGATCTGGTCCTGGATCGTCACGTCGAGCGCCGTCGTCGGCTCGTCGGCGAGAAGCAGGCGCGGATTGGAGGCGAGCGCGATGGCGATCATCACCCGCTGGCGCATGCCGCCGGAAAATTCGTGCGGATAATCGCCGAGCCGGCTGCGCGCGGCGGGAATGCCGACCATGTCGAGCAGCTCGACGGCGCGCGCCTTGCGGGCGCGGGCATCGAGATCCGTATGGGCGACGAGATTTTCCTCGATCTGCAGGCCGACCGTCAGCAACGGGTTGAGGGAGGACATCGGCTCCTGGAAGATCATGGCGATCTCCCGCCCGCGCACGGCCCGCAGGCGCGTCTCGTCGAGCGCGGCAAGGTCGCGGCCCTTCCAGAGGATTTGCCCGAAGACCCGGCCGCGCGGCTGCACGATGCCGAGGATCGAGCGCAGCGTGATGCTCTTGCCCGAGCCGGATTCCCCGACGAGGCCGAGGATCTCGCCTTCGCGGACCTCGAAGGAGATGCCATCGACGGCGACGAGCGGGTGCGCGGCAGGACCGAATTCGGTGCGCAGGTCGCGCACCGCAAGAACGACCGGTTTTTCCATGTCAGCGTCCTTTCGGGCGAAGCAGGTCCGCCAGCGCATCGCCGAGCAGGCTGAAGCCGAGGCCGGTGACGACGATGGCGATGCCGGGCGTAAGGCTCATCCACCAGGCGGTCATCAGGAAGTTGCGGCCTTCGGCAATCAGCACGCCCCATTCGGCGGCCGGCGGCTGGGCGCCGAGGCCGAGATAGCCGAGCGAGGAGCCGAGCAGGATGGCGAGCGCCATGTCGGTCATCCAGTAGACGATGACGGGGGAAATGGCGTTGGGCAGCAGGTGGCGGAAGATGATGCGGGTGTCGGAATAGCCGAGTACACGGCCGGCGGCGGCATAGTCGTTTGCCTTCTGCGCCATGATCTCCGCCCGCGTCAGCCGGGCATAATAGACCCAGTTCACGGCGGTGATCGCCACATACATGTTGACGAGGCCGGGCCCGAGCATGGCGACGATGGCGATGACCAGGACCAGGAAGGGAAAGGTGATGATGGCATCGACGCAGCGGCCGAAGATCATGTCCGCGATGCCGCCGTAATAGCCGACGAAGGCGCCGGTGGTGACGCCGATGAGGAGCGCGAAGACGGTGGCGAAGAAGGCCATCTGCATGTCGACCGAATAGGCCCAGATGACGCGCGAGAGCATGTCGCGGCCGAAATTGTCGGTGCCGAAGGGATGGGCGAGGCTCGGGCCCTGCTGGATCGCGTCGAGATCGAAGGCGAGCGGGTCGTAGGGCGCGAGGACCCCGGGGAAGAGGGCGAGCGCCAGCGACAGGGCGAGGATGGCAAAGCCGGTGACGAAGGCGGGCTTGGCGAAGGCGCGGGCGAGGAAGGCCTTGAGCCGGGACGGCCTTGCGGCGGGAAGGGTGACGGCGCTCATGACTGGCGAAGCCTCGGATCGAGCCAGGACTGCACGACATCCGTCAGGAGGAAGACGACGGAAACGAGCACGGCGAAGGTGAGCGTCAGGCCCTGGATCAGCGGATAGTCGCGCGCAAAGATCGCCTCCAGCATCAGCCGGCCGACGCCCGGCACGGCAAAGACCGTCTCGGTCACCAGCGTGCCGCTCATCAGATTGCCGATGGACAGGCCCAAGAGGGTGACGGTGGAGACCATGGCGTTGCGCAGCACATGGCGCGTCATGACGATGCGCGGGGAAAGACCCTTGGCTCTCGCGAACTGGACATAGTCGGCATCCAGCACCTCGATCAGCGAGGCGCGCAGGTTTCGAAGGATGATCGCCGACGTGTAGAGCGCGACGGAAAGCGCCGGCAGGATGAGGTGGTAGAGATTGTCGAGGAAACTCGTGCCGTAGCCGCCGACGGGAAAGAGACGGAGCTTTGCGGCGAGCACCGTCAGGAGCAGAAGGCCGATATAGAAGACCGGCATCGACAGGCCCACCTGGAAGACGCTGCGGATCGCGATGTCGGCCGCGCCATTGGCCCGGGCCGCAGCGAGGAAGGCGAGCGGCCCGGCAAGACAGATCGCGAGCACGACGGAATAGAGCGCCAGGAAGATCGTCGTCGGCAGGCGGGCGAGGATGACCTCGGTGACCGGCGCCTTCAGCATGATCGAGCGGCCGAGATCGCCCGTCAGCGTGTTCTTGACGAAGACGGCGAACTGCACCGGCAGCGGCTGGTCGAGACCGAGATTGCGGCGGATCTGCTCGATCTGCGCATCGGTCGCCTTGGCCTCGGCCATGGCGATGGCCGGATCGCCCGGCAGGAGGCGCACGATGAGGAAGATGAAGACCATCACCAGGAGGAAGGTGGGGATGATCTGCACCAGCCGCGCCAGAAGATAGGAAAGCGAAGGCATGGGAGGAACCTCAGGCCGCCTGCCGAACGCCCGAGGGCATGGGCAGGCGACGTTCAAGCGGTTGTCACTTTCTGGCGCGCCAGGCTTCCGAAAAATCGTTCGCGCCGAGCGGGGTCTGCACGTAGCCCTCGATGGAGCGCGAGACGGCGACGGCAAAGGGCGTCTCGAAGAGGAAGAGCAGCGGCGCCTCCTGCGCATAGATCTCCTGCATGCGCTTGTACTCGCCCTTGCGCTTTTCCGGATCGACCTCGGAATTCGACTTTTCGAAGAGGTCGTTGAACTCCGCATTGTTCCAGCCGGTGCCGACGGCCTGCCGCTGCTTGTAGTAACCGAGCCAGCCGGTGACCTGCGCCGGGTCGTTCAAGTCATTCGCCCAGCCGTAGGTGTGGATGTCGAAGGCGCCGGAGCGGTTCTTCTCGCCACGCGTCGGGTTGTCGACCTGCTCGACCGTGAGATCGATGCCGAGCGGCGCCCACATCTGCTGGAGCGCGGTGAAGAGCGTGGCATCGTCGGCGCTGCCGGCAAGCGTCGTCAGCTTCACCTCGAAGCCGCCGGAAAGGCCGGCCTCGCCGAGCAGGGCCCTGGCCTTTTCCGGATCATAGGGATAGAGCGGCTCGGGGCCGTAATGAAGCTGCGTCGCGGCCGACATCAGCGAGGTCATCGGCTTGCCGGTGCCGAAGGTGACCAGCTTGATCAGCACGTCCTTGTTCGTCGCATAGTTCAGCGCCTGGCGCACCTTCACGTCGGCCAGCGGGTTCTTCGCCCCGTCGGCGCGCGTCTCGCGCGTGTTGATCGGCGCATAGACGATGCGCGTCGAGGGAAAGAGCTCCATCTTGAGATCCGGATCGGCACCGAGCTCACCGACGCGGGCGAAGGGGATGAATTCGGCCGCGTCGACCTCTCCGGCCTGCAGCTTCAGGATGCGCGTCGCATCATCGGGGATGACGGTGAAGTCGACCGCGTCGAGATAGGGCAGCGGCTTGCCGTCCTCGCCGGGGCGCCAGTAGTTCGGGTTGCGGGCAAAGCTCATGCTGGCGCCCTGCACGCGGCTCTTCAGCATGAAGGGGCCCGAGGTGACGGGGCCGCCCGCGAAGAAGGCCTGCGCCTTCTCCTGGTCCGTCGCGCCCGCCGCCTTCTCGAAGGCCGCCTTCGGCATGATGCCGGTGTTGAAGGTCGCAAGGATGGAGAGGATGGTCGGATCGGGCTGCTTCAGCGCGAGGGTGACGGTGTCGCCCTCGGCCGTCACGCTTTCGACCGAGCCGAGCAGGCCGGCCCAGGGGCCGAGATCGGGATTGCGCGCCCGGTCGAGCGAGAAGACGACATCCTCCCCGGTGATCGGCGAGCCATCGGAGAACCTGAGGCCGTCCCGCAAGGTCAGCGTGATCGTCTTGCCGTCGGGGGAAACCGCGTGGCTTTCGGCAAGGCCGGGCACGATGGAACCATCCGGACCGTTGCGCAGCAGCGTTTCGTAGAAGGCGCTGATCATCCACAGGTCGGGATTCCGGTCGGCATAAACAGGGTCGATGATCGCCGAATCGTCATAGCGGGCAAAGCTCATCGAGCCGCCGCGCTCGATGGCGAGCGCCGAGGTCGCGGCGGCAAGGCCGAGGGCCGCGCCCAGGAAAAGTGGCAGCAAAGGCGTCATGTCATTCCTCCTCGATAGTCCCGGCGAGGCCGGGTGCCTGCATTTTTGGATATTGGATCCAATTCTTTCGGACAGAGTGCGCCCCTCTCCGGCATGAAAACGCAGACGTTCGTGTTGATCCCCCTTAAAAACCGGCCGCAGGCGCGATAGGCTCACGGGCTTGCGCAACCGACTTTAGCCAAACTAAAGTCCATCATGCGATGCAAGTCAAGCGGAAAGCCACGATGACCCTCGACGACGACAAGATGCCCGCCAGCGATGCCGAAGGAAGCGGCAGCGACATGCCCGCGCCCGCCGCGCTCGGCCAGATGCTGCGCCAGCGCCGCAAAGCGATCGGCAAGACGATGAAGCAGGTGGCGCTGGAGGCGGGCCTGACCGAGGGCTTCATCAGCCAGATCGAACGCGGGATTTCGACGCCCTCGCTGATCTCGCTCTACAACGTCGCCAACGCGCTCGGCACCAGCGTCGACACCTTCCTGTCGCAGCCGCCGCGGCACGAGCATTCCATGGTCTCCCATGCCGGCGAGCGGCCCGGCTACAACGTGGCGACGAAGGACCGGGTCTATGAACTGCTCGAACGCGGCTTTCCCGGCGCCATGCTGAACGGCTGCATCACCCAGATCCCGGAAGGCTACGTCTCCGAGCTGACGAGCCATGAGGGCGAGGACTTCATCTATCTGATCGAGGGCGAGATCCTCTACGAGGTCGACGGCAGGGACTATCACCTGAAGGCCGGCGACACGCTGCACTTCCCCTCGAAACTGCCGCACCGGGCCCGCAACATCGGCAAGGGCCCGGCGCGTGAACTCTGGGTCGGCACGACCCGGATCATCAAGGAGGACTGACCGCCTTACTGCTTGCGCGGCCAGGTGTCGGCGAGGCGGTAGCCCGCCGGCCACGGATCATCGGGATCGAGCATGACCTGGCTGGTGCCGGTGATCCAGGCGCGGCCGGAGATCTCCGGCACGATGGCCGGGCGGCCGCCGACCGTGGTTTCGCCGACGATGCGGCAATCGAAGCGCGAATCGAGGATCGAATAGCCGGAGAAGCTCTGGCCGAGCCTGATCTGGCCGCGCGCATGCAGCAGGGCCATGCGGGCTGAGCAGCCGGTGCCGGTCGGCGAACGGTCGAGCTTGGCCGGCTGGATGACGACCGTGTTGCGGCCGTGCAGCGCGCCGTCGCGCTCCTCCACCGGCAGCGTCAGCTGGCAGAAGGAGATGTGGTTCCATTCCGGGTTTTCCGGATGGGTGAAGCCGAGCTGCTCGTTGGCCGCCTTGGTGATGCGGATGCCGGTCTCGGCCAGTTCCCGCGCCTCGTCCGGCGTCACGGCAAAGCCAAGCGCGCGGGCATCGGCGAAGACGAAGCTGTCGCCGCCATAGGCGGTGTCGACGGTGAGCGTGCCGAGGCCTTCCACCTCCAGCTTCACATCCAGCTTGTCGGCAAAGGAGGGCACGTTGGTGACGGTGATGCGCTCGGCCTTGCCGTTGCGGCAGGTGGCGACGACATTCACCAGCCCGCCCGGTGCCTCCAGCACCATGCGGGTCTCCGGCTCGACCATGGGCACGATGCCGCTGTCGAGCAGCACGGTGGAGACGCAGATCGAGTTGGAGCCGGACATCGGCGGCGTGTCCTCCGGCTCCATGATGATGAAGCCCATGGTGGCGCGCGGATCCTTCGGCGGCACGAGCAGGTTGATGTGGCGGAACACGCCGCCGCGCGGCTCGTTCAGCACGAAATTGCGCAGGGTCTTGTCCTCGGCGATGAATTTGCGCTGCTCCCACAGCGTCTTGCCGGGCGGCGGGGCCACGCCCCCGACGATGACGTCGCCCACCTCGCCCTCGGCGTGGCAGGAAACGATGTGGATGACCTTGCTGCTGCGCATGGTGCTTTCTCCGATTTCAGGCTGTTTCGGCGCGAGCGGGCTTGCCTTGCCGACCGCGATATCGTTTCATAGAAAAATTGGATCCAATATACAATCGTGTTTTGCATGACGTCGCCGCGGCGGGGCTCTGTTGCCCCGCTCCCGGTTTCGACCTATGACCGATCGCTTCATTCCACCGGGGTGCGACGTGATGAAATTTGCTGCCGTCGATGTCAGGCAGGCCGCTTCGGCGGCGGACATCGTCTATGAGGCCCTGCGCAAGGCGATCATCGAGGGCGACCTTGCCGAAGGCGAGAACCTTCGGCAGGACCAGATCGCGCAGATGTTCAACATCAGCCGCATCCCCGTGCGCGAGGCCCTGTCACGGCTGGAGCAGCACGGCCTCATCACCACCCAGCGCTACAAGGGCGCCGTGGTGGCCGGCCTGTCGATCGAAGAGATCGAGGAGATCTTCGAGTTCCGCGCGCTGATCGAGGCGGAGGTCATCCGCCTCGCCGTGCCCAATCTCGACCGGGAGGCGCTGGAAAAGGCGCGGCGCCATTGCGACGCCTTCGACCGGGAGACCGACCCGCACCGCTGGGGCGAGATCAACCGCAACTTCCATTACAGCCTCTACGAGGCCTCGCGCCGGCCGTATTACCTGCAGAACGTGCGCTCCTCGCTCGACCGCATCGACCGCTACCTGCGCGCCCAGCTATCCTTCACCAACGGCGTGCCGCGCGCCGGACGCGAGCACGAGGCGATCCTTGCCGCCTGCGAACAGGGCGACGCGGACCTCGCCTCACGGCTGACGCGCGACCACATCCTCGATGCCGGCCGATCGCTGATGACGTTCCTGCGGGAGCAGCGTGGCCGAGCGGAAGGCTTCCCGGCCGGCCATTCGTCCGTCCGCGGCGCCTGCCCTTGACTATCCTATCGGCTGGAAAACCGGCGCGGCGCGAGCGGGAACCGCCGGCACCGCCTCTCGTCAAAACTCTTCCCAGTCCCCGTCATTCCCCTTGTCCTGCCGCACGCCGAGGGCGCCGGCCAGCTTTTCGCTGAGCGCCAGGGCCGGCGAGGCGACGGGGCGCGAACCGCCGGTGGCGGGCTTGACGTTCCACTGGCCGGGCGACTTGCGGGCCAGTGCCGCCGGGGCGGGCGCTGCGGGCGAGGGAGCCGAGGGCGTGGCGGACGACACGACATGCAGGTGCGGCGCGTGCACGGTGCGGCCGGCGGCTGCGCTGCCGCCGACATTGAAGCGGCCGATCAGCGCGTTGAGCGCCTGCACCTCGGAGGCAAGGCCGTGGCTCGCGGCGGTCGTCTCCTCCACCATGGCGGCGTTCTTCTGCGTGCCCTGGTCCATCGCATTGACGGCGGTGTTGATCTCCTGGAGGCCGGTCGACTGTTCGCGCGCCGCCTCGACGATCGCCTGGACGTGGCCGTTGATCTCCTGCACCTCGGTGACGATCGCCTGCAGTGCGCGGCCCGTATCGTCGACGAGGGAGACGCCGGAGCGCACCTGCTCGCCCGAGGTGGTGATCAGCGCCTTGATCTCCTTGGCGGCCTTGGCCGAGCGCTGGGCGAGCTCGCGCACCTCCTGCGCCACGACCGCAAAGCCCTTGCCCGCCTCGCCCGCCCGGGCCGCTTCCACACCCGCATTGAGGGCAAGGAGGTTGGTCTGGAAGGCGATCTCGTCGATGACGCCGATGATGCTGGTGATCTCGCTGGAGGACTTCTCGATCTCCTGCATGGCCGAGACGGCACGGCGCACGATCTCGCCGGATTTTTCCGCGCCCGAGCGGGTGCGCGCGACGAGCTGGCCCGCCTCCTCCGCCCGCCGGGTGGAATCCTTCACGGTGGTGGTGATCTCTTCGAGCGCGGCGGCGGTCTCCTCGACGGAGGCGGCCTGCTGCTCGGTGCGGCGCGAGAGATCGTCGGCCGCGGCGCGGATCTGGCTGGCGCCGGCGTCGATCGCACGGGCATTCTCACCGACCTCGCGCAGCGCATCGCTGAGGCGCGAGACGGAGGCGTTGAAATCCTCGCGCAGCCGGTCGAGGTCGCCGTCGAAGGGTTTTTCGATGCGGCAGGTCATGTCGCCGCTGGCAAGCCTGCCGAGCGCATCGGCAAGGCTGGCGACGGCCTCCTGCACGCGGCCGCTGTCGCGGGTGCGCTCGGCCTCGCGCGCCTGGCGCTCGCCCTCGGCCCGGCGGCGGTCGTCGTCGCCCTGGCGCTCCAGGCGCTGGCGCTCGGCGGCATTGTCGCGGAAGACGGCGACGGTGCCGGCCATCTCGCCGATCTCGTCCTTGCGATCGGCATGCGGGATGGTGACGGCGGCATCGCCGTCGGCCAGCTTCTTCATCGCGCCGGCAAGGCCGGTGAGCGGCCTGACGACGCGGCGGTTGACGAGGAAGATCGCGGCGATCGCCAGGCCCATGGAGATGGCAAGCGATGCCCAGGTGAGCGCGAAGGCCGAGCCTTCCTCGCCGCGGGCCGAGAGGATCGTCTCGTCCGTCACCTTCCGGGTGCTGGCGACGAGGTCGTTCAGCGAAGCGCTGATCGCATCGGCGCTCGCCTGCATCGGCCCCTTGTAGACTTCCAGCGCCGGCCCCTTGGCGGCGATGGCGGAGAACTGGATGAGTTTTGCGGAATCGTCGAGATAGGTCTTCAGTGTCGCCTTGATGCCGTCGATTTCCGCAGCGGCTGCCGCATTGCCGCTGTTGGCCGCGCCATAGCTGTCGACCATGCCGGCAAAGGCGTCGGCGCGCTCCTTGATGCGCGCCTCGATGCGGCCGATCTCGTCGGGATCCATCGAGAGCAGGTGCTCCGAATAGGTCGCGTTGAGCTCGGCGAAGGCGTGGCTGAGCTGCAGGATGCGGCTCATCTCGGGCATGCGCTCGGCGCCGATGCGCTCGATATGGCCGGTCATCGCCGAGAGGGAGCGGAAGGCGACGGCGCCTTGCAGGGCGCCCAGCACGACCATGAGGACGAAGAGCGCGGGCAGGAGCCTGCTGATCCGGACATTACGCATGACAATTCCCTGATAGTCTTCGACGACCCGGCTTCGTGCGGGTGCGCAGAAGTGTAGGAGCGGTCGTTTAACGCAGGCTTAATGCGCGGCTCCGACCTCCTGCCTTGCCGGCCGCTTTTCCACATCCTACATGCGGGAACGAACAGGAGTTTTCGATGATCCTCAACGCCGCCCGCCTTTCGCTCGCCAATCTCTTCGCCCCCGAGACACGGGGCGTGTTCTGGAAGGTCATCGGGCTCACCCTTCTCGCGCTCATCGTCCTGTGGTTCGGCCTTCGGGAAACCTTCACCGCCTTCGCCTGGCCCTTCCTGCAGGGCATGGTGATGCCCGACCTGCCGGAATGGGCGGGCTGGCTCACCTTCGTCTTCGGCATCCTCGCCAGCATCGGCCTCGCGCTCGGGCTTGCCCTCCTGCTCGCGCCGGTGACGGCGATCATCGCCGGCTTCTTCCTCGACGACGTCGCCGAGGTCATCGAGAAGCGCGACTATCCCGGACAGGCTGCCGGCCAGGCGCTGCCGCTCGGCCAGGCGATCGCCGGCTCGGTCAAGTTCCTCGGCATCGTCATCCTCGGCAACCTTCTCGCCCTCTTCCTGCTGTTCATTCCCGGCGTCAACCTCGTCGCCTTCTTCCTGGTCAACGGCTACCTGCTCGGCCGGGAATTCTTCGAATTCGCGGCGATGCGCCACCGCCCGCCGGCGGAGGCGCGCCTGTTCCGGGCCAAGCACGCCGCGACGGTGCTGATCGCCGGCCTGCTCATTGCCGCCTTCCTGGCGATCCCGATCGTCAACCTGCTGACGCCGCTCTTTGCCGCCGGCCTCATGGTGCATCTCCACAAGGCGCTGAGCGGCAAGGACCCCGGCTTTTCACTGCGGCAGAACTGACGCGTCGTACAGGGCCGCATAATCGGCATTCGGCGGGATCGGCGTGATCACGTCGATCATCACGCCGTTCGGATCGGCGGTGATGAAGTGGCGCTGGCCGAAGTCCTCGTCGCGGATGTCGCGCAGGATCGGCAGGCCGGCGGCGCGCACCGCCTCATAGACCGCATCGACGTCCTCCACCTCGAAGTTCAGCAACAGGCCGGAAACCTTGCCGCGGCCGACGGCCGGGATCGTCTCGTGGCTGCCGTCGAGCACGGCGAGCGTCACCTTCTCGTCCTCGCTGGACTGGAGATGGATGTACCAGTCGCTGGTGAAGAGGGCCTCGAAGCGGAAGTGCTTTTCGAAGAAGGCGGCGGTGCCCGCCACGTCGTCGGTCATGATCACTGGATAATAGCTGGTCGTCTTCATCGGGTTGCTCCTTTTTGCGTTTTCCACATGTCGGACGGCAAACCATGCAGGGTTTTGCTGGATTTGCCGGCGCAATAAACATACAATCTGCATGTTTCTATCAATTAACATACATTCTGATTGTATGTAAAGGGGAAAAATGGCACGCAGCAACAAGGAGCGCACGGAAGCGACCCGCCTCGCGCTGATCGAGGCGGCCCGGCGGCTTTTCGTGGACAGGGGATATGCGGACACGGCGACGCCCGACATCGTGGCAGAGGCCGGGGTGACGCGCGGCGCGCTCTATCACCATTTCGAGGACAAGAAGGCGCTGTTCCGCGCCACGCTGGAGCGCGAAGCGGCGGCCGTCGCCGCCCATATCGACACGGTCTCGCTGCCCGCCGGCTCGCCGCGCGAGGCGCTGCTATCAGGCGCCGCCGCCTATTTCGATGCGATGGCGGTGCCCGGCCGCACGCGCCTGCTGCTGCTCGAGGCCCCCGCCGTGCTCGGTTTCGAGGGCGCCGGCGCGATCGACCGGGACAATGCCGAGGGCACGCTGAAGGCAGGGCTTTCCGACCTCATCGGCAAGGGCGTGGACGCAGCAAGGCTGCAGGCCCTGACGGACCTCATCTCCGCCGCCTTCGACCGCGCGGCGATCGCCATCGAGACGGGCGCGGACCGCAAGGCCTATGAGGACGCGGTCGCCAGCCTGCTGGACGGGCTCGTCAGGGCGTAGGGCCGAAAAGCTGCGGCGGCAGCTCCACGAGCGGTGCCGGCACGTCGCAGGTCTTTTCCGGCGACTTGCACAGATCGGCGATGATACAGTGCTCGCATTCCGGCCTGCGCGCCTTGCAACAGTACCGCCCGTGCAGGATCAGCCAGTGGTGCGCGTGGTAGAGATATTCGTCCGGGATGATGCGGATCAGCCGGTCCTCCACCTCGTCCGGCGTCTTGCCGGGCGCGAGGCGGAGGCGATTGGCGATGCGGAAGATATGCGTGTCGACCGCCAGCGTCGCCTCGCCGAAGGCCATGGACAGCACCACATTCGCCGTCTTGCGCCCGACGCCGGGCAGCATGACCAGCTCCTCGCGGGTGCGCGGCACCTCGCCGCCGAAGCGGTCGACGAGCATCTGGCTGAGCGCGATGACGTTCTTCGCCTTGTTGCGGTAAAGGCCGATCGTCTTGATGTAGTCGCGGACCTTCTCCTCGCCGAGCGCCAGCATCTTTTCCGGCGTGTCGGCGACCTTGAAGAGCGCACGGGTCGCCTTGTTGACGCCGGCATCCGTCGCCTGGGCGGACAGCGCCACGGCGACGACGAGCGTGAACGGATTGACATGCTCCAGCTCGCCCTTCGGCTCCGGCCGCTGGATGGAGAAGCGCCGGAAGATCTCCTTCAGCTCGTCCTGCGAATAGAGGCTCTTCGGCCGCGCCGGCGCCTTGCGCCGGGGCGCCGCTTTCTTCTTGATCGTTCCGTTTTCCATGGTGCTTCCGCAGGACGCATGTCATCGCCGCAAAACCGCTACACAGTTTTGCGCGACTTGCTTATAGTCATGCCCCATGACGCAAGGCAACGCCGACATCGCGATGAACGACCTGCCGGTCTTTTCCGCCGAACTGCACCCCTACCGGTCGCTCGGGCAGAGCGGCCACCGCATCTTCTTCCTCATTACGGGCGCGCTCAGCTTTGCCCACATGGCCGTTTTCATGATCTCCGGCGCCTGGCCGGTCGTCCTGTTCTTCGGTCTCGATTTCCTCGTGCTCTTCGGCGCCTTCTGGCTGAACAACCGGGCGGCGAAGGCCCGCGAGGTGGTCTTTCTCTCGCGCACCAACATCTCGATCCGCAAGATCAGCCCGTCGGGCCGCGAGACCGAGCACGTCTTCAACCCGTTCTGGGCGCGCTTCCTCGTCTCGCGCAAGGCGAAGATCGGCATCACCGCCATGCATGTGCGCGGCAACGGCCGTGAGACGGATGTCGGCACCTTCCTGCCGCTCGACGACCGCGAGCGTTTCGCCTCGGCCTTTTCCGGCGCGCTCGCCCGCGTGAAGCGCGGTTACTAGGGCGGTTCTCGCAGGAATCGGGTGGCGGGCGCGGCGGGGGCGTGCTTTTCTGGCGGCACAGGAGAAGAACGATGAACATTGCCGCAACCCTGAAGACCGACATCACGCCCGAGGGCGACGACTACACGACCGTCCGCCGGGTCATCGAGCTCATCACCGAGGATTACCGCGAACAGCCGGGCCTCGATGAAATCGCCGGCCGGCTCGACCAGTCGCCGACGCAGTTGCAGAAGACCTTCACCCGCTGGGCCGGCCTCTCGCCGAAGGCCTTCCTGCAGGCGGTGACGCTCGACCATGCCAAGCGGCTGCTGCGCCAGGAGGAACTGCCGCTGCTCGAGACGAGCTTCGAGGTCGGCCTTTCCGGCCCCGGCCGCCTGCACGACCTCTTCGTCACGCACGAGGCGATGTCGCCCGGCGAATGGAAGGCGCGCGGCGCGGGCCTGACGATCCGCTACGGCCTGCACCCCTCGCCCTTCGGCGGGGCGCTCGTCATGATCACCGACCGCGGCCTTGCCGGCCTTGCCTTCACCGACGAGGCCGACGGCATGGACGCTTTCGAGGACATGTCCTCGCGCTGGCCGAACGCGCATTATGTGGAAGACCGCGAGGCGACCGCCGCCTATGCGGAACGCATCTTCGATCCGAAGCGCTGGGATTCCAAGGCGCCGCTGCGCGTCGTGCTGATCGGCTCGGATTTCCAGGTCCGCGTCTGGGAAGCGCTCTTGCGCATTCCGATGGGCTGCGCGGTCACCTATTCGTCGATCGCCGAAAAGCTCGGCCAGCCGACCGCCTCGCGCGCCGTCGGCGCCGCCGTCGGCCGCAACCCCATCTCCTTCGTCGTGCCCTGCCACCGGGCGCTCGGCAAGAGCGGGGCGCTGACGGGCTACCACTGGGGCCTGACGCGCAAGCGCGCGATGCTGGGCTGGGAATCGGGCAAGGCCTGATGAGCGGGCTGCCCCTCACCCTAACCCTCTCCCCGCAGGCGGGGAGAGGGGACGTGCCCCACACCACGCTGTTGTTTTAGCAAGCCGATGCGGCATATCCCCTTCTCCCCGCTTGCGGGGAGAAGGTGCCGGCAGGCGGATGAGGGGCCCTGCCGGCCGGAAGGGGTCAAAGGACAGCGCTCAGTGCGCGCCGGACATGTCCCCGAGCACGTCCTTCGACTTCACCGTCGAATCCGCGTTCAGCACGTAGACCATCGGCACGCCGGTGGCGAGGTTGAGCTTCAGGATTTCTTCCTTCGTCAGCTTGTCGAGCACCATCACCAGCGAACGCAGCGAATTGCCGTGGGCGGCGACGAGCACCTTCTCGCCGCGCAGCACGCGGGGCAGGATTTCCGTGAGATAGTAGGGCCAGACGCGCGCGCCGGTGTCGCGCAGGCTCTCGCCGCCCGGCGGCGGCACGTCATAGGAGCGGCGCCAGATATGCACCTGCTCCTCGCCCCACTTGGCACGGGCATCGTCCTTGTTGAGGCCCGAGAGGTCGCCGTAATCGCGCTCGTTCAGCGCCTGGTCGCGGATCGTCTCCAGGCCGGGCTGGCCGATCTCGTCGAGGATGAGCGACAGCGTCTTCTGCGCGCGGGAAAGATCGGAGGTAAACGCGACATCGAACTTGATGCCGGTCTCGGCGATCGCCTTGCCGCCGGTCTTGGCCTCCTCGACGCCGAGCTCCGTCAGGTCCGGATCGCGCCAGCCGGTGAAGAGGTTTTTCAGGTTCCATTCGCTCTGGCCGTGGCGAACGAGGACGAGAGTTCCGCTCATATGGTCTGTCTCCTGAGGGTTAGCATCGTTCCGAAAAGTGGATACCGGTTTTCGGATAAACCGATGCGAAAAAGAAAGAAAAGATCAGTTGAGCCCGAGCACGTCGAGCATGGAATAGAGGCCGGGCTTCCTGTCGCGCGCCCAGAGCGCCGCCTGCACGGCACCGCGGGCGAAGATCGAGCGGTCCGTCGCGCTGTGCGACAGGGTCACGATCTCGCCCTCGCCGGCCAGCATCACCGAATGCTCGCCGATGACCGAGCCGCCGCGCAGCGTGGCAAAGCCGATCGAGCCCGCGGGGCGCGGCCCGGTATGGCCGTCGCGCACGCGCACCGAATGGTCGGCAAGCGAAATGCCGCGACCCTTCGCGGCCGCATTGCCGAGCAGCAGCGCGGTGCCCGAGGGCGCATCGACCTTGTGCTTGTGGTGCATTTCCAACACCTCGATATCCCAGTCGCCGGGGCCGAGCGCGCGGGCGGCGGTCTCGGTGAGGACGCCGAGCAGGTTGACGCCGAGGCTCATATTGCCGGACTTGACGATGCGGGCATGGCGGGCGGCGGCCTTGATCTTCTCGTCATCGGCCGGCGAGCAGCCGGTGGTGCCGATGACATGCACGATGCGCGCCTGCGCGGCGAGGCCGGCAAATTCGATCGTTGCGGCAGGTGCCGTGAAATCCAGGACGCCCTCCGCCGCGACGAAGGCTTCGAGCGGCTTGTCGGTGACGGGAACGCCGATCGGCCCGAGGCCGGCAAGCTCTCCCACATCACGGCCGATGAAGGGCGAGCCTTCGCGCTCGACCGCCGCGAAGACCGCCGCGCCCTCGATCGCGTGGATCGTGCGGATCAGCGTCTGGCCCATGCGGCCCGCCGCCCCCACGACGACCAGCTTCATTGCGTTGCCGCTCATGTCCCGTTCCATCCCTTCTGCGGAGCGCCGGCGCGCTCCCGTTCCTGTCTTTCCGCAAGGTCACCCTTTTGGAGCGACCTATTTGCCCGTGCTGCCAGCGGCGGGTGCCTGGAGGCTGTTGAGGCGAGCGTAGAGACCGTTCTCCCGGCTCGCAAGCGCCTCGTGCGTGCCCTCTTCGGCGACCGTTCCGCCCTGCATGACGATGATCTTGTCGGCCCGCACGATGGTGGAGAGCCGATGCGCGATGACGACCACGGTGCGCCCGCTCATCGCCTCGTCGAGCGCCTTCTGCACCGCCTGCTCGGATTCCGTGTCGAGCGCCGAGGTCGCCTCGTCGAGCAGGAGGATCGGCGCACCCCGCACCAGCGCACGGGCGATCGACAGCCGCTGGCGCTGGCCGCCGGAAAGCGTCACGCCGTTCTCGCCGACGGGCGTGTCGTAGCCGAGCGGCTGGGCGAGGATGAAATCATGCGCATAGGCATGGCGCGCCGCCTCCTCGATCTCCGCATCCGTCGCATCGGGGCGGCCGTAGCGGATATTGTCGCGGATCGTGCCCTCGAAGAGATAGGGCTGCTGGGAGACATAGGCGATGGCGTTGCGCAGCGACTGTTTCGTCACATGGGCGATGTCCTGCCCGTCGATGAGGATCTCGCCCTCTTCCGGATCGTAGAAGCGCGGGATGAGGTTGATGACCGTCGACTTGCCGGCGCCGGACGGCCCGACGAGCGCCGTCGTGCGGCCACCCTCGGCGATGAAGCTCACGCCCTTGAGGATCGCCTCGTTTTCCGAATAGCCGAAGCGCACGCCCCGGAAGGTGATCGTGGCATCGGAAACGACGAGAGGCTTTGCATCCGGCCGGTCGGCCTGGCGCGGCTTCAGGTCGAGGACCTCGTAGATCATGCGGGCATTGACGACCGCGCGCTCCAGCGAGACCTGCAGGCGGGCGAGGCGCTTTGCCGGGTCGTAGGCCATCAGCAGCGCCGTGACGAAGGAGAAGAAGGCGCCCGGCAGCACGCCGCCATAGATCGAGCGATAGGCCGCATAGGCGAGCACGCCGGCAATCGCCGCACCGGCGAAGGTCTCGGTCATCGGCGCGGTGCGTTCGGTCAGCCGCGCGATGCGGTTGGAGCGGCTTTCGGCCCGGTCGATGATGCCCTCGACCTTGGTCTTAAGCTGCGCCTCCATGGTGAAGGCCTTGACGATGGCGATGCCCTGGATCGTCTCCTGCATGGCGCCGAGCACATGGCTGTTGAGCTCGACGGATTCGCGCGTGGCGCTGCGCAGGCGCCTGGAGACGTAGCGCAGGCCGATCAGGAGCGGCGGGGCGACGACGAAGACGATCAGCGTCAGCAGCCAGTCCTTGGAGATCATCACGCCGATGAGGGCGACGAGCGTCAGGAAGTCACGCGCGACCGACGTCACCGTCATGTTCAGGACATCGCGGATGCCGGTGACGTTCTGGCTGATCTGGGCGGCGAGATAGGCCGAGCGCGATTCGTTGAAATAGCCGACGCTGAGCGCCATCAGGTGCGAATAGAGCCGGCGCTGATAGCGCGCGACGATGTTGTTGCCGATCTTCGACAGGATGACGGCCTGGTAATAGGTGGCGAAGCCGCGCAGCACGAAGGCGATGAAGATCGAGCCGCAGATGAGGGCGACGAGGTCGGCGCGCTTGTTGGCGAAGGCCTCGTTGACCACCGATTCCATGATCCAGGCGGTAAAACCCGTCGTGCCGGCGACGACGGCGAGGCAGAGGATGGCCAGAATATAGCCACGGACGTGCTCGCGGCCGTTTTCGGCGATGATGCGCTTGAGCACGGTGGCGACGGTGTCGGAGCTGACGTGTGGGCGCTCGGTTCGACTCTTATCGGCCAATAAACTGACTTTCCTGCACGGTCCTGCGGCACCGG
Source organism: Shinella sp. HZN7 (assembly GCF_001652565.1). Classification (NCBI taxonomy): domain Bacteria; kingdom Pseudomonadati; phylum Pseudomonadota; class Alphaproteobacteria; order Hyphomicrobiales; family Rhizobiaceae; genus Shinella; species Shinella sp. HZN7. Next base: position 4,427,247 of record NZ_CP015736.1, on the reverse strand, counting down.
GAGGATGTGCCGCGCTGGACCCGCTCTATAGGGGCTCGGCCCCTCTTTGGCGAGTCCGGGGCGCGGCGAAGCGCCGGCGGAGGCTTCACCTTTTCCAGTGGCGTCCCTCGGTTGCAACACCAAAGCGGTCCGGCATGCGGGCGAAGGCGGAAAGACCGGCAAGGGCTGCGACCGGATGGGTGACCACATAGGTCGGGATCGTCTTCAAAAGCGCGCTGTGCGGCGCCTTGTCCTCGAAGGCGGCACGGAATTCCGGCCCGCGCAGGGCGGGGAGGATCTTCTGCGAGATGCCGCCGGCCAGGAACACGCCGCCCTTGGCCATGAAGATCATCGCCATGTCGCCGGCGACGCGGCCGAGATAGGTGGAGAACAGCGAGACGGTCTCGATCGCCGCGCGGTCCTCCTGGGCCAAGGCCTTGGAGGTGACGTCCGCCGGGGTTTCGAGCGGGGCATCGACGCCGTCGGCGGCCGAAACGGCATGGTAGATGTTCATGATGCCGCGGCCGCACAGCAGTTGCTCGGCGGAGATGCGGCCCTCGATCGGCTCCAGGAAGGGCCAGATCTGGTGGTCGCGCTCGCTGCGCGGGCCGACATCCACATGGCCGCCCTCCCCTGGGACCGGGATCCAGCTATGCCGCGCATAGACGAGGCCGGCGACGCCGAGCCCCGTGCCGGGGCCGAGCACAGTGCGCGAGGCGGCCTGCCGCTCGGTGCCGGGGCCGATCTTCTCGCGGTCGCCCTCATCGAGCGAGGCGACGGCGAGCGCCTGCGCCTCGAAATCGTTGACGAGCAGCACCTCGTCGAAGCCGAGATTGGCGATCATGTCGCGCGGGCGCACCACCCAGGGGCAATTGGTCAGCGGCACCTCGTCGCCCTCGATGGGGCCGGCGAGTGCGAGGATGGCCGAACGCGGCTGCACCGAGGTCGTGTCGAGGATGCATTGCTGGAGCGCGTCATCGATATTCTTGAAATCGGCCGTCTGGACGATCGGGAACTGCTTCGGCTCGGCGAAGGCATCGACCAGCAGCGCAAAGCGCGCATTGGTGCCGCCGATATCGCCGATCAGGATGGGAAAGGGGAAGTTCGTTTCGCTGTCGTTCGGCCGTACCATCAGGCTGTCCCGTTCATTTCGCGTGGAGGTGGTTTCCGGTGAACGTGCCGTCAAACGGCGGCAAAGTCGAGCAGATGTTCGGCCGTCGCGCGGTTCAGCGCCATCGGAATGTCGTAGACGATGGCGAGCCGCATCAGCGCCTTGACGTCGACATCGTGCGGCATGGGGGTCAGCGGGTCGACGAAGAAGATGAGGAGATCGACCTCGCCCGTCGCGATCAGCGCGCCGATCTGCTGGTCGCCGCCGAGCGGGCCGCTCTTGAGGCGGGTGACGTCGAGGCCCGGGCAGGCCTCCAGCACCCGGCCGCCCGTCGTGCCGGTCGCGACGATCTTCGCCTGCGCCAGCACCTTCTCGTTCTGCCGCGCGAAGGCGGCCATGTCGTCCTTCTTCTCGTCATGCGCGATGAGCGCGATGCATTTCTGGCGCGACATGGGCGTTCCCTGCGATTTTAAATCGATTTGAACGCCTTATACAAAAGCGGTGGTGGCTTGAAAAGCCCCGGCTTGGCAGGCACGGGGCTATGCAGCGCTACTGGAACGGCCGCGGGATCGGGATCGGCACGATGGCCGGCAGCGTCGTGTCGGCGGCGATCACCGATTCGATGGAGGCTGCCGGGCTCTCGCCGCCGCCGGAGAAGGCGAGCGCGGTGGAGGAAACACCGCCATTGCCCCGGTAGGTCACCTCCTGCTCGGAGGCGGGCGAGGCGCTGGCGAGCACCGTGCCGCAGGCCTTGGGCAGGTCCGACATCTTGACGTACCAGGGCTTGACCGGCTTGGCGTCCTTCTTCGGCGTGGGCTTTGCCCACGGCTCCTTGGTGAACCACCAGGCGAGCGACTGATCGCAGCCGTCGCCGGCCGGCACGCGGGCCTGCGGCTTGCAGCCGACCGCGCCTTCCGGGCACTTGATGCGGATATGGAAGTGCTCGTCATGGCCGTAGATCGGCCGCACCTTGCCGAGCAGCGCGCGGTCGCCCTGCCAGGTCTCGCACAGCTTCTTCTTGATGGCCGGGTTGACGAAGACGCGCTCGACCTGCGGGTAGCTCGCCGCCTTCATGACCAGCCGCGCGTGCGTAGACGTCCAGCGGCGCGAATCGACGGTCAGAAACTTGCTCTTGTCGAGCATGGAGGTGAAGGGCAGCTTTTCGCGCTCCTCGGCCGAAAGCCGGCGGTCGGGCATGGGCGTGAACCAGATGTCGGCATCGAGCCCGACCTGGTGCGAGGCATGGCCCGACAGCATCGGCCCGCCGCGCGGCTGGGAAATATCGCCGAGCAGCAGCCCCGGCCAGCCGAGCTTCTGCGCATCCTGCGAAAACTGTTCGATGAGCGCGATCATGTCGGGATGCCCCCAGCGCCGGTTGCGCGACAGGCGCATGGCCTGCCAGGCCGGGCCGTCCGTCGGGATCGCCACCGCGCCGGCAATGCAGCCCTTGGCATAGGAGCCATAGGGGCTCGCCGCCATCCTGGCCGGCAGGCGCTTGGCGCCGAACAGTTCCTTGGCCGGCCGCTCCTCGGCGGCAAGCGGCCCGGCAAGCGCGGTCAGCGCAAGTCCGGCGGCAAGAAGGCAGGTGGTCAATCGGGAAAGCATGGAATGCACGGGCGTCGTCCGGTCTGAAAATCGCAATCGCTGACGAAAGGTTAAGGGATCATCCTTTCGCGGAAGTGAATCGTCGCCCGGAATAGGCACGCCAAAAACCGCCCCTTTCATGGCAGACCTGTCATTTGCCCGGATTTTGCCTATTCTCTGGTTCACGCTTCGGCAAACGAAACGAAAGGGATTTCGGCATGCAGGCAGCCTCCGGGAAAATCGTGTTCACCATCGCCCTCGCCCTGTCGCTGGCGGCCGCGAGCGGTGCAAGGGCCCAGGAGGCGAAGGAGCCCGTCTGGCGCACCGGCATCTCGACCATCGGCGAATTGAAGCGCCCGGGCGACTTCGATCGCTTCGACTATGTCAATCCGGACGCGCCGAAGGGCGGCGAACTGAAACTGTCCGAGACCGGCACATTCGACACCTTCAATCCCATTCTCTCGAAGGGCGAGGCCGCGACCGGCGTCACGTCGCTTGTCTTCGACACGCTGCTGAAATCCGCCGACGACGAGATCACCGCCTCCTACGGCCTGCTCGCCGAGGCCGTCTCCTATCCCGACGACATCGCCTACGCCACCTTCCGCCTGCGCCCGGAGGCGACGTGGGCCGACGGCCAGCCGGTGACGCCCGAGGACGTGATCTTCTCCTTCGACAAGTCGAAGGAGCACAATCCGCTTCTTGCCAACTACTACCGCCATGTGATTTCCGCGGAGAAGACCGGCGAACGCGACGTCACCTTCCGCTTCGACGAGAAGAACAACCAGGAGCTCCCCAACATTCTCGGCCAGTTCCCGATCGTGCCGAAGCACTGGTGGGAAGGAACGGACGCCAAGGGCAACAAGCGCGACATCGGCCGCACGACGCTGGAGCCCGTCATGGGCTCGGGGCCTTACAGGATCGCCTCCTTCCAGGCGGGCGGCTCGATCCGCTTCGAGCGGCGCGACGACTATTGGGCCAAGGACCTCAACGTGAATGTCGGCCAGAACAATTTCGGCGTGATCAGCTATACGTTCTTCGGCGACCGGAACGTGGAGTTCGAGGCCTTCCGCGCCGGCAATGTCGACTTCTACCGCGACAACAGCTCCAGCCACTGGATGACGGCCTATGATTTTCCGGCGGTGAAGGACGGCCGCATCGTGCGCGAGGAGATCGAAAACCCGCTGCGTGCCGTCGGCATCATGCAGGCCTTCGTGCCGAACCTGCGCCGCGAGCGGTTCAAGGACCAGCGGGTGCGCGAGGCATTGAACTACGCCTACGACTTCGAAAGCCTCAACAAGAACCTCGCCTATGGCAGGCTCAACCGCATCGACAGCTATTTCTGGGGCACCGAGCTGGCCTCCTCCGGCCTGCCGGAAGGGCGCGAAAAGGAAATCCTCGAAGAGCTGAAGGACAAGGTCCCGCCCGCCGTCTTCACCACGCCCTACACCAATCCCGTCGCCGGCGACCCGCAGAAGACGCGCGAGAACCTGCGCAAGGCCATGATGCTCTTCAAGGAGGCGGGCTACGAGCTCAAGAACCGGAAGATGACGAACGTCAAGACGGGCGAGCCCTTCGGCATCGAGATCCTGCTCTCCAATCCTTCGCAGGAGCGCACCGTCCTGCCCTACGTCAAGAGCCTCACCGACATCGGCATCGACGCCCGCATCCGCACGGTGGACGCCTCGCAATACACCAACCGCGTGCGCGCCTTCGACTATGACATGATCTACGGCATCTGGGCGCAGACGCTGGTGCCGGGCAACGAGCAGAGCGATTATTGGGGCTCGGCCTCCGTCGACCAGCAGGGCTCGAAAAACTATGCCGGCATCGCCGATCCCGCGATCGACGAACTGATCCGCCGCATCGTCTTCGCGCCGAACCGCGCCGAACTGGTGGCGACGACCCATGCGCTCGACCGCGTCCTGCTCGCCCATCACTTTCTGGTGCCGATGTTCTATTCCAAATCCCAGCAGGTCGCCTATTGGAACCACCTCGCCCGCCCGGCGGAGCTGCCCTATTACAGCCTCGGTTTTCCCGATGTCTGGTGGTCGAAGAATGCCGCGAAATGAGCCGGGGCTTGCGCCGTGCGGCGTCCTCGGCTCCATATAGCGATGACGAATCACCGCCGCGCGAAGCGGCGGCAGAAGGAAGGTTTGGGCTTGACCGACGGGACTGCGCCAAGACGAGAAGACCGGCAACCGGCTGCAGCGGGTAATCGCTGATGGGCGCCTATATCCTGCGACGCATCCTGCTGATGATCCCGACGATCTTCGGCATCATGGCGATTTCCTTCGCGATCGTGCAGTTCGCCCCGGGCGGCCCGGTCGAGCAGGTGATTTCCGACCTCACCAGCCAGAGTTCCGGCGACCGCCTCTCCGGCGGTGGCGGCGACGTTTTGCAGGATGTCGGGCAGGACAGCGCCTATCGCGGCGCGCGCGGCCTCGATCCGGAATTCATCGCCAAGCTGGAAAAGCAGTTCGGCTTCGACAAGCCGCCGCTCGAACGCTTCTTCACCATGATGTGGGACTATCTGCGCTTCGATTTCGGCGAGAGCTTCTTCCGCAACACCTCCGTGGTCGACCTGATCGCCCAGAAGATGCCGGTCTCCATCTCGCTCGGCGTGTGGATCCTCGTCTTCTCCTACGCCATCTCCATCCCGCTCGGCATCCGCAAGGCGGTGAAGGACGGCTCGGCCTTCGACGTGTGGACCTCGGGCATCATCATCATCGGTTACGCCGTGCCGAGCTTCCTCTTCGGCATCCTCCTGATCGTGCTCTTCGCCGGCGGCTCCTTCCTCGACTGGTTCCCGCTGCGCGGCATCGTCTCGGACAATTTCGACAGCCTCGCCTGGTGGCAGAAACCGCTCGACTACATGTGGCACATGACGCTGCCGCTGATCACGCTGCTGCTGTCCGCCTTCGCCACGACGACGCTCCTGACGAAGAACTCGTTCATCGACGAGATCAAGAAACAATATGTCACCACCGCCCGTGCGAAGGGTCTCAACGAGCGGCAGGTGCTTTACGGCCATGTCTTCCGCAACGCCATGCTGATCATCATCGCCGGCTTCCCCGGCGCCTTCATCTCGGCCTTCTTCACCGGCTCGCTGCTCATCGAATATATCTTCTCGCTCGATGGCCTCGGCCGCCTCGGCTATGATTCCATCGTGCGGCGCGACTATCCGATCGTCTTCGCGACGCTGTTCATCTTCTCGCTGATGGGCCTCGTCGTCAGCCTCATCTCCGACCTCATCTACACCTGGGTCGACCCGCGCATCGATTTCGAGCGGAGGGACGTGTGATGAGCGCCGTCACGGAGACAACGCCGATCGCCCCGCCGAGGAAAGGCCTGCTCAACCCGACGAACCTGCGCCGCTGGGAGAACTTCAAGGCGAACCGCCGCGGCTACTGGTCGCTGTGGATCTTTCTCGTCATCTTCATCCTCAGCCTGTTCGCCGAGTTCATCGCCAACGACCGGCCGGTCCTTGCCTCCTACAAGGGCGAGATCCTCGTTCCCGTCCTTGTCGATTACCCGGAGGAGAAGTTCGGCGGCTTCCTTGCCGAGACGGACTATCGCTCGGACTTCATCACGGAAGAGATCGAGGCCAATGGCTGGATGATCTGGCCGCCGATCCGCTATTCCTACAACACGACGAATTCCAACATCCCGCATTCCGCGCCGACGAAGCCCTTCTGGCTGATGGCCGGGGAAGAGCGGTGCGCCGGCTATCCGGGCGGCGCCGATGACCCGAACTGCACGCTCGCCAACCTCAACTGGCTCGGCACCGACGACCAGGCGCGCGACGTGCTCGCCCGCGTCATCTACGGCTTCCGCATCTCCGTGCTGTTCGGCCTCGTGCTCACCATCGCCTCGGCGATCGTCGGCGTGACGGCCGGCGCCGTGCAGGGCTATTTCGGCGGCTGGACGGACCTCCTGATGCAGCGCTTCATCGAGATCTGGTCCTCGATGCCGGTGCTCTACATCCTGCTGATCATCGCCGCCATCCTGCCGCCGGGCTTCTGGATCCTGCTCGGCATCATGCTGCTCTTCTCCTGGGTCGGCTTCGTCGGCGTGGTGCGCGCCGAATTCTTGCGCGCGCGGAATTTCGAGTATGTGCGGGCGGCCCGTGCGCTCGGCGTCGGCAATGCGACGATCATGTACCGGCACCTCCTGCCGAACGCCATGGTGGCGACGCTGACCTTCCTGCCCTTCATCCTGTCGGGCTCGATCACCACGCTCACCTCGCTCGATTTCCTCGGCTTCGGCATGCCGCCGGGCTCGCCCTCGCTCGGGGAACTGGTCGCGCAGGGCAAGAACAATCTCCAGGCGCCGTGGCTCGGCCTCACCGCCTTCGTCGTCATGTCCGTCATGCTGTCGCTGCTGATCTTCGTCGGCGAAGCGACGCGCGACGCCTTCGATCCGAGGAAGACCTTCCGGTGAGCGCTCCCGAAACCATCCTGTCCGTCCGCGACCTCTCCGTCGCCTTCCACCAGGGCGGCAACACCACGCTCGCCGTCGACCGCGTCTCCTTCGACATCCGCCGCGGCGAGGTCGTGGCGCTTGTCGGCGAATCCGGCTCCGGCAAGTCCGTGACGGCGAACTCGATCCTGAAGCTGCTGCCCTACCCGGCCGCCAGCCACCCCTCCGGCGAGGTCCATTTCAACGGCAAGGACCTCTTGAAGGCGTCCGATACGACGCTGCGGAACGTGCGCGGCAACGACATCACGATGATCTTCCAGGAGCCGATGACCTCGCTCAATCCGCTGCACTCCATCGAGCGGCAGATCGGCGAGATCCTGAAGCTGCACCAGGACATCGAGGGCCCGGCCGCGCGCGCCAAAATCCTCGAACTGCTCAACCAGGTCGGCATCCGCGAGCCGGAAAAGCGCCTCGCCGCCTATCCGCACGAGCTTTCCGGCGGCCAGCGCCAGCGCGTGATGATCGCCATGGCGCTCGCCAACCGCCCGGAGCTGCTGATCGCCGACGAGCCGACCACCGCGCTCGACGTCACCGTGCAGGCGCAGATCCTGGAGCTCCTGAAGTCGCTGAAGGAAGAGCATGGCATGTCCATGCTCTTCATCACCCACGACCTCGGCATCGTCCGCAAGTTCGCCGACCGGGTCTGCGTGATGACCAAGGGCAAGATCGTCGAGACCGGTCCGGTGGAGGAGATCTTCTCCAACCCGCAGCACGCCTATACCCGCCACCTGCTCGCCGCCGAGCCCAAGGGCGAGCCGCGCCCGGGCGACGACAGCCAGCCCATCGTCATCGAGGCGCAGGACGTCAAGGTCTGGTTCCCGATCAAGGCGGGCTTCCTGCGCCGCGTCGTCGATCATGTGAAGGCGGTCGACGGCATCGACGTCACGCTGCGCGCCGGCCACACGCTCGGCGTGGTGGGCGAATCCGGCTCCGGCAAGACGACACTCGGCCTCGCACTGACGCGGCTCATCGCCTCGAAGGGCCGCATCGCCTTCGTCGGGCAGGATATTGCCGGCCATTCCTTCAGCGAGATGCGGCCCTTGCGCCGACGCATGCAGATCGTCTTCCAGGATCCCTTCGGTTCGCTCTCGCCGCGCATGTCGGTCGCCGATATCGTCGCAGAGGGCCTGAAAGTCCATGAGCCGTCGCTCTCCGAGGCGGAGCGCGACCGCCGCGTCGCCGCCGCGCTGGAGGAGACCGGCCTCGATCCCACGACCCGCTGGCGCTACCCGCACGAATTCTCCGGCGGCCAGCGCCAGCGCATCGCGATCGCCCGCGCCATGGTGCTGAAGCCGGAATTCGTCATGCTCGACGAACCGACCTCGGCGCTCGACATGAGCGTGCAGGCGCAGGTGGTGGAGCTCCTGCGCGACCTGCAGGCCAAGCACAACCTCGCCTATCTCTTCATCAGCCATGACCTCAAGGTCGTGCGCGCGCTCGCCAACGACATCATCGTCATGCGCGGCGGGCAGGTGGTGGAGAAGGGGTCGGCCAGGGACATCATCGAACGGCCGCACGAAGCCTATACCAAGGCGCTGATGGCCGCTGCCTTCAATCTCGAAGCGGTCCGCAGCGAGAGCATCCGTCAGTAGCAGGAACCAGCATGCAGACGAAAAGCCCCGTCATCATCGACCTGAAATTCGACCAGGAACAGGTCGCCGCCGCGCTGAAGGGCGCCTTTGCGGACCGCGAGGTGATCAATCTCGTGCATCCGGCAAACCGCAACCGCGACCTCTCCGGCATCGACTATGCCGTGGTCTGGAAGCCGGGCGCCGATCTCTTCTCGCGGGCGAAGGACCTGAAGGTGGTGTTTTCCGGCGGCGCGGGCGTCGACCATGTGCTGACGCTGCCGGGCCTGCCCAACGTGCCGCTCGTGCGCTTCGTCGACGAGACGCTGACGACGCGCATGAGCGAGTGGGTGGTGATGCAGTGCCTCCTGCACCTGCGCCAGCACCAGGCGTATGAGGCGCAGCGGGAAAAGCGCATCTGGCGCGAGCTCGCCCAGCCGGAAGCGAAGGACCTGACCGTCGGCATCATGGGTTTCGGCGTGCTCGGGCAGGATTCCGCCAGGAAGCTGAAGATGCTCGGCTTCAACGTCATCGGCTGGTCGAAGAGCGGCCGCAAGGTGGAGGGCTTCGAGACGTTCGACGAGGCAGGCCTCGACGCCTTCCTCGGCAGGACCGACATCCTCGTCGGCCTCCTGCCGCTGACGCCGGAGACGAAGGGCATCTACAATACGGGCCTCTTCACCCGCCTCAGCCGCAAGGGCCCGTTCGGCGCCCCGGTCTTCATCAATGCCGGGCGTGGCGGCAGCCAGGTGGAGGCCGATATCGTCGCCTCCCTCAACGACGGCACGCTGCACGGCGCCTCGCTCGACGTCTTCGAGCAGGAGCCGCTGCCACTCGAAAGTCCGTTCTGGGAGATGGACAAGGTGTTCATGACGCCGCATGCCTCGGCGGCATCGGATGTCGCCGCGCTCTTCCGCCACGTCGCGGCGCAGATCGAACGGCTCGAAAGCGGCAGGCCGCTGGAGCATCTGGTCGACCGCAGCGCAGGATATTGAGAGCCCGCTTGCGCCGGCCGGCGCGGCCCGGCGCGCGTCAGGGCCGGCGATAGCCGGTCGGCTGCGCGTAGAGCCAGCCGATGCGCTCGATGGCCGCATCCAGCCCCTCGCGCGCCACGCTCATCGTGTGGCCATTGGCGTGGATGATGGTCGCCTCGTCTTCCATGATCGCCACATGGCCTTTCCAGAAGACGAGGTCGCCGCGGCGAAGCGCGGCGCGCTCGATCGGCGTGCCGAGGCCGCCGGCCTGCATGTCGCTGTCGCGCGGCACGGCGCGGCCCGTCATCATCATCGAAAGCTGCACCAGGGCCGAGCAGTCGAGGCCGAAGCCCGAGCGGCCGCCCCACAGATAGGGCGTCTCCAGGAACCGGGCGGCGATGGCGACATAGTCGTCCCCTGCCCGCTCCCCGATCGCAAGGCAATGACCGGCAACGACCGACTGGCCGCCGGCGAGCGTCAGGTAGCGGGTGCCGCGCGTCTCGCTCTCGCCGACAACCGTTACCCGGCTACCGATCGACAGGGCGAAGGCGGCGGGCGTGCGCAGATCCGGGCCGGAATAGGCGAAGGTGCGCGGCACGGCGACGACATGGGTCGCTGCAGGGGTCGCCGCAGGGCCATCCGCATCGAGCGCCGCCTCCGGCAGGTAGCCGACATACCCGTCGAAATCGGATTTCACCCAGGCCCAGCCCTCCGCCCGGTCGAGCACGCGCACGCCCTCGCCGAACAGGAGCTCGGTATCGATGCCGGCGGCGGCATCCGGCCGGGGGCGCAGCGCGGCGACGGGCTGCGCCACGACGGCCGGCGTGCCCGTGACATAGTGCGCGGCCGCAACGGTGCCGCGCAGGGCCTCCTCGGCAAGGTCCGGTCGGAAGGCGTTGAGACGGCGGTCTGGCAGGGCGTTCATGGATCTGGTCTCACGGGGCCGGTTCAGGGGGGCCGGTTCAGGGGTTTTGCGCGCGGCCCCGGGCGATGATGAGATCGCCGAGGCGTTCGAGATAGAGCGCGCCGTCCACGGTGCGCTTGATGATGACGTTGCGGCGATCGCGGTCGTCGCGCATGCGGGTGACGAGGCCCTGCTCGCCCATCGTGTCGAGCGCCCGGGTGATCACCGGCTTGGTCACGCCCAGCTTGGCCGCCAGCCCCCGCACCGTATGCGGCGGTGGCACGAGGTAGATCTCCAGCAGGATCGCCAGTTGGCGCAAGGTCAGGTCGCGCCCATCCTCGTGGACCTGCTGCAGCGTCACCGCGTGCCAGAGGCCGAGCGCCTGCGATGGGGTCAGATCTAGCGGCACGGCGTCTCCGGGCAGGACGGCATTTTCGTTACGATACCGTATCGTTTCCCGGAAGAAAAGCCGCCGCTCAGGCCGCCGCCTTGCGCAGGTGATGGTAGAGCGCGCGGATGGCCTGCGCCTCGCCGCCGACGGGCGAATGCGGCCGCTCGGCCTGCGCCCAGCCGTAGATGTCGAAATGCGCCCAGCGCTTGTTGCGGGTGACGAAGCGCTTGAGGAACAGCGCAGCGGTGATCGAGCCCGCCATGCCGCCCGAGGGGGCGTTGGTGAGGTCGGCGATACGGGCGGAAACGTCCTTGTCGTAGCCCATGTAGAGCGGCATGCGCCACATCGGGTCGTCCACCGTCAGGCTTGCCTCGGTAAGGTCGTGCGCGAGGTCCTCGTCGTCGGTGAAGAAGGGCGGCAGGTCCGGGCCGAGCGCAACGCGGGCGGCGCCCGTCAGCGTCGCCATGTCGATGATGAGGTCGGCCTCGTCCTCGTCCGCATAGGCGAGCGCATCGGCAAGGATCAGGCGACCTTCGGCGTCGGTATTGTCGATCTGGACGGTGAGGCCCTTGCGGCTCCTGTAGATATCGCCGGGGCGGAAGGCGTTCGCCGAGATCGCGTTCTCGACGACCGGCAGGAGCACGCGCAGCTCCACCTTCAGCTTGGCGTCCATGATCATCAGCGCGAGGCCCATGACGTTCGCCGCACCGCCCATGTCCTTCTTCATCAAAAGCATGGACGAGGCCGGCTTGATGTCGAGGCCGCCGGTATCGAAGCACACGCCCTTGCCGACGAGCGTCACGCGCTTGTGGCCTTTCTTGCCCCAGGTGAGTTCGAGCAGGCGCGGCGCCTGCGCGGCGGCGCGGCCGACCGTGTGGATGAGCGGGAAGTTCTCCTTCAGCAGATCATCGCCGGTGATGACGGAGACCTTCGCCTTGTAGTGTTCGCCGAGCGCGCGGAAAACGTCCTCCAGCGCTTCGGGGCCCATGTCGTTGGTCGGCGTGTTGATGAGGTCGCGAGCGAGGAAGACGCCGGCAAGCTGACGCTTGATGTCTGTTGCGTCGGCATCACCAGGGATGAGCAGGGTCGGGGCTTCCGAGGCGGAGGCCTTGTAGCGCTCGAAGCGGTAGCTGCCGAGGCCGTAGCCGAGCGCCAGGCGGTTGGCCGTCAGCGGGGCGGTTTCGATATGCCAGTCGCCGGCCGGCAGCGTGCGGGCGAGCTTGCCTGTCAGGAAGGGCGCATCGGACGGGTTCCTGCCGAGGCCGAAGAGCGCGCCGCCCAGATGGCCGTCCGCCGTCGGCACCATCAGCAGCGCCCCGGATTCCGCCTTGAAGCCAGCCTTCCTCGCCCAGTCGAGCGCGATCGGGTCGATCGTGCCGGTCTCGATATGGGCCGGCGTGATCGCGAAGATCGGCAGCGTCTTGCCGTTCTTCGTGTTGAAGGGAGAGGGCCGGTCGATGAACTGGAAGGGGGCCATGGCGGAACCTTTGGGCAGGGCTTGAGAATCAGGCGATTAACACTCTGTTAGGGTTAACAGATTATTGCTGGAGCGGAGATTGCGGCGTGATTCCTTGACCGCCGCGACATGCGGGAATCGCTTCGGGGACAGATCATGGCCGCTTCCGTCACGCGTACGTCACTTCGCGCTGGGTTTTTGAAAGGCGCAGCATGTCTTGCCATCGCGGTGGCGGTGGCGGGCTGTGCGGGCAAGAGCAACATCACGACCGGCTCCATTCCGAAAATGACCAAGCCGGTGTCCGAGATGAATGCGACGGAACTGCGGGGGGCCGCCGAAACGATCGGCCGGGCCTACGAGAAGAACCCGAAGGACCGCACCATCGGCATGAACTATGCCAATGTGCTGCGCATGACCGGACGCAACGACCAGGCGCTCGCCGTCATGCAGCAGGTCGCCATCAGCAATCCGAGCGACCGCGAGGTGCTCGCCGCCTATGGCAAGGCGCAGGCCGCCGCCGGCCAGCTCGAACAGGCGCTGAGCACGATCCTGCGCGCGCAGACGCCGGACCGGCCGGACTGGCGGCTGAAATCGGCCGAAGGCGCCATCCTCGACCAGCTCGGCCGCGCCGGCGAGGCGCGCGGGCGCTACCGCGAGGCGCTCGACATCAATCCGAACGAGCCTTCGGTCCTGTCCAATCTCGGCATGTCCTATCTCCTGGCGAAGGACCTGAAGACCGCTGAGACCTACCTGCGCTCCGCCGCCGCGCAGCCCGGCGCCGACAGCGGCGTACGGCAGAACCTGGCGCTCGCCGTCGGCCTCCAGGGCCGCTTCCAAGAGGCGGAGACCATCGCCCGCCGCGAGCTGACCTCCGAGCAGGCCGAGGCGAACGTCGCCTATCTGCGCTCGATGCTGACCCAGCAGAACGCCTGGAAGAAGCTCGCCGCGGACGATAGCGGCAATACCAACTGATCTTTTCTCCCCGATGCGCGCGGACGCAAAACCGCCGCACAGTTTTGCTGAAACTATCGACACTTGGCTCCCAAGCACGACCTCGCCCCGGCCGATATCTCGACCGGGGCGCTTTTTGATCGGTCTGCGGGTCTCTTCAGAAACGGTCGGCGACCTGGATGCCGGCGGGGCCGAGGATGACGGCGACGAGCACGGGCAGGAAGAACAGGATCATCGGCACGGTCAGCTTCGGCGGCAGGGCGGCGGCCTTCTTCTCCGCCTCGTTCATGCGCTGGTCGCGGCATTCCTGGGCGAGCACGCGCAGCGCCTGGGCGAGCGGCGTGCCGTAGCGCTCGGCCTGGATGAGGGCCTGCGTCACGGATTTCACCGTATCGAGGCCGACGCGCGTGCCGAGGTTTTCATAGGCCGCACGGCGCTCCTGGAGGAAGGAGAGTTCCGCATTGGTCAGCACCAGCTCCTCGGCCAGTTCCGGCGAGGCCATGGCGATCTCGTCGGCCACGCGCTTGAAGGCGACCTCGATGGAAATACCGGATTCGACGCAGATCAGCATGAGGTCGAGCGCATCCGGCCAGGCGCGCTTGATCGAAAGCTGGCGCTTCGACACCCGGTTGGAGATGTAGAGGTTCGGCAGGTAGAAGCCGATATAGGCGGCGACGACCGTCGCCAGGACGCGCATCGGCAGCGGCTTGTCGCCGAGGAAGCCGAGGAAGAAGATGTAGAAGGCGGCGGCGGCGGCGACGACGAAGGGCAGGACGAAGCGCGCGAAGAGGAAGATGTTGAGCGCGTTCTGCGAACGGTAGCCGGCCTGGCGCAGGCGGTTCATCGTGTTGGCGTCGACCAGCGCCTCGCGCAGGTTGAGCCGTTCGACGACCTGGCGCACGGACGTATTGTGCTGGGCGCGCAGCGAGGCCTTGCTCTGGGAGGCCTCGGCGCTCATGCGGGCGCGTTCGCGTGCCCGCATCTGCTCGCGCTCCAGCGCCACGGACTTCATGCGCTTGTCGAGGTCGCCGCGGTCGAGATAGGGAATGGCAAGCGTGTAGACCGTCGCGAGCACCGCGATCATCACGAAGGCCGGCAGCAACACCGCCGGATCGGTAAGGGTGGTGACGAGTCCCGACATGCCCTGCCCCTCAGATGTCGAAGTTGATCATGTTGCGCATCACGACGATGCCGATGGTCATCCAGACGGCGGAAATGCCGAGAATGAGATGACCGCGCGGATCCTGGAACAGGATCATGATGTAATTGGGCGAGGTCAGGTAGACGAGGAAGGCGACGATGAACGGCAGGGCGCCGATGATGGCAGCCGAGGCCTTTGCCTCCATCGACAGCGCATTCACCTTGGCCCTCATCTTGCGCCGTTCGCGCAGCACCCGGGAGAGGTTGCCGAGCGCTTCGGACAGGTTGCCGCCGGCCTGGCTCTGGATCGCGATGACGATGGCGAAGAAGTTGACTTCCTGCAGGGGAATATTGGTGAACATGCGCGCGCAGGCTTCCGGCACGCTGAGGCCGACCTGCTGCGCCTCGACCAGGCGGCGGAATTCGGTGCGCACCGGCTCCTGGCCTTCGGCGGCGATCAGGCGCAGCGCGTCGGTCAGCGGCAGGCCGGACTTGATCGAGCGCGTCATCACGTCGAGCGAGTTGGGGAACTCTTCGAGGAACTTGTTCAGCCGCCGCTTGACGAGATAACCGACGACCCAGCGCGGCAGGCCTACGCCGGCGATGAAGGCGGCACCGACGCTGACGAGAAGACCTGAGCCGGCAAGAAGGGCCAGCAGGAAGACGAAGATGCCGGCGGCGGCGCTGAGAAGGTAGAACTGCGTGATGCTGATCGAAAGCCCGGCCTGGACCAGCTTCGCCTTGAGCGTGGTGGCGACGCGCTTGGTCTGTTCCTGCTGCTTCTTTTCCAGGTCCTTCAGCGAATCCTGCACGGACTTGCGGCGCTTGGACAGTTCCTGCATGCGGTCGCGCGCCGCCTTGGCCTTGCCCTGGTCGGTCTCGGCGGCCTGGACGCGGCGCATGCGGCTTTCCGTCTTCTTCGCCGCCTCGATGCGCGAGAAAAGCAGGCCATAGGCAAGGCCCGCGGTGGAAAAGGCCGCCAAAGCGAAGATCGCGACGATGGTGATATCCAGTCCGAACATCCCGGCCCCTTACGGCTTTTCCATCGCGTCGAGCGTTGCCGCCAGGCGCTTGTCCTCGTTGAAGTAGCGGGCGCGCTCCCAGAAATGCGGCTTGCCGATGCCGGTGCCCGTGTGCTTGCCGATGAGGCGCCCGTTGGCGTCCTCGCCCTGGATGTCGAAGCGCATCAGGTCCTGCGTGACGATGACGTCGCCTTCCATGCCGACCACCTCGGTGATGTGGGTGATGCGGCGCGAACCGTCGCGCAGGCGCGAGGCCTGGATGATGATGTCGATGGAGCCGGCGATGATCTCGCGCACCGTCTTGGCCGGCAGCGTGTAGCCGCCCATGGCGATCATCGATTCCATGCGGGAAAGGCATTCGCGCGGCGTGTTGGCGTGGATCGTGCCCATCGAGCCGTCGTGGCCGGTGTTCATCGCCTGGAGGAGGTCGAACACCTCCGGTCCGCGCACTTCGCCGACGATGATGCGTTCGGGCCGCATGCGCAGGCAGTTCTTGATGAGGTCGCGCATGGTGATCTCGCCCTCGCCCTCGATGTTCGGCGGGCGGGTTTCGAGGCGCACGACATGGGGCTGCTGGAGCTGGAGTTCGGCCGAATCCTCGCAGGTGATGACGCGCTCGTCCCGGTCGATATAGTTCGTCAGGCAGTTGAGCAGCGTCGTCTTGCCCGAGCCGGTGCCGCCGGAGATGACGAGGTTGCAGCGCACCCGGCCGATGATCTGGAGCAGCGCCGCGCCTTCCGGCGTGATCGAGCCGAAGCGGACGAGCTGGTCGAGCGTCAGCTTGTCCTTCTTGAACTTGCGGATGGTGAGCGCCGTGCCGTCGATGGCGAGCGGCGGGGCGATGACGTTGACGCGCGAGCCGTCCGGCAGGCGGGCGTCGCAGATCGGGCTCGATTCGTCGACGCGGCGGCCGACCTGGCTGACGATGCGCTGGCAGATCGACAGGAGCTGGGCATTGTCGCGGAAGCGGATCTCCGATTCCTGCACCTTGCCGCCCACTTCGATATAGGTCTTGCCCGCGCCGTTCACCATGATGTCGGCGATGTCGTCGCGTGCCAGCAGCGGCTCCAGCGGACCGTAGCCGAGAACGTCGTTGCAGATGTCGTCGAGCAGTTCCTCCTGCTCGGAGATCGACATCGCGAAATTCTTGATCGTGATGATGTCGTTGACGATGTCGCGGATTTCCTCGCGCGCGCTCTCGGTATCGAGCTTGGCGAGCTGCGACAGGTCGATCGTGTCGATGAGCGCGGAAAAGACCTGGCTCTTCGTGTCGTAATAGTCTTCGGTGCGCGGCGCACGGCGGCGCACGGCGGCAGCCGGCGCAGGCACCGGGGCGGGGGCCGGTTCGAGGGCGGGCGGCGGCGGCGCGGCCACGACCGGGCGCTCCGCCGTCACGGTCGTGACGGGAGCCGGCGTGGCCTGGAACGCCTGGCCCGCCGTGCCGCCCTTGCCGAAACCTTCATTGCCGCGTTTGCCGAACATGCCACTTCATCCAGTCTGTTGCGCCGCCCGTCGGGCCTATTTCTTGCCGATGAGGCCGAGCAGATTGCCGAGGCCGGTCTTTCTGGGTTTCTTGATCGTCGCGCGGCCCGTCACGAGATGGGCGATCTGCGAGAAGGTCTCCGCCGTCGGCGACTTGCGGTCCATCTCGGCGATCATGCGGCCGCTGTTGGCGGCCGTGCCGAAGAGCTGCGCGTCGAAGGGAATGACCGCGATCGGCTGGATGCCGAGCGGTTCGCAGAAATCGTCCGTCGCGATCTCCGGCCGCTTCGGCAGGCCGACCTGGTTGAGGATCAGGTGCGGCGGCTTGTCGTTCGGCCGAAGCTTCTTCAAGGCGTCGAGCATGTTCTTGGTGTTGCGCAGGTTCGCAAGGTCCGGCACCGCGGTGATCACCAGCTCGTCGACCTCCGACAGCAGCGTGCGCGTCCATTCCGACCAGGCATGCGGCACGTCGAGCACGGTCACCGGCGCGCTGCGCTGCAGCACCTCGACGATCGGCTGGAAGGAGCCGCGCTCGAGATCGTAGGCGCGGTCGAGCATGGAGGGCGCCGCAAGCAGCGACAGGCGCTCGGAGCACTTGGTCAGCAGGCGGTCGAGGAACATCTCGTCGAGCCGCTCCGGCGCGTAGATCGCCTCGGAAATGCCCTGCGGCGGATCCTGGTCGAAGTCGATATTGGCCGTGCCGTAGGGCAGATCGAGGTCGGCGAGGATCACCTCCGTCTGAAAGAGGCTCGAAATGTCGAAGGCGCAATTGTGCGCGATCGTCGAGGACCCCACGCCGCCCTTGGCGCCGATGAAGGCGATGGTGCGGCCGAGCGGTTCGGCATCGGGATCGACGAAGATCGTCGACATGGCGTTGAGGATCTCGGCCATGCCGACGGGGCCGACCATGTATTCGGAAATGCCGTTGCGGATGAGGTCGCGGTAGAGCGGAATGTCGTTGTAGCTGCCGACGATGATGACCTTGGTGCTGGGATCGCAGACCTCGGCGAGCGGGGCGAGCTCGTCCATGATGCCGCGCGGTTCCGTCGAGGTCTCCAGGATCAAAAGGTTCGGCGTCGGGGCCGAGGCGAACATGTTGGCCGCCGCCGCGATGCTGGCGCTGGAGACCCGGAGGCTCACCTTGGCCATGCGGCGGTCCTGGCCGCAACGCTCCATGGTGCGCAGCATGGCCTCGCTTTCGCAGAAGGCATGGACCGAGATGCGCGGCAGCGGGCGCACGCCCTCCAGTTCGGCGGACCGGACCGTCTCCTCCGCCTCGGCTGCGCCCCCGCGCTCGATGGTGTAGTCTACTGTGCTCATCGTCATGCCCGTTCCTGGTGTCCGGCGGACCGGATGGATATGTGCCTGCCCTAGCCGTCGATCAGAGCGGCGGTTGGCCGATATCGCGATAATCGTCAATAACATTGGAGCGCCGTGCCGCATCGATCTCGGTCATGCCGCGCGGCTGCACGAGGTCCATCGGATTGGCGATCTGGGCGGCAAGGTTCGCCTGCGATGCGCAGCCGAAATTGTGGTAGTTCCTGTTCTCCATCGTGTTGACGACGAGATCTTCCGGCCATTGGCCGCACGGGCCGGTCTGGGCAGTGATGGCGAAGAAGGCAAGCCGGATCGGCGCATTGGCGCCGTAGCCGCTCGCATCATAGCTCGTCTCGATCAACTGGTCGCGCTTCACGCCCGCCACCGTCAGCGTCGTGCGGATATCCTTGCGCAGGTTGTTCGCCGTCGCAGCATTGGCCGAGCCGCGCGGCAGCATGATCTGCACGGCGCTGCGCGATTTTGCGGCATGGTCGGCGGCAAAGCCGCGGATGTTGTCGCGCATCGCCATCGTCAGCGCCCGGTCGCCGATGGCGACGGGAATGTCCATCGTCTGCGCGGTCTCGGACAGCACGATCGGGTGGCGCGTGCGGTAGTCGTCCGGGATCGACGCCGTGGCGGACCTGTCCGGCCGCGCGCCGCAACCGGCAAGCAGGGTGGCGGACAGGACGAGGGTCGCCGCGAGCGCGGCGCGCATCGGCAGGGTCTGGTGCATGGTGCGGTTCCTTGCGGGGAGCCAAGTCTTGCTGGTCGTGTCGCGCATGTCCCGTCCCGTCACTTGTAGATGAAGCCGATGGAGCCGTGGTAGTTACCCGCCGGCACGGCTTGTTCCTTGCGGCCGTAGATCTTGTTCACCTTGCCGAGGAAGAAGCTCGCCGCATCGTTGGTCGCATTGAAATTGTCGTCCGGACGCTGGAGCGCGGTGCGCGCGACGGGCCGCACGAGATAGGGCGTGGCGATGATGACCATTTCCGTCTCGTTGCGCACGAAGTCCTTGGAGCGGAACAGCGTGCCGAAGATCGGGATCTTCGACAGGCCCGGCAGGCCGGAGACGGCCTGGCGGATATCGTCCTTGACGAGGCCGGCGATGACGATCGATCCGCCCGACGGCAGCTCGACGCTCGTCGTGGCCTCGCGGCGCCGGATGCCGAGCACCGTCATGCCGGGAATGGTATTGAGGCCGCCATAGGTCGCCGATCCTTCGAAGGTCGGTTCGGAGACCTCCGTCTCGACGCGCAGGCTGATGCGGCCGGGCGACAGCACGACCGGGCGGAAATTCAGCCGGATGCCGTATTCGACCTGGGAAATGCTGCGGGTGACCGTCGGCGTTTCCCCGTCGTCGCCGCCATCGATCGTCTGCTCGGTCGGAAGGCGGAAATCGCCGCCGACATAGAAGCGGGCCTCTTCGCCGGAAATCGCCGTCAGGCTCGGTTCGGCAAGGGTCCGCATCACGCCGGCCTGTTCCATGGCGCTCATGCTGCTGGCAAGGGCGAGGCCGCCGATCGTGCCGGAGGCGACGCCGTTGGAGACCCAGTCCGCAGCCCCGCCGAGATTGGTCGGGTTGCGGAAGGAGATGCCTGCATTCGACCCCTGCGCGGAGCCGTTGAAGCCGAGTTGCTTGAGCACCTGGCGGCTGACTTCCGCCACGGTGATCTTCAGCGTCACCTGGTCCTCGCCGTCGATCTTGAGCATGTTGACGACCTGGGAGCGCTGGCGCACTTCGCCGAAGATCGCCGCATCGCCGTTGTTGCCCTGGGCCGTGATGTTGCGGGTCGTCGCCTCACCGCCTCGCAGGAAGATTCCCGCGATCTCCTCGGCTCGCTTGGCGTCCTGCGGGGTGCGCACGGTGCCGTTCAGCACGATGTTGTCCGACATGATCTCGACCTGGATGTCGGAGTCGGGAATGAAGCGGCGCAGGTTCGCCTGGAGCCCGTCGATGTCGCGCTCGACCGTGAGGTCGATGCTGACGATCTCCTCGCCGCCCGGCCCGAAGATGAAGATGTTGGTCTGGCCCACTTCCTTGCCGAAGAGGTAGATGCGGCGCGAGGTGCGGGTGACCGCGTCCGCCTTGCCCGGATCGGCGACGAGGATATCGTGCGCATCGGTCGGCAGGTCCACCACGATCGCCTTGTTGAGGCCGAGCTTGACCGCCTTGCGGGCGCCGGGGCCGCTGTCGTTGATGCGGATGACGGAAGCGGTCGCCGCTTCGGCGACAAGCGCCGGCGTGCCGTTGAACACGACCTCCGGCAGGCCGGACAGCGCCAGGCAGACGCTGAGCCCGCCGGCAACAGAAGCCCGAAAAGTCCTTGTGATTCCAAACACGGGTCAGCTCCTGGTCACTTCTGGGCTGCGGGCGCGCCGCCGTTTACGATTTCGCCGGTCTTGATCACCTGGATGATCGGCATGCCGTCGCCGCCGCTGAGAAGGTAGTCGGCCGCGCCGGTATCGGCTTCCTGGGCATCCGCGATGCTGCGCAGCGCCAGCGACAGGCGCTCGGCCATCTGCTGGGCGACGGCGATCACCTTCGTCTGGTCGGGCGTGAGTTCCAGCGTCGCGGTGGTGCCGACGGCGGATTTCGAGCCGTCCTCGTTTTCCTGGATCTGCTGGTCGATGGCGAGCACGCGCACGTTCGACAGCACGGTCTCGGTTATGTAGGAGCCTTCCGGGCTCTTGCGCACCATGATGACATCGACGCGGTCGTTCGGCAGGATGAAGCCGCCGGCGCCCGTGGCGACCGAGATTTCCGTCGCGACCGCCCGTTTGCCCGATGGCAGCAGCGACGACATGATGCGGTTGCTCGCGTCGGCGATCTTCTCCTGGCGGATCGGTTCGCCGTTGAAGATCGGCATGCGGGCGATGGCGCCGTTGAGGCTCTCCATCGCATCCGGCCGGCTCTGCTCGGTGATGAACCCCTCGACGACCGAGCCTTCCGGCCAGGCCGCCCAGGCGATCGTTTCCGGATTGAGGCGCGCGCCGACCGGCAGGCTTTCCCTGGCGACCAGCACCCTGACGGTCGGCTCGCGCTCGACGACGGCTTCGGTCTGAACGGGCGCGCGCCCGCCGGCGACCTTCAGGGCCAGAAGCCCTGCGACGCCGGCCGAAACGACGGCCACTGCCAGAATGATGATTCGCGCCGGTCTCATGTGGTTTCCCTGGGGCTGCGGACTTTCCTATCCGCCCACATTGACCGGCAATGGTGTAATTATGGTTAATAAGCGCCTTACGCGCATGGTTAATGCGAGGCTAACGGCGCAAGGATCGCGAACAGGCATCAACCCCGGCGCTTCAACCGGGGCTGGCAGGACGACCATGAAAACGAGTTTGGCAGCAGCCGCTCAACCGAGCGCCGCGAACATCAGCGGCGAGGACGGATAGGCGAGGAAGGCGCCGATGCCGATCGCGATGCCATAGGGCACCTTCCTGGCCTTGAGCAGGTGATCGGGAACGGGCAGGCCCGAGGCGAGGATCAGGTTCGTGTTGGCGCGCAGGGCAAGGATCGCGATGGTCAGCAGTCCGCCGAAGAAGGACACGTAGACCAGGTATTCGATGAGGGAAAAGCTCATGCCGAACCAGACCGCGCTGGCGGTCAGGAGCTTGGCGTCGCCCCCGCCCATGACATTGAGGGCGAAGAGCGCGAAACAGACGGAGAAGACGAGAAGGCCGGCGGCAAGATGCATGGCGATCTCCGTCAGGCCGAGGCCCGCCAGCGGCGCCACGACGACGAAGGCGGCAAGAAGGATCGCCGAGACCCGGTTGGGGATGAGCATCGTCAGGAAATCGGAGCAGGCCGCGACCGCAAGGCAGAGCGGGAAAACCACGAAGATGATGGCCTGGGTCATGATGCTCTCCATTTCGGCGAAGAATGCCCGCGATCCGTTTGGAAAAGGATAATGCCGGAAAACAGAAAGCCGCCTAAGAGGCGGCTTTCCAAATACGGAGATTGGTTTTCCGCCGGTGATTACTTGTTCACTTCGGTGGTCAGCTTGGTGCCCAGCGTGGTAAACGTCTCGTTCAGCGAGTTGCCGAGGGCGGTTGCGCCGGTGATGAGGGCAACGGAAATCAGGGCGGCGATCAGGCCGTATTCGATGGCGGTGGCGCCCGATTCGTCCTTCATAAGGCGAGCGAAAATCTTGGTCATGGTATTCTCCTAGCTCCACGATTGTTGGTTCAGCACGTCCGCCAACTGTTTCCGTTGTTCGGATGGTTGCAACCTACAGGCAAGCCATTTCCATCGACTTAAGGAAATCGGTTAACGGAACCTTGCCAATCGCCTGCCGGATTTATGGTGAGCATTCGGTTAATCCCCCTACGCGCGCGTATTTTCCCTTTGTTTGGCCCGCTTGAAGGGTGATGCACGCCAAATCGGCGGCGGATAAATCTACAAGGCTAGCGAGTGGCTTAAGGCTTCGTTCACCATTCGCAGCGATGCTGTTGGTGTTTTATCGCAGGGATGACTGTTTATGGGACGCGACTGGATCTTCGCTGCGGAAGCCGCAAAGCTTGCAATAGCCGCTTTTGTCGTGGCGGCGACGGCGTCTTCCGCCCTTGCCGACGAGCCACTGATGCGCGTCTACATGGACCACGCCCGCGTGCTCAAGCTCGATCGCCCCGTCAGCAAGGTGATCATCGGCAATGCCGATGTCGCCGATGCGACCGTGGCCGATGCCCAGACGATCGTGCTGACCGGCCGCAACTTCGGAACCACCAACCTGGTCCTGCTCGATGCGGACGGCAACGCCATCGTCGACGAACGCATCCTCGTGTCGATCGACGAGGGCAACACGGTGCGTGTCTTCCGGCAGACGGACCGCTCGGTCCTCTCCTGCACGCCCAATTGCGAAGAGCACGCCGCCCGCAACAGGAACGGAGGCTGACGCCTCGTCCCGCTTCGGGCGTCCGAATGCGGGAAACCGTTCAACTCCTCCGCATTACGCATACGAAATATAAACGGTCTGCGGCCTATTCTCGCCCGTGTCCAGCATTTGGGAACGGATCGCGATGTCGCTCGATCATGATGCACCTGTCCGCCGAAGGCCGAAGAAGGGCCTGTTCGGCCGCTTCCTTGCCCGGCGTGACGGCGCGACGGCCATCGAGATCGCGCTTCTCAGCCTGCCCTTCTTCATGATCGTCTTCGCTTCCCTTGAGACCTTCATCGCCTTTTCCGCCGAGCAGCTTCTCGCCAACGCCACAGAAACCATGGCGCGCAAGATCAGGACGGGCGAAATCCGCTCCTCGGGCAACTCTACCCAAGACGAGGAGACGTTCCGCAAGGCTTTCTGCGACGAGATCGCCATCCTGATGCCCTGCTCGCCCAAGGAGATCAAAAAGGCGGACAAGCTGTTCCTCGACGTCAGGAGCTTCGCGAAGTTCTCCGACATCCCGAAGACCACCCCGCTTACCGGCAGCGATCTCGACCCGTCTTCCTTCAAGATCGCCCCCGGCGGCAAGCGGACCATCAACATCGTGCGGGCCTACTATCGCTGGGACATCGTGACGGACCTCGTCCGCCCCTATGTCTCCAACATCCGCGCGGCCGACGGTTCCCGGCAGAACTACCTGATGATCGCGACGGCCGTCGTCCAGAACGAGGACTATCCGTGATGCGCAAGGTCCTTTCCCCTCCGGACGTCCTCAAGGGCTGGCAGGCCACCGGGCGCGGCATGCTGCTGCGGCTGCGCCGTTTCGTCGAGGATCGCCGCGGCGTCGGCGCCATCGAATTCGCCATCGTCGCGCCGCTGCTGATGATGGCCTATGTGAGTGCCTTCGAGGTCACCGTCGCCATCACCGCCTCGCGCAAGGTCAGCCGCGCTTCGGCCACCATTTCCGACCTCCTGACGCAAAGCAATACGACCAACAAGGCGACGCTCGACACGATGAAGAACGTCGTCGCCAAGATCGTGGCGCCGTTCCCCGTCAACAGCGCCTATACGCTGAAGATCACCGGTGTCGCCGTTGCCGCCGACGGCAAGGCGACGGTCGCCTGGTCGCGCGACCAGGCCGGAAACGCCCCCTATGCCAAGAACAGCGTGGTCACGCTGCCGAGCGACATGGGCAACATGGAGACCTTCATCGTGCGCACGGAACTGTCCGTGCCCTATTCGATCCTGCTGCTCGCCCCGAACCTTGATTCGAATCTCAACAAGATCAAGCTCGGAAGGACGAGCTATTTCCGCCTGCGCGTCGGCAAGAAGATCGACTGCTCCGACTGCTGAGCGCACCGCAAGGCCTGCCGATTTCGCTTGAACCGCGCACGAGCCCCGTGTCATGTCTGGCAGTTCATCCGTCCGCCCGGCAGGCCGGATGCGGACAGACGGCAGGTGATCCATGGCGCGAGCCTTTCTCTTCGTTCTCGATTCCTTCGGCATCGGCGGCGGTCCGGATGCCGCCGCCTTCGGCGATCTCGGCGCCGACACGCTCGGCCACATCGCCGAGTTCTGCGCGTCGGGCGTCGCCGACCGGCCGGGTCTTCGCCAGGGACCGCTGAAGCTTCCCAACATGTCGGCGCTCGGCCTGCTGCATGCCGCCCGCGCCGCGACCGGCCGCTTCCCGCAGGGCATGGACGTGCCGCAGCGCGTCTTCGGCTATCACGGCGCCGCCAGCGAGGTCTCCAACGGCAAGGACACGCCCTCCGGCCACTGGGAGATCGCCGGCACGCCCGTCAGCTTCGACTGGGGCTACTTTCCGGCGGAAGGCGACGCCTTCGAGCCGGAGCTGGTGAAGGCCATCACGATGGCTGGCAAGGTGCCGGGCATCCTCGGCAACTGCCATGCCTCCGGCACCGACATCATCGCCCGCCACGGCCTCGACCATATGCGCAGCGGAAAGCCGATCTGCTACACCTCCTCCGATTCCGTCTTCCAGGTCGCCGCGCACGAGCGCGCCTTCGGCCTCGACCGGCTGCTCGCCTTCTGCGAAACGGTGCGACAGATCCTCGACGAGCGGCCGGGCGGGCGCATCGGCCGGGTCATCGCCCGGCCCTTCGTCGGCGAGACGCCGGAGACCTTCGAGCGCACCGGCAACCGCCGCGACTATTCCGTGCTGCCGCCGGAACCGACCCTGCTCGACCGGCTGACGGAGGCCGGACGAACCGTGCATGCCGTCGGCAAGATCGGCGACATCTTCGCCCACCAGGGCATCGGCCGGCTCACCAAGGCGAACGGCAACATGGCACTGTTCGACGCGACGCTCCGCGTCATGGACGAAGCAGCGGACGGCGATCTCGTCTTCACCAACTTCGTCGATTTCGACATGCTCTACGGCCACCGCCGCGATGTCGCGGGCTACGCCGCCGCGCTGGAAGCCTTCGACCGCCGCCTGCCGGAGGTGGACCGCAAGCTGAAGCAAGGCGACATCGTCATCCTCACCGCCGACCATGGCTGCGACCCGACCTGGCGCGGCACGGACCATACGCGCGAGCGCGTGCCGATCATGAGCTTCGGCCCGGGCCTGCGCTCGCGCCTGCTTCAAACCCGCAGCACCTTCGCCGACATCGGCGAAAGCGTCGCACGCCATCTCGGCATTGCGCCGGGCCCGCATGGAAGGAGCTTTCTGTGACGAAACCCATGCCCAAGGCGGAGCTGCACTGCCATATCGAAGGCGCGACCCCGCCGGCCCTCGCCCTTTCCCAGGCGAAGCGCTACGGCATCGACACCTCCGCCTTCATCCGCGACGGCGCATATGCCTGGCAGGATTTCACCAGCTTCGTCGCAAGCTACGATGCGACAGCGAACCTCTTCCGCACGGAGGAGGACTATGCCCTGCTCGCCGAGACCTATCTCACCGGGATCGCCGAAGCCGGTGCCGTCTACAGCGAGCTGATCGTCTCGCCCGACCAGGGGGACGCCGTCGGCATCGGCGCCGATGCCTATATAAGCGGCCTTGCCGAGGGCGCCGGGCGGGCCCGGGCGAGGACCGGCATCGAGACGCGCTTCCTCATCGTCGGCATCCGCCATTTCGGCCCGGAACGGGTGGTGAAGGCGGCGGAATATGCCGCCCGCCGGCCGCATCCGCTGATTTCGGGCTTCAACCTTGCCGGCGAGGAGCGCATGCACCGCGTCGCCGATTTCACCCGCGCCTTCGACATCGCCCGCGATGCCGGCCTCGGCATCACCATCCATGCCGGCGAGCTTTCGGGCGCCTTCAGCGTGCGCGATGCGCTCGACCATGTCCGCCCCTCGCGCATCAGCCACGGCGTGCGCGCCATCGAGGACGGCGACCTTGTGAAGCGGCTGGCGGACGAGGGCGTGGTGCTGGAGGTCTGCCCCGGCTCGAATATCGCGCTGAAGGTCTTCCCGGACTTCGAGCATCACCCGCTGCGCGCCCTTCACGAGGCCGGCGTGCGCGTGACGCTCAATTCCGACGACCCGCCGTTCTTCCACACCTCGCTCGCCCGGGAATACGAAATCGCCTCCTCCGTCATGGGCTTCAGCGACGCGGCGCTGCTCGGCATGACGCGGACCGCGATCGAGGCTGCCTTCGTCGACGAACCGACGCGCCAGGGGCTGCTTTCGCGGCTTTGACGGGCAAGCCGGCTGGGGATGTTGCCGGCCGGGCGCGCTCCACTCTTGCGGCCTTGCGCCGTTCCGTGGAAAAAGAGGCGTTTACTCATTTTCGGAAGGTTGGCCATGGACGGCGTCACAGTCATCGATCACCCGCTCGTGCAGCACAAGCTGACCATCATGCGCAAGAAGGAGACCTCGACGGGGAGTTTCCGCCGCCTCCTGCGCGAGATTTCCACCCTGCTCTGCTACGAGGTCACGCGCGACCTGGAGCTGACCACCGCGCGCATCGAGACGCCGCTGGAGGAGATCGACGCACCGGTGCTCGAAGGCAAGAAGCTTGTCTTCGCCTCGATCCTGCGCGCCGGCAACGGACTGCTCGAAGGCATGCTGGAACTGGTGCCGTCCGCCCGCGTCTCCCATATCGGCGTCTACCGCGACCACGAGACGCTGGAGGCGGTCGAGTATTTCTTCAAGGCGCCCGACAGCATCGACGAGCGCCTCGTCATCGTCGTCGACCCGATGCTGGCGACGGGAAATTCGGCGATTGCCGCCATCGACACGCTGAAGAGCCGCGGGGCGACGAACATCCGCTTCCTCTGCCTGCTCGCCGCGCCGGAGGGCATCCGGAGTTTCCGCGCGCACCATCCGGACGTGCCGGTCTACACCGCCTCCATCGACCGCCAGCTCAACGAGAAGGGCTATATCGTGCCCGGCCTCGGCGATGCCGGCGACCGCATGTACGGCACGAAGTGAGCGGCTGACCGGACAGGGCCTCTGCCCTCTCCTCCGTCATGGTCGGGCTTGACCCGACCATCCACGCCACACCCGCCGCATGGATCCTCGGGTCAAGCCCGAGGATGACTTGAGGGGGCGAGGGTGCTCGCAAAAGCATTTAACGCGCCATTTACCAAACCAATCGAAGATCGTGGAGAGGGGCGCCGTCGAGCGCCCCTTTTGCCGTCCGTTAGCCGGATGCGTGCTATTTCGGGACAGATCCTCCCGGAGACTGTCCCATGTTCGTTCGCAGCCTTGTCTTTCTCGTCGGTTCCGTTGTCGCGGCCGCGGCCTTCGTGCCCGGCGTTGCGACCCGTTATCTCGACGCGACCGCCAAGGCACCCGAGACGAAAGTGGAGAAGGCAGCCGTGGAGACCGGCAAGGCCGCGGCACGCTATACCGGCAACCGCAGCGCCGTCATCAGCGCCGATCCGAACGGCCATTTCACCGGCCTCTTCGCCATCAACGGCCGCAAGGAGGAGGGCCTGGTCGATACCGGCGCCAGCATGGTCGCCATCAACATCTCGACGGCGCAGCGCCTCGGCATCGCCAAGGCGGACCTCGATTTCCGCTATGCCGTCGACACGGCGAACGGCAAGGCGCGCGCCGCCTATATCCGCCTTAACCGCGTCGAGATCGGCCCGGTGCGCATGGAGAATGTCGGTGCCATGGTGCTCGACGACAAGGCGCTGTCGAGCACGCTGATCGGCATGAGCTTCCTGAAGGGGCTGTCGTCCTACCGCGTCGAGGGCGGCAAGCTGCACCTCACCCGCTGATGCGCGACAGGATGTCCGGCGAGGGCAAGGGGGCCTCCGGCGCGATCCGGTAGAGCCCGGCAAGCCGCGCCGCGCCATGCGCCGCGCTCTCCGCATCCGCCGCATGCACGCGGCCGATCTCCTCGCCCTTCTCCACCGTCGCGCCGAGCGGCAGCAGCCGGTCGAAACCGACGCGATGGTCGATCCCGTCGTCCGGGCGGCTGCGCCCGCCACCGAGCGCGATGACGGCAAGGCCGAGCCCACGCGTGTCGCAGGCGGCAAGATAGCCGGAATGCGGCGCGATGACCGGCCGGATGACAGGGGCCGGCGCAAGATAGGCGTCCGGCCGCTCCATGAGGTCGGCCGGGCCGCCGAGCGCCTGCACCATGCGCCCGAACGTCTCGGCCGCCGCGCCGCTGGAAAGGGCCGTGGCGGCACGGCCTTCGGCGGCGGCGATATCCTTGTCCAGTCCCGACAGAACCAGCATTTCCGCCGCGAAGGCGAGCACGATCCGCTCCAGGCGCGTCCCGGTTTTCCCGCCCTTCAGGAAGGCGATGCAGTTGGCAATCTCGACGGTATTGCCGGCGGCATCGGCGAGCGGCTGGTTCATGTCGGTGATGAGGGCGGCGGTCGTGACCCCGGCCCCGTTCGCGACCGCGACCAGCGAGCGGGCCAGCGTCTCCGCCTCGCCCGTCTCCGCCATGAAGGCGCCGTTGCCGACCTTCACGTCGAGCACCAGCGACCGGAGGCCGGCGGCAAGCTTCTTGGAGAGGATGGAGGCGGTGATCAGCGGCACCGAGTCGACCGTCGCCGTGACGTCGCGGATGGCATAGAGGCGCTTGTCGGCCGGCGCGAGGTCCGCCGTCTGGCCGATGATGGCGCAGCCGACCTCCCGGACCGTGCGGCGGAAGCGCTCGGCAGAGGGCATGATCGTGTAGCCGGGGATCGATTCCAGCTTGTCGAGCGTGCCACCGGTATGGCCGAGCCCGCGGCCGGAGATCATCGGCACGGCAAGCCCGCAGGCCGCCGCGATCGGCGCCAGCATGAGGGAGACATTGTCGCCCACCCCGCCGGTCGAATGCTTGTCGGCAATCGGCCGGTCGATGTCCGACCAGTCGAGCACATCGCCCGAATCGCGCATGGCGAGCGTCAGCGCGACGGTCTCCTCGCGTGCCATGCCGTTGAACCAGACCGCCATGGCGAAGGCCGCCACCTGCCCTTCCGAGACGCTGCCATCCGTGAGGCCGGCGATGAAGCGGGCGATCTCCTCGGCGGTGAGGGGCTCGCCGTTCCGCTTGCGGCGGATCGTCTCCTGCGGGAGCATGCTAGTAGCTCGCGGGCGGTGGCGGCGCGGACTGGCCGCCGAGCACGGAGAGGATGTCGCCGAGAAGGCCGGAGGCGCCGAAGCGGAAGGTTTGCGGCGTCGCCCAGCCTTCGCCGAGGATCGAGGCGGCGAGCGCCAGATACTCGCCGGCATCGGCGACCGTGCGCACGCCGCCGGCCGGCTTGAAGCCGACCGGCTTGCCGCTGTCCCTGATCGCCGTCAGCATGATCTCGGCGGCCGGCAGGGTCGCATTGACGGACACTTTTCCGGTCGAGGTCTTGATGAAGTCGCTGCCGGCGGCAATGGCGAGATCCGACGCCTTGCGGATGAGCGCCGCATCCTTGATCTCGCCGGTTTCCAGGATGGTCTTGAGACGCACCGGCGGCGTGCAGGCGGCCTTGACCGCCGCCACCATCTCGCTCACCGCCGCCGCGTTGCCGGCGAGGAAGGCGCGGTAGGGGATGACGAGGTCGATCTCGTCAGCGCCATCGGCGATCGCCTGCTGCGTCTCCGCCAGCACGTCCTCGACCGTAAGGTCGCCTGAAGGGAAGTTGACGACGGTCGCGATCTTCACCGCGTGGCCCGCGCCGAGGATATCCCGCGCCTGCGCCACGAAGCGCGGCCAGATGCAGATGGCGGCCGTGTTTCCGAAACGCGTCTGCGCCTGGGCGCAGAGCGTGTCGATGGCGGCAGCATCGCAGGTGTCGGTGAGGTCGGTCAGGTCGAGCAGCGAGAGCGCCTTTTGCGCGGTGGCCTTGATGCTGTCCTCATGCATGGTCTTCGTCTCCGCCCGCGATCATTTCGGCAAGGATCGCGGCAAGCCGCTTCCCGCCGATCGGGGCCATGTCCTTGGTTTCGTGATGGCTGAGTTCGCCGCCCGTCATGCCGGCACCGAAATTGGTGATGACCGAGGCGGCGGCGACCTTCAGGCCGAGATGGCGGGCGATCAGCACTTCCGGCACGGTCGACATGCCGACGGCATCGGCGCCGAGGACGCGCGCCATGCGGATCTCCGCCGGCGTTTCGAAATTCGGGCCCGAGAACCACATATAGACGCCCGACGACAGCGGGATGTCCAGTTTCCCGGCCGCCCTGTCCATGCGCGCGGCAAGGTCCGCGTCATAGGCATTGGTCATGCCGACGAAGCGGTCGTCGCTGTCGATGCCGATCAGCGGATTGGCGCCGGAAAAATTGATATGGTCGGAAATGCGCATCACCGAGCCGGGCGGCATGTCCTCGCGCAGCGAGCCTGCCGAATTGGTGAGGATCAGCGACGTGACGCCGAGCCCCTTCAGCACCTCGATGGGCGGGCGCATGGCATTGGCGTCGCCGCGCTCGTAATAGTGCACGCGGCCGGACAGCATGATGACCGGCACGGTGCCGAGCGTGCCGATGACCATTTCGCCGGCATGGCCGGAGACGGAACTGACGGGAAAGCTCGGCAGGTCCGAATAGGGTATGCGCAGCGGGTTCTCGACGGCCTCGACAAGCGCGCCGAGGCCGGAGCCGAGCACGATGCCGTAGCGCGGCAGCACGCCGCCGAGGCGAGCGCGAAGGAGCTCTGTCGTTTCCGCGCTCATCCGATCACATCCGTCGCAAAACCGTGCGGCAGCAATTCTTCCATGGTCATGGTCTTCTTCACCCCGGTCTCGTCGCACAGGTAGATCGGCGTCCCGGCAGTGGCGAATTCCGCGATCTTCTGCCGGCAGCCGCCGCAGGGCGGGCAGAGCGGCAGCTTCTCGGCGATGACGGCCATTTCGACGATCTTCCTGTTGCCGGCCATGATCATGTGGCTGATCGCGGTCGGCTCGGCGCACCAGCCCTGCGGGAAGGACAGGTTCTCGATATTGGCGCCGGCATAGATCTTGCCGTCCTCGGCGCGGATCGCCGCGCCGACGGGGAATTTCGAATAGGGCGCATGCGCGAAGGCCATCGCGGCGCGCGCCGCCTCGAAGAGGTCGTGGGACATTTTCAGCGCTCCTTGACGTAGGGCACGCCGCCGGCCTTCGGCGGAATGGCCTTGCCGATGAAGCCTGCAAGCAGGATCACCGTCAGGATATAGGGCAGCGCCTGCATGAACTGTACCGGCACCCTGCCGATCAGCGGGAAGGCGTAGCCCTGGTAGCGGATGGCGAAGGCATCGAGGAAGCCGAAGAGCAGGCAGGCGAAGAGGATGTTCTTCGGCCGCCACTTGGCGAAGATGAGGGCCGCGAGCGCGATATAGCCCTTGCCCGCCGTCATGCCCTTGGTGAAGCCGGCATTGGCCGAAAGCGAAAGGTAGGCGCCGGCAATGCCGCACAGGATGCCGCAGCAGATGACGGCGCGGTAGCGCAGCCAGATCACGGAAATGCCGGCGGTATCGACCGCGCCGGGGTTCTCGCCGACGGCGCGAAGGCGAAGACCGAAGCGCGTGCGGTAGAGAATCCACCAGCTTGCTGGCACCATCAGGAAGGCGAGATAGGTCAGCGGCGAATGGCCGGAGAGCAGGCCCGAATAGAGCGGACCGAGGATCGGCACCTCGCGCACCGCATCGGCAAACGGCAGCGTGATCCGCCCGAAGCGGCCATCCTCCGTCAGCGCCGGCGTGCGCCCGCCCTGGCGGAACCAGGCCTCGCCGAGGATGACCGTGGAGCCGGCGACGACGAAGTTGATGGCGACGCCGGAGACGATCTGGCTGCCGCGCTGGGTGATCGAGGCATAGCCGTGCACCAGCGAGAGCAGCACCGAGACGAGCACGGCGGCGAAAAGCCCCATCATCACGGATTGGCTGATATAGGCGACGCAGCCGGCCGCGAAGGCCGCGCCCAGCATCTTGCCTTCGAGGCCGATGTCGAAGACGCCGGCCCGTTCGGTGAAGAGGCCGGCAAGCGCGGCAAGGATCAGCGGCGTCGAGAGGCGGACGGTCGACTGGGCCAGCTCGATGAAGACCTGAAAGAAATCCATTGATATCAGGCTCCCTTGGTGGCGGCGACGTCGCGGGTCTTCGGCGACAGGCCGAGGACGAGGCGCGTGATGGCCGGGCGGAACATGTGCTCGAGCGCGCCGGCGAAGAGAATGACGAGGCCCTGGATGATGACGATCATGTCACGCGAGATGGAGGGCATCTCGAAGGAGATTTCCGCCCCGCCCTGGTAGAGCATGCCGAAGAGCAGCGCCGCGGGAATGATGCCCGCCGGATGCGAGCGGCCCATCAGCGCCACGGCGATGCCGACGAAGCCCGCGCCCTGCACGAAGTCGAGCTGCATGCGGAACTGCTCGCCCATGATCGGGTTCAGCGCCATCATGCCGGCCAGCCCGCCCGAGATCATCATGGTGATGACGATGATCTTCGCCTCCTTGATGCCGGCATAGCGCGCCGCGGCGGGGCTGTGGCCCATGGTGCGCATCTCGTAGCCGAGCCGCGTGCGCCAGATCAGCACCCAGACGCCGAAGGCGGCAAGAAGCGCCAGCAGGAAGGAGATGTTGAACGGCGCCGTGCCGACGGAAAGGCCGAAGATCGACATCAGCCAGTCGAGCTTGGGCAGCTGGCCGCCGGCATCGAAGGTACGGGTTTCCAGCGACATGGAGCCGAGCGGCTTGAACACCTTGTTGAGCAGGTAGTTCATCAGGCTGGCGGCGATGAAGTTGAACATGATCGTCGTGATGACGATGTGGCTGCCGCGCCTGGCCAGCAGCCAGCCGGGGATCAGCGCCCAGAGGGCGCCGAAGAAGGCGGCGCCGAGGATCGCGATCGGGAAGACGAGATACCAGGGCAGCGTATGGTCGAAGGACAGGCAGGCGAGCGCCACGCCGATGCCGCCGATATAGGCCTGCCCTTCGCCGCCGATGTTGAACAGGCCGCAATGGAAGGCGACGGCCACGGCAAGGCCGGTGAAGATGAAGGTCGTCGTATAGTAGAGCGTGAAGCCGATATATTCGCCGCGGCCGAAGGCCCCGTTGATCATGTGGTAGGCGGCCTCCAGCGGGCTTTCGCCGACGATGAGCACGACGAGGCCGGAAATCAGGAAGGCGACGGCGAGGTTGACGAGCGGGATCAGGCCGTATTCGGCCCAGCCGGGCAGTTTCGCGTGCGGGACACTCATTCCGCGGCCTCCTTCCGGCCTTCCACCCCGGCCATCAACAGGCCGAGTTCTCCTTCGGTGGTATCGGGCGTGCGCTCGCCGACGACGCGGCCGGCGAACATGACCAGGATGCGGTCGGACAGCGCGCGGATCTCGTCGAGCTCGACCGAGACGAGCAGCACCGCCTTGCCCTGGTCGCGCATCTCGATGATGCGCCTGTGAATGAACTCGATGGCGCCGACATCGACGCCGCGCGTCGGCTGGCCGATGACCAGCACGTCCGGATCGCGCTCCATCTCGCGCGCCAGCACGATCTTCTGCTGGTTGCCGCCGGAGAAATTGGCGGTCTTCAGCCGCGGGTTCGGCGGGCGGATGTCGTAGGCGGCGATCTTCTCCTCCGCATCGGCGCGGATGGCGTCGATGTCGAGCAGCATGCCCTTGCGGTATTTCGGATCGTCGTGGTAGCCGAGGATGGCGTTTTCGCTTTCCTCGAATTTCAGCACGAGGCCGACATGGTGCCGGTCCTCCGGCACATGGGCGAGGCCGCGCTTGCGCAGCTCGGCAGGGTCCGCATGGCCGGTGACGTCGATGGGACTGCCGTTCAGCAGCACGGTGCCGGATTTCGCGCGGCGGATGCCGGAGATCGCCTCCAGCAGCTCCGACTGGCCGTTGCCGGCAACGCCGGCAATGCCGACGATCTCGCCGGCGCGGATGTCGAAGGAGACGTCGTCGACCATGGTCACGCCGCGGCTGTCGCGCACGGTGAGGTTCTTCACCGAGAGCTTGACGTCGGCAGGCTTCGCCTCGCCCTTTTCGACGCGCAGCAGAACGCGGCGGCCGACCATCAGCTCGGCCAGCTCCTCCACCGAGGTTTCCTTCGTCGTGCGCGTGGCCACCATCTCGCCGCGGCGCATGACGGAGACCTCGTCGGTGATCGCCATGATCTCGCGCAGCTTGTGGGTGATGAGCAGCACCGTCTTGCCCTCGGCCTTCAACTGCTCGAGGATGCGGAAGAGGTGATCGGCTTCCGCCGGGGTGAGGACGCCCGTCGGCTCGTCGAGGATGAGGATATCGGCCCTGCGGTAGAGCGCCTTCAGGATCTCCACGCGCTGCTGGATGCCGACCGGCAGCTCCTCGATGACGGCGTCCGGATCGACCTCCAGCGCATATTCCTTTTCCAGCCGTTTCAGCTCGGCGCGCGCCTTGGTGATGCCGGCGTTGAGGATCTGGCTCTCTTCCGCCCCGAGCATGATGTTTTCCAGCACGGTGAAATTCTCCACCAGCATGAAGTGCTGGTGCACCATGCCGATGCCGGCGGCGATCGCCGCGTTCGGATCGCGGATATCGGCCTTCCGGCCGTCGACGAGGATATCGCCATGGTCGGCCTGGTAGAAGCCGTAGAGGATCGACATGAGGGTGGATTTACCGGCGCCGTTTTCGCCGATGATGCCGTGAATGGTGCCCTTGCGGACTTTCAGGTTGATGTTCCGGTTGGCGTGGACGAGGCCGAAGCTCTTGTCGATGCCCTGCAGTTCGATTGCCAATTCGCTCATGACGATCCACTCTTACGGGGATTTGAGGCCGACGGGCCTTTCGGCCGACCGGTCTTAGTCTTGTTGCTTCCGCCGCCCTTGTCCAGTCCGATTGCGGACGCCGGCCCCAGCCGCTATAGCTCCTGCCGCCCGGCATTCGACCGAGGAGGAAAGCCATGACCATGCCCGACCGCCCCGACGAGACCGAGGCCGACCGCCTCGCCCGGCTGGAGGAACACGTCGCCCACCAGGCCAACACGATCGAGGAACTCTCCGACCAGCTCGCCGAGCAATGGCGCGTGGTCGAGCAGCTACGGTCGAAGCTCGACCGGCTGACGGAACGGTTCCTCGCGCTGGAAGAGGGCTCCCTCGACGCCCCGGCCATCACCCGCCCGCCGCACTACTGAAGCACGTCCAGCAGGCGCGCATCGGTTTGCGTGCGCAAAGCAATCCCGGAAGACGGAATCGGCCCGTCTGCGCGATGCAAACGGGCCGTCGCTGCCGCTTAGTAGGGGCAGGTCTCGTCCGACATGTAGTCGTGCACCTTCACCGTGCCGGCGATGATGTCGGCGCGGGCCTTGTCGACCGCGGCCTTCATTTCCGGGGTGATGAGCGGCGCGTTGTTCTCGTCCATGGCGACGTCGACGCCGTTCTCCTTGAGGCCGAGCACGTTGACGCCGGGCTGGAACGTGTCGTCCTTGGCGGTGATGAAGGCGTCATAGACGGCGACGTCGACGCGCTTGACCATCGAGGTCAGCACCTTGCCCGGATGCAGGCCGTTCTGGTTGGAATCGACGCCGATGCCGAGCTTGCCCGCATCGACCGCCGCCTGGAGGACGCCCACGCCCGTGCCGCCGGCCGCGTGATAGACCACGTCGGAGCCCTGGTCGAACTGCGACTTGGCGATCTCGCCGCCCTTGACCGGGTCGTTCCAGGCATCCGGCGTCGTGCCCGTATAGGCTTCGAGCACGTTCATGTCGGACCCGAGCGACTTGACGCCGCCGATATAGCCGCAGGCGAACTTGTGGATCAGCGGGATATCCATGCCGCCGACGAACGAGACGGTCTTCGTCTTGGACGCCATGCCGGCGAGGATGCCGGCGAGCCAGCCGCCCTCCTCTTCCTTGAAGACGACCGAACGGACGTTCGGCTTGTCGACGACCATGTCGATGATGGCGAACTTGGTGTCCGGATATTCGGCCGCGACCTTCTCGAGCTGGGCCGCCCAGGAGAAGCCGGCCATCACGATCGGGTTGTTGCCGTCGCTGGCGAAGCGCCGGAGCGCCTGTTCGCGCTGGGCGTCATTGGCGATTTCGAAGTCGCGATAGTCGATGCCGGTCTCGGCCTTGAACTTCTCCGCGCCGTTATAGGCTGCCTCGTTGAACGACTTGTCGAACTTGCCGCCGAGGTCATAGATGATCGCCGGCTTGATGTCCGCGGCAAACGCGCTTGCCGACATGGCGGCCGTGGCAAGAAGGGTGAGAAGGGTTTTTTTCATTGTGCAGCCCTGTTCGCTATTGATCTTATAGGGACCTTCCGCGTGGGCGCCGAAAGGCGCGCAACGGAGCCACCGACCCGTTCCCTTGGGTCAGGCTGGCGGCATCCTTGCATGGCTCAAGGAAAAATTCACCAGAAATTTTTCAACTGGTAAAAAATAGAAGCCGCCGCGAAAGCCTTTTCGCGGCGGCGCGCATCCTTCTGAAAATTCTGCGAAATCAGCCGATGGCGCAGGAAACGCCCGTGCCCCGCAGGCCGCAATAGCCGCCCGGGTTCTTGGCGAGATATTGCTGGTGCACATCCTCGGCGAAGTAGAACGGCCCGGCCTCGGCGATCTCGGTGGTGATCCTGTCGGTGCGTCCCGCCGCCGTCAGCGCGGCCTGGTAGGCGTCGCGCACGCGGCGCGCGGTCGCAAGGTCCGCCGCGTCGTCGAGATAGATCGCCGAGCGGTAGGTCGTGCCGATATCGTTGCCCTGGCGCATGCCCTGGGTCGGGTCATGCGCCTCGAAGAACGCCTTCAGCAGCGTCTCCAGGCTCACCTCGGCGGGATCGTAGACGACGCGCACGACCTCGGCATGGCCGGTCAGGCCCGTCGTCGTCTCGTGATAGGTCGGGTTGGGCGTGAAGCCGCCGGAATAGCCAGCCGCCGTCACATGGACGCCCGGAATCTTCCAGAGCAGCCGCTCGGCGCCCCAGAAGCAGCCCATGCCGAGCAGCACGATCTTGAAACCGTCCGGATAGGGGCCTTCCAGCGGCCGGCCGTTGACGAAGTGGGTCTTGGATGTGGGGATGGGTTCGGCACGGCCGGGCAGGGCTGCGCCGGGCGCGGGCATGACGGTCTTCTTGTTGAACATGTCGATCAGGAACATTTCTGGCCTCCTGGCCGGTTGGGCAATTCCAGCGAAGGTGCAAAGCGCCTGGCTTGGCGGCACCTGCGCGAAAAGGCGTGTTTCAGGCGGTGAAGCGGCCCGCGACGGGCGGGCGACGGTAGGCGATCACCCAGAAGAACAGCGAGACGGCGAGCAGGACGACAAAGGCCGGCTGCGAGAGCACCCACATGGCCGCCGGATCCCAGGCATAGGGATGGAGGTTGCGCATGATGCCGTCGGCGACGAGCGCGATCGTGTCCGGGCTTGCCGTGCTCCAGGCGACCGCGAGCGGCGTCAGCACCGGCTCGGAGGCCGAAACCGACTGGATCGCATCGATCGTGCCCGCCATGACGGCGACGACCAGCGCGACGAGGCTGATGGCCTTCAGGATGAACCGTATCATCGCGCACCTTCCAGATACCGCCCGCGCAAGCCCAAATCCGCTCCGCTTCATTCCTGCCTATAGATAGGGAGACGGCCGGCTTTCCGCAATCCTTCGCTCGAACCCGAACATCCTTCAAAAATCTGTCAGAAAGCGGTTGATCCCGCCGCAAACCTCGGTATATATCGCGCCGTCCCGCCGAAATGGAAACAGGAAAGCGGTCCGCGCCGGATTGACCGCCGGCAGCGAGCGGACGGACAGGTGGCCGAGTGGTTGAAGGCGCACGCCTGGAACGCGTGTATAGGGGAAACTCTATCGAGGGTTCGAATCCCTCTCTGTCCGCCATGTCCCATTGATTTCATTGAGAAATTTGGGATATTTGGCTTCTACCCCTCCGGCTACCCCAACTCCTGCTAGCCCTCGATTGGGCTCGGCGTTGCTGTTGATCTCGCTTCACAGAAAAGCCCCGCGAGTTTTTGCGCAGTAAACGCCCCGTCGCGCGTAAAGCGCGTTCTCAAAATGCAAATACTATCCGGCATTTATCGCTCCCCTAGTGTTGTATGTCATTCGCGCATACAAGTGATGTATGTCCCGTGTATGTCGTCAAGTTCTTGATTGAGAACGGTAATTTGTTATTGACTTGTGACGCGGCTTTGATCAACCTTTTACAAAGATCAAAAGGACGACGCACCAATGTCACCAGTTCTTTCAATATCCGAAACAGCGGATTATTTCAGATCCTCTCGCGGGCACGTATACAATTTGCTCCGTCGAGGAGAATTGCTTTCCGTTAAAGTCGGCGGCCGCACTCTTATTCGCCGTGCCGACGTCGACGCTTTGATCGAACGCTCGGCTGCCCCTTTCCGAGGTGATAGCTCCAAAGCAAGGAAAGCAAAGCGTCCTAGGTCCTGTTGACAAAGTATGGCAGCCATATCTTTGCGGCTGCCAGGGCGAGGAATGCCGAGAAGGATTTTCGTGTCTTGTCGTATCGGGTCGCGACGCGCCGGAACTGCTTGAGACGGTTGAACATCCGCTCGATGCGGTTTCGATCTTTGTAAACCCGAAAGTCGCAGGCAGGCGGGTTCTTTCGGTTGGTTTTTGGCGGAATGACCGGCCTGATACCGTGGATCAGGAGTTCTTCACGCAGGAAGTCACCGTCGTAGCCTTTGTCGGCGAGGAACAACCTCGGCTTGCCGACCGGTATCGCCAGCAAGTCAGGAACGGCGTTGTAGTCCGAAGCCTCGCCGCCTGTCAGGACGAAGCCAAGAGGGCGGCCCTGACCGTCTGCTCGGGCGTGGATTTTCGTCGTAAAGCCGCCGCGTGATCGACCAAAAGCCTCCTGATAAGTCCCCCTTTTGCGCCCGCCGCCTGCGAATGGCCGCGAACAGTGGTGCTGTCGATCATGTGCTGCCAGTCATCCGTCAGCCCCAGTTCGACGAGGGTCTCAAGCAGGGCGTCCCAAACGCCTTGTTCGGCCCAACGGCGGAAGCGCACATAGACCGAATTCCACTTTCCGTATCGCTCATGCATGTCGCGCCACGGGCATCCGACCCGAAGGACATGCAGCATACCGTTCAGATATTGCCGATTATCGTGCGACGGTCGGGACTTCCTGCCGCGTTCGGTGGGCAACAACCCCTCGATGATCCGCCATTCCATATCTGTCAGGTCGCCGCGAGCCAAAACTGCCTCCTAAAAAGCAGTCTTGAATCACGCTTCTGCTGATTTGGGAATCCACTTTGTCAACAGGACCTAGCGCACCAGTAGATTTGGGGATTTTCGGCTGATGCTGCAAACGCGCCTTACAACCCCGGATCCTCGCAGCTTTCTTGCCTTCGCCTGCCGAGCCAAGGAGGCTTTCGCAGTACCTACCGTGAAGCTGGCGATGCAGCGCGCAGATGCTGAGTTTCGTGTCCAGAAAGACGCTATTCAGATGATTGCGAAGACGTACGGTTTCGAACAAGCAAGCACGTATGCGGCGGGAATGATCGTTTACGGCCGGGCCGGAGGGAGGCTGGAGCCGCTGCCAGAGAAGACCGCTGGAGAATGGAGGCCGACCCGGAGCACGGTGGTCGATCTCGTTGTTGGCGCATATCTCGTTTTCTCCGACCATGTTCGACCGGTCACCAGCACGGCGCATTTTTTAAGCAGAGGAGTTCAGCGCCACCAGCAGGGCAGTTCAAGTTTCAAATATGACCATGTTCGGCGAGCCATCCATGCGTTTGTCACGCAGTCTTTGGGCCAGCCTTTGGATTTCTATGCCGACAGCGGTGTTTCAGTCCTCGATGTACGGTGTGCTGTCCTCGCGAACGAAGTGAAATCCATGGACGCACTTTGGCAGAGAGCTAAAGCCTGGGCCAAGTCCGCGGATCAGGTTCTCGATGTCGAGGCTGTCGATAGGCTTGCCGACAATGGTGCATTATTCGATTGGCAGTGCGAGTTTGAGGAAAATCCTCCATTTGAACCCAGTCGAGCGCGTGCCCCTAGCAGGCTGATCGAGATCTACATAGGAGAGCTCCGCAAGCTGCAACACGCGAAGCATCTCCGCGAAACGCTCAATTCTGAGGATGCTGTTTTCGCCGCGCGCGAGACCGCAAACTAGGTTGCTCAAGCCCACTCTCAGGAGGATCGCATGAAAATCATCGATCAACGGCCGGCCACTCCGATGGCACTGACGATCGCTGAAGCGGCCGGATTTGTCGGCCGGTCGCAAACATGGGTGCGCCAGCAGCGTGAATTCGGGATGCTGGAGCCCGTAGAGGTAAATGGCAGGCAAGCTGTGACCACGCGCAGCTTACTGGCGCTGAAACAGCGCTCTCAGCCAGGTCCAGTACTGAGGCTCGTCGTCGACAACACGTCCAAATGAAAAGCCGGCGCGCACTGGCATGCGCGGCCGGCTCAATAGGTGTTTGATGCAGCCCAATATTAGCGAAACGACGCCCGGATCGCAAGGCGTGAACCCCTCCGCACCTCAAGAGCTTCGGATTAGAAGCAACGAGGAGTGGCATGCGAGACGTAAGGAGCGGGAAGCTCAAGCATCACCGTCGCGCGCGGCCGTGAAAGTGACGCCTGATGCCGGGCCGGAAGCGGTAGGCGCACCGAAGGCGATCGAATGCACGCTGGTCACCAGTATCGACGCCCTCACCAAAACTTGCGGCGTAGATGCGGCAGGTCACCTGACGAAGAAGATGGCGAAGGCGCTATACGCCGGCACTTTCACGCGGCTCACCTTTCCCGCTGACCCTACCGAGGCGCTGACCCACCTCGCCGACGCGTTGAAACGGCTCACCTCGCAGCAGGCCATCATCTGCGCGCCGCCGCGCGCGGGCCGGGACGAATGGAATATCGCGCTGCACACCGGGCAGTCACCATCAAAGGGGAACATCGCCAGGACGCAGGAGAATTTTCCCGTCGTCGAGGGGCCGGCGCTCTTTGGGATGGATTTCGACACAGCGGAATTCCCGTCTGACCTTCTCGCAAGGATCGGGGAAGCAGGATCCCTTTCCGGGGCACTGGCATCCGTCTTCAAGGGTTTTGCGGGCGCGGCGATGCTCGGCCGGAATTCTGCCTCGGCTGGCGTCGCCTTTCGGGATCAAAGCCCGAAGCAGAGCGGTCAGCATCGCTATTTCATCGTGAAAGACGGGACGGACATAGAGGACTTCGCGCAGCGCCTGGCAGACAGGCTGATGCTGGCGGGCTTTTTGTGGGGCAAAATCACTGCAACCGGCGCGGTGCTGGCGCGCACGCTTTTCGACGTTCACGCGTCGGCCGACGTCAGCCGGCTCTTCTTCGAGGCCGACCCGATCATCGCCGACGATCGCTTGGTTTCTGTTCCCCGCCGTTCGAACATCGTCAGCGGCGGTATGCTCGACACCCGCCTCTTGCCCCCGTTGACAGAGGAGGAGCGGCAGCGCCTTGCGGTAATGATCCGCGATCTAAAAGCCCGCTTGGCACCGCGAGCCGAAGCAATTCGCGAAGCCTATGAGAATGAGCGCATCGCCGAGCTGATAGCCCGTGGACGAGACCCCGAGAGCGCCCGTCGAAGTGTCCGCGGGGCCCTTGAGAGGCACGATCTTCCGATTGATTGGGAAATCTACTTCGACGACGATACGAGCGCAACGGTCGGTGAGATCCTCGAAAACCCGTCTGCATTCGACAGGAAAACGTGTGCCGACCCGCTCGAACCAGATTACAACGGCGGCCGCGGGCTTGCCATGGTTCTCTCTTCCCATCGGACCTACGAGATCAAGAGCTTTGCACATGGCGGCATCAAATACACTCTCGCCGCCGCTCACCAGCATTTCGACGACTATCCGGAAGATCCAGACGAGCAAGTTCGTGACGCCCCGGCGGCGAGTTCCGCACAGGAAGGCTTCCACGGGTTGAAGGTCGTAACCGGCCTTGTCGATGCGGCGGCCCTTCCGGTTCGTGAATGGCTGATCGCTCCGCGGCTTCCCGTCGGTGACGTCGCGCAATGCGTCGGCGAGCCCGGCATCTCCAAGTCAACCTTCGCCCTTCGCGATGCGCTCGTCGTCGCCACAGGTCGCGAAGACATTCTGCGGGGGCGCAACGCGGCCGGAGCGCCGATTGGGCATGAGCGCCTGCATTCGACCGGTGCGGTGATCGTCTACAACGCCGAAGACCGGTTGAGCGAGATGGAACGCCGCTTGGCCGCCGCGCAACGCCACTATGGCGTTGCCGCCGCGGAGATGAAGCATCCAATCATTCTCTGGTCCGGCGTGGATCAGGCCACCCTTAAGGTGGTGCACCGGATAGACAACCGGAGCCCTCTGAAGCGCGCGTCCGGCGCGGACATGCTGATGGCCGCCATCAGGCATTATCGCGCCGCCCTGGTCGTCCTCGATCCGCAGATCAGTCTCGCCGCCGGCAGCGTCGAAAATTCGAACGACGATCAGGACGCCCTCTTGCAGGAACTGGCGCGGATGGCGTCGGACCTCCGGTGTGCGATTACGGTCATCCATCACACGTCAAAACAGAACCGCCAGGCTGCCGGCGACATGGGCGCGGGCCGCGGCGGCTTCGCGGCTGTTGGCAAGGTTCGATCAGCTTATACGCTCGTCAACGTAACGGGCGATGCAGAAGACGAGAAAGCTTGGGGCGTTTCGCGCGACGACGGTCTTATCCGCCTCGACTATTCGAAGATCAGCCATGATCGCAAACCACAGACCCCGCAGGTTTTCCGGCGAACGAGCGCGCAAGTTGGAAACGGTACAGGGATCGGCGACGGTGGCACGGCCATCCTCTTCGATGATGACCCTCGCGCAGCGCTCCGGCAGCAAGGCGACCACGCCCCCGTTCTTGAGATGGTTGACCTGCGGCAGCTTGCCGATCGCGAGAAGTCGAAACAGGCGGGTAGCGGAGAAGCGCTTTTCATTGCGCGAGCGGCCGACACGATCATGGCCGATCAATCGCAAGTGTCTCTTCGAGACGTCTCCGGCGCGATCGGAGAAAAGCTTAGATCCGAGGGGCTATCGCGGGCATCCTCGCGACAGGAAATCGACGGAAAGATCATCTTGGCGCTAAGCGGCGAGGGCGTTGCGGTTTCCCATGCCGGACAGGATGTCCGGATTATGGCGAGGAAACTGAAGGATGGACTGAAAGCGCCGTGGATGATCTTGCGGGAAGCTCTTACTCTGGAGGGCGGAAAATGAGGCTTGCGGCTCTTGCGGGTCACTTGCAACCCGCATACTTTTTCCTGAGCAAAAACAACGCTGTAGGTGGTTTTGAAGTTGGATGCGGGTTCTTGCGGGTCACCCGCACCCCGCAACGTTCCAAAAAGCTCAATGAAATCAATCGTTGCGGGTTGCGGGTTCTTGCGGCCCCTAC
This sequence comes from Shinella sp. HZN7, assembly GCF_001652565.1. Classification (NCBI taxonomy): domain Bacteria; kingdom Pseudomonadati; phylum Pseudomonadota; class Alphaproteobacteria; order Hyphomicrobiales; family Rhizobiaceae; genus Shinella; species Shinella sp. HZN7. The sequence goes on along the minus strand of NZ_CP015736.1, from coordinate 4,383,329 downwards.
GGGGAGGTTTCGGCACCCGCAAGCTGCCGCCTCCCGTCGGTACACCCCGACAGGGAGTTGCACCGGAACGATAAAACCAGTCTCCAGAGACAAGGACAAAATGTCCGTAGTTTTTGAAAGCTATCGCCGGGTTTGGATACCTCAGGGGCGCAGGGGCCGAAACGACCTCGGAGACATGGCCGTATGAAGAAACCCACAGACAGAAAACCAAAACGGGGACCTCGGCCGTCGGCCGCGGTCATAGCGAGCGGCACGCGGGCGCTTGCGAGATACAACGCGATTTCGGCCTCCCTTCCCAAGTGTGGGGCGCGCGCCAAAACGACCGGCGAGCCGTGCCGGCAGATCGCCATGGCGAATGGGCGTTGCTACTGCCATGGCGGGAAAACGCCCTCCGAAAACGAGTGGCATAGAACCCAATGGCCGAAGCGCAGCGCACCCGACGCGGAACAGAAGCTCGGCCGCAAACTGAAGGCGGCGGAGAGGGCGGCGAAGAAGCGGGCGCGCCGGCTGGCGGAGATGACGCCCGACGAGCGTCAGCGCCACGACGAATGGCACAGGACGCATCGCCCTGGCCCATCCTCCGCCCGCGCCGCAGCGCGTGACCGAAGGGAGCGGGCACGGGAAGCTGCGGCTTCATTCTCTCAGGGAGTGCCGCGGACCCCAGAACCAGAGGCCGAGCGCATCCAGCGCCAGATCGATGAACTTGAACGGCAACTCGCCTCGCGAGCGGCGAGCATTTTTGATTGAGGATCGAGCCATGAATTCGGAAACGAGCGTAGTCCAGACCCAACGCGATCTTCTTCGGCGAATTCACACCGAGGGGGTCATGATCGCCTACGATGCGTGCATTGACGTGTGCCGGGATCCAAAGGCCCCGGCAAATGCGCGCCAGGCTGCGGCCGCGACGCTGTTTCGCGCCGCCGGCTATTTCGGCCAGCAGGAAAAACAACAGACGAAGGAGCCTCACGAGATGACCGCCGAGGAGATTCAGCGGGCAATCGCGGATCTATCAGAGCGCATCGCCGGGAAGGCCGTGCGCAGCGATGACGACGATGGCGGTATGTTCGACTGAGGATGGTACGCGCACCATGCGCCAGTTATCTAAACGCCCCCGGCAGCTGGCGAATTGATCTAATTTACCCCAGAAATTCTGCCGGTCCGGAAATGGGTCGAACGCCCGATGACCGAATGACCTTCTACTGCGCGCGGCCACAGCAATGCAGGGTTTGAGAGCGCCCGCAGCGACCCAGATCGCAGACAACGCCGCGGCACAACGGGCGTTTCCAAGAAGATATGCCAACACGACTGGTAGGGGCAAGCACCTTATTCTGTGGTCTTGCATCACGCTCGTCGGGCGACAGTCCTTCGGACAAGCATCTTTTTCGCCCTGCGGGTTGCGCGGGGTGAGGGTTTCAAGGGGTTTGTCGTTCAAGTTTGCTGTTGTCGGCCAATGTCTTACGTGAAGATTACGATTGACAGACGCGTGCGCGTTGAGGCCGATTTAGGGTCTAGTGGAGGGCACAGCGCCGATGATTGGCCCAGAGGAAATTCCGCTATCCAATCTCGTTGCCGACGGCAAAATGCGGAGAACGTTTGATTTGCGCCATGACGACAGTGGGGCGGGCCTAGTAATCCTCACCCCGCAGCGCGCAGGCGCTGCGGCTGCGAAAGCAGTGCTTCAATACGGTTTTGCTGTAAGTGATGTCGTGTTCGATAGTCGGGGTTCCGATTGGGTCTTGTTGATCGCGATCGGTGACGCCGTCAACGAGGCGTCCGCGGCGCTTGAGAAGCAAGGTTATGTCCGGGCACATTTCCAGAGTTTTACAGACCCCACGCTTTCAAAACTTCGTTTGCTTGGGGCTGATTTGCCCGGATGCGAAGCACAGTCTGCCGGGTGAGGCCCGTCGATTTCGCGATTTCCGAAACGCCGGTACCATTGCCGAGCATTAAAACGACGGCGTCGAAATCCTTCCGGCTATATGACGGTTTCCGGCCTTTATAGACGCCAGGCGCGTCTTTCTGCCGCTTGTGGGCTATACCGACGCGCTGTGCCTCTTTGGTCGCCTCGGCTTGGGCTTGCGCCATCGCGGCCATAAACCCGATTAGCGCATCGCGGACGGCCATTTGCATGGGGTCTTTGGGCGCGCCGTCGAACGTCATATTGTTGATGACCGTTTTCACGGTCACGCCGCGTTGAATGAATTGCCGAATGTTTTCGGTGACGTCCTCATAGTTCCTGCCAAGCCGATCAATCCAACGGACAACGAGTGTGTCACCCTTGCGTAGGATATCGAAAAGCCGTTTGCCTTGGGGACGTTCTAAGAGGCGCGTAGTGACGCCTGATAGGCCCTCGTCGCTGATGACGTCGTCGATGGAAAAGCCTGCTTCGCGGGCTTGAGTTAGCTGATGCTCGGCGGTTTGCTCGTGTGTCGAGACCCGCGCGTAGAGGATGGTTTTCGTCATGCCGCCACCTTAGTGCACAGAATATTCGGCCAGGGCCGCGTTGCAGCGGGCGCGCAGCGCCGGCCAATCGGAATAGTCCCGCATGGCGCGAATTTCTTCTAAGGCGAGGTATGCCGTTTTGCGATCGTGGCGGCGCATTGCGTCGTGAAGCTCGGCGGAAACGCTGGTGAAGATGCGAAACTCGTTCGTCTGAATGCTCTGCATGATCGGCTCCACTTGTCCGTATGGGTTATGTACGAACTATTGCCTGTACGTTGATTGTCGTCAAGCCCGTACGTACATATTTTTTCACTCTGCTTGAGGTGTCCGTATCGGCATGCCCATGCGGACACTCCATCGGCGGAGCGGCGATCATTGACTTGGTTGTGCCGGCGGCCAGGAGCCGGCACCCGCCCCCCGGGGCACTCCAAACGCCGCGCCGGAAGCTGCATCGACCTCGCAAACAAAAATGCGCCGCGCTGGAACTTTCGGACTTTCTGTCCGAAGCGGAGAGCCGCGTTGGACCGCGAAACCGACCCGTTTTGACCGGCTAGTTTCGCGGTGCATTCCCCGACAATCTCCGCCTCATGAACCAGGTTGCTCTCGATCATGATGCGCTCACATACGACGGACTGCCGCCGCTCGGCGCGCGCTATGCCGAGCCGCTGACCGAATTCGACTATGACGTCTTGTCGATTGTGGATTACTTCGCCAGGGTCGAACGCGGCTGCGACGCGGCCTTCAATGTTTCCACGGCGCTCAGCAGCCTTGATGCTGCATCTGCCCGCCGCCCCATCTCGGGGGAACAGCATGACATGCTGGCATCCGCAATCACCATGGCGCGAGACCAGATCATCGAGCTTTTCGAGACCGAGGCGGACCAGAAACTCGCTTGCAAGGCGGTCGATGGGGTCCTCGGCGTCGTGTCCCGATGGGCCGGCAACGCCGGCCAGGACGGCAGACGCCTCCTCAATCGCGCTGATTGCCAAGCATATGCGCGGTGGCTTCGCAACGCGTGCCACAATCTTTGCCTCATCGAAGAAATCGAGATGCGCGCTCAAGATCGGCGAGCCGGCAAGGTGCGCGAAATCCTCGAAAGGGCGATCGCATGAGCGTCTGCCAATCTCACACCGTCAAATTCGAGGCTGCTGAACGCACGCCCTCTGTGACGACCGGGGGCCGCAAATGATCGAAGCCGAGCTTTTCGACGGCACAATCTTGGAGTTTCCAGACGACACGCCCGATGAGGTAATTGATCGTGTCGCGAAGCGCGAAACCCAGCGTATTCATGATCAGCGAAAGCCGAAAAAGCGGCGCATCATTGAATTCGGAGGTCGCCGCATCGACGTTCCCGGCAATGCGACGGACGACGACATTCGATCGATCCTGATGCCGGATGGCACGCAGCCGGAAGACCGGCGCGACCAGTCCGGCGTTCCGGGCGGCGAGGCCGCCACGACGCCGACGGCTGTCCAGCCCGTCGAAGATGACGGCTGGCTGTCGGCCATCATGTCCGGTTTGGACTACGCCGACGACACCGCGGCGATCGGCCTGACCGGTGCGCGCCAGGGTGCATCCACGGTGCTCGGCCTGCCGGTCGACGCCGTGAACAACCTGCCGCGCATCGCGAACCTGATCCCCGGCGTCGACGGCGTCGGGCCGATCAGCGAAAAGCCGTTCCTCGGCTCGGAATATATCGACGCCATCATGGGCGCGCCGACGGACCTGGCCGCTTCCGGCTACAACGCGGCGGCAGAGGCCGTCGGTTCGGACAGCCGCGTCGCCGGCTCGGAAGGCCCCGTCGCCCGCGATGCGTTCCAGCGCATTGTCCGGCGTACCGGGCAGGAGGTCGGTGCGGCGGCCGTGCCCGTCGGCGGCGCGCTGTTCGCCGCCGGACGTATGGGCGTCGACGGCGCACGGGCCATGGGCGGCCCCATCGGCAATTTCATCGAAAGCGCTGCCGTGAACCGCGGCATATTTGCGGGCAAAGAGGCGGCCGTCGCGGGTGGAGCCGGGACGGGTGCCGGTCTTGCGAACGAAGCAGTGGATCCTTCGACAACGGGCGGGCATCTGACGGACCTCGTCGGCGCTATCATGGGCGCGTCGGGCATAGGTTTGGCGCATATGGTCGCTCGCGGTACAGGAAACGTCCTCAACGCCGTTCGCCAGAACCCGAACTATGTCGATCAGGTTGTCAGCGATGCGGTGACCGACCGCATCGGCCGCGCTGCCGGCCTGCCCGGCTCGGAAACCGCAGACGGTGTCATGGATACGCGGGCCTTGGTGGATGCGATTATGGCGCAGCGCGATCGTCCGTCGGATCTCATCCCCGGCTACAAGGAAACGCTTTCCGACGCGACTGGTAACGCCGGGATCGCCTCGCTTGAATATGGCCGCGCCGCAGGCCCGTCGGCAGGAGCTTACAATGCGCTCCGGATGCGCAACAACGACGCCGTCGATGTCATCATGGGCTCAATCGAGCCGAAAGAAACGCCAGGTTCCATGCGCGCCGCGGTCGAGGCGGAACGAAACCGCCGTCTGATCGAGGCTATCACCGGCCAGGAAACTGCGCAGCGCGCAGCCGAGGAAGCCGTCCGCAATGTCACGCCGACAATGACGCGGACCGAGCGCGGCAACACCGTGCGCGAAGGGCTGGAGGTCGCACGCGACACGGCACGCCAGCGGACGGAAGAGGCTTATCGTGCTGCCGGCGTCGGCGGTGTCCGCGCCGATCCCGCGCCGCTGACGCAGGCGCTCGAACGCGCCGTCTCTGGACTGACGGAAGCCGAACGCAACCTCATTCCGGAAGGGCTGATCGCCAGGGTGCAGCGCCTGGGCATGCCCGCCGAGACGGGCGCTCAGCCTACGGGTATCCTCGACGCCACCGGCAATCCCATCACACGCGATCCCCGCGGCCCCGATCCGATCCCGCTCGACGAGGCCACGACGCTCAAATCGGAGCTTCAGCGCCTCCAGCGCGCGGCGATGGCCGATCCGCGCGCCGAGAAGGGCGGGCGTAACGCCGCTCGCGTGCTTGGCGACATGATCAAGACGGTCGACGACTACATCGGCTCGAACCTGACACCGGAGCAGCAAGCCGCGCTCGACACGGCGCGCGGCGCAAAGTTCGACGAGGCCGAAGCCTTCACCCGCCAGGGCGATCCCGTCGCCCGCGCGCTTGGGCGATATGAAGGAGGCCAGCCGCAGGTTGCCGACGAGCGCGTCGCCGGGCTGTTCGTCGAGCCGCGCGCCATGGACCGGCTTTTCGCGCAGGCCGACACGCCGGAGGTTCGCGCCGCGATCCGCGACGAGGTGCTTTCGAGGGCCGACATGCGAGATGCCGGACGCATCAACCAGTTTCAGCGGCAATATGCCGAACAGCTGAACCGCTTCCCCGGTCTCTCCGACGAGATCGGCCGCGCCGCGCAAGCCCGCACTGCGGAGGCAGCTGCCGGCGCGCACCGTCTCGATTTCGAGCGCATCTACGGCACACCTGGCCGCGAACGAGGAGCCGGGACTGTCGGGCGCTATCTCCAGTTCAGCGATGCGACCTCAGAGCGGGCAATCGCCGAAGTGCTTGCCTCCAAAGATCCGGCGCGTGCCGCCGACGAGCTCGTCACTTTCGTTGGCGATAATCCGAAGGCAGTCGAAGGCGCACGGGCTGCTTTCTGGCAGAAGCTGAAGGCGGAAAGCCAGAGCACCGACAATGCGCAGCGCGCGATGAGCGGCAAGCGCCAGTGGCGCGGTGACTGGCTGAAATCCTGGCTCGACAATCCGTCGACGTCCGCCGTCGCCGAACGGCTTTACCGTGACAAGCCGGCAGATCTCGAAAAGCTCCGGGCGCTTGCCGATGTGCTCGACAACGCCGATCTGCGGACGCGGGGCAAGGCGGCCGGCACGTCCGGTACGGGGCAAGGCGTCAACAACATCCTGACGCCGGAAACACTCCAGAGCCGTACCTACGCATGGATGCGCGGCCAGGTCAGCGGCACCTATCTCGCAACATCGATCGCGGCCGTCATTGCCCGGCGGGCGATCCGCAACGCCCGCGGCGACGCGATCGAGCGGATGACGGACAAGGCGCTGCTCAATCCAGATTTCGCGATGGATTTGCTGAAGGACAACAACCCGGCGAACCGCGCGGCGCTCGCGCGAAAGGCCAAAGGCTGGCTCGGTAACGAGGCCTCGACCTTTGTCAACCTCATGAACCAGGATGACGACGAGACGAACCGCGCGATCATGGCGGATCGCTGATCGAGAGTTTTTGGAGAAAAGCCCGTTAGTCATCCTCCGCGATGATCGCATCACAAAAGGCCTTAACAGTTGCTGCGCGGTTCGCAGCAAGCATTGAGGAGATAAGGCCACGGAAGTCGCGGACATCAACGTGAAGAAGCGCGATTGCCTGGCGGTCTGTGTTCGGTGAAGTGTTGCCGCTTATAAGGATAGAACCATGTAGCTTAAGCTTTTTGGGATCGTAACACGACTCCCATCGAGCCTCGGTAATTAAGCCACGTTTTCGATGCAGCGGTCCATCCTTTCCGGGGTGAGTTGTGGCGCTTGAATGATCGAGTAAAACCTGTTCGTGCAAATCAACCATATTATCCCGCGTCCCGAACGAAGCTGCTAGTCGGGAGGAGCGTATAATTTCGTTATAGCGCAGGCAATCGTCTGTTTTTCGGTACTTTTCGGCTGTTCTTAGCAGCCGTAAGATGTTAGATTTAAAGCTGCTCACGAATGCTTGCGGAACTCGTAGCGCCGCGCAAACCGACTAGGCACCCGGCCAGGTCAACGTCAATCGAATACCAAGTTCGCCGGTTAATGGCGCTTGATATCGACGTAGTTGCGCGCGAACGATGGCCCCTCCAAAATACTATCCTGGCTATTCCTATAGCGGCTGGCAGGCCAGCAACCCGGCCCGCCCCCTGCCGGCTCCGCAGATCGACAACGATCTGGCGAACATCTCGCAGTCGATCAACGCGATTATCGACGCCGGCACTGGCGGGGGAGGCGGGCCCGCCCCGGGCCGGGCACCGTGAGCACCGACAGCGTCGAGAACCGCAGCAATCTATCCGGCACAATGCTGACCGCGACGCTGAACAGCGTTGCCACACGGCTGACGTCGCTCGAAGCTGGTGGCGGCGGGGGCGGAACGACCTTCTACTACCCGTCGCGCGAAGATGCGGCGGCTGCGTCGCCCGGCTCTGCCGCCCTGTTGATGGTGCTTCATTCCGAGCGTGTCCTGTTCTACGAGAAGGTCGACGCCGGCAATGCCTATCCGGCCCTCGTGACCGCGGACGGGCAGAAGTGGGGGCCGGCGGATCGGCAGATAACCCCGCTGCATTGGGGCGCGGTCGGCAACTTTACGGCAGACGATCACGCGGCCGTTCAGGCCATGTTCAATTTCCTGGCGACCGGCTCCAACATGCCCGACAGCTATGCCGCCGGGCGCACATGGACGATCTCGGGCGCGGGCAAGAAATATGCGGTGTCGAAGCCCATCTGCATCGGTAATGTCGGCACGGGCGCCGGCATGCTCTACTACGGCCATGTCGAAGACCTGCACCTGAAGGCCATTCAGGGCGCCTATAACTGGTCGACGGCGATCGGCCTCGGCGGCGAGGTCTCGTCGAACGTCTTGGTGCTGGCCTACCAGTTCAATTTCAATGCCGACGATAGCAACACCGGCATATACAAGGTCGCCTTCGAGCGCGTCACGATCGACTGCAACTTCCTGACGGGCGGCATCTACCTTCAGAACACGACGCAGATGTCGTTCCGCGATATCGGTATCGACTTCATCGGCAAGAACCGCTGTGGCTTCGAGACGTCGATCGGCTTGCCGACCTATAACCCGCGCGGATACCGCACGATCAACGGCGCGATGCTGGTCGAGAACGTCAACATTCAGGGCTATGTCGAAGAAGCTCCGAAGTTCAGCGGCGGTCAGGTCTACCCGACGGGCGAAGACCAGATTTCCATGAACACGGTCGCGTTCAAGATCCAGACGAACGATGCGCGCTATCATCAGATTATCTGCTCGCGCGTCACGCGCGCCATGCAGATCGAATACTGCGGCGCGATCCAGTTCTCCGACATCCATCCCTGGTCGCGCGAACTCTACATCGGCCCGACCGCCAACAACCTGATGTTCTCGAACTGCTATTTCGATTATACGCGGGTCATCGTCGACGGCGGCGCGATCAACAACTGGAACCACTACTTCGTTGGCTGCCATTGGATTATCGGTACGTCCGATCGCGGCCTGGAACTTCGCACCGAGGTCGAGGACACTACCGGCTACGGTCTCATTCTTGACGGTTGCCGTTTCAAGGGCGACAGCAACGACATCGATATCGAATGCACGGCCAGCGGCACCGGCTTCTGGCGCGGCGTCCGCGATCGCGAATACCAGCTTGTCGGCTGCCAGTTCGCGCAGAATTCGACGCCGGAAGCGTTCTTCAAGGCCGGGAAATACATCACGGTCGACGCCGCCGAAGGCCACACCTATTTCCGGCAGACGGCCGATGGCGATGGGCGCATGCAGGTCGCCAGCAGCTTCATCACGGCGGGTAAGGGACGCTTCAGCGGCGGTTCGGCTGGTGTCTACTTGCAATGGCAGAGCGGTGCTGAACCGGGAACTGACAGCGCTGTATATGTAACCGCTTCTGGCAACCTGATCCTCGAAAACAAGCACACCGGGACTGGTGAGATCGTCTTCGGCGTGCAAGGGAATTGGGGCGTCAGCCGCATCAAGGCCGATGGTTCAGCACAGTTCTACGGCCTCACCAATGTCAACGCGGCATCGGCCGGCATGAAAGTCGGCCGCGGCAGCCTGTCCCGTTCGATCAATGCTGGCGGAACGATCAACGCGAGCGGGGCCGACTATGCGGAGTACCACGAGGTCATCGAGGAGCTTTGGGGCAACGTACCGAAGGGTGCGATCCTCGGCTATAACGCGGACGGTCTGCTGACGGATCGCTTCGACGACGTGGTCGGCCGCTTCGTGATCAAGTCGACCGATCCGAACCTCGTCGGCGCTGATCGTTGGGGTGTCGAAGAGGCCCTGGTTGCCAAGTACGGCGTCGAGCCGGTCGGCGAGCCGCCCGAAATGCGCGTCGTCGAAGCGCCCAAAATGACGCCGCCGGGGGATATGGTCCGGCCGCCGGTCGAAATTGAGAACTCTATCGATGAAGCTACGGCACAAGCGAGGCTGGCGAAGTTCTACGCGGACAAGCTTGTCGCCGAGGAGGCTATAGCGCCTACCACGCGAATGTCGCGGCGGCGCAGGCCGAATACGACGCAGCGTCGGCGGCCTATGAGGCCCGACGCAAAGCCCTGCTTGCGGCCGCTGAGACGGAGCGCGTGCGCTACGACCGCATCGCCAAGGCGGGCTTCGTGCCGGTCAACGTGCCGGCGACGCTCGCGGATATCGGCAAATATCTCGTGCCGGCGCGCGCGGCTGATGGTTCTGCGACGGTCGTCCTGAAAGCGATCGACGACCTCGCCGGCACGGACTACGTCCGCGCAATTGGGTGCGTCATCGGTGTCGATCCCGACGGGAGAGCATCTGTCGAGGTCAAGTCGATTTGATCGCGTCCTGGCCTCGGCTACATGGCGCGCCGGGGCCATCCTTGAATGTCGACCGTGGGTCAGAGGATGAAATCGAGGGAGGTCAGCTTCACTGCCTTATCGATGTAGATCATCAGATCGGTTTGCTTATCTCCATCGACATCGCCGGCTATCACCGTCTTGTCACCGGATTTGTAGGCGCGCAATTCACCGGCCTTGCCGTGAAATTTGTCGCTCCCGATCCATTTGAAGGTCTGATTACCGGCCTTCTCGGAATTGGCATCAATGGTCTTCAGATTGATAATGTCGTCGGCTCGGCTGAAAGAGGTGATGTGATCGGCCGCCGACTTGGTGCTGTCGAGGAAGCTTTTGAACATGAACGTATCTTGACCCCGGCCGCCGTATAGCACGTCGGCACCTTCGCCGCCGTACAGCACGTCATTCCCATTGCCGCCAGAGAGCCTATCGTTTCCGCCGCGTCCCTCAAGGGTGTCGTTCCCCGCGCTGCCGTTGAAGACGTTCGCGCCCTCGTCGCCTCTCATGATGTCGGCCAGGTTTGAGCCTTCGTAAGCCTCAATCGATTTCAGTCGAGCGCCATCGATGTGCAGGTCCAGAGTTACGCCCGCTCCCGCTTGCCTGAAGATGAGGGTGTCGTATCCGGTCCCGCCATCGAAATCGCCGAGGGCATAGGCGAAGATTTTGTCATTCCCGCCGTAGCCCTTCTTAATCCCATGTAGCTCGTCGCTGCCTGCCATAAGAAGCTGGACGCCGATGATGCCGGATTTCTGGAACGCTGCCAGGTCTTCGATATAGATGCCTTCTTTGAAGGTCAGGGTCCCCTCGTCAAAGTTTCCACCGTGGGCCATGTACTCGCCGCGGTACACCCGGGTAATGGTCCCCGAAATGACCCCGTCGACATTGGTGAACTCACCGGTAAACGAAACGAAGAGCGCGTCGGAAAATTCCGGATCTGAGCCGTTCGGAAGGCGGAATTCAACATAGGTGTCGCCGGATCTCACTTGGGTGTAGTTCGGAAGAAAGAACTGCAGTAGATCGGTGTCAGCCGTGATTGTCGTCATATGCCCCTCCCAGAGATGGCGCAACTCAAGCGCTACTGCCGGGAGAGAAAACAGCATCTAGTTGGCGAGTCAATCTTCAATGAGCGGGTCAAGCAAGGTACGCGGAATGTTCCGTAGTGCTTGGAGAGCATATGCTCCAGCTCGGCCTACACACCGGGTGCTAGAGACGAAATGAGGCACGACATACGAGCAAACTTCCGCGTCGACTGATAGTTCGCCTTGCTCACATGGCTGCCGACTTCTCATCGATCGGTAGGGATACCCGACCTGTTCTGCGCGCTTGCGTAACCGTGCGCAACTTTATAGTGATCTTGAATGTCCTTGCTCTACCCCGATTCGCGTCTGTTGCAGTTTGGCCTCATGATCTGCGTCTTCACGTCGCGGTTGATTCACCTGTTGTCAAGGATTAAGTTTTAACTTAACGGTGGACCGGTGAGCATGAGCGATTTGGTCGAAGTGTGCGTCGGGAAAACCTTCCGCGTCTTTATGACGAAGGGGGTGGCCAAGCGTTTCGACAAGACGGATGCAAAAGAGCGAGCGCGTTGTCGTGCATGGATGATGCGCTTTGCAGAAGATGGGCATGAACTTCTTGACGACACTAAGTTGAAGAATGAAGGGCATTTTTCAACTGGTGACAAAGCAGGAACTAAGGTGGCGGTGTGGGCATTCAAGGCGTGGCAGTTGCGCGTTTACGGGGGAGTTGTCCCCGGAAACATTTTCGTATGCACCGAGATCGATGATAGTAAAAAGCAAAATTCAGCAGATCGCGACCTCTTGAAGGCTGCGGCCAAGAAACTTGCTCCCTATCTGTGATAAAGTGAATGCGTGAAGGAGAGAGCCTATGAATTTCGGCCCTAAAAACCATGATGAAGCGGTGGTCTTCGCAACTGAAGAACTCCGGGCCCAGGTGCAGTACGATATTCTTCGCCAAATCAAGGCCGCTGGATTGTCGCAGGCTCAGTTGGCGCAGCGTATGGGAGTGTCTGCTGCCTGGGTCTCTCAGGTTCTGTCTGACGATGCAAACCTGACTCTTGAAACCATCGCAAAGATTTATGTTGCGCTGGGTCGTAAGTGCAGCCTCGCGACCGAACCTAATGACGAGGTGCGCCGGATCGCTTCCGATCATCGACCTAATCCTACGGAACTGTGGCAAGTTCAAATGGAGAAAGCTTTCAGAACCGAATTCACGGAGCGCCGCGCAGGCACAACCGAGCTTTTGATGCAAGTCATTGCGGCCAGGACGACGCGTGTGCATGCGACTCAAATTTGTAATGACAACTTGTCGGATCGCGTATTCTACATGTCGGAAGCGGTATGAGCCAAACTGTTGCAAAATCGAAGAAGCCCAGCGACAAGGAAGCAGCTCTGGCGGCTTACAATAGGGTGGTCGAAAAAGCCGAGCTGCTTGACATTCGGCTGACTGATTTCAAGTATTCTGTGAAGCCAAAGTATTATCCGGCGATCGAGCAAGAGAGCGAGGGGAACATTAACCTTTCTCGCACTTTTGATCACGACGTCGTTGACATAAACCACGACACAGAAATTGGCGCTCTTGGTGGACGGTTTGTTTGGAGTTTGAAAATCTCCCAAGGTAAAACCCGTTTGCTTAACGTTGATGCGTCTTTTTTCGTCGTCTATAAGGATGTCCCTGATGTGGGGCACGAGCACGTCGAAGCATACCTTCGGCGAGTGGGCCGTTTCGCTACGTATCCGTATTTTCGGTCGTTGGTTGCGCAAATGTCGTGGGAATCGTCCGCCGAGTTGCCGGTTATGCCAATCCTGAAATAGTATATAGCTTGTTTATGGAGCCCGAGCACTGTTTTCGGACTTTTGAGAGCTAGATCGGTTCGAGAACCGCGGCGACGTTAGTGTTTCAATCTGATCGACAGGCTCTCGAAAAGTCCAGTTTCTCAAAGGGCGGTAAAGAGATCGAGCCATTCGCGGCCTATCTTTTGAGGGATAGACCGCGGCTCTCGCCGTGAGAAGCCGCTTGAAAATATCCCCATCACACCTTTCTCTGTATCTTTGTTTTCCAGAGCGCCGCCGCTTACAATGTAAAGCCATGCGTAATGGCGCCAAAACGCCTCATGATCGTAGCGCTCGTTGTGAGCGCCGCCATCGCTTTTCTCCATTATCACTTCTGGAACTGAACCCAGGTACGAGGAAATTTCCTCCTCGGTTAACGCTGATCGTCGAAACTTAGGATAAAGGTCGGGTCGAATTTCACGCGAAACAACCAGTGTGATCAAAACCTCAATCCAGCCTCTCAAGAAGTTCTCGGTAAGCACCTTCCGGGGCAGTAGCGTTAGCGATGTCACCATGCGTACCACATCGCGCATGGAAACCCGATTGACCTTGGCAACGACTTCCAAGTGCTCTCGAAATGGCGTGGCGATCTGCGCGGGTATCTCCGTGCGCTTACACAATTGTTCGGCGAACGCCAAGATCGCCAATTTCCCCTCGTGCCCGCCAACCGTCTCAGGCAAGGTAAACGTGATGCTGATGAACTTTTGAAGGTAGAGCGTCGCGTCGATATCGGCGCCATAGCGGGCCCTCACGCTATTTTCCAAAGCCTTCAAATTGACGCCGAGGACGAAGTGCAGCCGAGGCACCGAGAAGAAGTGTTTGATGATTTCAAGAATTTGCAGTGCGTAGTCTGGCCGGCATCGATCCAACTCATCCACAACGATAACCAGTGGCGAGGGGTCTGTCTGCTCCGAGCCGATTGGGGTCATCAGAGCGGCAACAGCCTCCCTGAATTGAGCCATGGCAACGCGACGGCCTTCTTCCCGCTGCCAGAATTTGTCGAGCGCGCCCTTCGTCTCCTCCCCAACTGCCTCGGCGAGGACGTCGCCAGCGTCGTTGAGCGCTTCCGTCGCGCCGAAGGTGGCGATTGATAGTCCGACGCGCGCAGCGGGCCTCATCAGCCTCCAGGCCAGGGATTTCACCCTGTCCATGGTGGGCTTCTTCTCTGGCGGCAGCCTCTCACTCAGAGCCCCTATCAAGGCCACCAATGGGTCTTCAAGATAGTCGTGGGCGAACGCGTCGAAATAGACGGTTGTCGCGCTACCGCCGAATTGTGACGTATGTGCGCCCACCCACCTTTGCAGGAAGTACGACTTTCCAGCTCCCCAGCCGCCGTCGAGCACAACGACAAGGGGATCTTCGATGCGCTCCAGCAAGTCGGAGAGCGCCTGCCCAACCTTTTTGCGGTCAAGCAGGTCATCGGTAAACGCTGTTTCATAGAGGACAACTGCCTCTTCGGGGGGAGAGAAACGCATGCTATCCTCCTAGGAGCTTCCACCAGCGCCGTCTTGCGCCCATTCAAAGTTGGACCGGGCTGTCGAGCACCCGCGCATTGCGCCACCACTTTGCCCATCGCCGCAGCGACAGGGGCTGTCCTTTTCCGACCGGATCGATCCCCACTTTGCCTCGCTTGCCCTTCGCAATGGCGTCGGTCAGTTCGGCCGAGAGCGGTCAGCGATAAAGATCGTTCTCGACCCGCGCGGGGCAGGATGAGAGGAAATGCCTTCCGTCTATCACGAGACTGATTTTTTCGCCGGTCTTCCAGCCATGTTCGTAAATCATCATTTCGAGGCTCGGCTGACCCTGCGCCGGGCACTGTCGAAGACATAAAGATCTCGCTGAGCCATTCAGTGGCCGCGGGATAGCTGAGCTTGGTGCGTTCCCACGCGAGTGCGTTTGACGGATGAGCGGCGACAGACAACGCTTGCTGCCAACAGGGATGCACGGTTTTGAGCATGGACAATCCCCCTCCCCGCGGTTTCCGGCGCTTTGCGGGCCGGTGATTAAGCTTTCCGGCGATACGTGATTTTCTGCTCCGTATTGCTGACCAGCGAATACGGGGCCCATGTCATGTCGGTGGACAGATCGTCCCGGCTCGTCACCAGATGCCGGATGCCGTCGAAGTGCGCAAACTGCGCGACGAAGCTGCGGTTGTATCCGATCGCTGAATCGAGAGGCATTTCGTCGTTGGTGAATACATCGCCAAAGTTTCCCAGAACGAGTGTCGCTATAGTTGTGGGATTGAGGGCCAGCACGAACTGAAACGGGATCATACCCGGCTTGGGCAGATACAGCGCCGGATGATAAGGCGCGGGCAGCGACATAACCGGCGAACTTAAGGTTCGAAGGGGGATCGGCGACCGGAATATTGATATGGCCGCCTTCCGGTAATCGGCCTCCGCCCATGTCGTGGACATGGACATAAGGTTGAACATGGCTTTCGCCTCGTTCGGGTTGCTCCGCAGGTGGGCGTAATGCTCCCGTTCCTCGTCCGTGAACGGGAAGGCGCTGTTTTCGTCCCCGGCCATCCGTGCCAGTTCCATCGTCACCGACAGGTAGTGGGGCGTGCGAACATTCAGATGCCGGATCAGCGCATAGAGGATCGGCTTGTCGCTCTTGTCGAGCGCAGCCGTGTTGCCGCTGCTGATCTTCTGCCACGTATCGCTTTTGGAGATCGGCGTTTCGATGCGCTCGTTGATGATGCTTTCGACGGAAACGGGAACGTCGCCGCGCATGGAAACATACAGATCGCGTTCGAAGCCGAGGCTTTTGATCGAGCGCTTGGCCCAGACGGCGACATGGCCGTGCTTGGTGACGGTCGTCAGCTTTTGTTTGCCCGGATCGATTGCAAAATTCCGCAAATAGAATTGCGGCACATAGTGGTGGTCGCGCGGGATACTTGACACGCTACGGGTCTCTTAGAATCTTTGACGAAAAGCCGCTTTTTCTTGAAGCGCCCCGCTCACCGGCGCGACGGGATGGGCATTGTCGAAACCGATCAGGCGTGTCCCTTTCGGCCCGTGCAGGGTGAGCGAATAGCGCAGGCCGTGTGGGCGCTCGGGCGTCGGATCGACCTGCTTGATTTCGAACTTCACGAAATACCCCTCGGGGAAATGATGTTCGCGGCCATTGAAGGCCAGAAGATATTCAAGCGTGTATTCCGATCCCGCATTGCTCATATGCTCACATGATACGGCTCCGGGTGTCAAGAAATTCCACCCGGATGGGGAGATACCGCTGTTCTACTACGGATAATGCGGCCTCTCACTGATCAGAACCCATTGGCCCATTCCCTGTGTCCGGTTGAGATGATGCCCCAAGGCCGCCTTCGAACTTGCGCTAGGCACCGCAGCAATGATCGGCAATGTCGTCCTAGACCGTATGTTCGCACGGTGAAGGCAGCCCGCCTTCGTAAAAAAGCATGGGAACGGCGGTTGCACCGGACGAGCCGGTGCCGAGCCCCATGCTTAAGCGAGGACTGACCGTGGACATGGATAGCGAACTTTTCATCGGAATGGATACTTCGAAATTGAAGATCTCAGTGGCGGTCGCCGACGGCCGGCGACACGGTGAGGTGCGATTTTACGGATATCTCGTCGGATCCGGGATCGGTCGTCTCGATGGTGAAGAAGCTGGCGAAGCGGGCTACGCGATTGCATTCCTGCTACGAAGCGGAGCCGACCGGATACGAGCTTTATCGGCTAATCTTTGAGCTTGGCCATGCTTTGCGAGGTTGTTGCGCCACCGTTCATCCCCAAGCGATTAGGCGATCGGGGCAAGACCAACCGGCACGACGCCGTGAGCCTGGCGCGATTGCACCAGGCGGGGGAACTGACGGGAGTTCGGTTTCCAGACGAGACCCATGAGGCGATCCGCGATTTGGTCCGACCTCGTGGGGCTGCAAATGACGCCCTGAAGAGATCTCGCCAGCAGTTGCGGGCTTTCCCGCTGCGTCGCGGTCATATTTACAGCGGCCGCTCGTCGATATCTCCTGTTCGAACGGGTGTAAACGGTGAACACTCTACGATCCTTCCGCTTGCTCAACTAGCTTCTGGCGATGCGGTTGAGCGGCTGCGCCACGTTCTCGGACTATCATGACGCAGATGTGCGCCATGCTTCTGGAGAGCCGGGCTAGAGCGTGTTGTTGCACGGGCCTGAGTGCCGGATCTCAACGATCTTCCAGTCGTCCGCCGTGCGGGTCGTCCCGATCTGCTCGGTCGAAACGAGCAGCCGGCATGCCGTGCCGCGCGTGATCGCGGGCGTTACGCTGGTGGCTGGCAGTGTCGTGAAGATCGGCGGGCCTTCGATGACGAACACGCGGCCGGCGGCGATCGGATAGGCATCCGATGGGAGAAGTCCTGTTCGGGCGCTGAATTCGGCCATTGTTGATCCTCGGAAGGCCGCCAGGCGGGCGTCAAGGTCGCGGTTCGCCGCGGCTTCATATTCGGCGGTAGTCTGGCAGCCTGCCAGGATCGTGATTAGCGCGGCGGCAAGCAATGGGCACAGCTTCGGCATCGCGCTCTCCTATGAAAACATGTCGGTTGCGGGAACGGCGACCGCCGCCGCAGGCGGCTCGCAATGGTCGGCCCAAGCGTCCATAAGCTGGCGGCGTTTTGCCAGCGCGTCGCCGCGGCGATAGGCACGCTCGGTCTCGTCGCCGACGGCATGAGCCAGGGCCGCTTCCGCAACCTCCCGCGGGAACGATGTCTCCTCTCCGCACCAGTCCCGAAATGAAGAGCGGAAGCCGTGCGTGGTGACCTGCACCTTCATTCGCCGGAGCAGCATTTCATAGGACATGACGGAAAGCGGTCGCCCCTCACGCCGGCCAGGAAACACGAACGCGTCGGGCTCGGTCCCGAATTCCGTTGCCTTGGCGATTATCGCTAATGCCCGAGGCGACAGCGGAACGCGATGCTCTCGGCCAGCCTTCATGCGCCCTTTGGGGATCGTCCAGACGGCCTTGTCCGTGTCGACCTCGGACCACCGCATGCCCATTGTCTCGCCCGATCTGGCAGCCGTCAGGATCGTGAATTCGAGAGCGAGCGCTGCCAGCGCTTCACGCTTGCGCAGTTCCCCGATAAACGCCGGCACATCGGCGTAATCCATGGCGGCATGGTGACCGCGCGTCAGTTTCCGACGCTTCGGCAGAAGCTTGTCGAGATGTCCACGCCAGCGGGCAGGGTTCTCGCCCGATCGGTGGCCCTTCGCTTTCGCGGCGTCGAGCACGCGTTCAATCCGCCCGCGCAATCGGGAGGCTGTTTCGGATTTCGACAGCCAGATCGGCTTGAGAACCGCTAGGACATCGGCGGTCTCGATCTGATCGACCGCCTTTTCCCTGAGAGATTTGGCATAATCCTTCAGCGTCATCTTCCACTGATCGAGGTGCTTCGCGTTCCGGAATTGCGGGGCCATGGCGACGATGAAATCGTCGGCGCAGTCTCCGAACGTGGGCACGGTCAGCTTTGCTGATGCCCTTGCGGCGATCGGATCTGTGCCGGCGGCCAGTTGCGCGCGAGCGTCCGCGGCAAGCTCACGCGCCTTGGCTAGTGGCACCGCGTTCACGCCTCCAAGGCCCATCTCCCTGGCACGGTTCTCACGGCGATAGAGGAAGACCCACCGACGCGCGCCGGACGCGTCCACCACCAGATAAAGGTTTCCGCCGTCGCTATAGCGGCCGGGCGAGGTGATTTTCGTCACGTCCCGAGCGGTCAATTTGTTGAGTGAAAGCGCCATCCTACCCCAATCCTTACCCCAACAGCTTTCAGCTATTGTAAGTGATTGATCTACGCATGGAAATTCGGGCGCGTCACTAAATTATTGATTTATATAACCTTCTATGATCGCAATAGTCTCTATTGTACAACAGTATGGCGGACTCTCTGTCCGCCATTTTCCCTTAAGTTTCTTCCCTGATCTTCCCCCGCAGGAAATCCGCGCCGAGGCGCATGCCTTTGCGTTCCCTGAACGCCCGCCCGGCAAGCCCCGGCGGGCATTGTCGTCCCGCGATCAGGAAAGCCAGGCGGGCAGGCGTGGGGGGACGCGGCCGGTCACGGCGGCTTCGATGCAGTCGGAGAGGTTGCCGAAGCGGACGGTGCGGCCGGAGAGGCCCGGGCCGTAATGGGCGTATTTGCCGGAATTGGTGAGGAGCGTGCGGGTCTTCGGCGGGAAGACCGGTTCGGAGATCGAGCACCAGCAGAGGTCGGGCAGGACCTGGACGCCGCCCTCCCTCAGCCGGGCAACGGTATTCCCGGCTTCCGCCATCACGTCGCGGCCGGCGGTGACGATCACGGCGACGTCCGCGTGGCACCTGCGGCCGGCGAGGGCATCGGCGAGGGCCTCGCATTCCGAGAGCGAGGCATGCGGGCTGCCGATGGCGACGAGCTCGACCTCGGCCGGGCCTTCGTTGAACATCGTCCAGACCTCGACCATGTCGGCGCGGGTGATCGTCACGCGGTCGGCCGCGGGCAAGGCCGCGCCGTCCGCCTCGGGCGTCACACCCTCGATGTGCAACATGGGCGCGGCGGAGGTGGTGCCGAAGGCGGCGCAGAGGGCCTTGAGGTCGTCCCGCGTCGGCCTTGCCGCGGTAAGGCCGCGCAGCAGCGGGATGCGGTCGGGCGCGGCACGGCCGGCGAGATAACCGATGAGCGGCCAGAAGGCATCGTCGATCCCGTCAGGCAGATCGACGTCGATGATGCGGCGCGCCTTGCGGTGCTCGTCGAGATAGACCCCGGACAGCGGCGCGCGGCCGGTGAGCGCGATGCAGAGGTCGAGGAAATCGGGATGCTTCGCCGTGCGGGCGCCGAGCACGGTGTTGGCGAAGATCACGGCATTGGATTCGGCCCAGGCGATGGCCTCGCCGGTCTTCGGCGCGCTGTCCAGCAGATAGGGCGAACAGGTGAAGGTCGGACGGCAGCCCATGCGGACATAGGCATCGGCGAGGCGGGCGGCGGGATCGCCGAAGGACGGCGGCACGCCCTGCGCCTGCCAGTGGGCACGGTCGACGGAGATGGCGTTCATCGTGGTCGGCACGCGGACCTTCGCGCCCATCTCCGCCATCGTTTCCGCGAAGGTGAGGTTGGCGGGGCTGGCATAGATGCAGCCGTCGATATGGCCCTGCACGACATCGACCAGTTCGTGGGCACCCTGCTGGGCCGCCATGGCCGTGGTGATGCGCATGGCGAGCGCAACGGCGATGCCGTCGCGGCCGTCCAGCATGGCGCGGTCGTCTTCCGTCAGATCGAGCGCGGCGGTGGCGGGCGGGGCAACGGGGATCGTGAGGCCGTCAGCCTCGATGGCGGTTTCGCCGATCCGTGCACTCCCGGCGCGACAGAGGGCATCGAAGGCCGCCTGCGAGAGGCGCAGGACCGGCAGGGATTTTCCGAACATCTCGGCGGCGATCAGGGCGCCAAGCGTGAGGACGTCCTCCGCCTCGCTGAAGACGAGGGCGGCGGGGGCGCGGCCAGTGAGGGCGAGGTCGAGCAGGACGCCGGAGCCGGTGCAGGAGCCGCGGCTCGACGGCATCATCAGGATGCCGCCGGTGATCGTGACGCCATGCAGCGGGTGGTGCACGTCGATGACCCGGCCGGTGGCGGGATCGACGCCGCCCCAGAAGCTCAGCGCCTCGCCCGTCGCAATGACCGGGCCGGCGGCGGTGCCGGAAAGGATGCTGCGGGCGGAGAGGTCGGCCATGGGACGGGTCCTGTGCTGCTGGGGTGGTTCCATCAAGGATAGGCGGCGCGCGCTTGCCGGAAACACGCGAAACCAGGGTATGGGCATATCCGCGATCCCGAGGGGCGCGGGCACGGCCTGGCGCAGGTCCGGTGCAATCCGGCGCGCCGGATTGCTCCAGGATAGTGTTTTCCCACGCCGAAGCGATACCGCTCCGGCGCAGTCGCCTAGAAACGCTGCGGCGAGAAGGGCGCGATGTCGATCGCCGTCGGCCGGCCGGTCACGAGGTCGGCGACGAGCCGCGCCGTGCCGGCGGACTGGGTGAGGCCGAGATGGCCGTGGCCGAAGGCGTAGACGACATCGGGCGTCGCGCGGGCGCGACCGATGGCGGGCAGGCTGTCGGGCAGCGAGGGGCGGAACCCCATCCACTGCACGCCGCCCGCCGGCTTCAGGCCGGGCAGGAAGGCTTTCGCCTTTTCCAGCATGGCCTCGGACCTGCGGAAATTCGGCGGCAGCTTCAGCCCGCCGAGCTCCACCGCGCCGCCGACGCGGATGCCGGTCGACAGCCGGGTCACGACGAAGCCATGACCGCCGAAGGTGACCTGCGTCCTGAGATCGAAGGCGCTGGGCGGCAGGGTCGTGTTGTAGCCGCGCTCGGTCTCGAGCGGGATGCTCTCGCCGAGCGTGCGGGCGACCTGGTGCGAGAAGGCGCCGGCCGCGAGCACGACCTTTTCCACACGCCGCGTCCCGCCATCCGCCGTCGTGATCTCGACGCCGCCTTCGACGGGCCTGAGGCCCAAGACCTCGGCACGCTCGATCCTGCCGCCCTTCGCGCGAAAATGATCGGCGAGCGCCAGCGTGTAGAGTTTCGGGTCCGCGATGGAATACCAGCCGGGCGTGAAGGTGCCGTGCGTGAAGCGCGGGGCGAGGCCGGGCTGGATCGCGGCCATTTCGGCGGCGTCCATGTGGCGGAATTCGATGCCGTGCGCTTCGCGGGCCTTCCAGCCCGGCAGCGAGGCGGTCAGCTCGGCCTGGCTTTCATAGACCTGGAGATTGCCCTCCTTGCGCAGCATGGCAAGCGTGCCGGTCGCGCCGAGGAAGGGCTCCAGCTCGGCCCTGGAAAGGTCCATCAGCGCGGTCTGCGCGGCGGTGGAATGGGCGACGCGGCGTGCCGAGCAGGCGCGCCAGAAGCGGAACATCCAGGGCGCGATCTGCAGCGCGTAGGACGGCGGCACGCTGAGCGGCCCGAGCGGGTCGAGCAGCCATTTCGGCGCCTTCCTGAGGATGCCGGGCGAGGCGAGCGGCAGGATGTCGGTGAAGGCGAAGGCGCCGGCATTGCCGGCGGAAGCGCCGGCGGCGGGGGCTTCGCGTTCGAGCACCGTGACGGCGAGGCCGCGGGCCTGGGCGGCAATGGCCGCGGAAAGGCCGACCACGCCGGCGCCGATGACGACGACGCCGGGTTCGATTCCAGTCTTCATCATCGCCTCAGTGCGTCGCAGCGAGGAAGGTTTTCAGGTCGGCATCCTTCGGCGCGCCGAACAGCGCTTCCGGCGGGGCGATCTCGGCCATCACGCCCTTGTGGAAGAAGGCGACGCGGTCGGAGACCTCACGGGCGAACTTCATTTCGTGCGTGACGCAGATCATCGTCATGCCCTCGGAGGCGAGCATGCGCAGCGTGTCGAGCACTTCGCCGACGAGCTGCGGATCGAGCGCCGAGGTCACCTCGTCGAACAGCATGTAGGCCGGCGACATGGCAAGCGCCCGGGCGATCGCCATGCGCTGCTGCTGGCCGCCGGACATGCGGCTCGGATAGACCTTCAACTTGTCGCCGAGGCCGACATGGGTGAGCTGCCTGACGGCCATCGCCTCGGCCTCGGCCTTCGACTGGCCCAGGACCTTGACGGGCGCCAGCATGACGTTTTCGAGCACGGTCAGGTGCGGGAAGGCGTTGAACTGCTGGAAGACGATGCCGAGCTTGCGGCGCAGCTTGTTGAGGTCCGTGCCCCTGGCATGCACGTCGGTGCCGTCGACGACGATGCGGCCGCTGTCGATGGTCTCCAGCCCGTTGATGCAGGTGAGCAGCGTCGACTTGCCCGAGCCCGAGCCGCCGATGATGGTCAGCACCTCGCCCTTCTCCACGGTGAGGTTGATTCCCTTCAGGACTTCGAGCTGGCCGAAGGATTTGCGGACGTTTTCGATCTCAATCATTGGACCACCGTCTTTCGAGATAACCGCCGAGCCGGGCGATGGGGAAGCTGATGATGAAGTAGATGGCGCCGCAGATGAGCAGGATGAACAGCGGCTCCTGCAGGCGCGTGACGAGGATCTGCGAGGCGCGCAAGAGCTCGATGAGGCCGAGCCAGAGCACGAGGGCCGAATCCTTCATGACGCCGAGCGTCAGGCCGATCCAGGCGGGCAGCGAGACGCGGGTGGCGAGCGGGGCCACGATGTAGCGCATGTCCTGCCACCAGGTCATGCCCAGCGAGCGGGCCGCGCGGCGCGTGGTGGCCGGCACGGAGGAGATGCCGCCGCGCACGATCTCGGTGCAATAGGCCGCCGTATAGAGCGACAGCACCACGCAGGAGGTGGTGAACGGCGCCCAGCCGAGCTTCATGATCGACTGCATCGCATTGCCGAGCACGAGCTGGATGAGCAGCGGCACGGAGCGGAAGATGTCGAGTAGGAAGGTGAGCGGCATCGACCAGTAGGGGCCGGCCTGGTTGCGGATGACGCCGAAGAGGACGCCGAGCACGGTGCCCGCGAGGACGGAGACGGCGGTGACGGCGAGCGTCATGGCCGCGCCCTTGGCGAGGAAGCCGAGATCGGCAAGGGTGAGAGCGGTATCGAACATGGCTTACCCCTCTCAGTAGCGGAACATGCGCGCGGCGGCGAGGCGCGCCGCCAGCGTCACGGCCTTGGCGATCAGGTAGTAGATGACCGCCGCGATCGCGAAGAATTCGAAGGTGCGGAACGAGCGGGCGTTCAGCTCCTGGGTGATGCCGGCAAGGTCGGTGTTCATGCCGACGGTGACGCCGAGCGACGTCATCAGGATTGCCCAGACCATCTGGTTGGTGGCGGGCAGGAAGGCGACGCGTAGCATCTGCGGCATGACGATGTAGCGGAAGGCCTGCAGCGAGGTCATGCCGAGCGAGCGGCCGGCGCGGGTCTGCGTCTCGGGGATCGCCTTCAGCGCGCCGCGGAAGTTCTCCGCGAGATAGCCGGCATTGTTGAAGGCGATGCCGGCCAGCAGCGCCGCATAGGGGCTGAGATGGATGCCGAAACTGCCGAGGCCGAAATGGGCCATGTAGATCTGGAAGAGGGCCGGCGTGTTGCGCGCGATCTCGACCCAGGCGGTGGCCAAGCCGCCGAGGATGCGGTTGCCGGACAGCCGGAAGAGCGTCAGCGCCAGGGCGACGGCAAGGCCGATGGCCATGGAGAGCAGCGCGATTTGCAGCGTGACCAGCGCGCCGTCCAGCATCTGGGGCAACGCCTTCAGCGCCTGGTTCCAATGGAAAGTGTAACTGAACATTGCCGTCTCACCCTTCGGAAACGATGGACGGCGCGGGACATCCCGCGCCGCCTTGGAAACGGCTCTTAGCGGTAGACGCCGCCGACCGAGAGGTCCGGCACGTCGCCGCCGACCCACTTCTCGTAGAGTTCCTTGTAGCGGCCGGTGCGAACCTGCTGGTTGACGAAGAGGTTCAGGTAGTTGATCAGGCCGTATTCTTCGCGGTTGGTGAAGAGCGCGACATAGTCGATGTCATAGGGCGCCTTGCCGACGACGGAGATGCCGGCGAACTTGCCGCTCTTGACGTTGGACTGGGCAACCGTCGAGGTGGAGACCGTCGCGTCGATCTGGCCCTGGCTCAGCGCGAGGAAGACGTCGGCCTGGGTCTGGTACGGACGGAATTCGCCAGCGCCCCATTCCTTGACCGAGTTTTCGAGCGCGATGGCCTCGAACGTGCCGGCGGTGGCGCCGACCGTCTTGCCCTTCATGTCCTCGAAGGACTTGATGCCCGACTTGTCGTTGGCCGTCACGGCCATCTCGAAGGCGAAGTAGGGGATCGACATGCCAACGGTCTTGGCACGCTCCAGCGTGTCGGAGGTCGAGGCGACGCCGACATCGACGCGGCCGGACATCAGCGCCGGGATGCGCTCCGGGAAGGGCGTTTCGACGATCTCGGCGGTGACGCCGAGGGCCTTGGCCAGATCGTTGCAGTAGTCGACGTCGAAACCGATCGGGTTGTTGTTCTCGTCGCGCGCACCCATCGGCGGGAAGTCGAGAACGACGGCGCAGCGCAGCGTGCCGGACGAGATGATGTCGTCCAGCTTGTCGGCCTTGGCCGGGCTGGTCAGAGCGGTGGCGGCCACGAGGCCGAAGGCGAGGACCGAGGTCTTCTTCATAAACTCTCTCCCTGGATTGGTCTGTCGATTCACGCGGCGGAGGTCCGTCCTGCGCCGAAACTGTAAACCGCCTCTAAAATACAACTAATATACAAAAAGTATATACCCAGAAGGAGAAAATGTGCAGGCCGGGCCTCCTCACGGGAAGCCCGGCCGGCAGGAGCGCTAGAACATTGAATCAGCTCAGGAAATCTTCCGGCAGCAGACCTTCCGGCATGTTCTGGTAGGAGACCGGGCGCAGGAAGCGGCGGATCGACATGGTGCCGACACTGGTGGCGCCGAAGTTCGTGGAGGCCGGATAGGGGCCGCCATGCACCATGGAATCCACCACCTCGACGCCGGTCGGGAAGCCATTGACGAGCACGCGGCCGGCCTTGCGCTCGAGGACCGGGCGCAGGCGCCTGGCATCGGCAAGGTCGCCTTCATCCATGTGGATGGTCGCCGTCAACTGGCCTTCGAAATTGCGGGCGAGCCTCTCCATCTCGTCGACCGAAGAGACACGCACGACAAGGCCGAGCGGGCCGAAGACCTCTTCCGAAAGCGCGTGGTCGGCGAGGAACTGTTCGCCGGAGATCTCGAAGAGGTTCGGCAGAGCGTTGCGGCCGGTGGACTCCGTCGTCAGCAGCGGCTTGACGGTGTTGCGGCTTTCAAAGCGCGCCTGGCCATCCTGGTAGGCCTTGGCAATGCCGTCGGTCAGCATGGTCTGCGGGCCGACCTTGCCGAGCGCTTCCACGGCGGCGGCGGTGAAACGGTCGGCATCCGCGCCGTCCTCAACGATGGCGATGCCCGGATTGGTGCAGAACTGGCCGGCGCCCATGGTGAGCGAGCCCGCCCAGCCCTGGCCGAGGCCTTCCGCGCGGGCCTTCATGGCCTGCGGCAGCAGGAACATCGGGTTGACCGAGCCGAGCTCGCCGAAGAACGGGATCGGCTCCGGACGGGCGGCGCACAGGTTGAAGAGGGCGCGGCCGCCGGCGAGCGAGCCGGTGAAGCCGACGGCCTTGATCAGCGGATGCTGCACCAGCGCCTCGCCGACCTGGCGGTTGCCGCCCTGGATGAGCGAGAAGGCGCCCGGATGGACGCCGGTCTTCCTGATGGCGGCCTCGATGGCCTCGGCGATGATCTCGCCGGTGCCCGGATGGGCGGAATGCCCCTTGACGACGACGGGGCAACCGGCGGCAAGCGCGGCCGCCGTGTCGCCGCCGGCCGTGGAGAAGGCGAGCGGGAAGTTGGAGGCGCCGAAGACGGCGACCGGGCCGATCGGCCGCTGGATCAGGCGGATTTCCGGGCGCGGCAGCGGCTGGCGCTCCGGCAGGGCGGCGTCGAAGCGGCGGTCGAGATAGTCGCCCTTCTCGATATGATCGGCGAAGAGGCGGAGCTGGCCGGTGGTGCGGCCGCGCTCGCCCTGAAGGCGCGCGACCGGCAGGCCGGTCTCCTGCGTCCCGATCTCGGTGATCGCTTCTGCCCGGGCCTCGATCTCGTCGGCGATGGCGCGCAGGAACGCGGCGCGTGTCGCGCGGGAGGAATAGCCGTAGCTGAGGAAGGCGTCTTCGGCGGCTTGCGCGGCCTTGTTCACCAGCTCTACCGTGCCGACGGCAAAGTCGTGCGCCGGGCCGTGGGCGGGCGAGGAGGTGAAGGTGCCGTTTCCGTCAAGCCATTCGCCTGCGACGAGATGTTTACCGTTGGGAGTGAAAGCCATTAGACGTACCTTTCTCACGGGAAGAGGGATTCGCCCCTGACATAGACTCTTGCAGGGCGAATTGCACTTGTCGAAATCTTGTATACTCTATGTATGCAAATGATCAATCGCCAACCTGCCCCGGTCGGCAAAAGCGGAAGAGACCAAAGATGACGCAGACCTCCACCCTGACGATTGCCGCCCTTCATGAACGGGTGGAAGCGATCTTCCGCAAGGCCGGCCTCAATGCCGTGCAGGCCGGCGCGCTTGCCCGCGTCATCGTCGCCGGGGAGCGCGACGCCTGCAAGTCGCACGGCATCTACCGGATCGAGGGTGCGCTGCGCACCGTCAAGGCCGGAAAGGTCAAGCCGGACGCCGTGCCGGTGCTGGATGCCAACGAGGGCTCGGCCATCGTCAAGGTCAATGCCGGCGGCGGCTTTGCCAACCCGGCCTTCGAACTCGGCGTGCCGGTTCTTGCCGCGCGCGCCCGCTCGCTCGGCCTTGCCGCGCTCGTCATCAACGACTGCACGCATTTCTCCGCCCTCTGGCCGGAGGTGGAGGCCGTGACAAATGAAGGCCTTGCCGGCCTCGTCATGTGCCCGAGCTACGCCACCGTCGCGCCCACCGGCGGCAACAGGCCGCTGCTCGGCACCAATCCCTTCGCCTTCGGCTGGCCGCGCAAGGGCGATGCGCCCTATGTCTTCGACTTCGCCACCTCGGTCGCCGCCCGCGGCGAGATCGAACTGCACCGCCGCGCCGGCAAACAACTGCCCGAGGGCTGGGCGATCGACGCCGAGGGCAACCCGACCACCGATCCGGAAGCCGCGCTCGCCGGCGCCATGCTGCCCTTCGGCGGCCACAAGGGCTCGGCCATCGGCACGATGATCGAACTGCTCGCCGGCATCATGATCGGCGACCTGACGAGCCCGGAAGTGCTCGACTATCTCGGCACGACGACGCTTGCGCCCTTCCATGGCGAGCTGATCATCGCCATGTCGCCGGAGGCCTTCTCCGCCGGTCGGCCCGGCGATCCCTTCGCCCGCGCCGAAGTGCTGTTCGAGGCCATCGTCGGCCAGGGTGCGCGCCTGCCCTCGCAGCGCCGCTTCGTGGCGCGCAGGAAATCCGAGGCGGACGGTGTCACGCTCACCGCCGCCGAGATCGAGCAGCTCGACCGCCTGCTGGAAAAGGGGCTGGATGCGATCGGCTGATCGCGCAGTTGTTTTTATTAGCCGGCGAATAGACTCTCGACTCTGACGCATTGCGCATATCCGCCCCACCCACCGACGTCATCCTCGGGCTTGACCCGGGGATCCATTTCACAGCGAGGACGTAGCGGGAAGGTGGATCCTCGGGTCAAGCCCGAGGATGACGAAGGAGAGGGCAGAGTGCGGAGGGTAGAGTGCGGGAGGAGCGGTCGATCATCGCCGCCAAAACAAAAGGCCCTCCTTGCGGAGGGCCTTTCCTGTTGCCAGAAGGCGTCAAACCTTATGCCTTGTAGGTCTGCACGGCGCCCGGCAGCTTGCTCCATTCGGCATACCAGGTGTCGAACAGCTTCAGCTGGGTCTCGACATAGCCGCGCTGGCTGTCGGAGAGCGCGTCGGTCTCGTTGAAGTGCAGCGTGTATTCCTTGTCGCCCTTCAGCACCATCATGTGCTTGAAGTAGAGGACGAGGTCCGGGCCTTCGTCGAAGGAGGAGAGCACGGCGAGCGCCGATTCCAGCTCCAGCGCGCGGGCGCGGGCGTCCGGGTCGCCCTTGGCGGCGGCCTGGGCGAGGTTGCACATGTGGAGGACTTCCTTGGGCAGGACGCAGCCGATGCCGGTGATCGCGCCGACGGCGCCGCAATCGACGAAACCGGTGAAGACGCAGGTATCGACGCCGATCATCAGCGAGACGTCATCGTCGCGGCTGGTGATGTTCTCGGCCGCATAGCGCATGTCGGCCGCGCCGCCGAACTCCTTGAAGCCGACGAGGTTCTTGTGGTCCTCGCGCAGCGCGAAGAACAGGTCGGCCCGGGTGGCGAAGCCGTAATAGGGGCTGTTGTAGATGACGGCCGGCAGGTCCGGAGCGGCCGAGAGGATCGCCTTGAAATGGTTCTTCTGGGCGGCGACGACGGAGCCGCGGGAGAGCACGCGCGGGATGACCATGAGGCCCTGCGCGCCGACCTTCTGGGCATGCGCGGCATGGGCGACGGCCGAGGCGGTGTTGACGGCGCCGGTGCCGACGATGACCGGGATGCCCGCCTTGACGAGGCGCTCGACGCCTTCCATGCGCTGTTCGTCGGTCAAGAGCGGCCAGTCACCCATCGAGCCGCAATAGACGACGGCCGACATGCCCTTTTCGATGAGTTCCCTGCCCTTGCGCACCAGCTGGTCGAAATCCGGCGTGCGGTCGTCCTTGCAGGGGGTCATCAGGGCGGGAATGACACCGGAAAAAATCTTGGCCTTCATGTCGGTCTCCTTTGGCGGTTCGGCGGATGGGCGGCCGGCACGATGCACGAGGCCTCCCCCTCTCTGATGATGGGTATAGCACCTTGTATTTTATTTGTCGACAATAAAAATACAAACTCCGTCAGAGCGTGATGTCGAGCCTGTCGTTGCGGCTGAACAGCTTCTGCACCTGGGCGACGATCGCCTCGGCATGGGCCTTGCCAAGCCGGTCCGCCTCCTCGATGTCGCGCGCTGCGATGGCGGCGATGATCGCGGCATGCTCGTCCACGAAGCGCTGGGGGAACTGTTCGTCGTAGGACTGGTAGTAGAGCTGCAGGATGCGCCGTCCCTCGTCGAGCAGCCGGCGGAACAGGCTGGTGAAATAGGGATTGCGCCCGGCCTCGGCGATGGCGGCATGGAAGGCGGCATTGGTGGCGATCATCTTCAGGGGGTCGCGCGCCGCAAGTGCCGCTGCATAGTCCTCGTGAAAGCCCCTGATGACGATAAGGTCCTCGGGGCGGTGCGCCTGCGCCGCAAGCCGCGTCGTCACCCGGTACATCAGCACCAGCGCGTCGAAGAAGGTGTGCAGGTTGAGGAAGTCGATGTTCGAGACCATGGTCGAGCGGTTCGGCAGGGTCTCGATCAGCCCCTCGCCGGCCAGCCGCACCAGGGCCTCGCGGATCGGCGTGCGCGACATCTTGAACCGCTCGGCAAGCTGCACCTCGTCGATCGGGCTGCCGGGGGCGAGCTTCAGGTCGAGGATCTCGTCGCGCAGCAGGTCATAGACCATCTTCACGCCGGAGCCGCGCTTGCGTTCGGGCAGGGAACTGGAATCGGTATCGGTCATCGAAAATCCTCTTGTCGACAAAAGAAATACAATTGTCCGGCAGCGCTATCAATCGTTTAAAGTGGGCATTTTGACGAAACTGTCGTCAAGTCTCCGGGGGCCGGGATTTCGGGAAATCCGGCACCTGCCGCGCACAAAGATGAAAAAAACGCGTGAAAGCCCCGCCCGGCGAGACGCCGTGGCGCCGGCAGGCCGCTCTTTTGTCCTGAAGGGCGGTTCCGTTCCGCGCAGGTCGTTCGCGCCGGCGCTACGCCTCGTCCTGCCGCGGCGGATAGAGATGCGTTTCCCCGCGGAAATCGCGAAGGCGGAAACAGCCGTCGTCCGCCTCTTCGACCGCCGCCGAATCCGCCCGCACCTTGCCGTGCCCGCCGGGGATGTCGAGGATATAGGCCGGCTGGCAGAGGCCGGAGACGCGGCCGCGCAGGCTTTCGACCAGCGCCCTGCCCTCGGCGAGCGTCAGGCGGAAATGCGCGGTGCCGGGCGCCAGGTCGGGATGGTGCAGGTAATAGGGCTTGACCCGGTTCTCGACGAAGGTGCGCATCAGGTCGGCCAGCACCGCCGCATCGTCGTTGACGCCCCTCAGGAGCACCGTCTGGCTGATCATCACCAGGCCGGCATCGACGATGCGGGCGATGGCGGCGCGGGCCTCGGCCGTGAATTCGCGCGGATGGTTGGCATGCAGCGCCACATAGGTCGTCTTGCCGGAGGCCTTCAGCGCCGCGATCAGCGCGGCATCCACCCGCGCCGGATCGACGACGGGCACCCGGCTGTGGAACCGCACGATCTTCACGTGAGGAATGGCGGCAAGCCGTTCCAGGATGCCCTGCAGCCGGCGCGGCGAGAGCACGAGCGGATCGCCGCCCGTCAGGATCACCTCCCAGATCGCCGGCCGGGCCGCGATATAGGCGATCGCCGCATCGAGCGCCTGGGCGGAGAGGGTGCCGAGCCCTTCCGGCCCGACCATCTCGCGGCGGAAGCAGAAGCGGCAATAGACCGGGCAGACATGCACGGCCTTCAGGAGGACGCGATCGGGATACCGGTGCACGATGCCCTCGACGGGGCTGTGCGCGAGGTCGCCGATCGGGTCGGCGCGCTCCTCCGGCAGGGTCACGAGCTCTGCGGCATCGGGCACGAACTGGCGGGCGACCGGATCGTTCGGATCGGCCGGATCGATCAGCGCGACGAGCGACGGCGTGACGGCGACGGCATAGCGTGCGGCGACCGCCGCCGCGCCCGCCCGCCGCGCCTCGGGAACGAGGCCGGCCTCGACCAGCTCCGCGACCGTCGTCAGGCTGCGCGCCGCCGTCATGGCGCGGTCTCCGCCACCGGCGCCCAGATCACCTGGTCGATGCGCGCGGCGCCCGTCGCCAGCATGACCAGCCGGTCGAAGCCGAGCGCGATGCCGCTGGCCTCGGGCATATGGGCGAGCGCGGCGAGGAAATCCTCGTCGAGCGGATAGGTCTCGTCGTAGACGCGGGCCTTTTCCGCCATTTCCAGCTCGAAGCGCCGGCGCTGCTCGCCCGCATCCGTCAGTTCGCCGAAGGCATTGGCCAGCTCCACCCCGCAGGCATAGAGCTCGAAGCGCTCGGCGACGCGCCCGTCATGCGCGGCGGGCCGCGCGAGCGCTGCCTCCGCCGTGGGGTATTCGCAAAGGATGGTGGCGCGGCCGAAACCGAGCTGCGGCTCCACCTTTTCCACCAGCACGCGACTGAAGAGGTCGGCCCAGGTATCGTCCTGCGCCACGCGCAGGCCGGCTGCCTTCAGGAAAGCGGCCAGGCGCGCGCGGTCCGTCGCGCCGTCGGGATCGATCGAGGCGAGGAGGTCGATGCCGGCATGGCGCCGGAAGGCCTCCGCCACCGTCAGCCGCTCGGGCGGCAAGGCCGGATCGCAGGTCGCGCCGCGATAGGTGAGCATCACGGCCCCCGCCACCCCGGCGACCAGCGCGAGGATTTCGGCGCAATCCTCCATCAGCACGTCATAGGCCTCGCCCGCGCGATACCATTCCAGCATGGTGAATTCCGGATGGTGCAGCGGCCCGCGCTCGCGGTTGCGGTAGACATGGGCGAAGCAGGCGATGCGCCTTTCCCCCGCCGTCAGCAGCTTCTTGCAGGCGAATTCCGGCGAGGTGTGCAGGTAGAGCGGCGTCCTTGCGCCGGAATGGCCGATCGCGGCGGTCTCGAAGGCGTGCAGATGCGCCTCGTTGCCGGGCGAGACCTGCAGCGTCGCGGTGTCGACCTCGATGAAATCGCGCGCCGCGAACCAGCCGCGCAGCGCCGCCTGGATGCGGTTTCGCGCAAGAAGGAACGGCCGGCGATCGGCATGGACATCGGGCGTCCACCAGGGCGAGGGCTTCAGGCTCATGGCGTTCCTGTGACAGGTTTCTTCGCGCTTGCCGGCGGACAGACTGGTCTTTTGCCGGAATATAGGGTAGTTGCGGCCCCGAAAACACATTTTCGGCACCCGGGGAAGGCGTCTCAAGGCGGTCCTCTACGCCGTGATCCATCCAGTTACAAGGAAGACTTATGGTAAAGATCATCGCCTCTTCCGTCCGCAAGGGCAATGTCCTCGAGGTCGAAGGCAAGCTCTATGTCGTGCTGACGGCGCAGAACTTCCACCCGGGCAAGGGCACGCCGGTCACCCAGATCGACATGCGCCGCATCTCCGACGGCGTGAAGGTTTCCGAACGCTACCGCACGACCGAACAGGTCGAGCGCGCCTTCGTCGAGGACCGCGAGCACAACTTCCTCTACGAAGATGGTGACGGCTACCACTTCATGAACCCGGAGACCTACGACCAGTTGACCATGTCCCACGAGGACATCGGCGACCTGAAGGCCTACCTCCAGGAAGGCATGACGGTCATCCTGTCGGTGCATGAAGGCGTCGCCATCGCCATCGACCTGCCGCGCCACGTCACGCTGGAGATCGTCGAGACCGAACCGGTCGTCAAGGGCCAGACGGCCTCGTCCTCCTACAAGCCGGCGATCCTGTCGAACGGCGTGCGCACGCTGGTGCCGCCGCACATCACCGCCGGCACGCGCGTCGTCATCGCGACGGAAGACGGTTCCTACGTGGAACGCGCCAAGGACTGATCCTTTTGATTGGCGCATAATCCCTTTCTCTCGATCATGCCGATCGAAAGTGTTATGCGCCGCATCATAGGAAGCCGCCCGCCGGAAACGGCCGGGCGGCTTTTTTTCTTCCAACTTGCGGAAAATCCGTTAAGACCAACCTCCGGCTCTTACCCAACCGAGACGGGAACCCTGCATGACCAAATTCGACGTGCTGACGGTCGGCAACGCCATCGTCGACATCATCGCGCGCTGCGACGAGAACTTCATCACGGACAACGGCATCATCAAGGGCGCGATGAACCTCATCGATGCCGAGCGGGCGGAACTGCTCTATTCCCGCATGGGCCCCGCGCTCGAAGCCTCCGGCGGCAGCGCCGGCAACACCGCCTCGGGCGTCGCCAGCTTCGGCGGCAGGGCCGCCTATTTCGGCAAGGTGGCGAACGACCAGCTCGGCGAGATCTTCATCCACGACATCCGCGCCCAGGGCGTGCATTTCGAGACGACGCCGCTGGCCGGCCCGCCGCCGACCGCCCGCTCGATGATCTTCGTCACGCCGGATGGCGAGCGCTCGATGAACACCTATCTCGGCGCCTGCGTGGAGCTCGGGCCGGAAGACGTGGAGGAAAGCGTCGTCGCCGAGGCCAAGGTCACCTATTTCGAAGGCTATCTCTGGGATCCGCCGCGCGCCAAGGACGCGATCCGCGACTGCGCCCGCATCGCCCATGCGAACGGCCGGGAAATGTCGATGACGCTGTCGGACAGCTTCTGCGTGCACCGCTACCGCGACGAGTTCCTCGACCTCATGCGCTCCGGCACGATCGACATCGTCTTCGCCAACAAGGCGGAAGCCCTGGCGCTCTACGAGACAGAGGATTTCGAGGAGGCGCTGACGCGCATCGCCAAGGATTGCCGGCTGGCGGTGGTGACGATGAGCGAGGAAGGCTCGGTCATCCTGACCGGCGGCGAACGCACCAGGGTGGAGGCGATCAGCATTCCGAGCGTCGTCGACACGACGGGCGCGGGCGATCTCTATGCCGCCGGCTTCCTCTACGGTTATACGGCCGGGCGGTCGCTGGCCGATTGCGGCCGGCTCGGCAGCCTTGCCGCCGGCCTCGTCATCCAGCACGTCGGCCCCCGTCCGCTGCTCTCGCTGGCGGAAGAGGCCAGGAAGGCCGGCCTTACTTGAAGGCCTCGCCCGGATAGGCGCCCCAGATCTCGTTCTGCGAGACCCATCCGGCCGTGCCGTCCGCTTCGGCGCGGCACCAGTCGCCGTTGCATTCGCCGACCTTGATGACGACGCCGGGCTGGATCTTCGCGATGACCGTCGAGTTCGGCATCGCCTCGCGGCGCATGTTGACGAAGATGCCTTCACCCTTGCCGCGCATCCACGGCGCGGTGACGGCGGTGCGCTCGCCGGAGAGCAGCGCCTGGTTGACCCAGCCCTCCGTGCCATCCGCATCGCGGATGCGGCGCCAGTTATCGTATTCCTGGATGATTTCCACCGGCACGCCGGATTTAAGATAGCGCCAGGCGACGGCATAATCGACGCTGGGGCCGACGCGCAGGTTGACGCTTTTCGCCTTGAGGCTGACGAAGCGGGGCAGCGGCAGGCCGCTCGGCCCCTTGGCCGCCTGGGCATGGGCGAACTGGACGCCGGCAACGGAGACGAGGAGGCCCGCAAGGGCGGCAAGGCTGAGACGCAGGACAAGGTGACGCATGGACGATCCGCACAAACTGGAGAGGGCATTACGCTGCCGAACCGGCGCAAAGTGGCAAATCGCAGGAACGCCGAAGAGGGCGGATTGTCTTCGCGACCGGGTCTGGTAGAAAATGCCCCTGATGAAGCAATCCTTGCCCAACTTGGTTAAGGACCCGTCAACAGGACGCCGGAACAGCCCATGACCCAGAAGAAAAAACCGAAGGTCTACATCACCCGCCGCCTGCCCGAGGTCGTGGAGACCCGGATGCGCGAGCTGTTCGACGCGGAACTCAACATCGACGACACGCCGCGCAGCCAGCCCGAACTCGTCGCCGCCGTCAAATCGGCCGACGTGCTCGTACCGACGCTGACGGACCGGATCGACGCCGCGCTCATCGAGCAGGCCGGCCCGCAACTCAAGTTGATCGCCTGCTTCTCCAACGGCGTCGACAATGTCGACGTGGAGGCGGCGGCACGGCGCGGCATCACCGTCACCAACACGCCGAACGTTCTCACCGAGGACACGGCCGACATGACGATGGCACTGATCCTCGCCGCCCCCCGCCGGCTGGCGGAAGGGGCGCGCATCCTGACGGATCGCAAGGGCGAATGGGCCGGTTGGTCGCCGACCTGGATGCTCGGCCGGCGCATATGGGGCAAGCGCCTTGGCATCGTCGGCATGGGCCGCATCGGCACCGCCGTCGCCCGCCGCGCCAAGGCCTTCGGCCTCTCCATCCACTACCACAACCGCCACCGCGTGCGCCCGGACACGGAGGACGCGCTGGAGGCGACCTATTGGGACAGCCTCGACCAGATGCTGGCGCGCGTCGACATCGTCTCGGTCAACTGCCCCTCGACACCGGCGACCTATCACCTACTGTCGGCCCGCCGGCTCGAGCTGATGCAGCCGACGAGCTATATCGTCAACACGGCGCGCGGCGGCATCATCGACGAGACGGCGCTGATCAAGTGCCTGCGCGAAGGCAAGATCGCCGGCGCCGGCCTCGACGTCTTCGAGAACGAGCCTTCGGTCAACCCCAAGCTCCTGAAGCTGGCTAGCGAGGGCAAGGTCGTGCTCCTGCCGCATATGAGCTCGGCGACGCTCGAAAGCCGCGTCGACATGGGCGAGAAGGTCGTCATCAACATCCGCACCTTCTTCGACGGCCACCGCCCGCCGGACCGCGTGCTGCCGAGCCGGGTCTAGAGCAATTCCAGCAAAAGTGCGTAGCGGTTTTGCGTCCGGAATTGCGTAAAAACAAACAGATAGAGCATTTCCGCGTTTCGCATTCCGAACGCAATACCGCTTCGTCGCTGCTGCCCCCTTCTCTTCCGCGGGGAGAAGGGGCAAGTGAGGGCTATTTCTCCTACACGGAGGGTTTACGCCTTCCGCCGCTTGTACTTCAGCGTCTCGAACCGCGCCGCCAGCCCGTCGTAAAGCAGCATCCGCCCGACCAGCGGGTCGCCGGCGCCCGTGACGAGCTTGATCACCTCCATCGCCATCAGCGTGCCGACGACGCCCGTCAGCGCGCCGACGATGCCGGCTTCGGCGCAGGCCGGCACGACGCCGGGGGGCGGTGCCGTGGGGAAGAGGTCGCGGTAGCCGGGATGAAGCGTGCCGTCCGGCCCGGCCTCATAGGGTTTCAGCACGGTCAGCGAACCGTCGAAGCGGCCGACGGCGCCGGTGACGAGCGGAATGCGCGCAGCCTCCGCCGCGTCGGCGGAGGCATAGCGCGTGTCGAAATTGTCCGAACCGTCGACGAGGAGATCGTAGCCGGCAAGGAGGCGCGCGGCGGTGCCGGCCGTCAGCCGTTCGGCGATGCCGGTGAAGGCGACATGCGGGTTGAGGCGGGCGACAGCGGCCTCGGCGCTCGCGACCTTCGGCGTGCCGAGGCCGGCCGTGTCGTGGATCACCTGGCGCTGGAGATTGGAGAGGGAGACCGTGTCATCGTCGAGGACGCCGATATGGCCGATGCCGGCGGCGGCGAGATACTGGATGACCGGCGCGCCGAGGCCGCCGGCGCCGACGACCAGCACATGCGCCTGCTTCAGCTTCTGCTGGCCCGCGCCGCCGATCTCGGCGAGCACGATATGCCGGCGGTAGCGGTCGATCTCTTCGGGGCTGAGCGGATCGGTCATGGCACGATGCCTCCATGCGAGACGGTGAGGAACTGCGCGCGATCGCCGAGCGCATCGAACATCGACCGGTCGGTGCCGGTCATGAAGGCCTGGCCGCCGAGCGCATCGACCCGGTCGAACAGCGCGGCCCGGCGGCCTGCGTCGAGATGGGCGGCGATCTCGTCGAGCAGCAGCACCGGCGCATGGCCGGTCATGCCCCCGACGAGGCCGGCATGGGCGAGGATGAGGCCGACGAGCAGCGCCTTCTGCTCGCCCGTCGAGCATCGCTCGGCCTCCATGTCCTTCTCGCGGTGGCGGATCAAGAGGTCGGCGCGGTGCGGGCCGTCCAGCGTGCGGCCGGCGGCGGCGTCCCGGTAGCGGCCGTCCTGCAGCATGCCGAGATAGATATCCTCGATCTCGTAGGCCGGGCGCTGCCATTCCCCGTCGAGGAAGCCGGAAAGGCGCATGGTGGCCGAGGGGAACGGGCCGTCGTCGCGCGCCGCCTCCACGAGGCCGGAGAGGAGGCCGACGAGCTCGTGGCGGGCATGCGCCATGGCGATGCCGAGCTCCGCCATCTGCCGCTCCAGCGCCGTCAGCCAGGCGGGATCGGGCCGCGGCTCGGACAGCAGCCGGTTGCGGCCGCGCATCGCCTTCTCGAAATCCGCCGCCCGGCGCCCGTGCTCGGGATCGAGCGACAGCACCAGCCGGTCGAGGAAACGGCGGCGATCGGCGGAGGGGCCGGTGAAGAGGCCGTCCATGGACGGCGTCAGCCAGACGACGCGCAGATGGTCGAGCAGTTCGTCGACGGTGCGGGCGGGCGTGCCGTTCAGCCGGAGTTTCCGCGCCTGGCCCTCGTCGCCGCCCTCCGTGCCGGTGCCGATGTCGACCTCGCCCATCATGCCGTCGAGTGTGGCGAAGATGGAAAAGCCGCCGCTCGCGCCGGCGCGCACGACATCGCCATAGGGCGCGCGGCGCAGGCCCCGGCCCGGCGAAAGCAGGGAGACGGCCTCCATCAGGTTGGTCTTGCCCGCACCGTTCTGCCCCGTCAGAACGACATGCCGGCCGTCGAGCGGCAGCGACAGGCCCGCATAGTTGCGGAAATCCGTGAGCTTGAGGCGGGAGAGGGAAACCTTGTGCGGCATGGGGTGAGAGCTAGAGCATTTTGCCGCCAAGGGGAATCACCCTGCGGCGCATAAATCGGGCAACAACAGAAAGATGGGCAGGCGCCGGGCACCATGCAAGCCGTCCCGTCCCGCAAGCCCGCATCGAGCCGGTTGCCTGCCCGGCCGCGAGCAGGTAAGCCAGGGCATCCCGCCGTGCCTCGCATCCTCCCCTCTCCCAGTCCGCAGGTCCTTGCCTTGTCCTCTTTCCTTCCCGTCTTCGACCGTTCGTTCTCCGCCTTCCTCTTCGACATGGACGGCACGATCATCAACTCCATTCCGGCCACCGAGCGCGTCTGGACGCGCTGGGCGCTGAAGCACGGGCTGGACGTGGCGACCTTCCTGCCGACCATGCATGGCGTGCGCGGCATCGACACGATCACGCGGCTCGGCCTGCCGGGCGTCGATCCCGTCGCCGAGGCCAAGGAGGTCGAGCGCGAGGAAATGGAGGATGTCGAGGGCGTGCTGCCGATCCCGGGCGCGATCGCCTTCCTGTCCGCCCTGCCGGCCGGCCGCTGGGGCATCGTCACCTCGGCGCCGGTGGCGCTCGCCCATCGCCGCCTCGCCGCCGCCGGCATTCCGCTGCCCGCGGTCATCGTGACGGCCGACGACGTGACGCGCGGCAAGCCGGCACCGGACGGCTACCGGCTCGGTGCCGAGCGGCTCGGCTTCGACCCGGCCGATTGCCTCGTCTTCGAGGACGTGCCGGCGGGCATTCTTGCCGGCGAGGGCGCCGGCGCCCATGTCGTGGTGATGACGGCGACGCACCATCACCCCATCGAGACCGGCCATCCGACGCTGCAGAGCTACGAGGGCGTCAGCACGCAAGCCGATGCGGACGGCCGGTTGACGCTGCTGCGGGCGGCGGGCTGACACGCAGGCTCCCGTTTCACGAAACAGGAAAGCCGGGATGTCTCCATCCCGGCTTCCGGCTGCTGACAAAATCCGCCAAACTCTCCTCTGTCATGGTCGTCCACAACCCATTGAAAAATGGATCCTCGGGTCAAGCCCGAGGATGACGGAGTGCTTGGGGTGACGTTTGTTCACGAGAGCGGTCAGCCCTCGAAGAATTCCTTCATCCGCGCGAAGAAGCCAGCGGATTCCGGGTTGTTGTCCTTCGAGGAGATCTCCTCGAATTCCTTGAGCAGCTCGCGCTGGCGCTTCGTCAGCTTCTGCGGCGTCTCGATCTGGATCTGGATGTAGAGATCACCGACCTGCGTGGAGCGCAGCACCGGCATGCCCTTGCCCTTGAGGCGGAACTGGCGGCCGGCCTGGGTGCCCTCGGGCACAGAGACGCGCGACTTGGTGCCGTCGAGCGTCGCCACGTCGAAGGTGCCGCCGAGCGCTGCCGTCGTCATCGAGATCGGCACGGTGCAGTAGAGATCCGCCCCGTCGCGCTGGTAGAACTCGTGCGGCTTCACCGACAGGAAGATGTAGAGGTCGCCCGCAGGTCCCCCGCGCACGCCCGCCTCGCCTTCGCCGGAGAGCCGGATGCGCGTGCCGTCCTCGATGCCCGAGGGGATGTTGACCGACAGCGAGCGCTCTTCCGTGACGCGGCCATGGCCGTGGCACTTGGTGCAGGGATCGCTGATCGTCTGGCCGCGGCCGTGGCAGGTCGGGCAGGTGCGCTCGATCGAGAAGAAACCCTGTGCGGCGCGCACGCGGCCGGAGCCCTGGCAGGTGGCGCAGGTCTTCGGGCTGGTGCCGGGCTTGGCGCCGGACCCGGAACAGACGTCGCAGGTGATCGACGTCGGCACGCGGATCTGCGCGGTCTTGCCGGCATAGGCCTCTTCCAGCGAGATCTCCATGTTGTAGCGCAGGTCGCCGCCGCGCTCGCGGCCGCCGGACGAGCGCCGCTGGCGCCCGCCGCCCATCATCTCGCCGAAAATGTCCTCGAAGATGTCGGAGAAGCCGCCGCCCTGGAAACCGCCGCCGCCGAAGCCGCCGCCCATGCCGCCCTGCTCGAAGGCCGCATGGCCGTAACGGTCGTAGGCCGCGCGCTTCTGCGGGTCCTTGAGCGTGTCATACGCCTCGTTGACATCCTTGAACTTCTGCTCGGCGGAGGCATCGCCCGGATTCTTGTCCGGGTGGTACTTCATCGCCATCTTGCGGAAGGCGCTCTTCAGCTCCTTCTCGTCGGCGCTCTTGGAAACACCCAGCGTCTCGTAAAAATCAGCTTTTGCCATTCGGGTTCACGTCCGTTTCTCGGGAACGGTCTTCTTGTTATGGACCTGGAAGCTTGCCTTAGCCTGCATGCCTGAAAAGCGCGCATGCAAAAGGCGGAAGCCGGAGCGAAGGAAAAGCCAAGACATCGTCGCCGCGGTAAACGGGAGTGATCATCTTGTCTTTTTCCCTTCGCGCTGACTTCCGCCTTCTCGCTATCCGTTGCACCGGCCGCGAGAGAGCGCGGCCGGCAGTTCAGGAGGCTCAGGCCGACTTCTTGCGGTCGTCCTCGTCCTTGACTTCCTCGTAGTCGGCGTCGACGACATTGTCGCCGGCCTCGCCCGAGGCAGAAGAAGCGTTCTCCTCGGCCTGCTGGGCCTCGTAGATCGCCTGACCGAGCTTCATGGAGACTTCCATGAGCGTGTTGGTCTTCGCCTTGATGTCGTCCGCATCGGGCTCGGAGGCCTCGACGGCGGTCTTCAGCGCGGCGATGGCGTCCTCGATGGCCTTGCGGTCGGCCTCGGAAACCTTGTCGCCATATTCCTTCAGCGACTTTTCCGAGGAGTGGATCAGGCTTTCGGCCTGGTTCTTCGCCTCGACGCCCTCGCGGCGCTTCTTGTCGGCCTCGGCATTGGCCTCGGCATCCTTGACCATCTTCTCGATGTCCGCGTCGGAAAGACCGCCGGAGGCCTGGATGCGGATCTGGTGCTCCTTGCCGGTGCCCTTGTCCTTGGCCGAGACCTGCACGATGCCGTTGGCGTCGATGTCGAAGGTGACTTCGATCTGCGGCATGCCGCGCGGGGCCGGCGGAATGCCGACGAGGTCGAACTGGCCGAGCAGCTTGTTGTCCGCCGCCATTTCGCGCTCGCCCTGCGAGACGCGGATGGTCACGGCCGACTGGTTGTCCTCAGCAGTCGAGAAGGTCTGGCTCTTCTTCGTCGGGATCGTCGTGTTGCGCTCGATCAGACGGGTGAAGACGCCGCCCAGCGTTTCGATGCCCAGCGACAGCGGGGTCACGTCGAGGAGCAGGACGTCCTTGACGTCGCCCTGCAGAACGCCGGCCTGGATGGCGGCGCCCATGGCGACCACTTCATCCGGGTTGACGCCCTTGTGCGGCTCCTTGCCGAAGAGCTGCTTGACGGTTTCCTGCACCTTCGGCATGCGGCTCATGCCGCCGACGAGAACGACTTCGTCGATCTCGGCTGCCGAAACGCCGGCATCCTTGAGGGCTGCCTTGCAGGGCGCGACGGTGCGCTGGATGAGATCGTCGACGAGCGCTTCGAACTTGGCGCGGGTCAGCTTCATCGTCAGGTGCTTCGGACCGGTCGCATCCGCCGTGATGAACGGCAGGTTGATCTCGGTCTGCTGCGAGGACGAGAGCTCGAT
This sequence comes from Shinella sp. HZN7, assembly GCF_001652565.1. Lineage (NCBI taxonomy): Bacteria > Pseudomonadati > Pseudomonadota > Alphaproteobacteria > Hyphomicrobiales > Rhizobiaceae > Shinella > Shinella sp. HZN7. The sequence goes on along the minus strand of NZ_CP015736.1, from coordinate 4,341,815 downwards.
CTTGGCCTTCTCGGCGGCTTCCTTGAGGCGCTGAAGGGCGAGCTTGTCGTTCTTCAGGTCGACGCCCTGGTCCTTCTTGAACTCGTCGGCGAGGTAGTTGACCAGACGCATGTCGAAGTCTTCACCGCCGAGGAAGGTGTCGCCGTTGGTCGACTTCACTTCGAAGACGCCGTCGCCGATCTCCAGCACCGAGATGTCGAACGTGCCGCCGCCAAGGTCGTAGACGGCGATGGTCTTGCCGTCCTTCTTGTCGAGGCCGTAGGCGAGCGCGGCGGCCGTCGGCTCGTTGATGATGCGCAGCACTTCAAGACCCGCGATCTTGCCGGCGTCCTTGGTCGCCTGGCGCTGCGCGTCGTTGAAGTAGGCCGGAACCGTGATGACGGCCTGGGTGACGGTCTCGCCGAGGTAGGATTCGGCGGTTTCCTTCATCTTCTGAAGGATCATCGCGGAGATCTGCGAGGGGGAATAACCCTTGCCGCGGGCATCGACCCAGGCATCGCCATTGTCGCCCTTGACGATCTTGTAGGGAACGAGGCCCTTGTCCTTCTCGACGAGCTTGTCGTCGTAGCGGCGGCCGATGAGGCGCTTGACGGCGAAGAGGGTGTTTTCCGGATTGGTGACCGCCTGGCGCTTGGCCGGCTGGCCGGTCAGCCGCTCACCGTCTTCGGTGAAGGCGACCATGGAAGGCGTCGTGCGCGCGCCTTCGGCATTTTCGATAACTTTCGCGTCCTTGCCATCCATGACGGCGACGCAGGAATTGGTCGTCCCGAGGTCGATACCGATTACTTTAGCCATGTCATTCTCTCCTTGAAGCGAACTGCCGGAACCCATTCAGGCATTCGATTGGCAGCCCCTAATGGTATGGTCTTCACGAAAGCATGGGCCGCAGCCCTGCCTTGCGGCGTATATAAGGAGCCCTCCAGACGACTGCAAGACATTGCCGGGCCGCAAAGCTCGCAAAATCAGCGCGTCCGATGGATTTGGTGTACCGCCCTCGCAACCCGCAATCAACCACAATCCTCTCCGGTGTTTCAAGCAACGGATCGAGGTCTTGGCGGCTCCCGGAGAGATGGGATCCTAAGGCCCGGAAATGTAGAACATCCGGCATGAACGGAGGCGTCGAATAGAGAGCGACGGAAGGAAACATATAATATTTTCCTTCACTTGTACGCAGTGTAAAATTTTTCTTGAGGTTAATTTATCCCCGTCGCCGCCAACGCGCGCACACTTTTCCGACTGAATAGCGAGCGGATTGTGTGGCAATGATCTCGACGGACCCTACCGAACCAAGCTTTTTACAATCAAGCTACCGATATGCGGCGATAACAGTCGAAATCCGCGCGCTGGCCTTCTCTCTTCGACTAAAGGCCGGCTTCCGCGCCGACCAACCGCGTGTCCCCGCAGGCAATCCCGACGGCGGGCAATGGGTCGACGAAGGTTCCGGCGTCCGGCCAATCCTCGTCAGCCGTCGAGGACCTCGCGGCGGAGGACAGATCCGTATCCTCGGGAGATGGCAGGCCGTGACGCCCTCGCAGGAGGCGCGCTTGGCGGTCAGCGTCGGCCGAATGCAGGAGGCACTGCGGGGCATTCACAGGCGCGAACCGAACTGGAAACCGACGCCGCACGTATACGAAACGGTTGAGGGACTGATACGGGCCAACGAAGCAACGGCACAGGAGGCGATGCTCCGAGCGCTCCAGTTAAAATTACCTCGGACCGGTATCGGGCCGTTTGCAAAGGAGTGAATTGCCGCACCAGCAACCAATAAGCGGCTTACCAGAGCGGAGCAGGCGGATATTGATCGCATAGGCCGGGCGTACGGATGTCATTGGTGTGGTACAAAGACGTCGGGAACGCCACAGGGCCATTTTGTCGGCGACCATCAGGTGCCAAAATCGTTGGGCAAACCTAGCAGGATTTATCCACACTGCTGGTGGTGCGGAAAATCACAAGGCGGCTTGATATCAAAGGGAAGCTATTGAGGTCATGTCTGTTGAAACGCTTACAATCGCTCCAGAATATCTTAGCATCTATATCGCCGGCCGCACCGGTGTCGATATTCCAATGCACATGGATCGACAGGGAATCTTTGCATCGCCTCAGTGTATAAACGTTCCTGCCTATGACTGGAATCATGGAGACACGAATGTCACTTTCGGCCCGTTCGATGAGCTGAATGAAACAGCCGAACCGGCATTTGATGGATTTCTCAAAACTTCACACAGGCGGCTTATTGTTTTTGGCGCAACAGTATCTGAGTACGTCAGCACAACAGTTCCATCAACAAAAACGCGAATCCGCATTTGGCTCGATCATCCAATTGAGCCTTCAAATGTCGTTATTGCTTGGGGATAAGAAATCTAGTAATGTGCTGCGGCAGCACTATTGCAAATTACATTTAATCTATAGAATATTTCTATAAATGGTATGACGTTATGACTGCTTCGAACCATAACATGTTTATTATCTCTTGGAGACAGAAAGGCACGCTTGGCGAGAAGATGCTGCTCAAAGGAGGTGGAACACCTTAGGATAGCTACTCTTCGCTTCAGCATCACTGCCTTAATACAGCAGAATTTATCTGGCAAACCGGGATATACGCGACATTCCTTACAATCTCAGGAAAAAAATTCATTCCGTCTGCTCCCGATTGCATCAGTATTCCATGCACATATTGAAATGATGGCGACACCAGTTTTTCCGTTGTAGAAGCTTCGGAAATAACCATGTCGACGCCACCGACATTCGACGGGTTTCTCGACACGCCCGACAAAAGGCTTGTCTTCTTCGATGCCAACGAGCCGGAGTTTGCCAGCGTATCGGTGCCCCCCGTCAAAACGCGCATTCGGATCTGGATCGATCATCCGAGGGAGCCGGAAAATGCCGTCATCGCCTTCGGATGAACGCGACCGTCAGCCCCCCAGCAGCACGTCGAGGAGCGTCGTCCGGCGCGTGCCGGTCTGTCCCTGCTGGCCGACGTCTGCGGGCGGCGTAAGGCCGTCGTCGAGCGGAACGGTGCCCGTCTCGCCGTTCGCCACCGCCTGCCCGTCGCGGGCGGGCTCGTTGCCCAGCGTGCGGGAGATGATGTCGAAGAGCTGGTCGCCTTCCGGGGCCGGTTCCGTCCCGTCCACGACAGGATCTCCGCCAGCCGTGCCGAAGAGCGGCGAAGGCGCAAGGCCCTCATGGGCGGCGGTCATGAACTGGCTCCAGGCCTTCGCGGGAAGCCCGCCGCCCGTCACCTTCTTCATCGACTTGCCGTCGTCGTTGCCGAACCAGACGCCGGTCGTCAGGTTGCTGGTGTAGCCGACGAAAAGCGCGTCGCGGAAGGACTGCGTCGTGCCCGACTTGCCGGCCGCCGGCCAGCCGGGAATGCGGGCATTCTTGCCGGTGCCCTCGGTGATGACGCGCATCATCATGCCGTTCATCTGGGAGACGATGCCAGGCTCCAGCACGCGCGGCGGGTTGTCGTAGGTATTCTCGTAGAGCACCCGGCCGTCGGCCGTCGAAATGCGGCGGATGATGTGCGGCGTCGCCTTGTAGCCGCCGTTCATGAAGGGGGCGTAGGCGGCGGTCAGCTCGACCAGCGTCACCTCCGACGTGCCGAGCGCGATCGAGGCGTTCGACTGAAGCTCCGATTCGATGCCGAGCCTGCGGGCGAGTTTTATGACGTCGTTCGGGCCGACCTCCATGACGAGCTGGGCGGCGATCGTGTTCAGCGACTGGGCGAGCGCGGAGGAGAGCGTCACCTCGCCGCGATACTTCTGGTCGTAGTTCTCCGGCGTCCACTTGCCGATCCTGACCGGCGCGTCGTTGCGCACGGAAAGCGGCGAGCGGCCGGCTTCCAGCGCCGCCGCATAGACGAAGGGCTTGAAGGCGGAGCCCGGCTGGCGCTTGGCCTTGGAGGCGCGGTCGAACTGGCTTTCCGCATAGTCCCGCCCGCCGACGAGGGCCCGGATGGCGCCGGTGCCATCGATCGAGACGAGGGCGGCCTGTGAGGCGTTCGACTTTTCGCCCTCCTTGTCGAGGAGCGCGGTGATCGCCGCGTCGGCCTTCTTCTCGAGGTCGAGGTCGATCGTCGTGTCGATGACGAGGTCTTCGGTGATGTCGCCGATCATGCCCGGCAGCTGGGCCATGACCATGTCGGCGGCATAATGCTGGGCGCCGGACCAGTAGCTCTTCGCCCGCGCCGGCGTCTGCGACATGGCAGTCTTGATCTCGGTGTCGGTGACGAAGCCCTCTTCGCGCATCGCGCCGAGCACGATCTGCGCACGCGCTTCCGCCGCCTCGGGGTCGCGCGCCGGGGAGAGGCGCGAGGGCGCCTTCAGGAGGCCGGCGAGGAGGGCGGCCTCGCCGAGATTGACGTCCCGCGCCGACTTGTTGAAGTAGCGCCGCGCCGCGGCCTCGACGCCGTAGGAATTCGAGCCGAAGAAGACGCGGTTGAGATACATCGCCAGGATCTGGTCCTTGGAATATTTGTGCTCCAGCCAGAAGGCGAGCAGAACTTCCTGAACCTTGCGCTCCAGCGTGCGCTCCGGCGAGAGGAACATGTTCTTGGCGAGCTGCTGGGTCAGCGTCGAGCCGCCCTGCACCATGCGGCCGGTGGTGATGTTGGTGAGCATGGCGCGGGCAAGGCCGAGCGGATCGATGCCGAAATGCGAATAGAAGCGCCGGTCCTCGATGGCGATGACGGCTTGCGGGATATAGGGCGACATGTTCTCCAGCGACAGCGCCTCGCCGCCTGTCGCGCCGCGATTGGCGATGGCCTCGCCGCTGACCGCGAGGATCTTGATGTTCGGCGGCCGATCGGGGATCGACCAGCTCGTGGCGCTCGGCATGCGTGCGCCGTAGTAGAGGACGAGGCCGCCGACGCCGATGGCGCCCCAGATGCCGAGCACGACGCACCAGTAGAAGAGCCGGCGGAAGAGGCCGAAGAAACCGCCGCCGCCCGCCTGCCGGCGCCCGCCGGAACCTCGCCTCGGCCGCTCGGCCCTCTGCGGCTTGCCGCGCCCCTTGCGGCCGCCGCCTGCCACGCGATCTCCCGCGCCGACGTGGAAATCATCCTCGTCGTCGTGCCCTCCCGATCCCCGGAAGGACGGTTCGATGCGCTGGGATTTGCGATTGGCTGCCATAAGCGGTCGGATACACCCTCGAAAAGATCACCGTCCGGTGGACCTTAAATGCGGCGATTTAAGGGGTCGTTAAGAACCGGTGAACAGGCGGGCGACAGTTTGAGGGGGATTTGAGAGAAAGATCGGGCGGCCTTGCGGGCCGCCCGTAAAATCACCTCAATAGTAAGGCGAGAGGCACTGGCGGCGGGCGCCATAGTTGGGCTGGAACGTGTTGTCATAGGCCCGGTACGAGCGATAGCGCGCATAGCACCATTCGGTGTGGCGCGGATTGATGCCCTCGTAGCGCGGCTGGGCGTAGCCGTCATTGGCGATCGCGCCGCCGATGATCGCGCCCGCACCGAAGGCGGCCAGCGGATACCACCAGCCGTCCGAGTGCCGGCGATAGCCGCGACGCTCGTAGCGATAGCCGCGATGGCCATTGTGCCAGCCACGACGCTCGCGACGCCACTGCACCTCCTGCACATCGCTCGCCTGAGAAGCGCCGACCTTCGGCATCGGCATGGCGAAGGCCGGTGCGGATACGAATGTCGTGGCGAACATGGCGACGGCCATGGCGGCGGCAATACCGCCCTTGATCGTTGTCTTCATGTCGATCTCCCTTGGATAGTCACTGTTTTACAGTGATCAAGACGGATGACAGCATGAAACAATTCGACTGAATGCAAGATGAACCGAACTTCTCCACGTCTCAATCCTCGCCATTGCCCAGCCGGCTGAGGAAACGCTGCCGTTCGAAGACGAGAATGACCACCAGCGCCATGATGAACGGGATGATCAGGTAGAACAGCCGGAAGACGGCGAGCGCGGCCAGCACCGCCGCCGGATCCATGTCCGGCAGGCCGGCGATGAAGACGAGTTCCAGGACGCCGATGCCGCCCGGCGCGTGGGAGAGCAGCGCCACCGAGAAGGAGGCGAGGAAGATGCCGAGCACGACGAAGAAGCCCGGATTGCCCTCCACCGGCAGCACGAAATAGATGATCGCCGCCGCGCCGATCAGCTCGATGGGCGCGATGATGAGCTGGCGGAAGACGAGCGAGGGTTTGGGATATTCCAGCCTCAGCCAGCGCGTGTTGATCGGCCGGAAGCCGACGAGGCTGCCGACCACATAGAGCGCGACCAGCGCCAGGATGAAGACACCGGTCGAGAACGCCGCCTCGATCGGCAGGAACTCGGCGAACCGCCCGACGATCTCCGGCTCCAGCACCAGTACCAGGCCGAACAGCACGACCGTGCCGAGCGCGAAGGTGAAGGAGCAGAAGGCGACGAGGACGCCCACCTCCGATCCGGTCAGTCCCTTAGACGTATAGGCGCGGTAGCGCACCAGCGCGCCGGAGAACACCGAGGCGCCGATATTGTGCGACAGCGCATAGGTGGTGAAGGAGGTGATGGTGATGAACCACAGCGAGATGCGATGGCCGAGATGTTCGAGCGCCAGGTGGTCGTAGGCGGCGAGCGCCGCATAGGCGACGAGCGTGGCGCCGCAGGCCAGCAGCCAGCCGGAGACCGGAATGGCATGCAGGCTCGCCATGAACTCGTCGAGCGACAGGCCGCGAAGGTCCTTGTAGAGGATATAGACCGACAGGATGATCGCGGCGGTGCTGACGAGCGGCCAGAAGAACTTTTTCAGCCGCTTCATCCTGCCTTCCCCCCTGCTCCCGGCGCCCCATAGCCCGAGCAGCGAGGTGTTCTCGCAATCTTTCCTGATGCCATTCTCACCCTTTCCCCGTGTCCGGACCGTCGTCGCCTGTCCGCGCGCGGTCCTTGTTTTTGAGGAAACCAGCATTTCCGTTCCGTCCGGTTAATGCTGGCCTCCCATCTCATCACATCTGCGTCAGCGCGCCGCGAGCGCCGAAAGAATGCGCACCCACGAGCGGATGCCCTTTTCGAAGGAGCGCAGCTCGTATTTCTCGTTCGGCGAATGGATGCGGTCGTCCGACAGCGCAAAGCCGACGAGCAAGGATTCCATGCCCAGCATCTTCTGGAAATCGCCAACGATCGGGATGGAGCCGCCCATGCCGATGACGACGGCGGGCTTCGGCCATTCGTCGGACAGCGCGTTCTTCGCCTTGCCGAGCAGGGCGGAATCGTAGGGAAGCTGGATGGCCGGCGAGCCGCCATGGGCATGGAACGTCACCGAGCAGTCCGCCGGGATTTTTCCACGCACATAGGTACGGAACGCATCGCGGATCTTCGCCGGATCCTGCTTGCCGACGAGGCGGAAGGAGACCTTTGCCGAGGCTTCGGCGGCGATCACCGTCTTGAAGCCCTCGCCCGTATAGCCGCCGGTGATGCCGTTGACCTCGGCGGTCGGGCGCGCCCAGGTGAGCTCCAGCACGGACCGGCCCTTTTCGCCCGAGGGGATCGACAGGCCGATCTCGCCCAGAAAACTCTCGGCCGAACTGCCGAGCTTGTCCCAGGCCGCCTTGATCTGCGTCGGGGTTTCCTCGACGCCGTCATAGAAGCCGTCGAGCGTCACGCGGCCGGTCTCGTCGTGCAGGCCGGCGAGGATGTCCGACAGGATGTGGATCGGGTTTGCCGCAGCCCCGCCGAAATAGCCCGAATGCAGGTCCCGGTCGGCCGCCTTGATGACGATCTCCTCGCCGACGAGGCCGCGCAGGCCCGCGGAGATGGCCGGCGTGTCGGCATCCCACATGCTGGTATCGCAGACGAGGGCGAAGTCGGCCGTCAATTCCGCGGCATTGGCCTCCAGGAACGGCTTGAGCGAAGGCGAACCGGATTCCTCCTCGCCCTCGAAGAGGATGGTGACGCGGCAGGGCAGGCTGCCCGCCGTTTCCTTGTAGGCGCGGCAGGCTTCCACGAAGGTCAGGAGCTGACCCTTGTCGTCCGACGTGCCGCGGCCGGTGATGATGCGCCGGCCCTCGCCGGCATCGCGCACCGCCGGCTCGAAGGGATCGTGGTCCCAGAGGTTCAGCGGGTCGACCGGCTGGACGTCGTAATGACCGTAGAAGAGCACATGCGGCGCATCGGGCCTGGCGCCGTCGTGATGGGCGACGACCATCGGATGGCCGGGCGTATCGCGCACCGTCGCGTCGAAGCCGAGCGAGCGCAGTTCCGTGACCAGCCACTCGGCCGCCCGGCGGCACTCGGCCTTGAAGGCCGGATCGGTGGAGATGGACTTGATGCGCACGAGCTCGAACAGGCGTTCGAGGCTGGCCGGAATGCCGGCGCTGGCGCGATCGAGGACGGGCAGGATGTTGGTCATGGATGAACCCCCAGGACATGGTGCGGGCGCGCTCTTGCGGTGCAACATGCAGCAAATCAAATGAATTTCGGCGCGACATTAGACCGATCGGCTCGGTCAGGGCAAATCGTATGACGATCAGAGGCGTGGATCGCGGCCGAGATTGGCGAGCACCATGCGCATATATTCCAGAAGCAGCTCCCGCTCGAAGCGCCGGAAGCCCCGGAAGAGCGTGTCCTCGGTGGCCGAGGCGGCCGCCATCGCGGTCTCGCGCAGCGCCTTGCCGCGGCTCGTCAGGAAGACGAGCTGGGCCCGCTTGTCCTTCGGGTGGCGCCGGCGGGAGATGAGCCCGTCGCGCTGCATGCGGGCAAGCGTGTTGGCCATGGTTGCCTGCTCGATGTCGAGCCGGTCGAGAAGCTCGCGCTGGGTGAGGCCGTCGCCGCTCCACAGTTCCAGGAGGACCGGGAACTGGCCGGGTGCGAAACCGGCCCCGTCCGCCCGTGCCTGAAGGGCGCGGGACGCCGCCTTCGCCAGGAGATTGGCGAGGTACGCTGCCGACTCCTTCCGGTCAAATTCCATGGAGCGAAAGCTAAGCCGGTTTTCGGCGGAAGACAATGGATCGCAGGCGATGCTTTGGCGACCGGGAGAGGCCATGTCTTCCTGCGCTCCCCCATTCATCAGCGCGGCCCCAGAAACGAGAAGCCGCCGACGACAGGAGGCTTGTCGCGGCGGCTTCTTCGAATGATGGACAAAGGCCCGGAGAGGGGGATGAGGCCTTTGTCCTTTGTCTGGCGCGGCGGGGGACAGGCCGGGTGCCAGACAACGGCTTTGATCAGGTGCCGATGATCAATATCTGTGGGTTCGAATGTGGCTTTTCAAGGGTTTCAGGCGCCCGGGAAAATTACAAATCGGTAACGTTCGTGTGAGGCTTTCCGGCCCCTGGAAAGGCCTGTTTGCCCGCAATGAAAGATGGACGCGGAAAGCCGCCCGCGCTATCCATTCACCCCATGAAAAAAGGTGATCATCTCTTCCTCGTCGACGGCTCGGGCTTCATCTTCCGCGCCTTCCACGCCATCCCGCCGCTCAACCGCAAATCGGACGGGCTGCCGGTCAATGCCGTCTCGGGTTTCTGCAACATGCTGTGGAAGCTCCTGAAGGATGCGCGCAACACCGATGTGGGCGTGACGCCGACCCATTTCGCCGTCATCTTCGACTATTCCTCGAAGACCTTCCGCAACGACCTCTACGACCAGTACAAGGCGAACCGCACGGCACCGCCCGAGGACCTGATCCCGCAGTTCGGCCTGATCCGCCACGCGACGCGCGCCTTCAACCTGCCCTGCATCGAGAAGGAAGGCTTCGAGGCCGACGACCTGATCGCCACCTATGCCCGCCTTGCGGAGGCGGACGGCGCGGATGTCACCATCGTCTCCTCCGACAAGGACCTCATGCAGCTCGTGACCGAGAACGTCTCGATGTATGACGGCATGAAGGACAAGCAGATCTCCATTCCGGAAGTCGTCGAGAAATGGGGCGTGCCGCCGGCAAAGATGATCGACCTCCAGTCGCTGACCGGCGATTCGACTGACAATATCCCGGGCGTTCCCGGCATCGGCCCGAAGACCGCCGCGCAGCTCCTCGAAGAATATGGCGATCTCGACACGCTGCTTGCCCGCGCCGAGGAGATCAAGCAGGTCAAGCGCCGCGAGAACATCATCGCCAACCGCGCGCTCGTGCTGCTCTCCCGCCAGCTCGTCACGCTGAAGACGGATACGCCGCTCGACACGCCGCTCGACGACCTGATCCTGCATCCGCAGGACGGGCCGCGGCTGATCGCCTTCCTGAAGGCGATGGAATTCACCACGCTGACGCGCCGCGTCGCCGAAGCCTGCGAGTGCGACGCGGGCGCCATCGCGCCGGCGGACGTGCCGGTCGAATGGGGCGCCGAGGCGCATGGCCCGGACCTCGACAAGGGCGACGTCGCCGGCCCCGCCCTCGTGCTCGACGGCAAGGAAACGGCGGCCGAGGCCGCTGCCACGCTGCTGCCCACCGCCGGCGCGGATGGCGACACGCCCTCGGCGCTCGCCAGGGCCCGCGCCGAACGCTTTTCGGCCGCCCCCATCGACCATGCCAGCTACGAAACCGTGCGGGACATCGAAACGCTGGACCGCTGGATCTCCGCCGCGCGCGAGACCGGCCTCGTCGGCTTCGACACCGAGACGACCTCGCTCGACGCCATGCAGGCGGAGCTTTGCGGCTTCTCCCTTGCGATCGCCGACAATGCCAAGGACCCGACGGGCACCGTCATCCGCGCCTGCTACGTGCCGCTCAACCACAAGACCGGCGTCGGCGATTTGCTCGGCGGCGGGCTCGCCGAGGGGCAGATCCCGATCCGGCCGGCGCTGGAACGGCTGAAAAGCCTGCTGGAGGATCCTTCCGTCCTGAAGGTCGCGCAGAACCTCAAATACGATTACCTCGTCATGCGCCGCCACGGCATCACCGTGAAGGGTTTCGACGATACGATGCTGATGTCCTATGCGCTCGACGCGGGCGCGGGCACGCACGGCATGGACACGCTCTCCGAACGCTGGCTCGGCCACAAGCCGATTTCCTACAAGGATGTCGCCGGCTCGGGCAAGGGCGCGCAGACCTTCGACATGGTGGATATTTCCCGCGCCACGGCCTATGCGGCGGAAGACGCCGACGTGACGCTGCGCCTCTGGCACGTCTTGAAGCCGCGCCTTGCAAGCGAGCGCATGACCACCGTCTACGAGCGGCTGGAGCGCCCGCTGGTGCCGGTGCTCGCCCGCATGGAAGAGCGCGGCATCACCATTGACCGCCAGGTGCTGTCCCGCCTTTCCGGGGAACTCGCACAGGGCGCCGCCGGCCTTGAGGAGGAGATCTACGACCTTGCCGGCGAACGCTTCAACATCGGCTCGCCGAAACAGCTCGGCGACATCCTGTTCGGCAAGATGGGCCTGCCCGGCGCCTCCAAGACGAAGACCGGCCAGTGGTCGACCTCCGCGCAGGTGCTGGAGGATCTTGCCGCCCAGGGCATTCCGCTGCCGCGCAAGATCGTCGACTGGCGCCAGCTCACCAAGCTGAAATCCACCTATACGGACGCCCTGCCCGGCTTCGTGCATCCCGACACGAAACGCGTGCACACGTCCTACGCGCTCGCCGCCACGACGACCGGCCGCCTCTCCTCCTCGGATCCGAACCTGCAGAACATCCCGGTGCGCACGGCGGAAGGCCGCAAGATCCGCACGGCCTTCATCTCGACGCCCGGCCACAAGCTGGTCTCGGCCGACTACAGCCAGATCGAGCTGCGCGTGCTCGCCCATGTCGCCGACATCCCGCAGCTGAAACAGGCCTTTGCCGACGGCATCGACATCCACGCCATGACGGCGTCCGAAATGTTCGGCGTCCCGGTGGACGGCATGCCCCCGGAGGTCCGCCGCCGCGCCAAGGCGATCAATTTCGGCATCATCTACGGCATCTCGGCCTTCGGCCTTGCCAACCAGCTCTCCATCGAGCGCTCGGAGGCCGGCGACTACATCAAGAAATATTTCGAGCGCTTCCCGGGCATCAAGGACTACATGGACCAGACCAAGGCCTTCGCCCGCGAGAAGGGCTATGTCGAAACCATCTTCGGCCGCCGCGCACACTACCCGGAGATCAAGTCGTCCAATCCCTCGGTGCGCGCCTTCAACGAACGCGCCGCGATCAACGCCCCGATCCAGGGCTCGGCTGCCGACATCATCCGCCGCGCCATGGTCAAGATGGAGCCGGCGCTCGCCGCCGCCGGCCTTTCCGCCCGCATGCTGCTGCAGGTGCATGACGAACTGATCTTCGAGGTCGAGGACGGCGAGGTGGAAAAGGCGGTCCCCGTCATCATCGGCGTGATGGAAAACGCCTCCCTGCCGGCGCTTTCGATGAAGGTGCCGTTGAAGGTGGATGCGCGCGCCGCGCACAATTGGGACGAGGCGCACTGAGCGTCCCCTCATCCTGCATAGCTACCGCAAGAGGGGGTGCCGCAACACGCCACCCCCCCTGTCTGTTTGAGATGTGGCATTGTGTTTGAGCGGAGGGGAACCCGTCCCCCCCATGGGTCCCATCCCGTCTGAGAGCAAGGGTCCCCTTCGCTTGGTCGTCAACCTGAACAGTTGCTTGGGCCTGCCACGAGCCCGCACGACATGGACAGGAGCTTTACCATGCCACAGATCATCGTCGGCTGCGATCTTTCCCGCGCCTTCATCGACGTCTGCATCAATGCCGGGCGCAGGACGTCGAGGATCGAGAACACCAAGTCCGGCATCACGCAATGGATCGTAACGCTTGAGACCTCCGCTCTTGTCGTCTTCGAGGCCACCAGCGGATGCGATGCTGTCCTCATGCAAGTCCTTGCGGAGCACGGCGTCACCTATGCCCGCGTCAACCCACGGCAGGCACGCGAGTTCGCCCGCGCGCTCGGCGTGCTTGCCAAGACCGACAAGGTCGATGCCAGGGTGCTGGCCCAGATGGGGCAGCGCCTTCCCCTGACCATCACCAAGCCGCAGGAGCCACAAAGGAAACGGCTCGCCGATTTCCTCAGGCGACGCAAGCAGTTGGTCGAAGCCCGAAAGGCCGAGAAGCTGCGCCGGCATAGCGCCGGGCAACCGGAATTGCTTCACGACATCGACAGCATGATCGCCATCTTCGACCGCAGGATCGAGAAACTGGACAAGCAGATCGCGGCCATCATCGGCGAAAGCCGTGACCTTGCGGCGCAGGCCCATCTCCTGTCTGCTGTGCCCGGTATCGGCCCCACCGTGCTGGCAACCCTGCTTGGAGAATTGCCCGAACTCGGCACTCTCGATCGAAGACGTATCGCCTCTCTTGCAGGACTCGCGCCGCATGCGCGTGAAAGCGGAACATGGAAGGGCACAAGGCGCATCTGGGGTGGGCGGAGAAAGGTTCGCGAGGCTCTGTACATTGCAGCCCTAACCGCAACCCGGCGCGTCCCTACCCTCATTGCCATGCGGGATCGAATGCGTGCCGCCGGCAAGGCCCCCAAAACCATCCTCATCGCTGCTGGACGACAACTCCTCGTCATCCTCAACGCCATGATCCGGAGCAACCGGCCGATCAGGCTATAAGTTCAAACACAGTTGCCCTCAGCAGGGCCGCTACGCCTCCGCGATCTCCGCATGCCCCGTCTGGATGTTCCAGAGATTGCGATAAAGCCCCGGCCGCTCCACAAGCGCGTCGTGCGAGCCCGACTGGATCACCCGGCCCGCCTCCATCACATGGATGGCGTCGGCGTGCACCACCGTGCTCAGCCGGTGCGCGACGAGGATGACCGTGCGCTTGCCCTTCATCTTGGCGAGCGAGCGCTGGATCGCCGCCTCCGTCTCGTTGTCGACGGCGCTCGTCGCCTCGTCGAGGATGAGGATTGCCGGATCGATCAGCAGCGCGCGGGCAAGCGCGATGCGCTGGCGCTGGCCGCCCGAGAGCTTCTGGCCGTATTCGCCGATCTGGCTTTCGTACCCGTCCGGCAGGTCTCGGATGAAGCCGTCGGCCTCCGCCATGCGCGCGGCGGCCTCGACCTCCCGGCGGCTCGCGCCCGGCCGGCCATAGGCGATGTTGTCGGCGATCGAGCCGGAAAACAGCGTCACCTCCTGCGGCACCCAGGCCATGCTCTTGCGCAGACATTCGCCGGACCAGTCGGCGAGCGGCACGCCGTCGAGGAGGATACGGCCCTTCTGCGGGCGGATGAAGAGGCCGAGCAGCTTGATCAGCGTCGACTTGCCGCTGCCCGTGGGGCCGACGAGGGCGACCGTCTCGCCCGCCTTGATGGCGAGGTTGATGTCGCTGACGCCGCCGGGGCTCGTCGCATAGCGGAAGGTAACGCCGTCGATCTCGAAGCGGCCGGAGACTTTCGCTTCGTGCGTGCCGTGCGGCTCGCCGCGCGGCTCGTCGAGCAGGCGCAGGATGCGGCGCGTCGAGGCCATGGCGCGCTCGTAGAGGTCGGCGATCTCGGCAAGGCCGGTCATCGGCCAGAGCAGGCGCTGGGTGAGGAAGACGAGCAGGCCATAGGCGCCGACCTGCATCTGCCCGGTCAGCGTCAGCCAGCCGCCGATCAGGAAGGTGGCGAGGAAGCCGGACAGGATCGCCATGCGGATGATCGGGATGAAGGCGGAGGAGACGCGGATCGCCGCCCGGTTCGCCTCGACATAGCCGCGGCTTTCCGCCGTCAGCGCCGCCGTCTCGCGCGCTTCGGCGCCGAAGGCGCGGATGGTCTGCAGGCCCTGCAGGTTGGTGGTGAGCCGCGCGCCGAGCCCGCCGGCCCGCGCCCGCACCGCATCGTAGCGCGCCTGCGCCCGGCGCTGGAACCAGAAGGCGCCGGCGATGATCGCCGGCACCGGCGTGAAGGCGATGACGGCGATCAGCGGGCTGACGATGAAGAACACCGCGCCGACGAGGATGACGGCGGAAAAGGTCTGGATCAGCTCGTTCGCGCCGCGATCGAGGAAGCGTTCGAGCTGGTTGATGTCGTCGTTCAGCACGGCGACGAGATCACCGGAGCGGTTCTCCTCGTAGAAGCTCGACGGCAGGTGCTGGGCGTGGTCATAACAGAGGATGCGCAGCCGGTGCTGCACGTCCTGCGCCAGGCCCCGCCAGAGGATCTGGTAGAAATATTCGAACAGCGATTCGCCGAACCAGATGAGGAAGGTGGCGATGCCGAGCAGGGTGAGCTGCTGCACGGGATCGGTGATGCCGACCTGCGCCACGAAGGAATCCTTGCCGCGCACCACCACGTCGAGCGCGATGCCGATCAGGATCTCCGGCATGACGTCGAAGATCTTGTTGATGACCGACGAGGCGACCGCCCGCATCACGCGGCCCTTCTCGTCGCTGACGAGCGACAGGAGAACACGCAGCGGATGGCGCTTGCCGGAGGAAAGGGGAGCGGACGTATCGGGAGCGGGCATGGAAGGAACCTGTTGTCGGGGCCGGCCGGTCGATCGGCGGCATCCTCGCCTCTAGAGCATTTTGCGGCCAAGTGGAATCACCGGGCGCCCGCATTCGGCAGATGACGGGCAGCGGGACGGTCGCATTCTCTTAATCCATTTCGCGAAAAGGCGGACCGCCTTAACACCGCCTTAAGATCGTGTGCGTCTTGATCGGCTCCCATGGACGGGGTGCGATACCCCACGGAACCAACCGGCGCCCGGCCGGAACGGAGGCAGGCGTGCAATCCCTATGCGGCGCGGCGGCGCGCTTTCGACTGGTGGCGGCCATGGCGGCTTTGATTCTTCCCGTTCAGGCGAGCGCGGCGTGCCTCAGCGGCGTGAACCTCGCCGGCGCCGAATTCGGCGAGGGGCGCGGCACCTTCGGCAAGGACTATACCTATCCGTCCGCCGAAACGATCGCCTATTTCGCCGGCAAGGGCTTCAATGCCGTGCGCCTTCCCTTCAAATGGGAACGGCTGCAGCCGCGGCTGAACCGCGGCTTCGACAAGGCGGAGCGCAAGCGGCTCACCGAGACCGTCAAGGCGCTGCGCGGCGCCGGCATGACCGTCATCCTCGACCCGCACAACTACGCCTATTACGGCGACAAGCAGGTCGGCTCGGCCGAGGTGCCCGACAGCGCCTTCGCCGATTTCTGGCGCCGGCTTGCCGAGGACTACAAGGACGACGGCGGCGTGCAATTCGGCCTGATGAACGAGCCGCACGACGTATCCGCCCCTCAGTGGCTCGCCTCCGCCAATGCGGCGATCGCCGCGATCCGCGAGGCGGGCGCGAAGAACCTCGTGCTCGTGCCCGGCACGATCTGGACGGGGGCGCATAGCTGGGAAGAGGAGCGGGAGGGCGGCGCCAACGGCACCGTCATGCTCGGCATCGAGGACCCCGCCGACAACCACGCCTACGAGGTGCATCAGTATCTCGACGCGGATTTTTCCGGCAAGGCGGACACCTGCACGCGGGCGGACGGCGCCGTGGCCGCACTGGAGCGCTTCACCGACTGGCTGAAGCGCAACAACAAGCGCGGCTTCCTCGGCGAGTTCGGCGGCGCGGCGGACAAGGCCTGCCTCGACGGGCTCGCCCGCATGACCGCGCTGGTCGGCAAGGAAAGCGCGGTCTGGACCGGCTGGGCCTATTGGGCGGGCGGCGACTGGTGGCCGGCGACGGAGCCGCTCAACATCCAGCCGACCGCCGACGGCGACCGGCCCCAGCTTGCCGCGCTCATCGCCGGCGGCGGGCTGCCGGCCAGGGCCGGCACCTGCGCGGCGCTTCCCTGACCCGCCGGCTCCGGCGCGATGTCGGAGCGGTCATTTCCCTCTGCATTTGCCCGACTACAGGAAATCATCGATGATTTCCTGTGGGAAGGGAGACTGTGCTGCCTTAGAAGAAGACGTGCAGCGGCCACTGGACCGGGCGGCGGGAGGAGGAGAGCCGGCTGCCCTCGAGCGGCAGCCTGTCTTCCGTCGCGCGGCCGGGCGTGTCGTCACTTGCGGATTGCTCGTCCTTCGGCTGGAAGCCGACGGGGTAGAGGTTGAAGTAACCAAGCGTCACGCCGCCGAGATAGATCATGCGGTAGGCTCCCGTTCCGTTTAACGTCCCGGTCAACATCATGGCGGAATCGTGGCGGCTGTCAATAGTCTACAAAATTAGTGCTCTATTCCGCCCTTGATACGCACCAAGCCGAGGGAGTACGAGGCAGCCTGACGCCACCGGGAAGACGCCTTGTACACGCTGGACCAGACAGAGCTGTTCGAAGAGGAGATCCGCAAGAGCCGGTTCCGCGCGATCGCCTGCCCCGTCGAGAGCGAGGCCGAGGCGAAGGCCCGGCTGGCCGAGGTCTCGGACCCCACGGCCAACCACAATTGCTGGGCCTGGCGCATCGGCCAGACCTACCGCTTCAGCGACGACGGCGAGCCGAGCGGCACGGCCGGAAAGCCGATCCTGCAGGCGATCGACGGCCAGGCGCTCGACCGCACGCTCGTCGTCGTCACCCGCTGGTTCGGCGGCATCCTGCTCGGCAGCGGCGGGCTCATCCGCGCCTATGGCGGCACGGCGGCCGCCTGCCTGCGCGCCGCCGCCAAGACCGAATATGTCGAGCGCGTCGCGCTGTCCGTCTCGCTCGGCTTTTCCGATCTCGCGCTGGTCAAGGCGCGGCTTTCCGCCCTTGCCGGCCTCGTGATGGACGAGGAGACCTTTCACGCGCGCGGCGCGCGCCTTGCCTTCCGCGTACCGGCGGAAAAGGCGGAGGAGATCAGCCGGATGATCGCGGACCTGACGAGCGGGCGCGCCGGGATCGGCAAGTAGACGGTTCGTGGACAAAACCGCGGCGCCCCTTGCCGGAATGGCGCCAGGCCCGGAAATTTGCCCTTCCGGTCAAAAGAAATCCCCTTCCATTTCCCGCCGGCTTCGCGGAACGGTTTGGCGCGTCATCCGCAAGCCGCCGAAAGCCTTCATCCCGCCGGCGCAAAGGGCGCAAAGATGCGCTCCCGCGCGGGCGGCAGGCGACGGCGGGCCGCTATAGGCAAGGCGTTTTTTTCGTTCTATCTACCCCTCGGACATATTTTTCGCGGGGCTATCCTGCGATCCCCGCATGAAAGAGAGGACCATCCCATGAGCCTGCGCATCAACGACATCGCTCCGGACTTCACCGCCGAGACCACCATCGGCCCGGTCAGCTTCCACGACTGGATCGGCGACGGCTGGGCGGTGCTCTTCTCGCACCCGAAGAACTTCACCCCGGTCTGCACCACCGAGCTCGGCGCCATGGCCGGCGTCGAGGGCGAGTTCCGCAAGCGCGGCGTGAAGATCATCGGCATCTCGGTCGATCCGGTCGACAGCCACGCCAAGTGGAAGGCCGATATCCGCACCGCCACGGGCTTCGACGTCGAATACCCGCTGATCGGCGACAAGGACCTGAAGGTGGCGAAGCTCTATGACATGCTGCCGGCCGCCGCCGGCGACACGTCGGAAGGCCGCACGCCCGCCGACAACGCCACTGTGCGCTCCGTCTTCGTCATCGGCCCGGACAAGAAGATCAAGCTGATCCTCACCTACCCGATGACGACGGGCCGCAACTTCGCGGAGATCCTGCGCGCGATCGATTCGATCCAGCTCACCAGCAAGCACCAGGTGGCGACGCCCGCCAACTGGCAGCAGGGCGAAGACGTGATCATCACCGCCGCCGTTTCCAACGAGGACGCCATCACCCGCTTCGGCGCCTTCGACACCGTCCTGCCCTACCTGCGCAAGACGAAGCAGCCGGCCGCCTGATCCGGCATTTCGCCTCCGCCCTTCAGGCAACGGAGGCGCATGTGAAATGAGGTGTTGCCTCTTGCCTTCTCCCCGGCGGGAGAAGGCAAAGCGGCGGCGCCGTGCCGCATGCCACCACTCTCGGGGCGGAGGTCGATGCCTTCGCCTCAGACCGGCTCCCAGCCATCCTTCTCGCTGGCGCGGTAGATGGCGTCGATGAGCCTCTGGTTGAGGCGCGAGTTTTCCAGCGACACGACCTCCTCGTCCCCCCGAGCGCCGCCCGGGTGAAGGCCTCGGCCTCGCGCCTGTACTGGCGGGCATCCTGGAAGCGGAAGAGCTGGCTTTCGCTGTGGCTCTGGTTGGTGAGCTCGATCTCCTCCGCCCCGTAGCGATCGGCATTGAAGGGCGACTTCACCTCGATGAAGCCCTTGTCGCCGTGGAAGACCATGACCTGGCGCTGGGCGAGCTGGGTGGAGACGTAGAAGGAAAGCTCGAAGTCGCCGAAATCGGCGCGCACGCTCGAATAGATGTCGGTGCCGAATTCCGGGTCGCGCTCCGTGCTCGCCTGCACGCGGACCGGCTCCTTGCCGGTGGAAAAGCGCGTGGTGATAGTCGGGTAGACGCCGATGTCGGGCAGGCCTCCGCCGCCGAGCGCCGGCACGTTGCGCATGTTGCCGGGGTCGCGGTTGAAATAGGTGAAGGCGCCCTGCACATGGCGCAGCCGGCCGATCGCGCCTTCGGCAAGCAGCGCGCGGACCTTGCGCCAGACAGGGCTGTAGGTGACCATGAAGGCCTCCGAGATCAACACCTTGTTGCGGTCGCGCGCGGCGATCAGCGCGTCGATCTCCCCGGCCTTGAGCGCGATCGGCTTTTCGCACAGCACATGCTTTCCCGCATCCGCCGCCTTGATCGACCATTCCACATGCTGGGACGTCGGCAGCGGGATATAGACGGCGTCGATCGTGTCCGAGGCCAGCATCTCCTCGTAGGAGCCGAAGGCATGCGGCACCGAGAAGCGGTCGGCCATGGCGCGGGCCTTGGCGAGGTCACGGCTGGCAATGGCGGTGATGACGCAGTTTTCCGCGTCCTGGATGGCCGGCACGACGAGTTCGCGGCCGATCTTGGCCGTCGACAGGATTCCGAAACGCAGCATGGTGATCTCTCCCTGATTGCGACAGGAGACTAGTCGCGAGGTACGTTCCTCGCAAGCGCGGCGGCCGGCAAAAAGTCGGATCCATGGCGTGCAAAGGCGCCGGCGGCGCCCTATGTTGCAGGAAGCCTTTTTCAGCACGAACCCTTTGGAGGAACCCCATGCAGTTTCGCGCCCTCGGCAAGACCGGCCTTTCGATCGCCCCCCTCGTCTTCGGCGGCAATGTCTTCGGCTGGACGGCCGACGAGAAGACCTCCTTCGACCTGCTCGACGCCTTCACCGGCGCCGGCTTCAACGCCATCGACACGGCCGACGTCTATTCCCGCTGGGCGCCGGGCAACCAGGGCGGCGAATCCGAGACGATCATCGGCAAGTGGCTGAAGCGCTCCGGCATCGCCCGCGACAGGGTGGTGGTCATCACCAAGGTCGGCTCCGACATGGGCCAGGGACGCCGGGACCTGCGCAGGCGCTGGATCGTCGAGGCGGTCGAGAATTCGCTGAAGCGGCTCCAGACCGATCATATCGACCTCTATCTCTCGCACTGGCCGGATCCGCAGACGCCCTACGAGGAGACGCTGGAGGCCCATGCAAGCCTCGTCAAGGCCGGCAAGGTGCGCGCCTTCGGCGCCTCGAACCTCGATGCCGGCCAGCTGCAGGCCTCGTTCGAGGCCGCCGACAAGGCCGGCCTGCCGCGCTACGGCGCGCTGCAGCCGGAATACAATCTCTATGACCGCGCCGGCTTCGAGGGCGCGCTGGCCGATCTGTGCCGGAAGGAGGATCTCGGCGTCATCACCTATTACAGCCTCGCCTCCGGCTTCCTGACCGGCAAGTACCGCACGAAGGCGGACACGGAGGGCAAGGCCCGCGGCGAGGGCGTCGTGCACTATCTCGACGACAAGGGCCTGCGCATCCTCGCCGCCCTCGACAAGGTGGCCGCCGAGACCGGCGCGACGCCGGCCGAAATCGCGCTCGCCTGGCTGATGGCCAAGCCTGCCGTCACCGCGCCGATCGCCAGCGCGACCAGCCTCGGCCAGCTCGCAAGCCTGATGAAGGCGGCAGCCCTCACGCTGAGCGCGGAGCAGATGGCCGCGCTCGACACGGCGGGGGCGTGACCCATGGCCATCACCATCCGCGATGCGCTGGAGGGTGACGAGGCCGCCTGGAGAAAGCTCTGGGCCGGCTACCTCGCCTTCTACGAGACCGACGTGCCTGAGGAGGTGACCGCCTTCACCTGGGCACGCATCCTGGATCCCGGCTCGCGCGTCTCGATGCGGCTTGCCGAGGAAGGCAGGACGGTGCTGGGCTTTGCCATCCACCACTACCACGATTCCACCTGGGGCATCGCGCCGGAAGGCTATCTCGAGGACATGTTCGTCGACGAGGGCACGCGCGGCAGGGGCATCGGCCGGGCGCTGATCGACGATCTCGTCACCATTTCCAGGCGCAACGGCTGGCGCGGCATCTACTGGCACACCCGCCAGGACAATGCGCGCGCCCGCAAGCTCTACGACAGCTATGTCGAGGCCGACGGGCATATCCGCTACCGGCTGAAAACCTGACACAGTTCCGTTGAGCCCGGGTCAGCCGCGGAAGCGGAAGAAATCGACGAAGGCGCGCAGCGCCGGGCGCATCTGCCGGCGCGAGGGATAGTAGATCGAAAAGCCGTCGAAGGCCGGGCACCAGTCTTCCAGCACCGCGACGAGCCGGCCGGCCTCGATATCCTCGGCGACGCGCTGGTCGAAGACATAGGCAAGGCCCGCGCCGTCCATCGCGGCCGCGCGCATCAGCCGCTGGTCGGAGACGATCAGCGGGCCGGTGACGTCGACCGTCACCAGCCGCCCGTCCTTTTCCAGCTCCCAGCGATAGATCCGCCCGCTGGAAAAGCGCCGCCGGATGCAGCGGTGCTGCATGAGGTCGCGCGGCTGGACGGGTTTCGGATGGCTCTCGAAATAGGCCGGCGCGCCGACGATGAGGCCGCGCCAGGGGCCGCTCGCCCGGACCGCGATCATGTCCGCCTCCAGATGTTCGCCGAGCCGCAGCCCGGCATCGAACCCCTTCTCGACGATGTCCTCGAAGCGATCGTCGGTCCGAAGGTCCAGCTCGATCTCCGGATAGGCGGCGAGGAAGGCGCCGAGCCGCGGCATGACGATCTCCTCGGCGGCGATCAGCGGCATGGTGACGCGCAACGGACCGGCGGGGCGGCCCTGCCGGTCCGCAAGCGCCTCCATGGCCGAACCGATGTCGGAAAGCGCCGGCGCCAGCGTGTCGAGCAGCAGGCGCCCCTCCTCGGTCGGCGCCACGGAGCGGGTGGTGCGTGCGATGAGGCGAACGCCGAGGCTCGCCTCCAGTGCCGAGACCGCATGGCTGACGGCGGAGGGCGCGATGCCGAGTTCAGCCGCGGCCTTGCGAAAGCTGCGCGTCTCCGCGACGATGGCGAGCACGGCGAGCTGGGAAAGCTGGGTCCGGTTCATTGTTCCAACAGATAGAACAAGCCGTTGGCTTTTGCAGCAATTTTCCGATGAGGCGCCGCGTCCTAGATTGGCCTTGCCCGGATGACGGCGGATCGTTCGCCGCCCGGCCGCGCGGACCCGCCTCCCGGGGTCCACAGAAGAAGGATTTCGCCATGAAACACAGACAGCTCGGTACCCTCGACGTTTCCGCCCTCGGCCTCGGCTGCATGGGCATGAGCCACGCCTACGGCCCCTCCAGCGACGAGACGGCGGCCATCGACACGCTGCACCGCGCCGTCGATCTCGGCATCACCCTGTTCGATACGGCCGAGGTCTACGGCCCCTACAGGAACGAGATCCTCCTCGGCAAGGCGCTGAAGCCGGTGCGCGACAAGGTGGTGATCGCCACCAAGTTCGGCTTCCGCATCGATCCCGCCAAACCCTCGGCCGAGATGATCACGGGTACGGACAGCCGGCCGGAAAACGTCAGGGCCGTCGCCGAGGCCTCGCTGAAGCGGCTCGGCATCGAGGTCATCGACCTCTACTACCAGCACCGCGTCGACCCGGACGTGCCGATCGAGGAGACGGTGGGCGCCATGGCGGAGCTGGTGCGCGCGGGCAAGGTGAAGGCGCTCGGCCTTTCGGAAGCCGGCAGCGAGACGATCCGCAGGGCCCATGCCGTGCACCCGATCGCCGCCGTGCAGAGCGAATATTCGCTGTGGACCCGCGACGTCGAGGAAAACGGCGTGCTGGAGACCTGCCGCACGCTCGGCATCGGCTTCGTGCCCTTCAGCCCGCTCGGCCGCGGCGTGCTCACCGGCGCGCTGAAGAAGCTGGACGGCCTTGCCGACGATGATTTCCGCCGCTCGCTGCCGCGCTTTGCCGCGGAGAATTTCGACGCCAACCTCGCGCTGGTCGCCCTCCTGGAGGAGATGGCGGCGGAAAAGGGCGTCGCCCCGGCGCAGCTCGCGCTTGCCTGGGTGCTGGCGCAGGGCGATTTCATCGTGCCGATCCCCGGCGCCAGCAAGGTGCCCCATCTGGAGCAGAACGCCGCCGCCGCCGAGATCGTCCTGACGCCCGAGGAAGCCGCCCGCCTCGGCGACCTCCTGTCGCCGGCGAAGGTGGCCGGCGGACGCTACTCGCAGCGCATGGCCTCGATGGCCAACCGGTAAGGAAAGGCCACCCTGCCTCTCCTCCGTCATGGTCGGGCTCGACCCGGCCATCCACAAGCTGCTGAAAGACTGGACCTCGGGTCAGGCCCGAGGATGACGGAGTGCTTGGGGCGATGTTTGCCACCAAACAGAAAGGCCGCGGACAGTTCCGCGACCTTCTTCATATTTAGCCGGATTCTCCCAATCCTACTGGATGAGGATGGCCCGGAAATCGTTGACATTGGTGCCGGTCGGGCCGGGCACGAAGAGATCGCCGAGCGCGTCGAAGGCGGTCCAGCTGTCGTTGCGGCCGAGGAATTCGGCGGCATCCTTGCCCTTGTCGGCGAGGCGCGCGACGGTGGTCCCGTCGGCGAAGGCGCCGGCATTGTCCTCCGAACCGTCGATCCCGTCCGTGTCGGCGGCAAGCGCAAAGAGACCCGGCAGGCCATCGATGCCGCAGGCGAGGGACAGGAGGAACTCGCCGTTGCGGCCGCCCTTGCCCTTGCCCCTGATCGTCACGGTCGTCTCGCCGCCCGACAGCACGACGACGGGCTTGCGGAACGGCCGGTCGCGGCGCACCACCTCGGCGGCGATCGCCGCATGCACGCGGCCGACCTCGGCCGCCTCGCCCTCGATGGCGTCGGAAAGGATGACGGCCTCGACACCCGCCTTGCGCGCCGCTTCGGCGGCGGCCTCCAGCGAGACGGCGGCGGAGGCGACGAGCTTCACCGCGTTGCGGGCGAAGGCGGCATCGGACGGCAGCGGCGGCTCGTCCTTGCCCTCGCGGATGTGGCGCATCACGGCTTCGGGCAGGTCGAGGCGGTAGCGCTCGATGAGGCGCAGGGCATCCGCGCGGGTGGTCTCGTCCGCGATGGTCGGGCCGGAGGCGACGAGGGCGGGATTGTCGCCGGGAATGTCGGAGACGACGAGCGAGACGACGCGGGCCGGATGGGCAAGCGCGGCGAGCCGGCCGCCCTTGATGCGCGAGACCTGCTTGCGCACGGCGTTCATGGCACTGATCGGCGCGCCGGAGGCCAGCAGCGCCTTGTTGACGGCGATCTCGTCGGCAAGCGTCAGGTCGCCGGCCGGCGCCGGCAGCAGGGCCGAACCACCGCCGCAGACGAGGGCGACGACGAGGTCGTCCTCGGTAAGGCCCGCACGGCGGCCATCAGCCGGCCGGAGGCGAGGAGCCCGCTGTCATCGGGCACCGGATGGGCGGCCTCCAGGATCTCGATGCGCTCGCAGGCGACGGCATAGCCGTAGCGCGTGACGACGACGCCGGTGAGCGGGCCATCCCAGAGCCGCTCGAAGGCGCGCGCCATCTGCGCCGCGCCCTTGCCGGCACCGATCACCACCGTGCGGCCCTTCGGCTTTTCCGGCAGGTTGGCGGCCAGCACCTTGTCCGGATCGGCGGCGGAGACCGCGACGGAGAAGAGACGCTCGAGAAAGGCGCGCGGATCGGCGATGGGCGGCATGGGTTCCTCCGGGTCACGCTGCGCCGGGCCTCGGGACGAGGGATTCCGGCAGCAGATTCAAAATTCTACAGCGGCCGTCGCCGTGCGCGGGGCGCGCGGCGCTTCGGGCGGGGCAATTAAGCACAGCCCCTCACCCGCCCGCCAGCACCTCCCGATGAAAAAGAGCCGCGGCGGGGGATGAGGGGCTGCGCCGCCGCCTCCAGAAGGGGTGGCCGGGCGGGGCTCCCCTCCCCGCCCGGCCAGGCCGTCATGCGACGGCGTGGTTCGCCATGCGCTCCAGCGCCTTGACGAGACCTGAGTGATCGAGACCGGCCTCGCCATGGGCGGCGCACTGGTTGAAGAGCTCCTGCGTGGACGCGGTGTTGGGCAGGGCGACGCCGAGCGCCTTGGCGCCCTGCAGCGCCAGGTTCAGGTCCTTCTGGTGCAGCGAGATACGGAAGCCCGGATCGAAGGTGCGCTTGACCATGCGCTCGCCGTGCACTTCGAGAATGCGCGAGGAGGCAAAGCCGCCCATTAGTGCGGCGCGCACACGCGCCGGATCGGCACCGGCCTTCGAGG
Organism: Shinella sp. HZN7; assembly: GCF_001652565.1. Classification (NCBI taxonomy): domain Bacteria; kingdom Pseudomonadati; phylum Pseudomonadota; class Alphaproteobacteria; order Hyphomicrobiales; family Rhizobiaceae; genus Shinella; species Shinella sp. HZN7. Next base: position 4,316,444 of record NZ_CP015736.1, on the reverse strand, counting down.
CGAAGACGAGGGCTTCGGACACCGCCTCGATGGTCAGCGCGACGATGATCTGGTTGGCAACCTTCGTCACCTGGCCGTCTCCGCAATCGCCGACGAGGGTGATGTTCTTGCCCATCAGCTGGAAGAGCGGCAGCGCCCGGTCGAAGCTTTCCTGCGAACCGCCGGCCATGATGGAGAGCGAGGCGTTCTTGGCGCCGACCTCGCCGCCCGAGACCGGACCATCGACATATTCGGCACCGGTTGCGCGGATCTTCCTGGCAAATTCCTTGGTGGCGATCGGCGAGATCGAGCTCATATCGATGACGAGCTTGCCGGCCGCAAGGCCGTAGCAGACGCCGTTCTCGCCGAAGAGCACGTCTTCGACCTCGGGCGTATCGGGCAGCATGAGGATGATCGTGTCGACGGTCTCGGCCAGCACCTTCGGGCTGTCGACGATCTTGAGGCCATTGTCGATGAGTTCCTGACGCGGCGAAACGGAGAATTTCGAGGTGATGACCGTGTGGCCGGCGTCCTGAAGGTGACGCGCCATGGGGGTACCCATGATGCCGAGGCCGATGAAACCGATATTTGCCATGATCTGAACTCCCAGACTTTCAGCTTTGAATGTGTTTGTGTCTTCAGCGGCCGACTTCGGCCAGCCAGCCGAGGCCTTCCTGCGTGGTGGTGCGTGGCTTGTATTCGCAGCCGATCCAGCCGTCGTAGCCGAGCGCGTCCAGCGTCTTGAACACGAAGGGCCAGGCGATCTCGCCGGTGCCCGGTTCGCCCCGGCCCGGATTGTCGGCGAGCTGCACATGGGCGATCTGCGCCTGGTGCTTCCTGAACGTGCCGATCAGCTCGCCCTCGGTGCGCTGCTGGTGGTAGAGGTCGTACTGGATGAACAGGTTGTCGCTGCCCACCTCGGCGATGATGGAGGCCGCCTGATCCGGGGTGTTGAGGTAGAAGCCCGGAATGTCGAAGCGGTTGATCGGTTCGATCAGAAGCCGGATTCCGTGCTTGCCGAGCTCGCCCGCCGCCAGCTTCAGGTTGGCGACGAAGGTGGTGCGCAACACCTCGTCCGAAACGCCGACCGGGGCGATGCCCGAGAGGCAGTTGACCTGCCTGCAGCCGAGCGCCGTCGCATAGTCGATCGCCGAGGCGACGCCGCGGCGGAACTCGTCGACCCGATCCGGCAGGACCGCGATGCCGCGCTCGCCGCCGGCCCAGTTGCCGGCCGGCAGGTTGTGCAGCACCTGCGTCAGGCCATGGAGATCGAGCGCGGCGCGCAGCGCCTCCTTGTCGAAATCGTAGGGGAAGAGATATTCCACCCCTTCGAAGCCGGCCTTGGCGGCCAGCGCGAAGCGTTCGAGGAACGGCGCCTCGTTGAAGAGCATGGTCAGGTTGGCCGCGAATTTCGGCATGGTGTTTTCCTCTCTTCGTCTCAGTCCAGGAGGGCCAGCGTCGCGGTCGGGGCGTCTTCGCCGCGTTCGGCCAGGTCCTCGAATTCGACGACGGCATTGATGTCGGCGCCCATGGCGATGTTGGTGACGCGCTCGAGGATGAACTCGATGACGACGGGGACCTGGTGTTCCTTCATCAGCGCCTGCGCGGTGTTGAAGGCTTCCTGGAACTCGTTCGGGCTGCGCACGCGGATCGCCTTGCAGCCGAGGCCTTCGGCGACGGCGACGTGGTCGACACCATAGCCGGCTTCCGAATCGCCCGACGCATTGATGTTATCGAAGGCGAGCGAGACCTCGAAGTCCATGTTGAAGCCGCGCTGGGCCTGGCGGATGAGACCGAGATAGGAATTGTTCACGACCACATGCAGGTAGGGCAGCTTGTGCTGGGCACCGACCGCCAGCTCCTCGATGAGGAACTGGAAGTCGTAGTCGCCGGACAGGGCGACGATCGGGCGATCGGGATCGGCGGCGCGCACGCCGAGCGCGGCGGGCAGCGTCCAGCCGAGCGGGCCGGCCTGGCCACAGTTGATCCAGTTGCGCGGCTTGTAGACATGCAGGAACTGCGCGCCGGCGATCTGGGAAAGACCGATGGTCGAGACGTAGCAGGTGTCGCGGTCGAAGGCCTTGTTCATCTCCTCGTAGACGCGCTGCGGCTTCAGCGGCGTCTGGTCGAAATGGGTCTTGCGCAGCATGGTGCGCTTGCGCTCCTGGCACTCCTCGGCCCAGGCCGACCAGTCGCGCAGCTTGCCGGCGACCTTCCATTCGGTCGCGACGTCGAGGAACACCTTCAGCGCGGCGCCGGCATCCGAGACGATGCCGAAGTCCGGCGTGAAGACGCGGCCGATCTGGGTCGGCTCGATATCGACATGGACGAAGGTGCGGCCTTCCGTATAGGTCGAGACATTGCCGGTATGGCGGTTGGCCCAGCGGTTGCCGACGCCGAGGACGAAGTCGGAGGCGAGCAGCGTCGCGTTGCCGTAGCGGTGCGAGGTCTGCAGGCCGCACATGCCGGCCATCAGCCGGTGATCGTCCGGGATCGTGCCCCAGCCCATCAGCGTCGGGATGACGGGAACGCCGGTGATCTCGGCGAACTCGACCAGGAGGTCCGAGGCATCCGCGTTGATGATGCCGCCGCCGGCGACGATCAGCGGGCGCTCGGCCGCGTTCAGCATGGCGAGGGCCTTTTCGGCCTGGGCGCGGGTGGCGGCCGGCTTGTAGGGTTCGAGCGGCTCGTAGGCGTCGATGTCGAACTCGATCTCGGCGAGCTGGACGTCGATCGGCAGGTCGATCAGCACCGGGCCGGGACGGCCGGAGCGCATCGTGTGGAACGCCTTCTGGAAGACATAGGGGACGAGGCCCGGCTCCATGACGGTGACGGCCCATTTGGTGACGGGCGCGGCGATCTTGGCGATATCGACCGCCTGGAAGTCCTCCTTGTCGAGGCGGGCGCGCGGCGCCTGGCCGGTGATGCACAGGATCGGGATCGAATCGGCGGAGGCCGAATAGAGGCCGGTGATCATGTCGGTGCCGGCCGGGCCCGACGTGCCGATGCACAGGCCGATATTGCCGGCGCGGGCCCTTGTATAGCCCTCGGCCATGTGGCTTGCGCCCTCGACGTGGCGGGCAAGCACATGGCGGACCGTGCCGCGCGCCTTCAGCGCCGAATAGAAGGGATTGATCGCAGCGCCCGGAACGCCGAAGGCACAATCGATGCCTTCCTTCTCCAGAACCAGGACCGCTGCATCGACAGCACGCATTTTAGCCATGGGATTTCCTCCGTCTCTCGAGAAGGAAGGTAGCGCATCTGTTCCTGCGCGCAATCATAAAATGGAAATCAATCCCATCAGATGGAAATAAACATTTTCAACGAAACTGGAACAATCGCCACGAGACGGCTATGTCATGAGTGCGGAGCGACGGAAGAGAGGGGCGCATGGCGGAGCAGCAGGAGAAGACGCGGGGGCGGCCCGGCCGCAAGGCCGGCGAGAATGCGGCACCGTCCTCGGTGCAGGTGCTGGACCGCAGCCTGAAACTTCTCGATCTCGTGGCGCAGGCGGACGGCGCGGCGCTCACCGACCTTGCCGACCAGTCGGCCATGGCGCCCTCCACCGTGCACCGCCTGCTGACCTCGCTCGCCCAGCACGGCATGGTCGCCCATGACGCGGAGACTGGCGCCTGGACGATCGGCGTGAAGGCCTTCGAGATCGGCACCGCGTACCTGCGCTTCCGCAAGCTCGGCACGATCAGCCGGCCGTTCCTCAAGCAACTGATGGAAGGCTGCGGCGAGACCGCCAACATCGCCATCGAGGACGACGGCGACGTGGTCTTCATCTCGCAGGTGGAAAGCCATGCGCCGATGCGCGCCTTCTTCCGCCCCGGCCGGCGCGGGCCGATCCACGCCTCCGGCATCGGCAAGGCGATCCTCTCCACCTGGCCGGATGCCCGCATCGAGGCGCTGCTTTCCGGCCGCACGCTACAGCATTTCACCGACAGGACCCGCGACACGATCCCGACGCTGCTCGAGGATATCGGGAAAATCCGCGCCCGCGGCTGGTCGATCGACGACGAGGAGCATACGCTCGGCATGCGCTGCGTGGCCGCGCCGATCTTCGACGAGTATGGCGAGGCGGTGGCCGGCATTTCCGTGTCCGGTCCGGCGGTGCGCCTGCCCGACAGCAAGGTCGACGCCTTCGGCCCGGTGGTGCGCGCGGCGGCGGAGGGGCTGACCAAGGCGATGGGCGGGCGCTCGCGACGCGCTTGACTTTTCCAACCACCGGATCGGCATCCCGAGCCGGCCCGGTTCTCATCGATGTGCAGAAAAACGTTTATCTTTCGACCTTACGCAAATCTGGGTACCCCGTCGGGGCGTAAAGCCCAGGATAGACAGAAAGGATTGTCCAATGAACTTGACCCGGATTGCCGCCGTGGCCGCTTCTCTCCTGATCGCCGCGAGCTCCGCCTTCGCAAAGATCCCGCTCGTCAACGCCACCTGCCCCCATGACATCGAGGTGCATGCCGACGAGGGCGGGCCGATCTACATCAACGGCAAGGAAAGCAAGCTGAAGGTCATCAACGACAATTATTACGAAGCGACGGGCGAAGGCGTGACGATCTCGCTCAGCATCAACCCTGACGGCTCTGCCGCCGTCTCCTATACCGGACACGGCGGCGCGAACGGCATCTGCACCGTCAAGTGATCAGGCCGTCTCGAGCAGGCGCTGGTTTGCGGCGCCTGTCTTGCCCTTCCCCTTCATCGCCTTTCCGGCGACATAGACCTCGGCGACGCAGCGGTCGTCGCCCATGGTCTGCAGGATGAAGAGCTCCTCCGCCAGCGAGGTGGCGGTGCGCATGCGGTATTCCATCGCCGATTTGCCGGAGGAATCAAGCACGACGATATCCGCATCGGCCCCGGCATGCAGCGAGCCGATGTGCTTCTCAAGCCCGAGCGCGCGGGCATTGCCCAGCGTCAGGCGGTAGAAGGAATTGAACGGCGTCAGCTTCTGCCCGTTGAGGTGCAGCACCTTGTAGGCCTCGTCCATCGTTTCCAGCATGGAGAAGCTGGTGCCGGCGCCGACATCCGTCGCCACCGACCAGCGGGCGCCGAGCCGGTCGAACCTGTCGCGGTCGAAAAGGCCCGAGCCGAGGAAGAGGTTGGACGTCGGGCAGAAGACGCCGACGGCGCCCGTCTCGGCGAGCACGGAAACCTCGCGGTCGCCGAGATGGATGCAATGGCCGAGCAGCATGCGGTCATTGAGCAGGCCGTAGCGGGCGTAGATGTCCGTGTAGTCCTTCGCCTGCGGGTAGAGCGAGGTGGCGAACGCGATCTCGTCGCTGTTCTCCGAAAGATGCGTCTGCACGAAGCAGGTCGGGTGCTCGGCGACGAGCGCCTGGCTCATCTCCATCTGCTCGGGCGTGGAGGTGATGGCGAAGCGCGGGCTGATCGCGTAATGCGCGCGACCGCGGCCGTGCCATTTCCCGATGAGCCGCTTCGTCTCGTCGTAGCCCTGCTGCGGCGTGTCGCGCAGGGCGTCGGGCGCGTTGCGGTCCATCATCACCTTGCCGCCGACCATGCGCATGCCGCGCGCCTCGGCCGCCGAGAAATAGGCCTCGACGCTTTCGGGATGCACCGAGCAGTAGGCGACGGCGGTCGTCGTGCCGTTCGAGAGCAGCTCGTCCATGAAGCGGTCCGCCACGGCGGCCGCGTGGCCGGCCTCGGCGAACTTCTGCTCCTCGACGAAGATATAGGTGTTCAGCCATTCCAGGAGCTGCGCGCCATAGGAGGCGATCGCCTGGGTCTGCGGGAAATGCAGATGCGTGTCGATGAGGCCCGGCAGAACGAGGTGCGGACGATGGTCGGCGACCGCAACGCCGGGGCCGGCGCGCCTGCTGACCTCGGCATGCTCGCCGATCTCGACGACCTTGCCGCCCCGCACGAAGACCGCGCCGTCCTCGATGTAGCGCCAGGCGGCCGTGTCGTCGATGCCCTGCGGCTCGGCGAGGAAGGTCAGCACGCGGCCGCGGATCAGGAGTTCGCTCATTGGGTCTTCTCCCCGTTGATGGCGCTTTCGTACCAGGCGACGAGCAGGCGGCGCTCCTCGTCGGAGATTTGGGTCACGTTGGCCGGCGGCATGGCGTGCGAGCGGCCGGCCTGCAGGTAGATCTCGCGGGCGTGGTTGGCGATCTCGCCGTCCGTTTCCAGGACGACGCCCTTCGGCGCGGTGATGATGCCCTCCCAGCCCGGCTCCCTGGCATGGCACATGGCGCAGCGGCCGAGAACGGTGTCGCGCACCTTGGGGAAGGCTTCAGCCGTGACGAAGGGCTGCTGGCTGGCCGAGACCTTCGCGTCGGCCGTGTCGCCCGTCAGCACCTTCGGCACGGTGGAGAGCCACATGATGATGACGAAGAGCAGCGCGGTGGCAAGCCAGGTCCAGGTCGGGTTGCCGGCATTGGCGTGGGTGGTGTTGAAGTAGTGGCGGATCGTGACGCCCATCAGGAAGACCAGCGAGGCGATGATCCAGTTGAACTCGGTGCCGAAGGCCAGCGGATAGTGGTTCGACAGCATCAGGAACAGCACCGGCAGCGTCAGGTAGTTGTTGTGCGTGGAACGCTGCTTGGCGATCTTGCCGTATTTCGGATCGGGCGTGCGGCCGGCGATGAGGTCGGCGACGACGATCTTCTGGTTCGGAATGATGATGAAGAACACGTTGGCCGACATGATCGTCGCCGTGAAGGCGCCAAGATGGAGGTAGGCGGCGCGGCCGGTGAAGAGCTGCGTATAGCCCCAGGCGACGACGACGAGGATGAAGTAGAGCGCGATCATCAGCCGCGTGTTGTCGTTGCCGAAGGGCGACTTGCAGATCAGGTCGTACATGATCCAGCCGAAGGCCAGCGAGGCCAGCGAAATGCCGATCGCCACCGGCTTGGAGACATCGAGCACGTTCGGATCGATCAGGTAGAGGTCGGCGCCCGCATAATACAGGAGACAGAGCATGCCGAAGCCGGACAGCCAGGTGACGTAGCTCTCCCATTTGAACCAGACGAGATGCTCCGGCATGTTGGCCGGCGCCACCAGGTATTTCTGGATGTGGTAGAAACCGCCGCCATGCACCTGCCATTCCTCGCCATGGGCGCCCGGCGGCAGCGCGGGGTGCTTCTTCAGGCCCAGGTCGAGCGCGACGAAATAGAACGACGAGCCGATCCAGGCGATCGCCGTGATGACGTGCAGCCAGCGGACGGCGAACATCAACCAATCCCAGGCTATGGCATATTCGTACATAGGGACCTCCTCCCATTTTCCATGGGCTTGTTTGCCATCAAGTGATTTTCACGGAAATCCCGGTGAATCCCGAACACTTTCAAAAAAATCTAAAAGATGGCCGCCTCTTTGCTCGGCACGCCAATGTGGTAGAAAGAGCCATGTCCTATCTCGATAATGTGCGCGTCTTCGTTCGCGTGGTCGAACTCGGTACCCTTTCGGCGGCGGGGCGCGACCAGCGCGTCACCCCCGCGGTCGCCAGCAATCGCATCAAGGAACTGGAGCGCCATCTCGGCGTGCGGCTGTTCAACCGCACGACGCGCAAGCTCTCGCCGACCGAGCATGGCCGCGTGTTCTACGAGGGCGCGGTGAAGATCATCGAGGCGGTGAACGAGGCGGAGGCGGCGATCGCGGACCTGTCGCGCAACCCCAAGGGCTCGCTCCGCATCACCGCGCCGCTCGGCATCGGCCGGCGGCTGATCGCGTCGGGCATTCCGGAATTCCACGACAAGTATCCCGATATCGAGGTGCGGGTGCGCCTGTCGGACCACAATGTCGATATCCTCGCCGAGGGCGTCGACGTCGCCTTCAAGCTCGGCGTGCTCGAGGATTCGAACCTGCGCATGCGCGGCATCCTCAATTGCGAGCGCGTGCTCTGCGCCTCGCCCGCCTATCTTGCCCGCCGCGGCACGCCGAAGACGGCCGATGCGCTGATCGCCGACAAGCACGACTGTCTGCTGCTGCGCTATCCCGGCTCGAAGGAATATTACTGGACGCTGGTGACGGCCGAGGGCGTGCGCAAGTTCGAGGTCGCCGGCCCCTATGACAGCGACGACGGCGACGTGCTCACGCAATGGGCGCTGGAAGGCCGCGGCATCATCAACAAGCCGCTCTTCGAGGTGAAGGCCCATCTTGCCGAGGGCCGCCTGGTGGAGATCCTGAAGGACAGCCCGCCCGCCTCCGTCCAGCTCGCCGCGATCTATCCGCACAAGCGCTTCCAGGACCCCAAGGTGCGGCTGATGATCGATTTCATGGCCGAGCGATGTCAGCGGCTGATCGGCCGGCTGCTCGGAGAGGACATCGACGACGGCAAAGCCGAACTGGTTGAAGCGAACGACGGAAAATAGTATATTTCTTCTAAGAATATACTAGATGGAGAAGTCCATGCCCTTCGCCTCCATGACCAGCGCCGACTTCAACCAGAATCCGAGCAAGGCGAAGAAGGCGGCAAACGAAGGCCCCCTCGTCATCACCGAACATGGCGAGGCGAGCTATGTGCTTGTCCGCTATAGCGATTTCAAGGACCACTGGCGAAAGTCGAAAAGCCTGTATGACGCCCTCAATCACAAGGACTCCAGGTTCGATGACGATTTTGCGCCCGAACGCATCAGCTTCAGGGGCGGGACGTCGAATTCTGATGGCATTCCTGCTCGATACGAACGTTGTTTCCGCATCCCGCAGGGCCGAGCGTCAGGCCGTTGAATTTCAGGAATTCCTCCACGCGTTCGATGTCGAGACCGCCTATCTTTCGACGATTACGATCATGGAGATCGAGTTCGGCATACAACGCGAGCGTCTTCGCAATCCCGATTTTGCCGATGACCTTTCCTTATGGCTGACGGCCGTCGTGCTGCCGGAATTTTCCGCAAGGCTCCTGCCGTTCGATACGCGGGCGGCCTTGATCGCAGGCCGATTGCCGACACCCGGCAGGAAGCCGACGGCCGACGGCATGATCGCGGCAACCGCGCTCGCCAACAATCTGGTCCTCGTCACACGCAATCTTTCGGACTTTCAGCCACTCGGCGTCCCGTGCCTCAATCCCTGGGAAAAGGCTCCCGGAGGATAGACCGCTTTAGTCCTTGACGGGAACCGCGTTCTGACGCGCGCTTGCCCAGGTTAGCGCCGCCGTCATGATCTCGGCGGTGGCGAGCGCCGCGATCACCGCCGGGCGCTTGTCCTTCATGACCGTGCCGCCGATCGGACAGACGAGGCGGTCGAAAAGGTCCGGCTGGCCGATCTCGCGCAACAGCCAGTTGCGGAAGGTCGTGCGCTTGGTCTTCGAGCCGATCATGCCGACATAGGCGGCATCGTTGCGCTTCAGCGCCTCGGCGGTGATCAGGAAATCCAGCGCGTGATCATGGGTCAAAACGACGAAGCTGCTGCCGGCCGGCGCATCGCGCACCACGGCCTCCGGCATGGCGGTGAGGCAGGTCTCGATGCCCGGCACCCTTGAGGCGACGAGCTCGTCCTCGCGGGTATCCACCAGCACGACGCGCAGCGGCGCGAGCGATAGCGCCATGGCGAGCGCATCGCCGACATGGCCGGCGCCGAAGACGTAGACATGCGGCCTCAGGGCCATCTCGCGGTCGCTGCGGGCGACAAGGTCGCGCGCCAGCACCGGGTTCATGGCGGTGAAGGACAGGCCAACGCGCCCGCCGCAGCACTGGCCGATCTCCGGGCCGAGCGGCACGCTCATCGGCTCGGCGGCCGCGCCCGAGCGCAGCGCGCGGCGGGCCTGGTCGATTGCCATATATTCGAGCTGCCCGCCGCCGATCGTCGCGAATATGTCCCGTTCCGAGACCAGCATGAAGGCATCCGTGTCGCGCGGCGTGGACCCCGCCGCACCCGTCACCTCGACCAGGATCGACCCCGGCGCGCGGCGCAGGAAATCCCGGATGTCTTCGCGCACGGCGGGCATGGCCTCACCCCTTGCTTTCTTTGCCGCAATTCCGGACGGAAAACCGCATCACACTTTTCCTGGAATTGCTCGGGCCGCCTTGAGGCGCTCGATCGCCATCAGCACGCGCTCGGGCGTCGCCGGGGCGTCGAGCCGCGGGCAGATCCTGTGGTCCGCCACGCTCGCCACCGCGTCCGACAGCGCATGCAGCACGGCAAGGCCGAGCGGCAGCGGCGGCTCGCCCACCGCCTTGGAACGGTGGATCGTCGGCTCGTAGGCTTCCGACCAGTCGGTCAGCGCCACGTTGAAGATCTTCGGGCGATCCGAGGCGAGCGGGATCTTGTAGGTGGAGGGTGCGTGGGTGCGAAGGCGCCCCTTGCCGTCCCACCACAATTCCTCCGTGGTCAGCCAGCCCATGCCCTGGATGAAGCCGCCCTCGACCTGGCCGATGTCGATGATCCTGTTCAGCGACCGGCCGGTATCGTGCAGGATGTCGGTGCGCTCGACGACATATTCGCCGGTCAGCGTGTCGACCGAGACCTCCGAGCAGGCCGCGCCATAGGCGTAGTAATAGAAGGCGTGGCCCCGGCCCTTCGAGCGGTCCCAGTGGATCTTCGGCGTCTTGTAGAAGCCGGCCGCCGAGAGCTGGACGCGCGCCATGTAGGCCTGCTTGACGAGATCGTTGAAGGAAATCTCGGCATTGCCGATGCGCACCCGGTTCGGCAGGAAGACGACCTGGTCGCGCGGCACCTGATGGCTTTCCGCGGCGAAATCGATCAGCCGGTCCTTGATCTGGCGGGCGGCGTTCTGCGCCGCCATGCCGTTGAGGTCGGCGCCGGACGAGGCCGCCGTCGGCGAGGTGTTCGGCACCTTGGCCGTCGTCGTCGCCGTGATCTTCACCCGGTCGAGGTCGATCTGGAACTCTTCCGCCACCACCTGCGCCACCTTCAGGTGCAGGCCCTGGCCCATTTCCGTGCCGCCATGGTTCATGTGCACGGAGCCGTCCGTGTAGATATGCACCAGCGCGCCGGCCTGGTTGGATTCCGTCTTGGTGAAGGAGATGCCGAACTTGACCGGCGTCAGCGCGAGGCCCCGCTTGACGATGCGGCTCTTCGCGTTGAATTCCCGGATCGCCTTGCGCCGGCCGGCATAGTCGGCGCTTTCCTCAAGCTCCGCGACGATGCGCTGGATGATGCAGTCCTCCACCTTCTGGTGGTAGGGCGTGAGGTTGCGGGTCCCCTCGACGCCCATCGCGTCGTAGAAGTTCAGCTTGCGGATCTCGAGCGGGTCCTTGCCGACGGCGAAGGCCACCTCATCGATGACGCGCTCGGCCCCGACCATGCCCTGCGGGCCGCCAAAACCGCGGAAGGCGGTGTTCGACACGGTGTTGGTGTGCAGGAGCGCCGTCCTGGCGTGCACATGCGGGAAGAAATAGGCATTGTCGCAGTGGAACAGCGCACGGTCGCCCACCGGGCCGGACAGGTCCGCCGAAAAACCGGCCCTGAGCGCGAAGGTGTAGTCGATGCCGAGGATGCGGCCCTCGTCGTCGAAGCCGACATCGTAGTCGATGGCGAAATCGTGCCGCTTGCCGGTCGCCACCATGTCCTCGTCGCGGTCGAGTCGGAGCTTGACGGCGCGGCCCAGCTTCTTGGCAGCGATGGCGGCGAGCGCGGCGCACTGGTTGGCCTGGGTCTCCTTGCCGCCGAAGCCACCGCCCATGCGGCGCACCTCAACGGTCACGGCATGGCTCGGCACGCCGAGCGCGTGGGCGACGAGGTGCTGCGTCTCGCTCGGCCCCTGCGTGGAGCAGTAGACGGTGACCTCGTCGTCCTCGCCGGGCACGGCGAGCGAGACCTGGCCTTCGAGATAGAAGTGGTCCTGGCCGCCGAGCCGCATGCGGCCCTTCACCCGGCGCGGGGCACTGTCGAGGGCGGCGGCGGCATCGCCGCGCTTCAGCGTCAGCGGCGGAAAGACCTGCCGGTGCGTCTTCTGGTCGAGATCCCAGATGTCGATATTGGCGGGCAGCTCCTCGTATTCGACCTTGGCGAGGCGCGCGGCGCGGCGGGCCTCCTCGCGCGTCTCCGCGATCACGCAGAAGATCGGCTGGCCGTGGAACTCCACCTTGCCGACGGCGAGCACCGGATCGTCGTGCATGCCGGAGGGCGAGATGTCGTTGTCGCCGGGCACGTCCTCATGGGTGAGCACATCGACGACGCCGGGGGCGGCGCGCACGGCCGAAAGGTCGAGGGATTTCACGATGCCATGGGCGACGGTGGACAGGCCGAGGCCGGCATGCAGCGTGCCGGCGGGCTCGGTGATGTCGTCGATATAGACGGCCGTGCCGGCGACGTGCTTGTGCGCCGAATCATGGCGCGGGCTGTCATGCACGCCGCCGGTGATCTTTTCCGCCTTGAGGTCTGGACTGTGCTTGTTCATGGCTTACGCAGCCTCGTATCTGGACACCTGCGCAGGCTGTGCGCTGGTCGTCGTTTCCACATAGAACCGCAAGAGCAGGTTCCTGGCCACCAGCGCGCGGTATTCCGCGGTCGCGCGCATGTCGGTCAGCGGCGTATAGTCCTCGGCATATTTCGCCATGGCCGCTTCCACCGTCGCCTCGGTCCAGCTCTGGCCGAGCAGCGCCTTCTCGACGGCAAAGGCGCGCTTCGGCGTCGCCGCCATGCCGCCATAGGCGATGGTGATGGCGGCGACCGTGCCGTCGGCGGCAAGCGCCAGGCGGAAGGCGCCGAGCGTTGCGGTGATGTCCTCGTCCCGGCGCTTGGTCACCTTGTAGACGGCGAACTTTTCCGTCGCGGGAGGAACGGGCACCGCGAGAGATTCCACGAATTCGCCGGGCTGGCGGTCCTGCTTGCCATAGGCGATGAAGAAATCCTCGAGCGGGATGGTGCGCCGTTCCGCGCCCTTGCGCAAGGTCACCGATGCGCCGAGCGCGATCAGCGCCGGCGGCGTGTCGCCGATCGGCGAGCCGTTGGCGATATTGCCGCCGATCGTGCCCATGTTGCGCACCTGCTGGCCGCCGATGCGGGTGATGAGCGGGCCAAGCGCCGGAATGTACCGCGAAAGCGTCGCGATGGCCTCGGTATAGGTAACGCCCGCGCCGAGGGCGATCACGTCGTCCTTCACCGTGATCGCCTTCATCTCCTGAAGGCCGGCGATGAAGACGACCGGCGTGATGTCGCGCATGTGCTTGGTGACCCAGAGGCCGACATCGGTGGAGCCGGCCACCACCGTGGCGGCGGGTTCGGCCTCCAGCACGGCGGCGAAATCATCGAGGTTCGCCGGCACGACGAACCGCTTCTTGCCCTCGCCGATCTCGACGCGCGCGCCGTCGGCAAGCGCCTTGAGGCGCGTGATCATCGCCTGACGTTCGGCAAGGAGCGGATCCTTCTCCGTGCCGCCATAGCTGGAAATGGCGCGGGCGGCGCGCAGGATCGGCTCGTAGCCGGTGCAGCGACAGAGATTGCCCTGCAGCGCCGTCTCGATCTCCTGATCGGTCGGGTTCGGCAACTGCATCCACAGCGCATAGAGCGACATGACGAAGCCCGGCGTGCAGAAGCCGCATTGCGAGCCGTGATAATCCACCATGGCCTGCTGCACGGGGTGCAGGCGGCCGTCGCTGGCGGCGAGATGCTCGACGGTGACGACATGACAGCCGTCCAGCGAGCCGAGGAAGCGGATGCAGGCATTGACGCCCTCGTAGACAAGGCCGCCCTCAGGCGTCAGCCGGCCCACCAGCACCGTGCAGGCGCCGCAGTCGCCCTCGGCGCACCCTTCCTTGGTGCCCTTGAGCAGGCGCGCGAGGCGCAGCCAGTCGAGCAGCGTCTGGTCCGGCGCGACGTCGCTGAGCGCGACGTCGCGGCCATTGAGGATGAAGTGCAGTTCCGAGCGGATCGTGGCGGCCGCCATGGCTTAGCTCCCGCGGTAGGTGGAATAGCTGAAGGGCGAGACGAGCAACGGTACATGGTAGTGCGCGCCCTCGTCGGCAAGGCCGAAGCGAATGGGGATGATGTCGAGGAACATCGGGCCATCCCCCGTGCGGCCGAGATAGTCGCCGGCGTGGAAGCGCAGCTCGTAGGTGCCGGCCTTCATCGTCTCGCCGGCCAAGAGCGGCGCATCGCAGCGGCCGTCGTCGTTCGTCTCGGTGGTCTTGAGAAGGTGCAGCGTGTCGCCCTCCACCCTGTAGAGATCGATGCGCAGGCCTTCCGCCGGCTTGCCGCGCGCCGTATCCAGCACATGGGTCGTGAGGCGGCCGGCCCCTTGCGAATGCGTTTGCATGTTTTTCCTCCTGAACACAGCGCTCCTACAATCACTATCCTCCAGCCGCTTGCCACTGAAAAGCAGCAGGATCGTTCGAGACTTTCAAAATTTCCGTAGGGAATGGCACCGGCGATTTGCGGTTAGAAATTCCGCATCGAAAACGTTTGGAGGAGCGTTCCCATGCGATATTGCCGTGACATGCACGGATATGGGCAGACACCGCCGGCGGCCCGGTGGCCGGGCGAGGCGCGTGTCGCCGTGCAGTTCGTGCTGAACTACGAAGAGGGCGGCGAGAACTGCGTGCTGCATGGCGATGCGGCATCCGAGGCCTTTCTCTCCGAGATCGTCGGCGCCGCCCAATGGCCGGGCCAGCGCCACTGGAACATGGAATCGATCTACGAATACGGCGCGCGCGCCGGCTTCTGGCGCCTGCACCGGCTTTTGACGGAAAAGAACGTGCCCGTCACGGTCTACGGCGTCGCCACCGCGCTCCGCCGCTCGCCCGCCCAGGTGGCCGCGATGCTGGAGGCCGGCTGGGAAATCGCCTCGCATGGCCTCAAATGGGTCGAGCACAAGGACATGACGGCGGAGGACGAACGCGCCGCCATCGCCGAGGCGATCCGCCTGCACACGCTCGTCACCGGCGAGCGGCCGCGTGGCTGGTATACCGGCCGCTGTTCGGTGAACACCGTCGACCTCGTCGCCGAGGCGGGCGGCTTCGCCTATATTTCCGACACCTATTCCGACGACCTGCCCTACTGGTACGAGCATGGCGGCCGGCAGCAGCTCATCATCCCCTATACGCTCGACGCCAACGACATGCGTTTCGCGACGCCCCAGGGCTTCAACAGCGGCGACCAGTTCTTCAGCTACCTGAAGGACAGCTTCGATGCGCTCTATGCGGAAGGCGCCAAGGGTAGCCCGAAGATGATGAGCATCGGCCTGCATTGCCGCCTGATCGGCCGGCCCGGCCGCGTCATGGCGCTCGCCCGCTTCATCGACTATGTGCAGAGCCACGAGAAGGTCTGGATCGCGCGGCGCGTCGATATCGCCGAGCACTGGGCGAAGACCCACCCGCCGCAGCCGCCGGCCGAGCGCCCCTCGCAGATGACCGAAGAGGCCTTCGTCGCGCGTTTCGGCGGCGTGTTCGAACATTCCGACTGGGTCGCCCGCCGTGCCTTCGCCGACGAACTTTCGCCGGCAAACGACACGGCGACCGGCCTTGCCGCCGCCCTCACCTTCCAGTTCCGCGCGGCCAGCGATGCCGAACGGCTTCGCGTGCTCGTCGCCCACCCGGACCTTGCCGGCAAGCTGGCCCAGGCGAAACGCCTTACCGCGAGCTCCACCGAGGAACAGGCCTCCGCCGGCCTCGACGCGCTGACCGACGCGGAGCGCGCCCGCTTCACCGAACTGAACGAGGCCTATGTGAGGAAATTCGGCTTCCCGTTCATCATCGCCGTGCGCGACAACACGAAGGCCAGCATCCTCGCCGCCTTCAAGGCCCGCATCGGCAACGACCGCGACACCGAGCTCGCCACCGCCTGCCGGCAGGTGGAGCGCATCGCGCTGCTGCGGCTCAAAGCCATGCTGCCGGCCTGAGAGCGGGATTTTCGAACGAACAGTACGCGGCCCCCCAGCGCTTGCTCGTGTCCGGCCGTGGCATCGATATGGACGACGATCGAAAGCATCGTCGCCGATACCGCCCGTTTCAAGGGCGACGACCCGGATGCCTGCTCCCTGCAGGCCGCCGACCTGACGGGCACGACGGGGGACCTCCCCACCCTTGTCACCGCCCCGTCGATGTTCTGGCAGGAGATCCTGCCCGAGCAGAAACTCGCCGCCGACCGCATCCACGGGTTCGACGGCGATCTCGTGAAACAACGGGCGGGTGCCGTGGCGCATGTCCGCCTGAACATCCATCCGGACGGCGGCATCGGCCGCCTGCGTGTTTTGGCCATCCGGCCGAGGGAGGAAAGACATGAAGACCATCGAGATCAAGCCGCTCACCCGCGAGGCCTTCGCGCCCTTCGGCCAGGTGATCGAGCAGGAGGGCGCGCACAGTTTTCCGATCAATGCGGGAAAATGCACCCGCTACCATGACCTTGCAAATATCGAGACGACGGGCGAGAAGGCCCGGCCGATGATCAGCCTCCTGCGCGGCGAGCCCTATCCGCTGCCGCTGGAGCTGACGATGGTGGAGCGCCACCCGCTCGGCAGCCAGGCCTTCATTCCGCTCGGCGACGCCTCCTTCCTCGTCGTCGTCGCCGAGGAGACGGAGAACGGCCCCGCCGAGCCGATCGCCTTCCGCACCGCGCCCGGCCAGGGCGTCAATATCGGCCGCAATGTCTGGCACGGCATCCTGACGCCGCTCGACACGGTCTCGGATTTCGCCGTGGTGGACCGCGGCGGCGAGGGCGTGAACCTCGAGGAGCATTTCTACGCCGAACCTTTCCTGATCCGCTGATCCACCACCGGGATCACGGATCCGCCGGCCCGCCTCCACGGGCCGGCTTTTTGCATGCCTTGATACGTTTTCCTGTCAATTGAATCCCGCCGCATGCGCCATCTCGACATCCCCCGCGGCAAGCGAACCGGAATGGCAGGCCTGGCTCGACGCCATCGCCCGATCCTGAAAACGAAAACGGGCCGCGCTCATCACGCGGCCCGTTTCCTGTCGAAGGTCGATCCCCTTATTCCGCGAAGAAGGCGAAGCGGATGATGAAGAGGGCGGCGACGATCGCCGTTGCCGGGTGGATCTGCTTCCACCTGCCGGTGAAGAACTTCAGCACGACATAGCTGACGAAACCGAAGGCAAGGCCGTTGGCGATCGAATAGGTGAAGGGCATGGCGAGCGCGGTCAGCGCCGCCGGGGCCGCTTCCGTCAGGTCCTCCCACTCGATTTCCGTCAGTTCGCGCATCATCAGGCCGGCGACATAGAGCAGGGCCGGTGCCGTCGCATAGCTCGGCACGGAGCCGGCGAGCGGCGAGATGAAGAGGGCGGCGAGGAAGAGGATGGCGACGGTGAAGGCGGTAAGGCCGGTGCGCCCGCCCGCCTGCACGCCCGAGGCGCTTTCGACATAGGCCGTGGTGCTGCTGGTGCCGATCAGCGAGCCGGCGACGATCGCCGTGCTGTCGGCCAGGAGCGCGCGGCCGAGACGGCTCTTCTTACCTTCCTGGATGAGGTTGGCACGCTTGGCGACGCCGATCAGCGTGCCGGTCGCATCGAACACTTCCACGAGCACGAAGACGAGGATGACATGCAGCAGGCCGCCATGCAGCGCGCCCATGATGTCGAGCTGCAGGAAGGTCGGCATGATCGACGGCGGGGCGGAGACGAGGCCGCGGAACTCGCTGACGCCGAAGATCCAGGAGAGGACCGTGACGGCGAGGATGCCGATCAGGATCGCGCCTTTGACGCGCAGCGCATCGAGCACGGCGATGATGAAGAAGCCGAGGATGGCGAGCAGCGGGCCGGTCTGCTTGAGGTCGCCGAGGCCGACGAGCGTCGCCGGATTGTCGACGACGATGCCGGAGCTCTTCAGGGCGATGATGCCGAGGAAGAGACCGATACCGGCGGCGATCGCGCTCCTCAGCGAATGCGGGATGCCGGCAATCAGCCAGCTACGCACGCCGGTCACCGTCAGGATGACGAAGATGATGCCGGAAATGAACACCGCACCCAGCGCCTGCTGCCAGGTGAAGCCGAGCGCCGCCACGACCGTGAAGGCGAAGAAGGCGTTGAGGCCCATGCCGGGCGCCATGCCGATCGGCCAGTTGGCGACGGTCGCCATGACCATGGAGCCGAGCGCGGCAGCAAGACAGGTCGCGACGAAGACGGCGTCCCTGTCCATGCCCGTGGTCGACAGGATGTCCGGATTGACGAAGATGATATAGGACATGGTGAGGAAGGTCGTCAGACCCGCGATCACCTCGGTGCGCACGGTGGTGCCGTGCTCACGCAGCTTGAAAAGCCGTTCGAACATGTTTTCTCCCCCTGGCGTGCGCTTGACGGCGCCGCCGTGCAAAACTTCCGGGTCAAGTTACTCCTCCAGCGACCCGGGACCTGGCCGACGCTCCGCCATGCGAACCGCCTGCCTCGCGGATGTCTCCGCGCCCGCGCGCCGCTGTCCGCCGGAAGCCGGCCGCGGTTGATCACAGTTTCGTCATATTGCTTGTTCGAGCGGAATTACGCCAGCGGGGCATTTCCCCGGATTTTCGCGAAACTCTTTCACGATTTTCCTGACGGGCGGCCCGCTTTTCCGGGAAAGCAAGGGGATTCCGTCACTCGCAGACGTCGACCCATTCGCCCTTGACCAGCGCCGCCATGCGTTCGGGCGCAATGCGCACCGCCGCATTCGTCGCGCCCGCCGCCGGAACGACCTCCTCGAAGGGTTTCAGCGAGACGTCGCAGTAGACAGGCACCGGGGCGGGCAGACCGAACGGGCAGACGCCGCCGACCGGGTGGGAGGTGATGGCCAGCACCTGTTCGGCATCGAGCATGCGCGGCTTTGCGGCGAAGCGGTCCTTGAACTTGCGGTTGCTGAGCCGCGCCGTGCCGGCCGCGACCAGAAGCACGATCTCCTCGCCGACACGCAGGCAGATCGTCTTGGCGATCTGTTCCGGCGCAACCCCATGCGCTGCGGCGGCAAGCGGCACGGTCGCAGAGCTTTGCTCGGTGACAAGCACCGCGATTTCGGGGGCGTTTTCGGAGAAGAAGGTACGGACGGATTCGAGCGACATGCCTTTTCATAACCAGTCCGGCGGCTCCTGCGCAAGAGCCGCCGGCAAAGCGATGCATGCTATGCTTCCGGCTCAGGCATAGATGCCGCCGGTCGGATTGGTGCCGGCGACGGAGCCCGGCAGGAAGGTCGCCGCCTTGCCGAAGGTGTTGATGACGCCGTTCGTTTCGGCGATGTAGCGCCCGCCGGTCGCCGTGCCTGATATCGTCGGATTGGAGAGCGCCACCGTGCCGCAGCAGCTGGCGGCGATGAACTGCGTGAAGGCCGGGTTTCCCGTCAGCGTGAAGGTGCGGTTCGCACCCGAAAGATGGCCCCTCCCGATGTTCATGTGCCGCCGGGCGCCGCCGGTGATCGTGTAGTTGTCCTCGAGCACGATCTGGCAGGGATTGTCGCAGAAGATATGATCGGCATTCGCGCCGACCGCGCCGAACTCGACCTTGCCGAGGCGCAAGTGGACGCCGTTGCCGACCGACAGTGCATGGATCAGGTCCGTGGCGACGGCGATCCGCACCCCGGTGACCCGCACCTGGGCGCCGTTGCGGAAGCTCAGCCCGGATGTCAGCACCACCGAGGCCGGCGTCGCCTCGTTGCCCTTGATGACGAGCGTGCCGCCGCCGATCAGCGGCCGCAGGACGCTCGCACCGGCATAGGTGCCGTTGGCGATCTCGATGGTCACGTAATAGTAGGCGCAATCGAGGTTGTGCGCCTCGTCAATCGCCTTCTGGATGGTCGCAAAGGGTGCGCCCGGCGTCAGCCCGTTGTTGCCGTCGCTTCCGGTCGTTGCGACATGGTAGGTCCGGTGATCCGTCAGCTGGGGCCGGAGGCCGACGACGCCGGCGGGAAAGGTCACCTGCCCCGTCGCCGGATCGACGACCATGGCGTCATGGAAGGCAGCGCCGTCCGGGCTCACCTTGACGCGGAAGGCATCGCTGCCGGCAAGCCCCATTTCGGCGCGCCCCGACCATCCGGACTGGAAGAGCAGCGTTGCGCTATCCCCGGTGGTTGCCTTGTTGATCTTGAGCTGATGGCCGGCTCCCTCGTGGGTGAGAAGCGTGGCCGGGGCGGCGACGGCCAGGCGGTTCGTCGCATCCGCCGTGGTATTGACGCCGACCTGACTCGGAATGGCGACATTGACGGCGGCAAGGACCCACTCGCCCTCGTCGAAGGCGAGCAGGCGGTTTTCATCGAGGGCATAGGCGAGCCAGCCGGGGCGCGGCGTATAGAAGGTCCAGATCCCGTCCTGCCACGCCGCCACGGCCTTTGCCTGCCCCGTCCAGGCCCCCGTGGCCGCCGCCGGCACGATATGACGCTCGCCCGGCTCGGGGATTACCGGCGGACTTGTCGCGCTGCGACTTTTGACGGCGAGGTGGAGCAACGCATCGACGGCCCTGATGGCCTCGTTGTGGGTGACGTGTTTCTGGGCTTGAGCGGCAGAGATATAGGGGAGGTCGAGATTTTCGGATGTGTCCATGGCGTGCGTTTCCAGCTGGACACCCGCAAAAACCCTTTGATTTTGGCGCCAGAACGGGCGGTTTGACCGTGACGAGGATATAGTCGCCCTGATCGGGACCATTTCGGCTGATTTTGGTGGGTTCGGTTCCCGGTTTCGGCGGCTTCGCCGAATCCCGGACAGATTCAGGCCATGGCGCGTCGGCGTTCGTGGAAGATCAGGCGGTCGAAGTTGTAGGCCAGGTTGGCAAGGGCCAGTTTCGCCTCTGCGCGGGCAAGGCCGATGGTGCGGATGAACAGGCCGAACCTGTTCTTCTGATGGGCAAACACATGCTCGACATGAGCGCGGATTGAGGACTTCTGCGCATTGGCCCGTGCCGTCGCCCTCGGCATCGGTTTGCCCATGGGCTTCTTGCGATGGATGCGGCTGGTCAGCATCCTGTCGCCGAGCCACTTCTCGTTGCTTTGCGAGCGATAGGCGCTGTCGGCCCAGACCTCGGAACCGGTGTTGTCGGTGCTGATGACCCGCCTGAGAAGACGTCCATCGGCCGTCGATGCCGAGGTCACCGCCATCGACCGGATGAACCCATAGCGGCGATCAATGCCGATATGGGATTTGTAGCCAAACACCGGCAAGGCGATCATCGGCAGCGGCGTTCCGTCTTCCCGATACCGCACCTTGCCGCCGATCTTCAGTGTCCAGCGCGCATCGGTGTCCTTCTGGGCCGCCTTGTTCGGTTCATCGGGCCAGATCTCTTCGGCCGACTTGCCCGCCTTGATAGCCTCCCGTTCTCTATCGGTGTTGCGCTGCTTGGGCGCCGGCACCAGCGAGGCGTCGACAATCTGCCCCGACATCGGGATGTAGCCCTTCTTCTGGAGTTGCCAGTCGAAGGCCTTCATCACCCGCTTCAGCGTCCCCGTCTCGGTCATGCGGTTGCGGAAATGCCGGATGGTGTTCTCGTCCGGAGTGCGATCCCCCAGCGATAGTCCCAGGAAGCGCATCCAACTCAGCCGGTCCCGGATCATGAATTCCATGCGGGCGTCCGACAGGTTGTGCTGCGCCTGAAGAATCAGCGCCTTGAACATCATGACGGGGTCAAAAGGTGGTCTTCCACCCTTGGAACCGTCGCCGTATCCCAGTCCCTCGATCAGCCAGGTCCGGAAATACTCGAAATCCACCGTCTCCTGCAGAACCTCGAGCGGATCGCCCTCCTTGCTCAGGGCCTTAAGGTGATCGTTCAGGCTGAACAGTGACTGCGGGTCCATGACGGCGCTCCATCTTTGCTCGCCGCCAGTGAATCATTCCGCCGCCGCTAACGCCACGGGTTTTTGCGGGTGTCCAGCTGTTGTTCCTGGAGCATTATAAGGCCGCAGGATTAGGCGGGGAAAACGGGGGGGGTGCCGGGCAGGCGAGCCCTGGCACCGACATCAAAAAGCCCCGCGACATTTCTGTCTGCGGGGCTTTTTGATAAGTCACATAAATTCTGGTTGCGGGGGCAGGATCTAATCTTCACTTGCGCCCCGAGCAAGTAAAGATGGTTGCGGGGACGGGCAGCCATCATAACTTGCTCTTCGAAACAGCTGCATAACCTACTCGTGGGTGACCTATTGCGCGCTGTATCCGTCAATTTTTCGAACGGAAGCGACAACCTTCGCGGAGCAAATCGATGCGTCCAGTTTCATTACCCTGCCTGCGCCAGAGTTAAGTCCGAGCGAGCATAAGGTAGGCGAAGTAAGCTATGTAGCAACCGACAAATGCTGCCCCTTCGGCCCGCGACAGAGTTCTGCCCGTGAGGAAGGCTGGAACGCAAAGCACAGTTGCCGCAGCCATAACAGGAATGTCGACGGCGATGAGCGTTCTTTCCACGGTGATCGCTTCGCTCGGAACCAGCATCGTCAGCCCAAGAATGACTGCAATATTATAGACACTGCTGCCCAAAAGATTGCCTACCGCGATCTCGCGCTCATTGCGTACGGTCGAGACGATTGTCGTGATCAGTTCAGGGCTCGATGTGCCGATTGCAACTATGGTCAGTCCGATAAGAGCTTCGGAGACCTCCAACCTGCGAGCAAGATCGGAGGATCCCCATACGAGCCAATCCGCGCCTATTGTGATGACCGCAATACCACCAATCATGACGGCGACGTTCAACCATCCGCTCCGCGGAGCGTCGCGCATCGGGCGTGGCAGGACTGGCAACTCTTTGTCGGGTGGCGAACTTCTTAAGCGCGCGCTTCGAACGACCAGGACGATATAGCCGATACCACCAAGCAGGAACACAAGGCCCTCGGCTCTCGACAGATAACCATCAGCTGCAAACACCCAGAACGCCAGTGCGGCGGCTATCATTGCAGGGAGTTCAAGCCCAACGGAGACCGGTTCCAAAACAACGGGCCGAGCGATAGCACATAGTCCAAGGATGAACAGCAGACCGAAGGTGTTGGTGCCGGCGATGTTCCCGACGACCAACCCTCCTTCTCCCGTCAACGCGGCATTGATGCCCACCGCCAGCTCAGGTGTGCTTGTCCCGATCGCAACAAATGTGAGCCCGATGACGAGCGGGGATATGCTCAGCCGGCGCGCGAGCGTCGACCCGCTGCGCACCAGTATATCCGCTCCGCCGACCAAAGCGAGGAGGCCAAGCGCGCACCAGAGAATTGCGGCCGTCAAGGCTTGTGTCTCTGCAGAAGCACCGGATATGCGGCAAGGCCTGCATGCCGCTCTATGACCACGCTCCGGATCAGCCGATTTCGCCTAAGGGCTGGATATATGTCACCGAAAGATGATCCGGGAACTTCAGCGCTGTTTTAATAGCTTCGCGGTCCACCGTACCGAGGAGGCATGTGCCGAGCCCTTCGGCAGCGCAGAACAGATAGACGTTCTGGGCCATGATGGCTGAGTTGACGCGTGCGGCGATAACCAGTTCTTCGGGCGCAGACTTGGCCAGGTCACCGGCGGCAGCGGCAAGTTTCTCGGCATCAGAGACATAGATCAGCACCACGGGCGCCCTGCGTACGAAAGCCGTGGGGCTGACATCCGCGCGAATATCTGTATCGGCCACTTTGTTGAGAGCGTTTGCCACGGGGTCGTAGAGACTGACGCCATCTTCCAGCGCGACGTAGATATCGACGTTCTTCGCACCGTGCCAGGCGGGCGCTGTGCGTCCATCACCGTCCGCGCGGTTGACACCATTGGCCGCCCACAGTGCTTCGAGCACCTTTTCGCGCGCAACGTCACCACGCCCGAAGCGCTTGGTAGAGCGGCGCTGTTTCAGGGCTTCCTGCACGGAGACGGTTGCAGCGCCGCCGGAGGCCACCTGCGCATTGGCTGTCCCGACGATACCTGCGGACGCTGCCGCACTGGTTCCTGCGAGAAACAATCTTCTGGAGAGCTGTCGTGTCATGATATCGGTCCTTTTCTTTTCCGGGGCTTTGTTATGTCCACTGCCGTGAAAGGGCGTTGAGGACGTCGGTACGGCTGATCTGGCCGACAAGTCGGCCATGGCGGGTGACGGGGAACCGCCGGTACGAGCTTGCGACAAAGCGCTCACACGCTTCGACGATGTCGATACCCGCATCGAGCGTCTCGAGTTCGGTGCTCATATAGTCGGCGACACTGCCACCCCATTGTTTGTAGTAGGAGGCGTTGAGTGCGGCCTTCAGGCAATCGCGTTTGGACAGAACGCCGACGAGATCGCCGGCGCCGTCGATGACGCATGCACCCGACACGCCGTTTTGCATGAGCACGGACACGGCCCGTACTATCTCCATGTCCGGCGTTAGCGTGATCAGGTCCGTGCGCATATGATCGGCGACCGTGTCGAGTTTCATGTCCCGCTTCCTTCGGATCGTTCGCAAGCATGGCATTTGCCGCCGCAGGCCGCGCCGCCGCACGATCCCTTGAGCGGTGCGCGGCCGGCAAAAAGGCCGGCGGCCAGCGCGAGCATGGCAAGCCCGGTCAGAAGAACAGCGGCGAAAATGGTCTGCATGGCTTTATGCCCTCCCCTGGTCGATGAACAACCTGTTGGCTCTGGCCTTAAGACCTCCCGCCTCGCGAAGCAGATAAAGCGCGGGCAGACGGTTGGCGGAGGCGAATGCAAGGCCGCCTTCAGGACCCATTACCAGAAGGGCGGTCGCAAACGCGTCGGCCTCCAGCGCTGTCGGGGCCAGAACGGAAACCGAGGCGACGCTGTTGCGAACCGGCTCTCCGGTTGCGGGATCGATCGTATGACTGTAGCGGCGGCCCGCGATCTCATAGGCATTGATCGCATCGCCCGAGGTCGCCATCGCCACGCCTGTCAGGGGAAGCGTCGTGTGGACACCGGTGCGAAGCGGGTCCGCAATGCCGACGCGCCATGGACGGCCGTCAGGGCGCGCACCGAAACCATAGACTTCGCCACCCACCTCGATCAGGAAACTCGGCAGCCCTTGATCTCTCAGGTGTCCTGCAAGCCGGTCGACGGCGTAGCCCTTGGCTATGCCGCACAGATCGAGCGAAAGTTCCGGCTCTGCTTTGGAGAGGCCTTCGGCACTGACGGCAAAAGCGGTGTAGCGACCGGACCGCCCGGCAGCGATCGGCCCGAAACCGTAACGATGGACAGCGGGCCCGACGGCCGGATCGAACGCGCCGCCGGTCAATCGCGCAATCTCGAGTGCCTTGCTAGCAACCGTCCGAAGCGGCTCGGAGGCTGCGAACGGTGTGATTTCCGAACGGCTGTTGAAGCGCGAAAGCTCCGAACCCGCACGAAACGGGCTCATCGAATGATCGATCCCGGCCAGTAAGTGCCGGAGATCCGCGCCAATCTTGCGGGCATCGGCATCGGCCGGAACGGTGACCTGCCATCGTGTGCCGAAAGCGCGCCCGGAGATGCGCGTGAGATCATCGGCACCGGCTCGGGCCAAAGACGGCAAGGACATCAGTCCGGCCAGGGCTCCCAGTCCAAATACGATCTCGCGCCTTGTCGTCATGCTCCTAGATCCCGAAATCGTCATTGAAGATGCTCTCGCTCTCCACACCGCATTCATCGAGCATCGCGTAGATGGCCTCGATCATGAGCGGAGGGCCGCACAGATAATATTCGCAGTCCTCCGGCGCCGGGTGATCCTTCAGATAGGCGCGGAAGACGACATCATGGACAAAGCCTAACTCACCGTCCCAGGGGTCGTTTCTGGCTGGTTCGGAGAGGGCTGGCACCCAGCGGAAGTTCTCATGACGCCGGGCAAGCTCGTCGAATTCGTCGGCGTAGAACAGTTCGCCACGGCTTCGCGCGCCGTACCAGAAGCTGATCTTGCGGCGGCTTCCCTGACGCTCGAGCATGTCCGTTATGATGGCGCGCAAGGGCGCCATGCCGACGCCGCCGCCGATAAACACCATCTCGCGCCCGGTATCCTGCGCCCCGAAGTGACCATACGGGCCCGCCACTTCGATCGGGTCGCCCTCGCGCAGACCGAACAGCCATGACGAGACGATGCCGGGAGGTGCATGCGGTTTGGCTGGCGGTGGCGTGGCCAGACGGATGTTGAGCACGATCATGCCGACATCCTTGGGTCGGCTGGCAACCGAATAGGCGCGAGAGACGGGCTGAGGGCTTTGCGACGAGAGCTTGTCAATTCCGAGTTTTTTCCATTCGGCGGCATGCTGCGGTTCAAGCGCGATGCCGGAGAAGTCGAGACGATAGGCCGGTGCGGTGACCTGCACGAAATTGCCCGCACGAAAGTCGAATTCCGCGCCCTCCGGCAAGGCGAGCACGATTTCCTTGATCAAAGGCGTGACACTGCGCGACGATGCCACGCGGCAGTTCATCGTGGTGATGCCGAGCACCTCGTCCGGGACGGTGACGGCGAGGTCGTTTCGCACCACGATCTGGCAGGCGAGCCGCATTCCAGCCCGAACGTCGGCAGGAGAAAGCCGGGCGCGTTCCGTCGGCAACGGCTCTCCCGTACCCGTGACGCCGCTGACGCGGCACAGGCCGCACGTTCCCGCGCCGGCGCAGCCCGAGGGCACGGCGATGCCGTTGGAATTCAAAATATCGAGAAGCTTGAAATTCGCCAGAGCGCCAATCTCACGCCCGCCGTTAACGGTGACCGCCACGGGTCGCGACGGCAGCAGATACTCCCGAACCTTATGGACAACGGCTGCCAGCGCGACGAGCAGCAAGGAAATGAAGCCGATGCCGAGCAGGATCTCCGTCATAGCACGCGCACTCCCACAAAGGCGGAGAACGCCATGGACAGGAGACCGGTGACGATGAAAGCAATGCCGAGGCCCTGCAATCCTTCGGGGACATTGGCATAGCGCAGCCTCTCGCGGATCGCCGCGAGCGCGACGATGGCCAGCGCCCAGCCGATCCCGGTGCCGATCCCATAGACCGTGCTTTCAGTGAGATCATATTGCCGCTCGACCATGAACAGACTGCCGCCGATAATGGCGCAGTTGATGGCGAGCAGCGGCAGGTAGATGCCAAGCGCGCCGTAGAGGGCGGGCACGTAACGATCGAGCAGCATCTCGATGATCTGCACCATCGCCGCGACGATGCCGATGAAGGTGATCAGCCGCATGAAACCGAGATCGACATCCGGCAGCCCCATCCACGCGAGCGCCCCGGCACTCAGGATATAGGCGTGCAGCAGGTAGTTCACCGGCACGCTGAGCGATTGCACGACGATCATCGCAACACCCACGCCGAAGGCTGTTTCCACGCGCTTGGAGACGGCGAGGAAGGTGCACATGCCGAGGAAGAAGGACAGCGCGAGGTTTTCTTCGAAAATGGAGCGCTGGAACAGTTCGATCATGTCTCAGTCGTCCTTTGCTGCTCGCGCAACTCGAATTCAGGCGCTTCCCTCTGGCCCCGGCGCAGGCTGCGAACAGCCCAGACCAGAAGGCCAAGGATGATGAATGCGCTCGGCGCGAGCAGCATAAGACGGAGTGGCTGGTACCAGCCACCGTCGGCCACGAGTGGCAGCAGGCCGACGCCGAACAGGCTTCCGGCGCCGAACAACTCGCGGATGGCGGCGACAGTGAGCAGCACCAGGCTGTAGCCGAGTGCATTGCCGACGCCATCCACGATGCTGGGAACGACCGGATTGTGCAGCGCATAGGCTTCGGTGCGCCCGAGCACGATGCAGTTCGTGGCAATCAACGAGACAAACACCGTCAGCCGCTGGCTCATCTCATAGGCAAAAGCCTGCAACATCTGGTCGGCGACGATGACCAGCGAGGCGATGATGGTGATCTGCAGGATGATGCGCACGGAGGACGGGATGTGTCGGCGGATGGCGCTGATGACGCCTGCCGACAGGCCGAGCACGACGGTCAGGGCGATCGACATGGTGAGAGCGGTGGACATCGATGTCGTGACCGCCAGTGCCGAGCAGATGCCGAGGATATGGACGGTGACGGGGTTCTTGTCGATGAGCGGATCTGTCAGGTTGCGGAAAGGGATAGTCATTCGATCTCGCCTTTCTTCAGCCTGTCGAGAAACGGCCCGAAGCCGTGCTCGCCCATCCAGAATTCGAGCATGTCCGAGATCGCATAGCTCGTGACGCTGGCGCCGGAGATGCCGTCGACTTCATTGGGGCCGCTGGCATTGCCGCGCACCACGGAAATGGCGAAATCGCCATCGTCGAAGATGCGCTTGCCTGCCCATTGCGCCTGCCAACCGTCCTCGGCGACGCGGGCGCCGAGGCCGGGCGTCTCACCCTGCTCATAAACCGTGAAGGCGGCAACGGTGTCGAGATCGGCCTCCAGCGCCAGATAGGCCCGGATGGTCGACTGGTAGCCGGCGCCGCGGACCGGAAGCACAACGAGCGCCAGTTCCTCGCCGCGGCGCAGAAGATAGACAAGCGCGTGGTTTTCGCGGCGGCTGAGACCAGCGAGGTCGTCAGCGCGCGGCAGGGCCGAACTTCGCTCTGCGTCCGCCGCCGCCGCTCGCTGATCGAAGCTTCCCGGATCGACATCGGCGGCGACCGTTCCGCTTGCGAGGTCGATGACGAGCGTTTCGACGCCGCTTGCGCCAGATTCCTTCAATATCTCCCCGATGCCCGGAACGTTTTCCAGCATCTGCACCATGCGGCCCTGTTGCTGGGCGACGATATTGGCCTGCTGGATCGGCCGCAGGACGACCGCTGCGATGGAGACGGTAAAGCCGCAGCCAATGGCCACCAGAAGCGACATGCCGATCGTCTTGACGCCATCGGTGTTCGGACGGTTCAGAAAGCGGCGCCACATGCCCGGGCGCGGGCTGGGAGGACGAGCGTCAGCCATGTCGCCTTGCCCTCCGCCTTACATGGATCGCCACGACCACGTAATCGATCAATGGTGCGAAAATGCTGCTCATCAGGATCGCGAAGATCGCGGCTCCAAAAGTCGATCCGGCCTGCGAGAACAGGCCGATGAGCACGCCGGTCAGAATGCCCTGTGCAAAACGACCTGGATTTGTCGTGCAGGAACATACAGGATCTGCCGCCAGAAAGAGGATCGCGCAGCCGATCGCACCCGAAAGCAGGTTGACCGACGGATCGCTTCCCTGCGCCCAAACCATGAGGGCCATCGTGCAGTAGGCCGCAAGCAGCAATCGCCATGACGCCTGGCCGCTGAGGAGCAGGAGAACCAAAGCCGGAAGCAATGCCGCCAGAGGAATGTTTGGCCCGGCTCGATAGTCGATTTCAGTGAAGGAGAACATCACGAAGGCAAGGGCGGCGACGGCAGGATGCACGAAATTGCGCCCGCGCCCACCGAACACCTGTTCGGCGATCACCACGCCGAAGCTGACGCCCAAAGCGAGCTGCCAGAGCGGCGCATCGGCCGGGACAAGAAGGGCGATCAGCGTGGCGGCGACAATACCGTCAAGTCCCGGCCTGAGACCCCGGACACGTGTGAAGACATGCTGCCACGCAAGGGTCAGGCTGACAGAGATCAGCAGCCGCGCTGCGAACTGTTCCGTATCTGCGACAAGCGCGGACACGACCGGGACGATCACGCCGAGCAGCGCGGGCGTGGCGCTGTCGGACAACAAGGTGCGGCCGACGCGGCCCGCCTGCAGGTCATGGAAGAAGGCGATCATATCGCTTCCTCCAACTCATCGAGCGTCGCACGCAACAGGGCGCCATAATCCGTGCCCGACCCGTCGACATGGCTCAGGAGCGCCAGATCCTCTTCCACAAGTTCCAGCGCACCAAGTTTCGCGGCGGTTTCCACATCGCCCGTGCTGATGGCGCGCAGGAACGGCGCGGGCAGGATCCCGCAAGGCGCGGCCCGTTCATGAACGGCATTGGGAATGAGCGGCGCCGGAAATTGCTCGTTGAATGAGGTCAGGTAGCGCATGAGAAAGGAGCGCCGGAGCGGATGCCTGTGTGGGATGGCGGTGGCCTGCACGTCATAACGCCGCAGGAAATGCTCGACCGTTCCGCCGAGCGGAGAGCCCGAAAGCAACTGAACCGAGGGACCGGTGAGCGAGGCGCCGAAAAGATCTTTCAGATTCGCGCCTGCGGGAGCGACAACGAGGCGCGGACTGCACGTCCCCGGTCCGGTCAGCGCAACGACGCGCCGTGTCCATATCCGGCCCGTATCGAGCAGGCATCCCAGCGCGATTACGTCCTGATAGCCGATGTGCCAAACCATCCTGTTTACACCGACAGGATTGAGATGATGGATATGGGTTCCAACCAGACCCGCCGGATGCCTGCCCGCGAAACAGACAGCCTTGACGGCTTCGGGAACGGCCGGGGAGGCATCGGCCCCGTGACAGACGTAAACGGGACCGTCGGTCAGGTGACGCAGCGCCTCCGCGCCGAGACGAAACCATGATTCGAAGCGCCTTATGACGGGGGCCGGATCACCTGCGAGCGGCGCGGTATCGGTGGCTGTTACGAAAATCGCATCAGGAGCCTGCCGGGGATCGGCGAGCCGACCGAATGGCCGGGTGCGAAATGACTGCCAGCAACCGCTTTGGAGCAGGAGCGACTGCATGGTCATGCGATCTGGCCGTGAGGGCCTGTCGAATTCGACGGCGGCTTCGTCCTCGACGTCGATAATAATGGAATCGAGGCTTCTACGCGCGCCGCGCGAGATTGCGCGGATTGTTCCAGCAACAGGGGCTGTAAACGTCAGATGAGGGCGGTGACGATCCGTAAACAGCCGCTCGCCGGCTCGCACGGCTTGTCCGATCGCGACATCGATAACCGGGCGCAGGCGCGGGTAATCTTCTCCCATAAGCGCAACCGAGCGAGCCACGACCGCATCTTCAATCGTGTCTATCGGCTTGCCTTCCCATCGAAGATCGATCCCGCCCCTGATATGTACCTGCAAAAAATACCCCTCCCACGTAAGCGATGCTGGACGTTTCCCTTCCCGATCGGACATCAACCGGGCGTGGCCACCTAGGCGTTGCCTGACCCGGTTACATTTTCGGACAAGGCGATCCTCAGCTTCTCTTCCTGCTCTGGCGACAGGGACGTCTTGAGAACTCGACCACGCAGGCCTTCGAACTCCGCCAGCACCTTTTCCGGCTGGACCTTGCGGACAAGAACGAACAGCGCAGACGAATTGCTTGGAATGGTCTCGCCCAGAGACTTGATGAACGTATCGTCGATGCCATAGTCGGCAAGGGAGCCGGACAAGGCGCCGACACCCGCTCCCGTCAGGCCGCCAATGGCGATGCCGGCAAGCGGATTGAGAAAGAGCAGGCCCACAAGGCCGCCCCAGATCGTTCCCGAGAGAAGGCCCGATGTGGCGCCGAGAGCCGCCAGGTTAAGGCTCTGCTTGAGATGGACCTTGCCTTCGCCGTCACGAACGACGACGACGGCATCTTCCAGATCGACCAGATATTCTTTTCTGAGAGCAGCGAGCTTGAGAAGCACCTTGTCGGCTTCATCAACCGTATCGAAACCGACGACGACCAGATCGGACATGTTTTCTTCTCCTGTGTTGTAATCTCTTTTTGCCGACGGCCTGCGGGGCCCACCCACCCTGTTGGACGATCACGTCTTATCGCGAAAGAAAGATCGGGATTTTCGGATTGGCCAGAATGGTGCGTGTTGCGCTGCCGAAAACGAACTCGGTGATCCGGGACTGCCCATAGGCGCCCATGACCACCAGGTCGGCGCCAACCTCTTCCGCGCGCGACAGGATCAGATCACCGGCATTGCTGCCTTCCAGGCGGTCAAGCGTCACCCTGATCCCATGGCGCGCGAGATGGAGAGAGATATCGCTTCCGGGGTCCTCCCCCAGAAGCCGCGCGACCTTGGGCTCGGGAACAACGACGACGTGGACGGCGCGAGCGGTGGCCAGGAACGCCATCGAATCGGCAATGGCGCGGGCCGCTTCCCGGCTGGCATTCCATCCAACCACGATCGTCTCGGGCACGGCGCCATCGCTTTGCCAGAATGTGGGCAAAAGGATCGAAGGGCGACCGGAGGCGAAGATGATATCCTCCGAGACGGTGAGAGCCGTCTCAGCGCGGTCCGGGTCACGCCCCGTTCCGACGATCGCCAAGGCTGCGTGGCGGGCGTGCAGCATCAGCGCCTCGCCCGTTTCACCGGAACATATGCGAAGCTCGCAATTCACGCCGGTAGCGGACGCTACATCCGAAAGGAGCCCCCGCAGCTGCTCTTCGGCGTCATGCCGGCGCCCTTCGAAGGAGGTTATCATGCTGTTGATCGCCTGCCCTCGGGCGAAGCCATGGGAGGGAGTGGCGATTAAATCTTCCGGCACGAAGGCCACAACGACATGCGCATCCCATGCGCTTGCGAGTGAGACAGCATAATCAATATAAACCCGACAAACAGAAACATCGGCTGTATCGATATAAACGACAATATCTTTTGGCGTCTTCATTCCCCCCCTCGTCACCAAACATCAGCTTTACCCTAATGAACATACTCCGTGAGTCAACAGCTGATGATTGAGAGGGCGAAAATCCTTTTTCTTGTGCCTCACGATTGTGTCAGGGAGTCCGGCGGGCCAGCGTTCAGCCTTACCGTGTGCGGGGACGGTGGGCCGCAGGGTCGTTCTGAGGCGTGATTTCATTCGGGGCTGTGTTTTCCCCTTCCGGCGCGGATCTGGTCTCGTCTGTCTTTTTCAGGGCGCGGCTTGGAGAGAGTTCGTGCTGTTGCATCCGGCGTTTCTTTCGGACCTCCACGGTGAACGGTGTTGTTTGCTTCATTGTCGTTTCCAACCTCCGGTTCTTATTCGTGATTGCGGTCGATCCTGAGGGACCGTCGCAGCGCGAGCGCCAATGCGCTCAGGGCACAGCCGGTCACCATGACGTCGATCGCCAGCAGTGCGCCGATGATCCACAAACTGTTGACCGGCCAGCCCGCAAGGATGACAAGTGCAACAAGCACCGTCGCGGCGCCGGCCGCCGCGAGCCATAGCCAACCGGAAGCCGGGCGGATCGCCAGACCGGCGGCAGTCCTGACAATGCCTGCGACGAGCATGCTGAGAGCCATCAGTAGTGTCAGGAAAGTGGATGCCAGGACCGGGTTCCAGAATGTCATCACACCGGCCGCGACATAAAGCACACCGACAACGAGCAAACCGACAGTTTGGCCCCATCGCTTCATCTGAAATGCGAAGACGATATGCGCCGCACCCGCCAGTAGCATCGTGACACCGACAAAGAGGACGGAAACGACCGTGGCCAGCAACAGGTTGGAGAGGGCGACAAGAGCTATCAACACGAGCACGATGCCGGCGACCAGCAGCCATCGCCATCGCGATCGCAACAGTTGCAGGTCGGCGGCGTCGAGGCTTGCGGTGTAATTGAATATCATAAGTATTCTCCTGCGATAGTTGCGTGAAGAAAGCTGCTTCGCGTCGTGTCAGTTTCCGCCGACGATCTTGCCGGCAAGGACAAACGGGCTGGAAAGGACCGCGCCAGCCGAATTGAATACAAACGCTCCGGCTTGCCTGAGATTTCGGGGGTCGCTCGTTCCATCCCGGCCCGAAAGCTTCGGATAGTAGGCAGCGAGACCGACGAAACGATTGTGGCGGAAGCTGTCTGAGGCCTCGATATCCGATATATCGATCACCTGCACATTCGCCCTGCGCGCCGCCTCCTCGATTTTCGGATCCGTCACGTCAATCCTGCCCAGGCGCTGACGTTCTGTGGATAGAAATTCCGAGACCTTCAGCGCCCTGTCATCCTTGGAAACAAGGATTGTCATCGGCGGGTTCAGTGTCCCGATCGTCGCAAGCTGTGCCTGGAACACGTCGACATCGATATCGGGCGCCGCAAGCACGACCTGCAGTCGACGGATCGCCGCGTCCTTGCCGGTAAGCCGCAGTTGGCGCACGGCTTCCGTCGTCAGCCATCCCCCCATGCTGTGGCCGACGAGCGTGATGGGACCCTGGGTCTGTTTGCGCGCCAGGGTGCTGAGCAGATCCGCCAACTGGTCCCGCGAGAACGTCACCGCGTCCTTGTCGGCGACGTAGCCGCTCAAAGCGCCTTCGGACGGCCAGGCAAACAGGATCGGGGCGGCATCGACGCCGGCGTCAGCTGTCATCTGGGCTATGCGATACACGGCCTCGGTGAAATTGGTGTTGTAGCCATGCACGAACACGCCGACACTCGGCGGTTTGCCGTTGTGTTTACGCGTGACTTCCGCCTCGAATGTCGCCGCGTCGAGAATGTGCTGGTCGACGGTGACAAAATCCGTCTTCGGGTTCGGCTTCGATTTCGGCCATTCGACATTGCCCGTCTTGTGACCTGGCGGGATGGAGACCCTGTAGCGGATATAGCTAACCTCGCGGCTACGACCCGACGTGTAGATACCGTTCTCATCACGCTTGCGCGTGGTCGCCACATAAACCGTCGTGAGCTTGGCCCCCGGAACGGCTTCGGCCCTCTGGGCGAGCAGTTCCGGGCCGGGGCGGCCGGCACAGGCTGCAAGCAGGCTTGTGAGAAGAAGTAGCGTAAGGCGTAGACTGAATTCACGCATTGACTGAACCGATTTCTTACTTATGCATTCGAAGCATCGCGCTCTCGATATGACAGAGTTCACCCTGTCGCCGCGCGAGCGGCGACCCCGACTTAGTTTGCATCAGCCCGCCTTCTGGCTAGGCCGTGATGTGGAAACCGTTGTCGGCGTATACCACCGACCCCGACAGAGGCGTTGCCGCCTCGCTTGCCAGGAATGCGGCGATACGCCCAACCTCAGCGATGCTCACGAGGCGTCGCGATGGTGTTCTCTCACGCACCGTGTCGATGAGCTCATCGAAACGCTCGATTCCGGAAGCTGCCCTGGTGGCGATCGGCCCGGTGGACAGGCAATGGACGCGGATGTCCCGCGCTGCGAGATCGGCGGCCAGGTAGCGTACGCTTGCTTCCAGGGCCGCCTTCACCGGTCCCATCAGATTGTAGTTGTCGACGACGCGCTCAGCCCCGAAAAAGCTGACGGTTATCAAGGATCCGCCTTCCTTCATCAGCGGGGCGGCGAGCCGCGCCATTCGGATAAAGGAATGGCACGATATATCCATGGCCTGCGCGAAACCGTCAGCGGAGCAGTTGACGATGCTCGTCTGCAAGTCCTGTCGTGGCGCGAAGGCGATCGAATGAAGCAAGAAATCGAGGCGGCCCCATTCATTTGCTATGGTGTCGAAAACCGCCTCGAGCTGCCCATCAATGCGAACGTCACAGGGCATGAACAGCGACGCGCCCAGGGCATCGGCGACCGGGCGTACGAACGGGACAGCCTTATCGTTGAGATAGGTGACCGCCAGATCGGCGCCGGCAGCCTTGAACGCGGTTGCACAGCCGGCTGCGATGGAGGAATCGTTGGCGATGCCGACGACGAGGCCACGTCTTCCGAATATATCAACGATCGCAGCCATCGCTCAGCCTCCCGAGATTCTCAAGGCGTCAGTGGCGATCACCTGCTCCTCATCGGTCGGGATGACAAGGACGGTAAGACGACTGGCAGGACTGCTGATGACGGGACCGCTCCCGGCGTTCGCTCCAGGATCGAGATCAATGCCGAGCCACATCAGCCGGGTGCAGATATCAGCTCTGATCGTCGGCTGATGCTCGCCGATCCCGGCGGTGAATACGAGAGTGTCGAGGCCGCCCAGCGTCGAGGCAAGCCGGGCAATCTCACCGGCGACCCTGAAGGTGAACAGCTCGATTGCTTCCTTGGCTTGCTGCTCATCACTCTCCAGAAGCACGCGGCTGTCGGCGCTGATGCCGGAAGCGCCCAGCAGACCCGAACGGTGATAGAGGAGATCCTCGATTTCGCCAGGATCTCGCCCGGCCTTTAAGAGGTGTATGACCACGCCGGCGTCGAGCGCCCCGCAGCGCGTCGCCATCGGTACGCCGTCCAGCGTTGAGAAACCCATGCTGGT
Organism: Shinella sp. HZN7; assembly: GCF_001652565.1. Classification (NCBI taxonomy): domain Bacteria; kingdom Pseudomonadati; phylum Pseudomonadota; class Alphaproteobacteria; order Hyphomicrobiales; family Rhizobiaceae; genus Shinella; species Shinella sp. HZN7. The sequence goes on along the minus strand of NZ_CP015736.1, from coordinate 4,280,776 downwards.
GTCGCGGCTGACGCAGTTGTGCATCGCGCAAAGACTGGCGCCGGAACCGAGATGGGCGACGATGACCTTGCCCGCCGCCTGCTCCGGCCATTTGCTGATAAGCTGGTTGGCAATCGATCGATAAGAAAGGCCGTGGAAGCCATAGCGTTTGATACCCTCTTCGTAGAGCTGCCGCGGCAGGGCGAAGCGGCGGACGACGTCGGCATGCGAGCGGTGGAAAGCCGTGTCGAAGGAGGCGGTCTGCCTGATTTCTGGCCGAAGGCGCGCGATCGCCCGGACAAGGCGCAGCGCCTGGGGCTGATGAAGCGGCGCAAGCGGTATCAGCGCTTCCATCTGCGACATCGCCTGATCGTTGATGAGCACCGGTCCGTCAAACAGGTCACCGCCGTGCACAACGCGGTGGCCGATAGCGGCGATGCCGGATAAATCATAGTGCCAGGACAGCCGGTCGAACGCTTCGCGCAAGACCTCGTCCAGTTCTTCCTCCGCTTTGGCTTCCAGCTCAACATCGAAGCGATCCGGGCCTTCGGAAAGCTCGAAGCGCAACGGGGCCTTGCGGAAATCGATCATTCCCTTGCCGATTCGCGTGAGGCCACCGCCTTCAACGGCGAACAGGCCGATCTTGACCGTGGAGGAGCCGGCATTGAAGGTGACAAGCAGTTGCTGGCTCATGAGATGGCCCCCGTTCCGGGTACCTGATTGCGGGCGACGAGCAGTCTTGCGAGCGTTGCCGAGGCGATGCGCGCCGAAAGCGGATCGGAGCGGCTGGTCAGCACGATCGGCACGCGCGCGCCGAGCACGATGCCGGCCGCGGTCGCCCCCGCGAAATAAATCAGTTGCTTGGCGAGCATGTTGCCAGCCTCAAGGTCCGGCACGAGCAGGATGTCGGCCTCGCCCGCGACGGGAGAGACAATGCCCTTCGTCTTCGCCGCATCGAGATCGATGGCATTGTCGAAGGCAAGCGGGCCATCGACACGTCCACCGATGATCTGGCCACGCGCCGCCATGACGGTCAGCGCCGCGGCGTCAAGGGTGGATGGCATCTTCGCGTTGACGGTCTCGACTGCTGCGAGCACCGCCACGCGCGGCTCTTTGACGCCAAGAGCTAGAAGAAGGTCGATAGCGTTCTGGCAGATGTCGCGTTTCTGGTCGAGCGTCGGCTGGATGTTGATCGCAGCGTCGGTGACGATCAGCGGCTTGCCATAGGCCGGGACGTCGAAGGCGAAGACGTGGCTGACGCGCCGCTCCGTTCTGAGACCGGACCCGGTGGCGAGGACGGCGCCCAGAAGCTCGTCGGTATGCAGGCTGCCCTTGACCAGAACCGAAACCGTACCGCCGACCGCGAGTTCCACGGCGCGCGCGGCTGCCGCATGGCTGTGCGCAACGTCCTCGATCGCCATGTCGCCGAGATCGATCCCTGAGGCTTCGGCGGCTGCGCGAATCTTCGCCTCCGGCCCGACCAGCAGCGGGTCGAACAGGCCCTGTTGGCGGACCTCGACCGCAGCCAGGATTGCTCCGGCGGAGCACGGGTGTACAATGGCGGCCCGAACCGGGGGGAGACTACGAGCTTCGGCAACAAAAGCCTCATATCGGCTTGCTCGCCCTGTATCCTGCAATGCGACGGAGGAGGGTGTTGCGGTCCATTCGACCGACTTGTCGGGCGCGATCACCATGGCCTTACCGGTCAGGACAAGTTCCGCTTTCTGATTTGCGCAGATCGTCTCCAGTGCAACAGTGCGATTGTCCGGGTTTTTCTGCACCACCCGCACGGTTGCCGTGATCGTGTCGCCGGCGGCGACCGGCTTCACGAAACGGAAATCCTGTCCCAGATAGATCGTCCCTGGCCCCGGAAGCCTTGTGCCGATCACCAGAGAGACCAGCGCGCCTGTCCAAAGCCCGTTGGCAACGATATCGTTGAAGAACGTCGTTGCCTCCGCTGCCCCGTCACCAACTGCCGGCCTTTTGCCGAGCATCGCTGCCAGCAGATCGATGTCGGTATCACCTGCCACCCGTGTGAGGCTTGCGGTATCGCCGACCTGTAAATCGGCGAAGGTATGATTTGTCAGTAATTTTTCCGCCATCGCACTCTCACTTCTGGAACACGTAGGCACCGGGCGCTTCTGCAATGGCAGGAAAACCCCTCTCGGCGGCACCAAGCTGAGGCGGGGCTACACGAACCTTGCCTGAATGTGTAGCCAGCCACGGCAGCCACGCCTCCCACCAGGAACCGCCCCTCTCCTCTGCCTCTGCTGCCCATTCGTCGGGTCCGAGGCAGATGTCGGCTGCCAGCCTGGTCGCGATGCGATAGCGGCGACCGCGATGGCCCGGCTCGCTGACAATGCCTGCGTTGTGCCCGCCGCTGGCGAGAACGAAGGTAACATCGGTATCGGCTAGCTGGTGGATCTTGTAGACCGATCTCCATGGCGCGACATGATCGCGTTCCGTTCCCACGACGAACATCGGCACGCGGATATTCTGCAGCGCCGCCGGACGGCCATCGATGATGAAGCGGCCGGATGCAAGCTCGTTGTCCAGGTAGAGACGCTGGAGGTATTCGGCATGCATGCGGTAAGGCATGCGCGTGGAATCGGCATTCCAGGCCATAAGGTCGTTCATCGGCGTGCGTTCGCCCATGAGATAGTCGTGGACCAGTCGCGACCAGACGAGGTCATTGCTCTTCAGGATTTGAAAGGCGCCGGCCATCTGGCTCGCCGACAGATAGCCCCGATCCCACATCATGCTTTCAAGAAAATGCATCTGGCTCGGATCGATGAACAGCGCCAGTTCGCCGGGTTCGGAAAAATCCGTCTGGGCTGCGAAAAGGGTGAGCGTTGCCAGCCTCCCGTCGCCGGCGCGCCCCATCGCAGCCGCCGCCATCGCGAGAAGCGTACCGCCTAGACAATAGCCAGTGGCGTGGATCTTGCTGTCGGGAACGATGGCGGCGATCACGTCGAGCGCGGCCATGACACCCAAACGGCGATAATCGTCCAGCGTCAGATCGCGATCGTCTGCCCCAGGGTTTCGCCAGGAAACGGCAAACACCGTGTGCCCCTGCCCGACCAGATAGCGTACCAGGGAGTTCTCCGGCGACAGGTCAAGGATGTAGTATTTCATGATCCAGGCCGGCACGATCAGCACCGGCTCCGCCACCACGGTGTTGGTCGTGGGGCTGTACTGGATCAGTTCGATCAGATGGTTTCGGAAGATGACCTTGCCGGGAGTGATCGCGACATCCCGGCCCGGTGCGAACCCTTCCGCACCGACGGGCGGGCGGCCGCCTGCAAGCCTGTTCACATCTTCGAACCAGTTCTGGAACCCCGAGAGGAAGTTTGCCCCTCCAGTGGTGATGGTTTTGTTGATCACCTCGGGATTAGTGAACGGGTTGTTGGAGGGCGAGAACATGTCGAGCACTTGCCGCGCGGCGAAGGAGACCACGTCCTCGTGGTGAGGAGCGACGCCCGGCACCTCCCGCGTCGCATTGTGCCACCACTGCTGGGCGAGCAGGAACGCCTGGGCATAGGCCGCAAAGGGGAGTCCCTTCCACGCCTCCCCGGTGAAGCGGTAGTCGCCCGGCAAGGACTCGATGCAGGATGGAGTGTCGTCACCGAGACTGGCGGCGCAGAGATAGCCCGACAGCCGGGCGCTTTTCCGCACCCCCTTGTCGATAAGCTCCAGACGCTTCCCCGGCGCCGAGGCCAGATGAATCGACCAGTCGAACAATGCTAGCGCCAGCGCCGCGGGCGAAAGCCCGCCGGTGATCCGCGCGCTCCAGGCTTCGCGCATCCGATCAATGGCGCGGAAGGCCTCCGTGCCGAGAGTATCGTGAGGGACATCTGCCGCCCTCATTCCTGACCTGCTCAAATCATTCATTATGTCTCCCGACTGATCGGCACGGTGGCCCTCATGGTCTGGCATTCCTTGTCTTCGTTCATGATGAACTCGACAATCTGGGAGACCAGAGCCATCAGTTCACGATCACTTCCGCTCTTCTGGAGGGCTGGTGTGCCGATGACGTCACGAAGAATACTGACCCCGGCCAGAAACGCGGCGACCATTGACGCGCGCCGCTCGGACATGAGCGGGCATTTGGAAGCGAACGGCTTGACGAACCCGTCGTCGATGAGCTCACGAAAAACACGCGATGCCTCTGGACTGGAAAAAGATCGCGCGAGGATGTCAAAAGGCCGGATTTCGTTGGCGCCCTTCTCAGCGAGGATGTCTTGCGCGAGCGTCATATGCAACTCGCTCGCCTCGCCGACGAGCCAGGCCTCCGGTTGAAGTATCGCCTTGACTGCTGCCCGGAACAGCTCTTCCTTCGAACCGAAGGAACGATGAACATAGGCCATGTCGACACCGACATCGGCGGCAATGTCTCGCAACCCGGTTTCCTCATAGGAGTGGGTGGAGAAGCGAAGTATCGCGGCTTTCAGGATGCGCTCACGGGTGGTGTCTTCCGGGACGGGCCGGATCATTCGGTTGGGCATAATTTCTCCAAATAAACGGTTGTCCAGTCTATCGGCGCAACGAAAGGCAGTCAACAGCCGATGACCGACGCTGTGATGTGCTCTTCGTTTCGCGTTTTTTCACAAACTCGGAGTAATCGCGCCAAATTACCTTGAGAGAGGAGCGCTTGATCGCGAGTCATTTAAAATGTTCAAACCCTTGCTTTCGTTCAGCGCCGCAGGGTTGGTCGTTCCCACGCATTGGCCATGCTTTCGAGCGTCGCCGTCATCAGCGCTGCGACTGCGGTTCCGACGAAGGTCAGTGCCAGGCGGGTTAACGCTGCATAGGAAGGTTCCTGCGTGGTAAGGGCACCAACGATCAGTGACAGAGCGGCCGATGCGCTGAACTGGTAGACCATCGGAGGATGGCGGCCGATCATCATCATGGTGGCGAAATATAGCACCGTGAGAAAGACCAGACCGACCAGCATGAAGAAATGGGCGTTCAGGGTCATCAGGAACAGGGCGACACCCGCTGCGGATGCACCTAGCACCGTCGCAAAGATCCGTTCCCGGGCCTCTGCAAACAACTGCTCGCGTGTCGGGAAACACAGCACGAATATCGCGGCGATCGCCATCATCATGTTGGACATATCGATGAAGCTGTAGAGCCAGAAGCTGAGCCCGAGCAGGACGACCGCCCGGATGAGCGCCGATCGCACGTGATTGCCCGGTGCGGGCGTATATTCGTCGATCATTTTCTCCTGGGTAGCCGGCGGAATGAGGAGGTAAAGGACCGGAATCGCGATCAATGCGAGGATGCCCGCCTCGACCACCGAATCACTTAGGGCGTCGAGCGCAGTGATGGAGTTCATACCCAGGATAGAGGCGAGGCCAACGGACACCAGGATCAGCATCCCCATCGGGTTGCCGGTGCTCTGGATGAGATAGAACGCGACGAAATAGAGGCTGCCGACCGCGATCAGGAACGCCACCGGCCAAGACATGAGAAGGGTGAGCACGCCGCTTGCCAACCAAATCATCATGATGAGCGCCAGAGGACCTCCTATGGCTTTCTTCGGATCGAAGGCCTTGCGCATGCCGGCCATCAGGCCAAACGGCAGGGCCGCCATCAGCGCCGGCATAGAGGGCATGACAAAGGGTATCGCGCCCACCGAGATCACCGCAAGCAGCGCCATGCGCAAAGGAAAATTTGGGTCGTCGCGAAAGCTCGGCCGGGGCGAAACATACATGGCCCCACCTCAATACAGATAGGACAGAAGCGACTGGGCGCGGTGCAGGGCCATTGCGATCCACGCTGACGGATTGCTTTCGCCTGCGGCGTAGACCACGACGGTGGCCTTCGCGCCCACCCTGACGGTGCGAGGCCATTCCGAAAGCGCTCGATCGAGTTCAATGCGCACGGGAAACCGGCGGGCCGGCTCGAACCAGCGCGTTTCCGGCTCGTTCTGCACCAGACCGCTGGATGCGGTCCGTCCGGTATCGATGCCCCAGCCGACGCTGTGTACGGTCCCGGTAAAAATCTGCCCCGGCAAGGCATCGAAAAGCAGGCCCACCTTGTTGCCCGGCTCGATATTGGCGAGCTGGTTCTCGCGCATATCGGCCGTGATCCAGGCTCCCCTTCCGTCGATGAAGGTGAGAGCGGCCGAACCCGCGCTCACGTACTGGCCGACTGCTAGATCGAGATTCGTGACCACGCCGAGCGTCGGTGCCACGACCCGTGTGTAGATCAGGTCGAGCTGCGCCCTTTCCAGCTTGAGTCGAGCGGCCTTGATGCGCGGATTGCTGGCGCCCGCCGCCCCCAACTCGGCTTCCGCGCTAGACAGATCAGCCTCCGCCGCATCGACCTCCGCCTGCGCGACCTCGAGTTCCGCGCGAGATGCTTCCTCCTGCTTCCGCGCGGCAACACCACGCTGGACAAGGCTTTGCGTCCTGGCGTTCGAGGTCTTGGCGTTTTCGAATTTGGCCCTGGCCTGCGACACCTTGGCCTGTGCAGCGATCAGCGCCGCCGACGAGGCGTTGATTGACTGGGTCGCCTGTTCGAGTTCGACTTCCGCCTGCTGGACCGCGATCTCGAACGGGCGCGGGTCGACCACGTAAAGAAGATCGCCCTCCTGGACAATCGTATTGTCCTCAACGTGGACGCTGATTACCGGGCCTGAAACACGGGGCGCTAGTCGGGCAATGTAGCCGCTGACCGTGCCGCGGTCGGTATAGGGGGCGAGCTTGTCGGAAACGGCGTACCAGGCTACGAAGGCGACCATGAGCCCGATAACGAGCACGCCGACCCGGACTCCCGTCCTGGTCGGCCCCGCCTCGACCGGAGCGTCAGCCAACGCTTCGGGGGCACGGTCGGCGGGCCTGTCCTCAGAAGAGCCTGTCGGCAGGTCATGTTGGTTCTTATCATCCATTTTTTTCTCTTGGGGTTCGGACGAAACGTAGCCGGCGCTATCCTGCGAATATGGCGATCACGACCGCATTGACGAGGTCGATGAAGAAGCCGCAGACGAGCGGCACGACGATGAAGGCCCTGTGCGCCGCGCCATATTGCTGGGTGACGGCCGTCATGTTGGCGATGGCAGTGGCAGTGGATCCGAGCGTGATGCCTCCGAAGCTGGCAGATATCACGGCCGCTTCGTAGTCACGCCCCATGGCGGGAAAGACGATGAAAACCGTGTAGACGATCGTGAGCGCGATCTGCACCGCGAGCGCGGCGACGACAAAGGTGAAGACGCCGCTCAACTGCCACAGTTGCAGGCCCATCAGCGCCATCGTCAGGAACAGGCCGAGAGAGAGGTCGGACAGAAGCGACAATCCTTGTCGCACGCCGGGCCAGATGCGGGTGATGGCCGCCCCGGCTGCCAGCGGCATCAGATTGCGGATTGCAATGCCGGCCAGCAGGCAACTGACGAAGGTCGGGAGTCTGAAGCCCGTCAGCGCGATCAGGGAGTCGAGCGCCATGCCGAGCATGACCGCGACATTGAGCGCCAGGATCGCCCAGAGCAGGCAGAAATAGTCCATCTTCGGCTCCGGCTCCTCATGGGCGGCGCCGACGTCGATATCTGCGTCGCCCGAGGTGACGATTCCATTGCGGCGGATCAGCAGGGCGGCCATGGGGCCGCCGATCACACATGCCGCGATCAGCCCGACCGTGTTGCTGGCGATGCCGAGCTCCATCGCGTTGGCGATCCCGAGGTCCCCGACGAAGATCGGCGCCCAGGCGACCGTGGTGCCGACCCCGCCCGTCAGCGAGACGGACCCGACCATCAGGCCGGCCTTCGGATCGAGCCCGAACAATGCGGCGATCCCCATCCCCGTGACGTTCTGGATGAGCATGAACGCGGTTGCGAGCGCGAGCAGCACGATGAGCGGCCTGCCGCCCTGCAAAAGGGTGGCCGTATCCGACTTCAGACCGATGCTGGCGAAGAACAGCAGCAGCAGGTGGTCACGCACGCCGAGTTCGAACTGGATTCTCCAGCCCGCAATCCAGTAGGCCAAAGCCACTAGCAAGGCGCACAAAATGCCGCCGACAACAGGCTCCGGTATCGAGTACTTTCGCAGCACCGCGATGTTCATCGTCAAGATCTTGCCCACGATGAGGAGCAGGACCGCAATCGTGAAAGATAGAAAGGGGCTAACTTGAATCATCTTTTTCGGCGGACTTCCATTGATTGATTTCTGGCGGGACCATCCCTAAGCGTGCGCAGACAACCCATTCCAGTGGTGGCCTTTCGATTCCATGCGTTTGCAGAAGAGGCTCGGGTCATCGGCTTACTGCCGATCCGAGCGCGTTACCTGCCGCGCGGCCAAGTCTTTCGACCTGCTCGCCGATGCTGCGCCGCATAGTCGATTCGAAAACAGTGATCGGCGCACTGACGGCCACGCTCGCCGCTACGCCGACGGTCTGCGCTGCTTGCATCGCCCCCGCCCCGAGGTGGTCCCCCAGACCAACGTCGGCATCGATGCTCGCGTGTCTCGTCGCCGCCCCCAGCGCACCCACCTGCGTGACGCCTTCAACCGTGGCTCTGCTCGGAACCATTGTGTCCTGAGATCGGGAAGCACAGTCCGAAACAGGCAGCCAGCGTGTTATTGCGCGGCGTTTTCCGATCGTGTGGATGCCACTCATAGTTCCATCTCAATTCCTCGGACGAAGATATCGATGGTGCGTTCAAGGGCGGCCCGGTCTATCCCCGCGATCCCCGGCGGCGTCCGCTGAAGAACGGCCTGCCGCAGTTGCGGTATCATCGTGATGGACAGGAATATCTCCGCATCACGGGCCAGACCGGGTTCACTTGCACCGTGGTCGCGCAGCACGGCCATTACCTCCTCGCGGATCGGCGGCATTCCATACTGGCCGACGAGACTCGCCAACTTCGGAAACTGCCACGACTCGCCAACAACAACTCTTTCCAGGGAAATGATGAGCGGATCAGTCGCTACTTCTAGAATGCGCAACGACAAAGCCAGCAGCTTGTCCCGCGGAGTCTTGCCCGACAACTGCTCCGTGACGATATTCGATAGGCCCGTGTTTACAACATCGAGGACAATCGCTTCGAAAAGTGCGGCCTTGCCTGGATGGCGCGAATAAAGAGTCCGCTTGGAAATTCCAATTTCCGCGGCGATCGCGTCCATGCTCGTCTGCGCAAACCCGTCTCGCAGGAACAGCTTGCGCGCAGCCGCCATGATCCGGGCCGATATGCGTTCAGACTCCGCCGGTGTCGGCCGTCCGCCGTGGTGGCTCGCCACACGCGCGTGATTGATCTTGTCGGTCCGCGTCATTGAAGCGCTTTCTGCAACGTTGCCTTATGAACGGAGGGGCTTGCGGGCAAAGTCGGCCCTTTCTGACGTCACAGGGATTGGCAGGGAATGCCCCCGGAGACGGAACACTCCTTCAGTTGGCGTTCCTTGACGAGTTGGCTTGTTAAACGATACGGTGTCGTTTACTCTGTTTAGCGGGGAATCTCAACCGGTTTGCATCTAGGGTTTTAGGGTGGGGTGCGGCGACCGCGAATCGCTCTGCGCTGCACAGACATAAGGAGAGCTGCATGGCAGCATTGAACTCATTAAAGCTCACTCGGGACGATCTCGAACGTCTGCGATCGAGATGGGGGTGCTGGTCGGCGCAGGCATCGCCCTTGCGGCAGTTGGAGTACTGGCTCTCGCCAATGTCCTTATGGCCACTGTGGCGTCAGTTTTCTTCGTCGGTGCGATGATGCTCGTCGGAGGCTCCGTGCAGGTCATCTGCGCCTTCAACGTCAAAGGTTGGAGACAGTTCGCCGGCTGGCTGCTGATCGGTGCCTTTTACATCGTCGCCGGTCTGTTCGCATTTGCCAACCCGCTTTTCGCCTCGACGATCCTGACGCTGCTTTTTTCTCTGAGCATCATCACGGCGGGCGCTATGCGTATCGTTACCGGCTTTGCGTTGCGACCCGCGCAAGGATGGGGCTGGCTCGTGCTGGCGGGTATTATTGCATTCGTCGCCGGGGCGATCGTTATTGCCGGATGGCCTGTCAACAGCCTGTGGCTGATCGGGGCGCTGCTGGCGTTCGATCTCCTTTTCAACGGCTTGGCCATGATCATTTTTGCCTTTGCGCTGAGACGGCGACCACAGTCACCCGCTTGAGTTTCTTTTGCCACCTTTTGGGAGGGCGCGTGCCATGGAGACGGGAATGCACGACCGCATTAGGCCGGGCCTCGCCCTCCCGACCGACAGCCGCTCACGCTCGCGTGTCGGCGGCGCCTTGCTGGTCCTCGTCGTCGTGTCGGTATCGATCTGGACGATGCTGGCGATCTGGCATCAGGTTGAGCCACCAGTCACCTGGCCATCCCTCGCCGCCGCGGCGGCGGCGCTCGCAATCCTACGCCCGAACCATCCGCTCAAGACAAATCGGCGTCCACCGTTGACATTTTAGTCATCGAGTGATGATATGCTCGCGATTTCAAGACAAGCGTTGATGAGGCTGGGGCAAATAGCAGTTCTTCACGCAAACACTCTGGTGAACCATGAAGAACGTGCAAAAAAACCCGTCTACGGCGAGCTTTCTATTAGGTTTGAATCTCGAGACCACAAGGCAGATTAGTTGCAAGCCGTGCGAAGGCAGCAGATCGCTGCGACGACTCATTCTCGCCCGACTTCCTCGCTCTCTCGATTATCGCGCGCAATCAACCACTCGTTCGCAACCGGGGAGGGAAGCGGGACCGTCTCGTATTTGCCCGAGCGCGGCTTTCCGTGACCAACACAGGCTCTTTTCCATGGCAATGACATTTCGCATGATGACCTCAGATAATCTCCATAGCCATCCGCGGTACGCTCGTGCGGCCGCTCCGCGAGGGGAGGTCCGCGCATGAAATCTCTCAAGAACTGGATTGTCGCGATCGTCGTCCTTGCCGGCGTCGCCGGCGCTTATTACGGCTTGCGCATTTATGACGGATCCGGGCTTCCGGCCGGGATCGCCGGCGGAAACGGTAGGATCGAGGCCACCGAAATCGACATTTCCACGAAGACCCCCGGACGCATCAAGGAGATTTTGGTCGACGAAGGCGCGTTCGTCAGCGCCGGCCAGGTGCTGGCCATCATGGATACCCAGCAACTGGAAGCGCAGCGGAAGCAGGCCGAAGCCTCGTTGCAGCGCGCTATCATCAGCGTCGACACCGCGAGAAGCCTTCAGTCCCAGCGCGAGGCGGAGCGGGAAGCTGCCGCAGCGGTGATCGGCCAGCGCGAAGCTGAACAGGATGCCGCAGAGCGCAAACTCGCACGCACCGAGCAACTGATCAGAACCAATACGACATCCCTGCAAACACTTGACGATGACCGGGCATCGGCACAGAGAGCACGGGCAGCTGTCGCGGCTGCGAAGGCGTCGCTTTCCGCGTCCGAGGCCGCCATCGGCGCCGCCAAGGCCCAGATCATCGATGCGGAGGCCTCCGTCGTGGCTGCGCAGGCGGCCATCGAAAGCATCGTTGCGGATATCAATGACAGCACGCTGAGATCACCCCGCGAAGGGCGCGTACAGTACCGCGTTGCCCAGCCTGGCGAAGTGCTGTCGTCTGGTGGCCGCGTCCTCAATATCGTCGATCTCAGCGACGTTTACATGACCTTCTTCCTGCCGACCGAACAGGCGGGCCGCATTCAGATGGGATCCGAGGTTCGTCTGGTTCTCGACGCCGCCCCTCAATACGTCATCCCCGCTACGGCAAGCTTCGTGGCGGACGTCGCACAATTCACACCCAAGACCGTCGAGACCGAGGAGGAGCGGCAAAAACTGATGTTCCGCATCAGGGCGAAAATATCGCCTGAACTGCTGCGCGAGCATATTCAGTACGTCAAGACTGGGCTCCCCGGTATGGCCTATGTCCGCATTGCGCAGGATGCCGAATGGCCTGCACATTTCACCGAGGCCCTGGTGAAATGAGCAGTTTATCGCCGGGAGAGAACGACGCGCAGGGATCTCCTTCCGCCGTCGTCAAAATCAGGGATGTCAGCCTGTCTTACGGCAAGACTCGCGCGCTTGATGCTGTCAGCCTCAACATTCCCGCCGGCATCATGGTCGGGCTGATAGGTCCCGACGGCGTCGGAAAATCCAGTCTGCTCAGCCTGATTGCGGGCGCGCACAAGGTTCAGGACGGCCATATCGAGGTGCTGGGCGGCGACATCGCCGACAAGAAGCACCGCGACCGGACCTGCCCGCAGATCGCTTACATGCCCCAGGGCCTCGGAAAAAACCTCTACCCGACGCTGTCGGTGTTCGAGAATATCGAGTTCTTTGCGCGCCTGTTCGGCCAGGACAAGCGTGAGCGTGAGATCCGCATCGGCGACCTGCTCCGGCGCACCGGGTTAGCCCCCTTCCCCGATCGCCCTGCCGGTAAATTGTCGGGCGGAATGAAGCAGAAGGTTGGACTTTGCTGCGCCCTGATCCATGACCCGGATCTGCTGATCCTCGACGAACCGACCACAGGCGTTGATCCCCTGTCACGCAGGCAATTCTGGGAGCTGATCGACGATATCCGCCGCGACCGCCCGTCGATGAGTGTGGTTGTCGCGACCGCCTATATGGAGGAGGCGCAGCGCTTCGACTGGCTGGTGGCGATGGATGACGGCAAGATCCTTGCGACCGGAACGCCGCAGGAGTTGCTCGCGCGCACCGGAGCGGCCAACCTCGATGCCGCGTTCGTCGCCCTTCTTCCGGAAGAGAGACGTTCCGGTCACCACGAGGTGGTCATACCGCCCCGATCCGACGAGGGGCGGGCGGACTTCGCCATCGAAGCCGAACACCTGACCATGCGGTTCGGCGACTTCACCGCCGTCGACAATGTCAGCTTCCAGATTCCGCGCGGCGAAATCTTCGGCTTCCTCGGCTCGAACGGCTGCGGCAAGACCACGACCATGAAGATGCTTACCGGCCTCCTGCCGGCGACCGAGGGAACCGCAAAGCTGTTCGGCCACGAGGTCGATCCGAAAGATATCGAGGTCAGACGGAAGGTCGGCTATATGAGCCAGGCTTTCTCGCTCTACACCGAGCTTACGGTCCGCCAGAACCTCGACCTGCACGCCAGGCTGTTCAGCCTGCCGCCCGATAAAATCCCGGCGCGCATTGCGGACATGGCCGAGCGCTTCGACCTCAATGAAATCATGGATACGTTGCCGGATGCGTTGCCGCTCGGCATCCGGCAGAGATTGTCGCTCGCCGTAGCGATGATCCACGCGCCCGACATTCTGATCCTGGACGAACCAACATCGGGCGTCGATCCGGTGGCGCGCGACGGGTTCTGGCAGATCCTCTCCGACCTGTCGCGCAAGGATGGCGTGACGATCTTCGTTTCGACCCATTTCATGAACGAAGCCGAGCTTTGCGACCGTATTTCACTCATGCATGCCGGCAAAGTGCTTGTCAGCGACACGCCACGCGGCATCATCGAAAAGCGTTCAGCTGGGACGCTGGAGGAAGCCTTCATTTCCTATCTGGAGGAGGCTATCGGCGACAAGACTTCACCTGCGTCCGCCCCAATCGCGCAGCGTGAAGAGGCGGATGAAGCCGCCGCGCCCCCGCCGGCTTCATCCGCCAGCTCGACTTTCAACCTACGCCGTATGCTCGCCTATACGCGGCGGGAATCGCTCGAATTGCGCCGGGATCCGATCCGCGCGACGCTCGCCATTCTCGGCAGCGTCATTTTGATGTTCGTCGTGGGCTTCGGCATCAACATGGATATCGAGAACCTGTCCTTTGCCGTGCTCGACCGGGACGACACCACGATCAGCCGCGACTACACACTCCAGATCGCCGGATCCCGCTATTTCACGGAGAAGGCGCCGATCGTCGATTACAACGACCTCGATCGACGCATGCGCAATGGCGAACTCAGCCTCGCACTGGAGATCCCGCCAGGCTTCGGGCGCGATGTCGCGCGGGGCACCAAGGTCGAAATCGGCGCCTGGATCGACGGTGCAATGCCTTCGCGGGCCGAGACTGTGCGGGGTTATGTGCAAGGCATGCATCAGACATGGCTCACCCAGAAGGCACGTGAACTCTATGGCGACGCGGCAACCACCGGCACCTTCCAGATCGCCCTTCGATACCGCTACAATCCGAGCGTCGAGAGCCTCAAGGCCATGGTGCCGGCCGTCATCCCGATGCTGTTGATGATGATCCCCGCCATGCTCGCCGTTCTGAGCGTCGTGCGCGAAAAGGAACTCGGCTCTATCATCAATTTCTACGTGACGCCCGTCACTCGGGTGGAGTTCCTCCTCGGCAAGCAGTTACCCTATACCGCGCTTGCCATGCTCAACTTCTTCATGTTGACGGCCTTCGCGATCTTCGTGTTCCGGGTGCCGGTGACAGGCAGCTTCCTGACGCTGACCGGTGCTGCACTTCTCTACGTCACGGCGGCGACCGGGCTGGGACTTCTCATTTCCACCTTCATGAGCAGCCAGATCGCTGCGATCTTCGGGACCGCGCTGATCACACTCATTCCGGCCGTCCAGTATTCCGGAATGATCGATCCGGTCTCCTCCCTAGAGGGGGCCGGCGCATTTATCGGACAGATCTATCCGGCGACCTACTTCGTCACAATCGCCCGCGGTACGTTCTCCAAAGCGCTGGAGTTCCGCGATCTCGCAGCGTCCTTCATCCCGCTCCTGATCGCTGTCCCGGTTCTTCTCGCCAGCAGCGCGGCGCTCCTCAAGAAACAGGCGGGGTGATCCATGCGCTTGGCCAATATCCTTCAACTCGGCGTCAAGGAGCTACGCGGTCTCGCCCGGGACCCTATGCTTGTCGTCCTTATCCTCTATGCCTTCACCCTGTCGATCTACACGGCCTCGACCTCGATGCCCGAGACGCTCAACAAGGCAGCCATCGCCGTCGTCGACGAGGACCAGTCGCCTGTCTCCTCCCGGATCCTGACCGCGTTCTATCCGCCTTATTTTTCCATTCCCAAGATCATATCGCAGCATGAGATGGACAGTCGCATGGATGCGGGGCTCGACACCTTCGCCCTCGACATTCCCCCGAATTTCCAGCGTGATCTGCTTGCCGGTCGAACGCCGACGATCCAGCTCAATGTCGACGCCACCCGCATGTCGCAGGCCTTCAGCGGCGGCGGCTATATCCAGTCCATCGTTTCCAGCGAAGTCAACGAGTATCTCGACCGCTACCGTGGAACCACCGAGGTTCCTGTGGATCTCGCTCTGCGTTCTCGCTTCAACCAGGAGCTCAACAAGGGTTGGTTCGGCGCCATTTCCAATGTGATCTCATCGATCACGATGCTTTCGATCGTGCTCACGGGCGCGGCGCTCATACGTGAACGCGAGCATGGCACCATCGAGCATCTTCTCGTGATGCCGGTGACGCCGACAGAGATCATGCTGAGCAAAATATGGTCGATGGGGCTGGTCGTGCTTGTTGCCTGCGCCGTGTCGATCGTGTTCGTCGTGCAGGGGGTTCTTCAGGTGCCGATCCAGGGTTCCGTCGGCCTTTTTCTGGCGGGTGCAGCGTTGCAGCTCATCGCCACCACATGCATGGGAATTTTCCTTGCCACCATCGCCGGCTCGATGCCGCAGTTCGGCCTGCTGCTGATGCTGGTCCTGCTTCCTCTTCAGGTCCTTTCGGGCGGCCTCACACCGCGCGAAAGCATGCCGCAGATCATTCAGGACATCATGCTCGCGGCGCCAAACACCCACTTCGTGATCCTTGCACAATCGATCCTGTTTCGCGGCGCGGGCCTCGATGTGGTCTGGCCACAGCTGCTGGCTCTCGTGCTGATCGGCGCGGCGCTCTTTGTGTTTGCGCTCCGCCGCTTCCGAACCTTCTTGCAATAAGTGAGGCCGCGGTGATCCGCGCAGCCTTATCCAGGTAATCGATCGAAATACAGCAGCGATTTATTCGAACGGGAGGTTTGTCGTCATGCAAGGACTTATGAAAGCTGCAATTGTTCATGAATTCGGAAAGCCACTGTTGATCGAAAACGTTCCGATACCCGTACCCGGCCCGGGCGAACTGCTGGTGAAAGTGGCCGCCTGTGGCGTGTGCCACACCGATCTGCATGCCGCCTCCGGCGACTGGCCGGTCAAGCCATCCCTGCCCTTCATTCCCGGCCATGAGGTAGCAGGCACCGTCGCGGCACTCGGTCCAGGTGTCACGGACTTTGTAATCGGCGATGCCGTCGGCATCGCATGGCTCCATGACGCCTGCATGCGGTGCGAACATTGCGAAACCGGCTGGGAGACGCTTTGCAAGCATCAACACAATACGGGCTACAGCTGCGATGGAGGCTTCGCGGAATACGCGATTGCCAATGCTGCATTCGCCGCAAGACTGCCTGACGACGTTGATTTCGCGGCGGTCGCGCCTATTCTCTGCGCCGGGGTCACGACTTACAAAGGGCTCAAGGAAACCGAAGCGCGACCCGGGCAATGGGTCGCAATCTCCGGCATCGGCGGCCTGGGCCAGGTAGCCATCCAATACGCCAAAGCAATGGGACTGAAGGTCGTTGCACTGGATTTGGCGTCTGAGAAGCTCACATTGGCCAGAAGAACCGGAGCCGATCTGGCGCTTGACGCGCGGTCCCCGGACGCCATCGCCGAGGCCCTCGAAGCAACAGGCGGCGGAGCACACGGAGTGCTCGTCACCGCGGTATCGCCTCCGGCGTTCTCGCAGGCGCTCCAGCTCGTTCGACGAAAAGGCACCGTTGCTTTGGTCGGATTGCCGCCAGGCGAATTCGCGACCCCTATTTTCGATGTCGTCCTGAAGCGCATAACCGTGCGGGGCTCAATCGTCGGCACGCGCCGGGATCTTGACGAGGCCATCGCCTTTTTTGCCGAAGGCAAAATCAAGGCTCAGGTCACGCCGGCGCCGCTTGAGGACATCAACCGGATATTTCAGGAGCTGAAAGCCGGCCGCGTCGACGGCCGTGTGGTTCTCGACATGACAGGCAAGGCAGCCTGATCAGTTTGGCGCTGCGGTTTTTGAAAAGGGGTTAGACATGATCACATCCGACATCATGACGCGGGACGTTGCCACGATCAGTGTGGATGCTCATGTGCGTCACGCTGTTTCAGTCATGCTGGAGCGTGGCGTCAGCGGTCTGCCGGTGACGGATAGCGACGGAAAGCTCGTTGGGATCATTACGGAAGGCGATCTGATGTCCCGCAAGGAGATCGGAAGGTCTTTGCTCGATCGGCAGGACCATCCGATGACCGATGAGAACGATCTTAAAAATTACATTCATTGCAACAGCTGGCGCGTTGGTGATGTCATGTCCCCGGAAGTTGTGACAGTAGCTGATACCACCTCCTTGGCGACGGTGACCGAGATGATGCTGAGCCGCAACATCAAGCGTATTCCGGTAACGTCCGACCGTGCGGTTATCGGGATCGTCAGCCGCCGCGACCTTTTAAAGGCGACCTCCTTTTCGGGTATCGAACACATTGCGCGTGGAGACGAAGGTATCAGGCTTGCAGCTTCGGCGCGTATCCGCAATGACCTCGGATTTGATCCGGAAAGGCTGAAGATCGACGTGCACGGCGGGACGGTCGCGGTCACCGGAGTACATTTGACAGATCTTCAACTCCGGGCCGTGAAATGTGTCATCGAGGGCATACCGGGTGCGAGCTTCTCCGGCAAACCGACTTGATATTGTCTTCGCCCAAACCGATGTTGATCGATATCTACGCTTGGCATCCGGTATACCTTACCTGACTGCGCCGGATATCGAAGCGCGGCTCCTTTCCCAGAATTCGGTCAGCAAGCAGACAATGCAGCGCGAGATCGTTGACCGACGCCTTGGTTGAACACAACAGCCCAGGAATCAGCCTTCGGGAAAGTGCCATAGCGTTGAATTCTACTAGTCATCATCTGTTGACTCAGATCAATTCCCTGGCCTAGAAAATAAGCAATGGTCACTTTGGCTCGATGGAGAAGCCTTTCTCTGTTCCGGAGCATTCGCTTGCGGTCAGATGCCAGCTTAGCTTGTCAACTATTTCCTGGGAGGGGGTATGAGCACTGTTTCTGAAGCACCGGAGGAACGACGTTTTCAGTTCCCAACCGCATTCACCATCCTCTTTGGCTTGATCGTTCTAGTCGCCGCACTCACATGGATCATACCGGCCGGGCAGTACGACCGTGTTCAGAATGCGGCCCTGAACAAGCAAGTGCCCGTCGCCGGGACCTATGCGGTCGCTGAGCCGGCGCCGCAGGGGATAGTCGACATCATCATGGCGCCAATCCGCGGGTTCTACGACCCCGCAGCCGGCACCGCAAACGCCATCGATGTCGCTCTTTTCGTCCTGGTGATTGGCGGGTTCATCGGGGTCGTCACCTCGACAGGCGCGATAAATGCCGGAATCGAGCGCGCTATGGCCAAGCTCAAGGGACGGGAAAAGTGGATGATCCCGTTCCTGATGGCGCTGTTTGCCTTCGGCGGCACCACCTATGGAATGGCCGAAGAAACGCTCGCTTTCTATATGCTGCTGATCCCGATTATGATCGCCGCGCGATATGACGCGGTTACCGCCGTCGCCATCATCCTCCTTGGAGCAGGCGTTGGTGTCTTGGGGTCCACGGTCAACGCATTTGCCACCGTTATCGCCTCTGACGCGGCCGGCGTGCCGTTCACGCAAGGGCTGGTTTTGCGCGTCGTCATTCTCGGGCTGAGCTGGCTCGCCTGCGTTGCCTACGTCATGCGGTATGCGGAACGGGTTCGGCTCGATCCGAGCAAATCGCTCGTCTACGACATGAAAGCCGACAACGAGAAGCTTTTCCTCAGCGCTCATCACGAGGGGACGATCGACTTCACCCTGGTACACAAGGTCGTGCTTGCGGTCTTCGGCATCACCTTCGTGGTGATGATCTGGGGTGTGCTCAAGGGCGGCTGGTGGATGGGCGAGATGAGCGGTCTCTTCCTCGCCTCCGCCATTGTCATAGGCGTCATTGCGCGAACGGGTGAGAAGAACTTCACGGATGCCTTCGTTAACGGAGCACGCGACCTTCTCGGTGTTGCCCTGATCATAGGTCTGGCGCGCGGCATCGTTGTCATCATGGATGAGGGCAAGATTACCGACACCATACTGCATTGGGCCGAAGGTTCGGTCGCAGGCCTCGGCAAGGTCGCCTTTATCAACGTGATGTACTGGCTTCAGATCCTGCTGTCGTTCTTCGTGCCGTCGTCGTCGGGTCTTGCAGTCCTGTCGATGCCGATCATGGCCCCGGTCGCCGATTTTGCCGGCGTGGGCCGCGATCTGGTGGTCACTGCCTATCAGTCGGCGAATGGCATCGTGAATCTCATTAATCCGACCTTCGCCGTGGTCATGGGTGCGCTCGCCATAGGTCGCATCCCATACGAACGGTGGCTGCGCTTCATGTGGCCGCTTCTCGTGATCCTCACCGTCATCATCATGGCGAGCCTCAGCATCGCCGCCATCATCGTCTGAAGGAGATTGTCATGCCCCACGCCTACGGAGTCCATTCCGAGGTCGGCAAGCTTCGGCGCGTTCTGGTCCATCGACCTGGGGCAGCGCTTGCCCGGCTCACCCCGTCGAATTGCCACGAACTGCTCTTCGACGACGTCATCTGGGTCAAGCAGGCCCGCGTCGAGCATCTGACCTTCGTGGACGCCATGCGCCATCGCGGCGTCGAGGTCGTGTTTCTGCGCGAGATGCTGGTAGAAACGCTACAGATTCCCGAGGCTCGCCGATGGCTTCTTGAACGGCGGGTCAATGACGACACGGTTGGCGTCGGCTTCGCCGATGATCTCAGGGCGCATCTGATGGAGATCGAGGCGGACGCCCTTTCCCTGATCCTGCTGGGCGGACTGAGCAAGACGGAGTTACCGATCAAAAGCGCCGGCCTTCTCGCCGAAACGCTGCGGCCGGAGGATTTTGTCCTGCCGCCGCTTCCCAATCACCTCTTTACCCGTGACACGACCTGCTGGATCTATGGCGGCGTCACGCTCAATCCGATGCGCTGGAACGCGCGCAAGCTCGAGACCGTCAACATCGCCGCCATCTATCGCTTCCACCCGGATTTCCGCGACATGGGCTTCCCGGTCTGGTGGGGCGATCCCGACAAGGACCACGGCCTTGCCACTCTCGAGGGGGGCGACGTCATGCCGATCGGCAACGGAACGGTTCTTGTGGGCATGGGCGAGCGGACGACACCACAGGCCGTCGGTCAGCTCGCGCGGTCGCTGTTCGCACAGGGCGGCGCGGAAAGAGTGATCGCCTGCAAACTGCCTATCGAGCGCGCCTCCATGCACCTCGACACCGTCTTCAGCTTCTGCGACCGCGATCTCGTGACGCTGTTTGCGGATGTCGCCCACAAGATCGAGCCCTATTCCATTCGTCCGGGCGAGCGCGAAGGCACGATCGATGTACGCAAGGAAGAGCGGCCGCTCGTAGAGGTCGCGGCCGAGGTGCTGGGGCTGAAGCAGTTGCGCGTGGTCGAGACGGGCGGCGATGCCTATGTCGCTGAACGCGAGCAATGGGATGACGGCAACAACGTCGTGGCGCTCGAGCCTGGCGTCGTCGTCGCTTACGACCGCAACACCTACACCAACACCCAACTGCGCAAGGCAGGCGTAGAGGTCATCACCGTGCCGGGCGCCGAACTCGGCCGCGGCAGGGGTGGCGGTCATTGCATGACGTGCCCCCTCATCCGGGATCCGGTTTAAAGGAGGTCTATCATGCCCGTTAACCTGAGAGGTCGCAGTGTCCTGAAGCTGCTCGATTTCACGCCGGACGAGATCCGTTTCCTGCTCAAACTGTCAGCTTCGCTCAAGCAGGCGAAATATGGCGGCTACGAGGAGCAACGCCTGAAAGGCAAGAACGTCGCGCTGATCTTCGAGAAGGATTCGACGCGCACACGCACGGGTTTCGAGGTGGCCGCCTATGACCAGGGCGCCCACGTTACCTATCTCGGGCCAACCGGCACCCAGATCGGCAAGAAGGAGTCGATGAAGGATACCGCCCGCGTTCTCGGGCGGATGTATGACGGCATCGAGTATCGCGGCTTCGGACAGGAACAGGCGGAAACCTTGGCGGCCTATGCCGGCGTTCCGGTCTACAACGGACTGACCGACGAGTTCCATCCGACGCAGATTCTCGCCGATTTCCTGACCATGCGGGAATACACGCGCAAGCACCTGTCCCAGGTAAGTTTCGCCTTCCTCGGTGACGCCGGAAACAACATGGGCAACTCGCTGCTGGCAGGCGCCGCGCAGATCGGCATGGATGTGCGCCTCGGCGCGCCGAAAGCCTGCTGGCCTGAGGACCATTTGGTGCGTCAGTGCCAGGAGATCGCAGCCAGGACCGGTGCGAAGATCGCCCTGACCGAAGATCCTTACGAGGCCGTCAACGGCTGCGATTTCGTCTACACCGATGTGTGGGTGTCAATGGGGGAGCCGGACTCGGTCTGGAAGGAACGCATTGAACTGCTCACACCCTATCGTGTCACCGCTGGCATCATGGCGGCGACGGGCAATCCGCATGCGAAATTCATGCACTGCCTGCCCGCGTTCCACAATCGCGAGACCGAGGTCGGCGAGAAGATCTTCCAGCAATACGGCATCGACAGCATGGAAGTGACCGAAGAGGTCTTCGAGTCCGAAGCGTCCATCGTCTTCGACCAGGCGGAAAACCGAATGCACACGATCAAGGCCCTGCTGGTCGCAACCTTGGGGTCGTGACATGAGGGTCGTGATAGCACTGGGCGGCAATGCGCTCCTCAAGCGCGGCGAGCCAATGACGGCCGATGCGCAACGCACCAACGTTCGCAAGGCGGCCGCAGCGATGGCCGATCTGGCGCGCGACCATGACATCGTGGTCGCCCATGGAAACGGACCACAGGTCGGTCTCCTCGCCTTACAGGCGGCGGCCTACAAAGACGTCGACCCCTATCCGCTCGATGTCCTGGGTGCAGAGAGCGTCGGCATGATCGGCTATCTGGTCGAGCAGGAGCTGACCAATGCGATGCCTGCGGGTTCAAGGATCGCGACACTGCTGACCCAGATAGAGGTGGACCGGGACGATCCCGCCTTCGCTCGCGCGGAAAAGCCGATAGGTCCGGTCTACACGCAGAACGAGGCGCTAAAGGCGAAAGAGGCACATGGCTGGCCTGTGGTAGAAGAAGCGCAGGGCCGCTGGCGCCGGGTCGTCCCGTCACCACTACCTCAGCATATTACCCAGATCGAGACGATCAGGCTCCTTGTCGAGGCTGGCGTCACTGTCATCTGCGCCGGCGGTGGAGGTATCCCGGTCATGCGCGAAGCCGATGGGACGCTTCGGGGACTGGAAGCGGTGATCGACAAGGACAGAGCAGCCGGGCTTCTCGCCAAGGCGCTCGGGGCCGACGCTTTCCTGATGCTGACCGACGTGGACGCTGTTTATGAGGGGTGGGGAACGGTCGATAGGCGGCCGATCCGCAAAGTAACGCCTGCCGAGTTGACCAGCGACGTGTTCGCGGCCGGGTCCATGCGACCGAAAGTCGAAGCGGCGTGCGATTTTGCGAACGCGGGCGGGATTGCTGGAATAGGCCGGCTTGAAGATGCGCGCGGGATTCTGGAAGGGCGGCAAGGCACGTTGGTGACGCTTCAGGCGATCAATCAAGCGAGCTGATATCGCAAGTATTCATTGGCGGCGTTTCGACAGGCCCGCTCTTGCGTTTGCGTCGCACAATATATGCGTACGGCCGTGTTCTGCATTACTGAGGAGTGAGATGTGCTGGATTCTGAAACTGCGATAGCTGGGCTTGACCAGGCGGTCGCACTGGTCGTGCCGCGGGAAATGCGGGAAGCCTTGTTCATTGCTGCCGCTCACGCATGGAATACCGGCGAGGTCACCTTCGACCACGACCTTGCCATGGCGGTCGACGCTGTGGCGGAGATCCTCGCCCTTCCGCGCAAGGAAGTCATCGACTTGATGATACAGGAATGGCTCCACGCCTCGGAGGGCTTCGTTTCAGTCGAAGACCGGCCGGATATCATATTTCGGCCTTCGCACATTCGTTCTGCCGAACAGGGCATGCCTACGGGCGTCCCTCCCATTGATAGCTGACGACCGAGCGCTCCGCGAACTGAAGGTGAGGACGGCATGGAGAACATGCCCCCCGAGACATATACTTTTCGCAACGGATTTCTCGGCCCGTTGCGACAGGTCACAGGAGCGCGCCATTCAGTTGGCTCTTCAGTGGCAGGCGCGTCTGACGGTGGTTCATGTGATCGAAGACGAAGACGACTTCCTTGAGCAGCCTGAGATGAGCTCTGTTCCGCGCGCCGTTTCGCGCAACGCTATACGCCTGCGTGAAGAGCTTACAGGTATTGATGGGCTCATAAGCGCCGTCGTCGTCAGACGAGGCCGTCCACTCGTCGAGATCAAGGAGATCGCTTTATGGGATAAAGCTGATCTGATCGTCACGGGAATATCGCGCAACGAAACCGATGGTCGGTCCTTATTGGGCAGCACGACGACGTCTCTATTGCGAGAGAGCGGACTGCCCGTGCTTGTGGTGAAAAAGAAGTCGGTCGATACAGGCGACCGGATTGTCGTAGCGACAGATGTTTCCCCGGCTGCGTCTGCCGTGCTCGAAACCACTGTCAGGTTCTTCCGACCTGAAACCCTTATTCTGTTCCATGCATTCGATCCTCCGTTCAAGAACTGGGTCGAGAACAAAGAGGCTTATAGTCACCAGTTCTCAAAAGATATCGCCCAACGAGCCAGAGACACCCTGGATCAATCTCTGATGACAGGCGGAGCTTGCCAGGTTCAAGTCGTCACGCTGGAGGGCGATCCAGCGGGGCAACTGGCTGAATATGTCGACGATAACGATATTGATCTGGTGATTGCCGGCACAGAAAGCAGGAGCACGATCCTGAACCTGTTTATCGACAGTGTGGCAGGCAATATTCTCCATGAGGTCCAGTGTGACATCATGATCGTTCCTAGCCATGCTCATCTTTGAAGCATACCGCAGGCATCGAACCTGAGAAGATCCACGTCGTGCTCCGCGGGCACGGTTTCGATAGTGAGAAGCCGAGCCCAAGGAGCCGTTGGATATCCGGCAAGGGCTTATAGTCATGTGGATTCCTCGCCGTGGACCGTCAGGGGGTGGAACGCGAGCTATCGGGGCGTCATGCGAAGCCTGTTACGATCATTAGTTTCTCTATCGAAGATGCCCTAGTGCCACCGGCTGTCTCAGGCGGCAACGAAGTCCCGCTTCTTGTTGTAACGTCGGGTGATCCACTTCCGGATTTCGCTGAACCAAAGGACGCTGCTGCTCATCGCAAGGCAGAGCAACCATTGATCAAGTGACAAAGGCACCGTTCCGAACGCGGCGTTGAGAAAGCTCACATTGACGACTGCTATCTGCAGGACAACAGACAAGCCGACCGCCGCCCAAAGCCACCTGTTCGCGAACAAATAGCTGAACGCGCTGCTGGATTCTGATCGGGCGCTGAAGCAATTGAACAGTTGGGAGAAAACCAACACGGTGAACCCCGCCGTGCGTGCTCGTTCCAGGCTCTGAGACCCTTCGATGAGCCCGCCGGGCAGATAGAAATCCATGGTCAGAAGCGCTGCCAGCGCCATCACCAGGCCGAGCGCGATAACGCTCCGCCACATTTGCGCGTCGATTGCGTGCTCGTTGGATTTGCGAGGCGGTCGCGCCATCACGTCGTCCGTTTCCGGATCGATACCCATGGCAAGAGCAGGGCCGGAGTCCGTGATCAGATTGATCCAAAGGATTTGAGTTGCCAGCAGCGGAAGAACCAGTTCGCCACCGCCGGCGTCAGCCAATCCTATCATGCCCGCTCCGATGACGCCGAGGAAGACGGTCAGCACCTCGCCCATATTGGAAGACAAGAGATAGCGCAGGAATTTGCGTATATTGTCGAAGATTCCGCGTCCTTCCTGCACGGCGTCGACGATCGTGGCGAAATTGTCGTCGGCCAGCACCATATTGGCCGCTTCCTTGGTAACTTCCGTCCCGTTGATTCCCATTGCGATGCCGATATCCGCCGCCTTCAACGCCGGCGCGTCGTTGACGCCGTCGCCCGTCATCGCCACGACATTGCCATCGGCCTGCAGAGCATCGACGATGCGCAGCTTGTGCACGGGAGCGACGCGGGCATAGACCGAAATCGTGCGAACTGCCGCCGCGAACGCGGCATCGTCCATTGCGTCGAGATCGGCCCCGGTCAAAGCCTTCGCGCCGCGATCGACGATGCCAAGCAAAGCGGCTATGCGCGATGCCGTACGCGGATGGTCGCCGGTGATCATCATCACGCGTATTCCGGCCCGGCGGGCTTTCGATATGGCGACGGCCGCTTCTTGCCGAGGCGGATCGATGATCCCGACCGTGCCGACAAAGATCAGATCATGTTCAAGGTCTTCGCCCTCCTCCGTGTCTTCGCCATCGGCCAGCGGCCGATAGGCGACCGACAGAGTGCGCAAGGCGTCGTCGGAGAGCCGTTCAACTTCGGCGGCGGCATGCGCGCGCTGTCCGGCGTCGAATGGAACGACATCCATACCGATCCGTACATGCGTACAACGAGCCATCAGAACATCCGGTGCTCCCTTGGTAACGAGAATCCGCTCGCTGCCATGCTCATGGTCGATCTCGATGGTCGACATCATCTTGCGGTCTGAACTGAACGGAATTTCGTTGATGCGTTCGAAGCGTCGCCTGCGGCGGTCGTCAATTTCGAGCTTACGCTCGGCAACCAGAAAAGCGGCCTCAGTGGGATCGCCCTGAATTTCCCAGACTCCGTTCTCCGCCTGGCGCAGGGCAGCATTGCCAGCCAGACTGCCGCCGCTCAGAACCACGATCTGCTCGGCGCGCAGAGGCCCCTTGAAACCTCCACCGCCCTCAACTTCCAGATTGCCGACAGGCGCATACCCGACGCCAGTGACACGGCTGCTGCCGGACGCCGTTACGATGCGCTCGACCGTCATTTCGGATCGGGTCAGCGTTCCTGTCTTGTCCGAACAGATGACGGAAGCCGAGCCGAGCGTCTCGACCGACGAGAGCGTCTTGACCACGGCTTTTCGTCCCGCCATGCGTTGGACGCCAAGCGCGAGCACCAGGGACAATATGGCGGGGAGGCCTTCCGGGACTGCGGCGACGGCCAGCGAAACGCCCATCAGCAAAACGGAAATTACGTCGGAAGGGCCGTGGATGTCGGAAACCAAAAGCACTGTCGCGACCACGACGATGGCGATGGCGACAACGGCAATCCCGAGCGCGCGGCCGACCCGGGCGACCTCCTTCTGCAAGGGTGTCGTTTCCTCCTTGCTGGCGTCCAGCATCTGCGCAATGGTGCCGATTTCGGTCCGCATTGCGGTTCCGGTGACAATTGCACGACCAGTTCCCTGAACCACCGCGGTCCCTTTGAACACCATGCAGAAACGCTCGGCCAGCGGGGCAGGATGATGCAGAATGGCTGCATCCTTGAGGATGGCCTCGCTTTCGCCGGTGAGCGAGGCTTCCTGCACGCGAAGGCTTGCTGCGCTAAGCAACCTTGCATCGGCTCCGACGGCGTCACCCTCCTCAAGCAGCAGGATGTCGCCCGGCACAAGCTCGGCGCAGGGAATGCGGATTCGCTCGCCGTCCCTCAGAACGGAGGAGGTAACGGCGGTCATTCGCGCCAGCGCGGCCACGGCATCAGCAGCTCTTGTTTCCTGCACGAAGCCAAGAGCTGCATTCGCCAGGACCACCATGGCTATCACGACTGCGTCGATAGGCCAGCCCGCATGCCCGTCAATAGCCCATGCCGCGAGGGCGATAATAATTGCTCCGAGCAGCAGATACACGAGTGGATCCCGGAACTGGGAAAGCAGGCGCTGCCAGATAGGAATCGGCGGCACCGCACGCAGTTCGTTGGGACCATTTTCTGCCAGCCGGCGTGCTGCTTCCGTTCTTGTCAGACCGCGCTGGGCGTCACTGGCGAGTTTGTCTACGACTTCCTCCGCGACGCGGAGCGAGTAGTCATCCGGTGTCTGCGGGGCGCGACCGCAGGGATTTCCGTCGCCCTTCATTCAGCAGTCCCTTCTGTGATCTCTCCATGTCTCGTTTCCAGGCAGGCACCAACCAATTGATCAGCGGGCCTGCTGGGGAGACATCGACCTCATGCCCACAAGGAGCGTTTTAGCCCATCCGAGTGGGGAAGAATGTCATCGAGACAGGTGACGACCTGTCATCAAGCCGCACAAGTGGCTACACGAATGATCCGCCCCGGCTTGGAAGCGATGCAAGGTAAGTGAATTAGCCCCCGAAAGGCCCGGACATGCTCCCCCACTTAGCTAAGTGGGTAGGAGTAATGTTGGTAATATGACTGGTAGCAATTTTAAGATGGAAGTTCTCTCCGGGCCGGAACGTCGGCGGCGCTGGAGCACGGCAGAGAAGCTGGCGATCATTCAAGAGACCTACGAGGCGGACGCAACGGTGAGCATCGTCGCGCGTCGGCACGGCATCCAGCCGAACCAGTTGTTCGCCTGGCGCAAGCTGGCATCCCAGGGAGCACTGACGGCGACGGCCGCCGAAGAGGAGGTCGTTCCGGCATCCGAATACCGGGCGCTTCAGGCCCAGGTTAAGGAGTTGCAACGCCTGCTGGGCAAGAAGACGATGGAGAGCGAAATCCTCAAGGAAGCCCTCGAAATCGCCGGTGGCCCAAAAAAACGGATGTTGCGCTCGATCTCTCTGCCGAGAGGGATTTTGGAATGAAGACCATCTGCGAAACCTTGGGTGTCGCCCGCTCGAATATCGCTGCGCGTGCCACGGGTTCCGCTTCCAGAGCCAGAGGACGGCCGCCACTCCCGGATCGGGAGCTGGTGGAAGAAATCAGGGCCGTCATTGCCGACATGCCCACCTACGGCTATCGGCGGGTCCATGCCATCCTGCGCCGGAATGCCCGGAAAGACGGGCGTTCGTGGCCCAACGCCAAGCGCGTCTATCGGGTCATGAAGCTGCACAACCTGCTTCTGGTGCGCCACACCGGAGCGGTCGATGATCGCCGCCACGATGGTCAGGTCGCTGTCGAACGCTCCAACATCCGATGGTGCTCGGACGGCTTCGAGATCGGCTGCGACAACAAGGAGAAGGTCCGTGTCGCCTTCGCCCTCGACTGCTGCGACCGTGAGGCAATCGCCCATGTCGCCACCACGGAGGGCATCAAGAGCCAGGACGTGCAGGACCTCGTGATCACCGCCGTCGAGAACCGCTTCGGTCGCATCAACATGTTGTCCGAGCCCATCGAATGGCTCACCGACAACGGTTCGTGCTTCGTCGCCAGGGATACCGCATCCTTGCTCCGCGACATCGGCATGGAGCCGTGCACGACGCCCGTGCGCAGCCCGCAATCGAACGGCATGGCCGAGGCCTTCGTCAAAACCTTCAAGCGCGACTACGTCGCGGTGAACCCCACCCCGGATGCCGAAACCGTCATCGCGCAACTGCCGCTCTGGTTCGAGCACTACAACAATCTTCACCCGCACAGTGCTTTAGGATATCAATCACCGCGCGAGTTCATCAGCTCGCAATCTCAAACCTGAGCATGTCCGGTCTTTTGGGGGCAACTCCAGTAAGGCACCGAACAGTATCAGCATTCTCCGGTTCCTGAGATGATTTCGTCAGCGTTAAGGCCACGTCCAGTCCCGGATTTCGGGCATATCTTCTCCATGTTCATACACATACGCCTTGTGCAGGACGAGCTTCTCCTGGAGTGCTGCAACGATCTCCGCTCCCTTCTCCTTCAGGACGGGAAGACGCTCGATCGCCTCGATGGCCAGATGAAACCGGTCCAACTCGTTGAGGACGGCCATATCGAAGGGCGTCGTCGTGGTCCCCTCTTCGATAAAGCCGCGCACATGGAAATTTGGATGGTTGGCGCGTTTGTAGACAAGGCGATGGATAAGGTAAGAATAGCCGTGATACGCAAAGACCACCGGTCGGTCGCGTGTGAAGATGCTGTCGAACTTCTCGTTAGAAATACCATGCGGGTGGTGTTGCGGCGATTGCAGCGCCATCAGGTCCACGACGTTCACGACTCGGATGCGCAGATGTGGCAGAGCCTGCCGCAAGAGGTCGACAGCGGCGAGCGTTTCCATGGTCGGCACGTCGCCGGCGCAGGCCATCACGATGTCTGGCTCCAATCCGTCCTCGGTTCCAGCCCAGTCCCATATTCCAAGGCCCGCCTCGCAGTGCTGCTCGGCCTCCGTCATGGTCAACCATTGAGGCGCGGGCTGTTTGCCAGCGACAATGACATTCACCCGATCCCACGTCTTGAGGCAATGATCGCCGACCCACAACAGGGTATTCGCATCCGGGGGCAGATAGACGCGGACGATGTCGGCGCTTTTGTTTGCAACGAGATCGATGAAGCCGGGATCCTGATGGCTGAACCCGTTATGATCCTGCCGCCATACATGAGAAGTCAGAAGATAGTTTAGCGAGGAGATCGGCTTGCGCCATTCCAGTTCGCGCGAAACCTTCAGCCATTTGGCGTGCTGGCTGAACATGGAGTCCACAATGTGGATGAACGCCTCGTAGCAAGAGAAGAACCCATGGCGGCCAGTGAGCAGGTAGCCTTCAAGCCATCCCTGGCACAGATGCTCGGACAGTACTTCCATAACGCGCCCGTCGGGCGACAGATGATCGTCAGTTTCGAGCGTTTCGGCCATCCAGACCCGGTCCGTCGCTTCGAACACGCTGCCGAGCCGGTTGGAAGCCGTCTCGTCCGGCCCGAACACACGGAAGTTCCGCTCGTCATCGTTGAGCCGTAGGACGTCGCGTAGATAATCGCCGAGAACTTTCGTCGCCTGCGCTTCCGCCGCGCCGGGCCGGCCGACCTCCACGGCATAGCTGCGGAAGTCGGGTGTACGCAGTTCCTTGCGCAGAAGGCCGCCGTTGGCATGCGGATTGGCGCCCATGCGCCGCGGACCCTTGGGTGCCAAGGCCTTGAGCTCTGCCTTCAGTGCGCCCCTTTCATCGAACAAGTCCTCCGGGCCGTAGCTCCGCAGCCATTCCTCGAGGATAGCGCGGTGTCCTTCGTCCTCGCGGCAATTCGCGACCGGCACTTGATGAGAGCGCCAGTGGTTCTCCACCATCTTGCCGTCCACGACCTTAGGTCCTGTCCAGCCCTTGGGGCTGCGCAGAATGATCATAGGCCACTGCGGGCGCACCGATGACGAGGATGCCTTCCCTCGGATCGCAGCGAGCCGATCGAAGACAGTGTCGAACACTCCGGCCATCTGCTGGTGCATTTCAGCGGGCTCGCTACCCTCGACAAAGAACGGCTCATAGCCGTAGCCGATGAAAAGATGCTGCAACTCGTCGTCGGAAAGCCGCGCAAGAACGGTGGGGTTGGCGATCTTGTAGCCGTTGAGGTGCAGGATGGGCAGAACCATTCCGTCACGGGCCGGATTGACAAATTTGTTAGAATGCCATGCGGCCGCGAGCGGTCCGGTTTCTGCCTCGCCGTCGCCTACCACGCAAGCCACCACCAAATCGGGATTGTCTAGCGCGGCGCCGTAGGCATGAACCAGCGCATAACCCAGCTCACCGCCTTCATGGATCGAGCCTGGCGTCTCCGGCGCAACGTGGCTCGGAACGCCGCCTGGAAATGAGAATTGCTTGAACAGCCGTCTCATTCCGGGCTCATCATCACCTATCTCGGGATAGGTTTCGGAATAGACGCCTTCCAGCCAGGTATTCGCAACCATGCCGGGGCCACCGTGCCCAGGCCCGCAGACATAGAGGATGTCCGCGTCGCGCTCGGTGATGATCCGATTCAAATGCGCATAGATGAAGTTGAGCCCCGGGGTCGTTCCCCAATGCCCAAGGAGGCGCGGTTTGACATGCTCCGGTTTCAGCGGTTCGCGGAGTAACGGATTGTCCATCAGATAAATCTGGCCAACGGATAAATAATTGGCCGCACGCCAGTAGCGATCGATTAGCGATAATTTTCTGGTATCAAGCGACATAATGTTCCTTGTTGCATCCACGTTGCTAAGCGCGAGATCGTGTTGGGACTTAAGAACTGGAAGCGAT
Source organism: Shinella sp. HZN7 (assembly GCF_001652565.1). Taxonomy (NCBI): domain Bacteria; kingdom Pseudomonadati; phylum Pseudomonadota; class Alphaproteobacteria; order Hyphomicrobiales; family Rhizobiaceae; genus Shinella; species Shinella sp. HZN7. Next base: position 4,249,788 of record NZ_CP015736.1, on the reverse strand, counting down.
CTGCGCAAATATCACTGGCGATACAACTCGCGAGTGAACGACTGACCGCACGGTATATTTCTAACACCCAATGGTCAACGACTGATGACGATAGCTGATGCTGCGGGTATGTCACCTGATATTTGCATCGCGCTCCGGCGTCGAAATCAACAGGATCGGTTGTTCGGAGGCGGTTAGTCGGTCCCTCCTTCGCACCAATGCCCCTTAGGTTTCATTCCCTGAGAGCAGCCTTCCCGGTCGCCAGAAAGAGGCTGGAAATCATCTCGGCGGCGGCGCTGATGAACAGAGGTCCCCGCTAGCCTGAGAAATAGCCGAAGACCCATTGGCGCGGAGCATCGATAACTCGTGATAAACTGATGCAGGGCCGCTGAAACTATGGTGATTTAACCCGACGGACGTCTTCAGTTTCCACGATTCTGACGATCTGAATGTCCTCCTTTGCTGATTTCGTTTTCCCCCTCAAGGCAAACAGCAAGGTCACCTATGCCCTCTCGCACCGCGCTACCGCCAGCGAGATCTCGTCGAGCGCTTTTCCAATCGCATCAAAAGCTTTGGACGAATCGCAACCAAGCACGACAGGCACGCACAAAACCGCCTCGCCGCGATCAAGCTCGTAGGAGGTCGTAGCTGGTGTCAAACGTAACGGGTCGACGGATTACCCTGTTAACTCCGCCGAAATGTTCGTTGATCCGCCTCGATCCGCGATCCCGGATCGACGGCGCCCGATGCGCAAGCGGTCATTGTTTTGAACGCTATTGACAAGCCGAACCCGATTTACATATGGTTCGCGCACTGTCATCAGCTGATGATTGAGTCGTCATCTACCGATGATAAAGAACGGCATCTAATTGATCGTAACTATAGTTTAAAGTTGTTCTTAGAATCTGGAGTCATGCATGAGCATCAAGGCGATTAATATTGAAACATATTCCGAACTACGGCGAGTAATACAAGTCTTATGGGCTTAATTAAATATAGAACTTTTGTTCCCGGCTCGCTACCCTTAGCGCTGCAGACTTAGGTCTGTCTCTGGCCCGTTTGGAGGAGCTTGTGGGCATTCCCTCATCCGGACTGGTACATGCCAGCCGCAGATTTCTGTCACGATCTCGACAAAAAGCAGGTTTGCTGGGAGCCAAATACAGGTCCAGCCAAAAGATCACGCGGCAGCTCGTCCCACATGCCTCGCCGCAGCATCCCATTTTCGGCTTCGCCGATGCGAGATGCAAGCGACTCCGCCGGGCGATCGAAGCGATGGTCTAAAATCCCGCCCCCGGGCAAATCAAAACCGAAGGAAGGTTTCCATGAGTGTCGACGTCGTGCCCCTTAAATTGCACAAAGCCAACCTTGAATTGCAGATTCAGATCAACCGCCTCCTCCAGGAGGGCGGCAAGCGGTGGGTCGATGTTGCTTCCCAGGCGAGCGCCGAAGGCATCGCCGAGGTCAAGGCCGAGATCGAAGGCCTTCGCAAAGCCGAGAACTGGCAAAGCCTCGCGACACTGCCAGGCGAATCGTTCTGGCGGCAGTTACAGCAGCGTGTCGGAGATACGCAAGAGCTTACCCAAGTGGCGATCAGCAATCAGGCGGCGTTCACCAGTGGCCTCCAGGAGGCGATCGAAACCTGGCAGAAAGCTGTCAGCGAGACTGTGGGCGGCGTGGGTTCGGCGCAACCGATCCGGGACATCTTCAAGCAGTGGGCCAACCTCTGGCCTGTTCCGGGCGTGAAGACTTCTGAAAAATCCGCTGGCGCGTGAACGATGTCGACTGAACCAAGGACTGCTTTGGTGACCGGTGGCATGGGAGGCCTGGGCGAGGCAATCGCCCGGGCTCTACACGACGCAGGCCACAAGGTGCTCGTGACCCATGCACGCGACGAGGGTTCCGCCCGCGAATGGCTATCCGCCGAGAAAGCCAAAGGCTACAGTTTCGTTTCCTACGACGTGAATGTCGCCGATTTCAAGTCATGTCTGCGCATGGCCGAGCGCATCGGCACCGACGGCCATCGGGTCGACATTCTCGTCAACAACGCGGGCATCACCCGCGACGCCACGTTCCGCAAGCTCGAGAAGGAAAACTGGGACGCGGTCCTGCGGGTCAATCTCGACTCGCTGTTCAACGTCACCAAGCCTCTCATCGACGGTATGCTCGAACGCGGCTGGGGGCGGATCATCAACATCTCATCGATCAACGGGAGCAAAGGCCAGTTCGGGCAAACTAACTACTCTGCCGCGAAGGCAGGTATCCATGGCTTCACCAAGGCGTTGGCTCAGGAAGTTGCCAGGAAGGGAATTACCGTCAACACGGTCTCGCCCGGCTATCTCGCCACCAAGATGGTGACAGCGGTCCCCGAGGATGTTCTCGCCAAGATCGTCGGCGCCATCCCGGTCGGGCGCCTCGGTGAACCCGACGAAATCGCGGCGCTCGTCGCCTTCATCGCAAGTGACGCCGCCGCCTACATGACCGGCAGCAACATCGCGATGAACGGCGGCCAGCACATGTACTGACGCCGCGCCGGCACGCACGGGGCGAAAGGTCCCGCGTCGTCCCGTGCGTGCCGGCGACTTAAGGAGTTGAGAATGACGAAGGACGTCGCCGTACTGGCAGCAACACGGACCGGCATCGGTGCCTTCCAGGGCAGCCTTGCCAACCTGCCGGCCTCCGATCTCGGTGCCGCGCTGATCCGCAGCGTGCTCGAGGAGACGGGAATCGCCCCCGAAGAAATCGATGAGGTCATTCTCGGGCAGGTCGTTTCGGCCGGAGGCGGACAGAATCCGGCGCGCCAGGCCGCCCTCAAGGCCGGCCTCCCCCATGCGGTGCCGGCACTCACGTTGAACAAGGTCTGCGGCTCGGGCCTGAAGGCGGTCCATCTTGCGGCTCAGGCGATCCGCGCCCGGGACGCCGATCTCGTTCTGGCCGGCGGCCAGGAGAACATGTCGCTTGCCCCCTATCTGCTGCCCAGGGCCCGCACGGGACTTCGGCTCGGCCATGCACAGATCGAGGACAGCCTGATCCGGGACGGTCTCTGGGACGCCTTCAACGATTGTCACATGGGCATCACGGCCGAGAACCTCGCGGAGCGCTATTCGATCACGCGTGAGGATCAGGATGCGTTTGCCGCCGCCTCGCAGAACAAGGCCGTCACCGCGAGCGCTTCCGGCCGTTTCCGCGACGAGATCACACCGATCACCATTCCACAGCGCAGGGGTGACCCGGTCGTTTTCGACACCGACGAGCAACCGCGCGCGGACACGACGGCAGAAGGACTCGCCAAGCTCAAGCCGCCCTTTAGGAAGGACGGCACGGTGACCGCTGGCAATGCCTCGACGATCAACGACGGCGCCGCCCTGCTCGTACTCGCCAGCGCGGCCAAGGCGAAGACCCTCGGGCTGCCCGTGCTGGGTTGGATCAGAGGATATTCCAGCGCCGGCGTAGATCCCGCCATCATGGGCATTGGCCCGGTCAGCGCCACGCAGCGCACGCTCAAGCGGGCCGGCTGGACCATCGGCGATCTCGATCTCATCGAGGCCAACGAGGCTTTCGCGGCACAGGCGCTGGCTGTGAACAAGGAGCTCGGCTGGGATACTTCGAAGGTCAACGTCAACGGCGGCGCGATCGCGCTCGGGCATCCCATCGGCGCCTCGGGGGCGCGCATCCTTGTGACGCTCATTCATGAGATGCAACGACGTGGCGCGCGGAAAGGTCTGGCGACGCTGTGCATCGGTGGTGGACAGGGCGTGGCTCTGGCGCTGGAGGCGAACTGAACCGTCAGGTTGAGGCGCGAGCCTTCGTCCTGTCCTTGTCAAATGGCGATGCATCGGAGGAAACCCATGTCCGAGCCAACAACCTCAAAAACGCAATGGTCGGATTTGCATGGCGATCCTTTGGCGCTGCTGCAAGCGGCCTATGCCTATGGGATCGATGCATGGCAGCGCTCGATCCTGTATGCGGATATTGAGAGACAGGTGGGCGACCAGTATCGCGACAAGCTGCGGGACGGCAGTCCCGGCGTCCTCAACTTCCCCTTCGAATCCGTCATGTCGGGGGCGGACCTGCCGCGACCGACCAACTATGCGCTCGTGCGGATCGTACCGTCCGGCGGCCAGAAGGCCGACGAGACGCGGCGCCCGTTCATCGTAATCGACCCGCGCGCCGGGCATGGGCCCGGCATCGGCGGCTTTAAGCCCGACAGCGAGATCGGCGCCGCGATCAAGGCTGGTCACCCGTGCTACTTCGTGGGCTTCCTGCCCGATCCCGTTCCCGGCCAGACCATCGAGGATGTCATGCGCACCTTCTCGGCCTTCGTCGAGCGAGTCGGCGGGTTGCATCCCGGAAGCAAGGGCAAGCCGGCGGTGATCGGTAATTGTCAGGCCGGCTGGCAATTGCTGATGGCGGCGGCGGTCTGGCCAGACCTGTTCGGGCCGCTGATCGTAGCCGGCACGCCGCTGTCCTACTGGGCGGGCAACAATCCGATGCGCTATGCCGGCGGCCTGCTCGGTGGGAGCTGGCTGACCGCGCTGACCGGCGACATAGGCGCCGGCCGATTCGACGGCGCATGGCTCGTGCAGAACTTCGAGAACCTCGATCCCGCCAACACGCTCTGGTCGAAGCAGTACAACGTCTACGCAAGCGCCGACACCGAGGCCGAGCGCTATATCGGTTTCGAGAAATACTGGGGCGGCTACGTCTTCCTCAACGACGTCGAGATGCAGTACATCGTCGACAACCTGTTCATCGGCAACAAGCTCTCGACCGCGCAACTCATGACCTCCGACGGCTTGCGCATCGACCTGCGCAACATCCGCTCGCCGATCGTCGTCTTCTGCTCATACGGCGACAACATCACCCCGCCTGCGCAGGCCCTGGGCTGGATCACCGACCTTTATCGCGATGACGACGAGGTGCTCAGCCACGACCAGACCATCCTCTACACCACGCATGACAGCATCGGCCATCTCGGCATCTTCGTCTCCAGCAGCGTCGGCAAGAAGGAGCACCGCAAGTTCGCGAGCATGATCGACCAGATCGACCTCTTCCCCGCGGGCATCTATCGGGCGACGGTCGACGCCACGCCCCAGGACGTCCGCGACTTCGCCGACTCCCACCTGATGTCGGTCAGGCGCAGCAGCATCGGGGAAGTTCGCGACATTGTCCGTCCGGATCCGGAATCGGACTGCCGCTTCGCCGCGGCCGCCCGGGTCTCCGACATCAACCTGGCTCTCTACCGCAACACGCTGCAGCCCTGGATACGGGCCTTCTCGACGTCCTACTCCGCCCGATGGCTGCAGGCGCTTCATCCGCTGCGGGCATCGTTCGAACTATGGTCGAGCGACCATCCGCTGGCGAGCACCGTGAGCGAGCTCGCCAGCGAGGTTCGCCAGAACCGTCAGCCGGTGCCTTCCGACAATCCGTTCCTCGTCATGCAGCAGGACCTGTCGCGTGCAGTCGAGCATTTCTTGGATCGATATCGCGACCACCGGGACCAGATCTACGCGATGTGGTTCGATGTCCTGTACGGCTCGCCGGGACTGAAGGCTCTCGCCGGACAGACGATGGACGACGCGCGTCCGGCCCGGCCCCATCCAGGTGATACCCCCGAGCACCGCGAGATGGTCCGGCAGATGGTCGCCCGCTTGGACGACCAGTTGCACAAGGGCGGGCTGCTGGAGGCCTCCCTTCGCGCCCTGTTCCATGTCCTCCATCACCAGGGCAGCATCGACGAACGTCTCTACCACCACGCTGCCCGGTTCTGGAACGACGGTGCTCATTCCGGTTTCGATCCCGGCTTCTTCCGGCGGCTCGTGCGCGAACAGGCCCTGCTGCTTGCCTATAAGGGCGATGCGACCATCGAAGCGCTCCCTGCGCTGCTCGAAGGGTCGGACGCCGACGAGATCGACAGGGTCGCAATGATCATCTCGGAACTGGCGCACGCTGGCGGCGACACGCTCCCGGATGCGGGCAATGCGGCCCTTGCGCAGGTGACGGAGATGTTCGGGCGCGCAGCGGAGAAAGCCCGGCAGGCAAAAGCGGTTGAGGCCGAAACGCCGCCAGTGACGGGTTCGGAACCTGCCGCGCCGTCCCCCCAGGCGACGCAAGCGCCGGCCGCCGGCACATCTGAAGCGAAATCTCCTCCGAGGCGTGGACGCCCCCAGAGGACGTGACCCGAGCTTCGGGCGGCCTCAACTAACTAGGAACCGAAATGTTTGCCGGGCCCGCCGATGGTCGCGGCGGGTGGAAGTGACTGAGATGGAATCAAGAAAAGAAGAAAAATCGAGCAAGGAACTGGACGAAGAGGCGCACGCAGCGTGGTCGCGTGCATGGTCTTCGATTTCACCGGAATCGCCCTTGCTCGCGTGGATGGACTGGGCAAGCCATCTCGCGACAAGTCCGGGTAAGCGCGCCGAACTCTCGCGATTGGCGCTTGATCAACTGGAGCGAATCCAGACCATCATCAAGGCAGGACTTTCCCAGAGTGACGATGGTCAGAGTGCTGGCGCCTTGCCACCTTTGTCGGACCGGCGGTTCGCCGACCCCTCATGGGGCCAATGGCCGTTCAACCTGTTCGGACAGTCCTTCGAAATGCAACGTCGCTGGTGGGGAGAGGCCACGCGCGATGTCTGGGGCGTTGACCCGCATCATCAGCGTCTCGTCGCCTTCGGTGTGGAGCAGTGGATGGAGATGCTTTCGCCCAGTAATCTCGCGATGCTTAATCCAGTCGTCATCAGGAAAAGCCTCGATGAAAACGGAGCCAATCTGGCGCGTGGCCTCTCCAACCTGTTCGACGACATCGCGCGCCGAATGGCCAATCAGCCCCCGGCCGGGACGGAGAATTTTGTCGTAGGAAAGGACGTCGCCGCCACGCCGGGCAAGGTCGTGTTCAGGAACCGGCTGATCGAGCTCATCCAGTACGAGCCCACCACGGAAGTGGTCCATCCGGAACCGATCCTGATCGTTCCTGCATGGATCATGAAATACTACATTCTTGATCTGTCGCCCCACAATTCCCTGATCCGCTACCTTGTCGATCAGGGTTTCACCGTCTTCTGCATCTCCTGGAAAAACCCGGATCCCGGCGACCGCGACATGGGCATGGCCGAGTATCTCGACCTTGGTTTCCACGCTGCGCTCTCCACAGTCAACACGATTGCGGCCGGCGCCAGAGTGCATGCGGCTGGCTATTGCCTCGGCGGTACGCTGCTTTCCATCGCTGCGGCCGCCATGGCCCGCGACCTCGACGACAGGCTGGCATCCGTGAGCCTGCTCGCAGCCCAGACGGATTTCAGCGAGCCAGGCGAGCTCGGTCTGCTCATCGACGAAAGCCAGATCGCGCTCCTCGAAGCGCAGATGGCCGAAGTCGGCTACCTGCATGCCGAGCAGATGACGGCGGCCTTCCAGTTGCTACGCTCGTACGACCTGTTTTGGTCGCGCATCATCAATGAGTATCTCTTGGGTGACCGCAGACCGATGAACGATCTGATGGCCTGGAATGCCGACGGCACACGTCTGCCCGCGAAGATGCATTCACAATATCTTCGTCGTCTCTACCTGCAGAACGACCTGGCATCCGGCCGATATCAGGTGGGGGGCAAGCCTATTTCGCTTGGGGATATCAACCTCCCGATATTCTGCGTCGGCACAACCACCGATCACGTTGCGCCATGGCGCTCTGTCTACAAACTGCATCTTCTCACAGCGACGGAGGTCACCTTCGCTCTGACGAATGGAGGTCACAATGCAGGAATCGTCAGTGAGCCGGGCCGCCCGCGGCGCCAGTATCAGGTCAGTAGGCGAGCGCGCGGCGATACCTATGTCTCTCCCGACGATTGGGTGGAGAATACGCCCGTCAAGCCAGGATCTTGGTGGCCGGAATGGGCGGATTGGATGGCCGAGAGGTCTCAAGCGCGCGACGCATCCGCGCGACACTTGAACGCCAGCACGGTCATTACGCCGCTTGCAGACGCGCCAGGCGACTACATCAAAATGTCATAAGAAACGATTGCTTGGAATAGTATTAAAAAATCTATCGCCGCTCCACTCACCTATAAATAGGATACATGGTCAATAAAGCTAGAAAAATCTATGAATCTTGGATTGAAATCCGTCATTTGCGTTACTTTGTTGCATCAGCGGAGCAAGGGAGTTTTCGAAAGGCGGGTAAATCGTTAGAAATACAGGAATCAACCATCAGCAGGTGCGTCCGTGATCTGGAAGTGTTGGTTTCCACGCAGAACTGAGCCGGTTTTTCCACCGAGAAGTGAGCCACCTCTGAGTATGGTTTTCTGATCAGGGTTTGGTCAAGGGATTGGCCTTTTCTCCTCTCTTCTGTGCTGCTGCGGCCGAGCTGGCCTTGAAGCGGAAGCTGTCGTTACCGGTTTCCAGGATGTGGCAACGGTGGGTCAGGCGATCGAGCAAAGCTGTCGTCATCTTGGCGTCGCCGAAGACGGTTGCCCATTCGCTGAAGCTGAGGTTGGTGGTGATGACGACGCTGGTGCGCTCATAGAGCTTGCTCAACAGGTGGAAGAGCAGCGCTCCGCCGGAAGCACTGAACGGAAGGTATCCTAGTTCATCGAGGATCAGCAGATCGAGACGGACCAGCGTCTCGGCGATCTGACCTGCCTTGCCCTTTGCCTTCTCCTGCTCGAGCGCATTGACCAATTCGATGGTCGAGAAGAAGCGGACCTTCCGGCGGTGATGCTCGATCGCCTGGACCCCAAGGGCAGTCGCGACATGTGTTTTTCCTGTGCCCGGCCCACCGACGAGCACGATATTCTGCGCCCCGTCCATGAACTCGCATCGGTGCAGTTGGCGCACCGTCGCTTCGTTGATTTCGCTGGCGGCGAAGTCGAACCCGGAGATGTCCTTATAGGCTGGGAAGCGAGCAGCCTTCATGTGATAGGCAATCGAGCGAACCTCACGTTCGGCCATCTCGGCTTTCAGCAACTGGGACAGGATCGGCACGGCCGCATCAAAAGCTGGAGCCCCTTGCTCAATCAGGTCTGTGACGGCTTGGGCCATGCCATACATCTTCAGGCTCCGCAGCATGATGACGACGGCGGCACTTGCGGGATCATGACGCATGGCGACCTCCCACGATCCGGACACGCAAGCCATCGTAGCGTTCGACGTTGGCCTTGGGTTCACGCAACAAGGTCAGCGCCTGTGGCGTGTCGATGTCGGGGCCGTCAGTCGTCTTCCCATCGATCAGACGATGCAGCAGGTTCAGCACATGCGTCTTGGTCGCGACGCCTTGATCCAGAGCCAGCTCCACAGCCCTGACGACGACCTGTTCGTCGTGATGAAGCACCAGAGCAAGGATATCGGCCATCTCACGATCGCCGCCCAGGCGACGCAGCATCTGGTCCTGCAACTGTCGAAAGGCCAGCGGCAATTCCAGGAAAGGCGCACCATTGCGCAAGGCACCGGGCTTGCGCTGAATGACGGCAAGGTAGTGTCGCCAGTCGTAAATCGTCCGCGGCGGTTTGTCGTGGCTGCGCTCAATCACCCTCGGATGTTCGCATAGGACATTACCCTCGGCCGCAACGACCAGTCGCTCGGGATAGATTCGCAAGCTGACAGGCCGGTTCGCAAACGATGCAGGCACGCTATAGCGGTTCCGCTCGAAGGTGATCAGGCATGTCGGAGAGACACGTTTGCCCTGCTCGACGAAGCCGTCAAACGCAGCGGGGAGCGCCATCAATGCTGGCTGTTCCGCGGACCAGACGTCCGCGATCGTGCCGGGCAAGGTGCCGTGTGCTGTGTCGCGCCACAGGTCCTGGCAATGCTGTTCCAGCCAGGCATTCAATGCCGCCAGATCAGGAAAGTCCGGCATCTGTTGCCACAGTCGCGGCCGGGCATCCTGGACATTCTTCTCGACCTGGCCCTTCTCCCAGCCCGCGGCAGGATTGCAAAACTCAGGCGCAAAGACGTAGTGGTTCGTCATCGCGAGGAAACGGATATTGACCTGTCGCTCCTTGCCACGACCGACGCGATCGACCGCGGTTTTCATGTTATCGTAAATGCCGCGAGCAGGGACGCCGCCGAACACACGGAAGCCGTGCCAATGGGCGTCAAACAGCATCTCGTGCGTCTGCAGCAGATACGCCCTGACCAAAAACGCGCGACTGTGCGATAGCTTGATATGCGCGACCTGCAGCTTTGTGCGCTCGCCGCCAATGACGGCATAGTCCTCACTCCAATCGAATTGGAATGCTTCGCCTGGGCGGAAAGACAGCGGAACAAATATGCCGCGGCCCGTCGTCTGCTGCTCACGTTGTCGTTCCGCTCGCCAATCACGGGCGAAGGCGGCAACCCGACCATAGGAGCCGGTAAAGCCGAGAGCCACCAGGTCGGCATGAACCTGCTTCAGTGTTCGTCGCTGTTTGCGCGACTTCCCGGCCTCGGTCTTCAGCCAGGCCGCCAGCTTGTCGGCAAACGGATCAAGCTTGCTCGGTCGTTCCGGTACGGTGAATGTTGGTTCGATTGTACCAGCGTTCAGATACTTCGCGATCGTGTTCCGCGACAGCCCTGTTCGCCGGCTGATCTCGCGGATCGACTGCTTCTCACGCAGCGCCATCCGACGAATGATATTTAAAAGTCCCATGTGGATCACTCCGTTGCCCCCGTCGCTCTCCGCGTTGGGGAAGGTTCACATGGCTCAATTCTCAATGGAAATTATGCGCCTAACCGGCTCAGTTCTGCGTGGAAACCAACACTGTGTGATCATATCGTGAGGGTCGACCGGATACCGATAAAGACCGCGGGGATCGCAGTTGCCCGCATCGCCGAAGTGGTGCAAGCGTATTTCGGCCTCGTGCTTGAAGGCCCGACGCTTGAGAAGAAGCGATCGGACGAGTCCTCGTGCCGAGATTTCCAGGCGTCCGTTGTTGGCCAGATATTCCTTCAGGACCGGCTCGGTTTCATAGCTGACGGCGCCTACAAAACAGGTGTCTTGAGGCATGCGAGGGTGAGCTGCGGCAAGCGATGTCAGCAGTTTGCGTGGCGTCGAACGGATACGCAGATACCTCTTACTCGGATCGTTCGCATAAATTCCCCACATCGCTTCCGAGAGGCTGTGCCGCGTCCAGCATTGGCCGACGAAATCATCCTTGAAACCGTAATCGAACCGTTCTCCATCCAACGTTCCGCCGAGGTTGAGCTGGAAATTCTCAAACTTATCCTTCCAATTGCTGATCTTGCTCAGGACGTTCTGGCTGTCGCTGAACAGCGTGAAAACGTACTCCTGCGGCATGATGCGATAGATGTGTTGATCGAGTTCCTTGTCGTCCAGATTCAGGAAATTCATTCTTGTTGTTCCCCCCATTATGACACTCCTAGTTCGAACACGCTATTTGGCCTGACGCGCCGCTTCGTCTCGTCGCCGTTGAACGATGCTTTCCATCAGACGCGGCTGTGGCGTCCTGCCGAAGCGGTTCTGAATGAAGCGCGCCTGATTCTGATCCATGCCGTAGACGAACCGCGATGCGCCTTCGACGACCTGCCGATTGCATTCCTTCACGAGAGCGATCTGGTTTGTGCGCAGGACTCCATCGAGAAAGCCGCGATCATGGGAGGCGATGAAGAGAAGGCGCGGACCAATCGGCAGCGCGATATGGTCACCCTCCTGATCGAGGCCATTCGTCCTGATTATCGGGCGGTCGGAGGTCAGGAATGCGGGGGCGGCTGGCGGTGATTGCAGCACGCGCCAGTCCATTTCGTTGATTTTGCCGCCAACGCTGTCGTGGTCGACCAGGGAATAGAAGACCTGGAACTGATGGCGTTCCTTGATGCCTAGCGGTTGGCCGGCGAGGAACTCGGCAAAGGTCTCTGGATCTTCAGCGCCGCGCGCAGCCTGATAGCGCGCTTCAGCGTCAGCGTCGGTGCGGCTGAAATCCTCGTGCCACCATTCCCTGAAAGCCTCGATATCCTCGGGGCAACGCAGCAGCAGCGACAGGAGAAACCTCGTCCACGCCGAGCGGCTATGGCTGTCCCAAGGCGCCTGGTGGCCGTGTCGTTCGAGCATGGTGAGCGCGTTGGACGCCCAGGTATCGAGCGGCTTGAAAAACTTTTCTTCAACCTGCTGCGCAAGGCTCGGCTCAAAGCCCTTCAGTTCATACAGGCGCTCCTGATACCCGGTGCGATCAGGCATGATCCTTCTCGCGACGATGTCATGACGCGGTTTGGTGAACTCCGTGACCTTGCCGTCGCCACCCGCCCATCTTCTCAGGTAAAACGCTGGAATATAGTGATGCTTCGTTGGAGGGTTTGACGTCATGTACTGTATTAAGCCGATTTCGCGATATTACCTCAAACGATAACAAGTACAGAATGTGATTTCACCGGAAATTCTTGCCTTTCACCGTTATCTCGCCGATGTTGGCGTGACCGTCCGACAAGGTCCGGCCCCGGAACGGGCTCGGCAGCAGGCCGCGCGGATCTGGCGCCGGAGTACCGTGATGGTGCGCGTCCCCGCATCCGCTAAATGCCGGTTTGGGCGTCAGCGAGTGAGGCTGCGATCGCGGCCATCGAGCGGAAAAGAACAAGCGGATCGTCCCGCGTGGGAAGGAAACCACGCCGTTGCCAGAACTGCGCGGCTTCATTATCCACGGCGTTGACCATCAGCGCGCGCCCGCCGATCAGACTTGCGGCCTGAACGCAGCGCTGAAGCGCATGCTTTACCAGGCCCGTGCCAATGCCGCGCCCCGACCATTCCGTATCGGTGGCAAGCTGGCCGAGAAGAAGGCAGGGGACCGGATCGGGCGGCTGACCAGTGCGGATCGAGCGCGGCAGCACTCCCGGGACAACGGCGGTCGGAGCAAGACCGTAGTAGCCGACGACACGTCCAGCCTCGTGAACAACGAGAACGGCCGTGAAACCCTTCTGCTGATTGGACAGAGCGCGTGTCTTCAGCCAGTGATCAAGCGTCGGGTTTCCACAGGAGAACTCCGACACGTCATGCGTGGCGGTGAGTGGTTCGGGAGCCGATAGCGCCACGATTTACCGCTTGGGCTCATAACCGGCTTCCCAGGGCGCCGGCCGCCTGGCCAGTTCGACCATTTCGGGAACCGGAGCTGCCGGGGCGGCGAGAACCTCTATGAATCCGGCGAACCCTTGCGGGCTCATGCGGATCAGGCTTTGTTCCATGACGACTTCTTCGGCCGCACGCACCGCAGCGTCACGCACGAAGTCGGTTCGCGAGCGCCCACGCAGCGTTGCCGCGCGATCGATCATCGCGACATCCGCTTCCGGCAGTCGCATCGAGATTGGATATTCCTTACGTTCGGCATTGGCGGCCATAAATTTTCTCCTTGACCGCATGATAAGAGATTGTATCGTAAAACGCAATACGCTACGATGGCGTTCATGTTGAGCGATCTGAAAAATGCCATCTCGGTGCGACCGATGGTCGGTTCGGAGACAAAAGCGAACAGGTTATTTCGCTATGCCACAGCGCGCGGACGTACGCCGCGCCGCGCCAGCATACGCCGGAACACAGCAATAGTCGCCGAGCATTCTATCGTGTTTTCAGTTGCTTATACTTCATATCCGGCAAACTCTACCGGGCATGAGCGTGCGATCAACCCATACTCCGGCGAAAATGAAGAGAAGCGAGCGCGAAGAGCTGCTCGAATCTCTTCTGCTCAACGAACCGGAACTTACCTTTACTCCTCGTGGCGATCCCGACCCGCGGCTTTTGCGTTTGGTGGACTTTTTGGCGCGGCAAGCTGCGCGGGAATGCTACGCGGAGGAAGTGAAGGCGACGAGGCGACGGGGGAAGCGCGCCTCTTGATGCAGAGAGGAGACGCGCATTGAAGATCGCGATCTACGCCCGCTATTCGTCCGACAGTCAACGCGACGCGTCCATCGCCGACCAGTTTCGGATGTGCCGCCTTCATGCTGAGAAGCAGGGTTGGACCATTGTCGAGGAATACTCTGACCACGCCGTTTCCGGCTCCAGCATGATCCAGCGCGCTGGCATCCAGGCGCTGATCATGGATTCCAGCCGCGGCCGTTTCGACCTGGTCATGGCCGAGGCGCTGGATCGGATCAGCCGGGATCAGGAAGACATCGCCGGCATCTACAAGCGCATGCGCTATGCCGACGTGAAGATGCTCACCCTGTCGGAGGGCGAGATCAGCGAGTTGCATGTCGGGCTCAAGGGCACGATGAACGCGCTCTTCCTGAAGGATCTGGCCGACAAGACCCGCCGCGGGCAGCGTGGCCGTGTTGAGGCCGGAAAATCGGGCGGCGGCAATTCCTACGGTTATGACGTGGTAAAGAGGTTCGACGCCAACGGCGAACCGATCCGCGGAGACCGCACGATCAACGAGGCTCAAGCCGAAGTCGTCCGCCGCATCTTCCGCGACTATGCCGCCGGCAAGTCGGCCAAGACCATAGCCTTCGCGTTGAACAAGGCGGGTATCGCCGCCCCGTCCGGCGGAGATTGGGGCTTCAGCACGATCAACGGCAACCCCAAGCGGGGGAACGGCATCCTCAACAATGAGATGTATGTCGGCAAGATCGTCTGGAACCGCCAGCGCTTCGTGAAGGACCCCGATACAGGCAAGCGCCAGGCTCGCCCCAATCCCGAATCCGATTGGGTCGTTCAGGAGGCGCCGGAGCTGCGCATACTCGACGACGATCTCTGGAAGGCCGTGAAGGCGCGACAGGGCGAAAACCGGACGGAGAGGGACGAGAGCGGTGTCGCCGATATCCGCAAGATGAACTATCGCCGCCGACCCAGGTATCTCTTTTCCGGCCTCACGCGTTGCGCTTGCTGCGGGGGCGGCTATTCGGC
>NZ_CP015736.1:3662500-4227500 GCF_001652565.1 Shinella sp. HZN7 | reverse complement strand
ATTTCGGCCTCGCGCTGGCGCTGGACGTGCAGGCGGCGCTGCGCGAGGATCTTCGCCTGCTCGTCATGTCGGCGACGCTCGATGTGGCGCGCGTCGCCGCTCTGCTCGACGATCCGCCTGTCATCGTCAGCGAGGGGCGGGCATTTCCCGTCGACATCCGCCATCAGGACCGGCCGGCGGGGGAGCGCATCGAGGACACGATGGCGCGCGCCATTGCCGAGGCGCATCGCGGCGAAAGCGGGTCGATCCTCGCCTTCCTGCCCGGGCAGGCCGAAATCACCCGCACCGCCGAACGGCTGGAGGGCCGGTTCGGAGCAGAAACCACGATCGTGCCGCTCTATGGCAATCTCGGCCAGAAGGAGCAGGACGCGGCGATCCGCCCCGCCCCCGCGGGCACGCGAAAAATCGTGCTGGCGACGTCGATCGCCGAAACCTCCATCACCATCGACGGCGTGCGCATCGTCATCGACAGCGGCTTGCAGCGCCTGCCGGTCTTCGAGGCGGCGACCGGCATCACCCGGCTGGAGACGGTGCGCGTGTCGCGCGCCTCCGCCGACCAGCGGGCCGGCCGCGCCGGGCGAACGGAGCCGGGCATCGCCATCCGGCTCTGGCATGCCGGGCAGACGGCGGCGATGCCCGCCTTCACGCCGCCGCAGATTCTCTCCAGCGACCTCTCCGGCTTCATGCTCGACCTTGCCTATTGGGGGGTGAGCGATCCCGCGGCGCTGCGGCTCGTCGACCAGCCGCCGGCCGCGGCGGTGGAAGAGGCGCGCAACCTGCTGCGCCTTCTCGGTGCGCTCGATGAAAACGGCACGCTGACCCCGGCGGGAAAACGCATTCGCGACCTCGCGCTGCCGCCACGGCTCGCGGCGATGATTTTTCATGCGGCGGCGGCGGGCGAACAGGCGGCTGCGGCACGGCTGGCGGTGCTGTTGACCGAGCAGGGGCTTGGCGGCACGGCCGTCGATATCGAGGAGCGGCTGCGGCGCTTCGCCAATGAGCGCGGGGAGCGGGCGGAGGCGGCGCGGCGGCTGGCGCAGCGCATGGCGGACGGGTTCGGCAAGGCGAAAGCCAGTGCCGCAAGCACGCCTGGCGCCTTGCTGCTGCATGCCTTTCCCGACCGCGTCGCGCTGCAACGCGGCGGGCGCGGGCGCTTCGTCATGGCGAACGGGCGCGGGGCGGAGCTTCCGGAGACCGAGCGGCTGGCCGGCGCCGACATGATCGTCGTCGCCGACCTCACCGGCCAGGCGGGGCGGCAGCGCATTCTCGCCGCGGCGGAAATCGACCGCTTGGATGTCGAGGCCGAACTTGCGAAAAATATCGTGCGGGAAGACCAGTGCGTCTTCGACCGGGCGAGCCGGCAGGTGCGCGCCCGCCGGGTCGTTCGCCTCGGGGCGATGATCCTCGAAGAAACGCCGCTTCCGCGGCCGAGCGGGCCGAAGGCGGCGCAGGCGCTGGCCGAGGGCGTGCGCCAGCTCGGTCTCGATATCCTGCCGTTTTCCCGCGAGGCGGCGCAGCTGCGCGACCGGATCGGCTTTCTGCACCGTTCGATCGGCGAACCCTGGCCGGATACCGGCGACGACGCGCTGCTCGCCACGCTCGACGCTTGGTTCGTGCCGTTCCAGGAAAACGCCCGCGGCCTCGACGACATTTCCTCGGCGCGCTTGCAGGAAGGGCTGATGGCGCTGGTGCCCTATGCGGCGCAGCGCGACCTCGCCCGGCTCGCCCCCACCCATTTCAAGGCGCCGACCGGCCAGCGCCACCCGATCCGCTACGACGGCGACGAGCCGGTGCTGGCGATCCGCGTGCAGGAACTGTTCGGGCTGAAGCAGCATCCGGCCGTCGCGGGCGGGCGGCTGCCGCTGCTGCTCGAACTCCACTCACCCGCCCATCGGCTGATCCAGACGACGCGCGACCTGCCCGGCTTCTGGGCGGGCTCGTGGCGCGACGTGCGCGCGGACATGCGCGGGCGCTATCCAAAACATCCCTGGCCGGAGGATCCGGCGGACGCCCTGCCGACGACGCGCGCCAAGCCGCGCGGGACCTGATCGCGCAATTTCCAGCAATTGCCCGGGGGTTTTGCGCAGAAACTTGCGGAAAGACAAATCGCTCCCGGCATTTTCGCGGTTTAGAGCCTTCCAGCGAAAGGGCGGAGCGCCTTGCGTCCCGCAGATGCTTGAGGACAAGCAGATGGAGCGTTTTCGCGATTCGAACACAAGCGGAAATGCTCTAGAAGGGCAGAAGCAGGTTTGCGAACGGAAGGACGGCGGGATGACGGGTTACCAGGACATCGACTTCGAGGGTTCCGGCCGGCGCCTGCGCCTCGAGACGATCATCCGGCTGCGCTGGCTGGCGGTCGCAGGCCAGTCGATCACGGTCATCGTCGTCGGGCTGTGGCTCGATTTCCCGCTGCCGCTGCTGCCGGCCGCCGTGCTGATCGCGCTGCTCGCAGCGGTGAACTTCTTCCTCGCCGTGCGGTTCTCGCCGACGCACCGGCTGACGCCGGCCTCCGCCTTCCTGCTGCTCGCCTTCGACCTGTGCCAGCTTACGGCGCTGCTCTTCATCACCGGGGGGCTTGCCAATCCCTTCGCGCCGCTCGTCTGCGTGCCGGTCATCATCTCGTCCTCGCTGCAGCCGATCCGCTTCAGCCTGCCGCTCGGCCTGCTCTCGGTGCTCGGCATCACGGCGCTCGCCTTCACGCCCTTCCCGCTGCCGTGGTTTCCCGGCACGGTGCTCGTCGTGCCGCCGATCCTGACGGCCGGCTTCTGGTTCGCCATCGTCTCGACCACGGCCTTTGCCGCCTTCTATTCCTACCGCGTGTCGCAGGAGGCGGCGGAGCTTTCCGACGCGCTGGCGGCGACCGAACTCATCCTCCAGCGCGAGAAGCACCTTTCCCAGCTCGACGGCCTGGCGGCGGCGGCGGCGCATGAGCTCGGCACGCCGCTCGCCACGATCAGCGTCGTGGCGCGCGAGATGGAGCGCGAGCTCGGCACGGACGACCGTTTCAAGGAGGACGTGCAGCTCCTGCGCAGCCAGAGCGAGCGTTGCCGCGACATCCTGCGCCGCCTCACCACGCTTTCGGCGGCGGACGAGGCGCATATGCGGGTGCTGCCGCTCTCCTCGCTGCTGGAGGAGGTGCTGGCGCCGCATCGCGAATTCGGCATCCGCCTCAACCTCGTCGAAATCGGCGAGCGCGAGAGCGAGCCGGTCGGCAATCGCAATCCCGGCATTCTCTACGGCCTCGGCAACCTCATGGAAAACGCCGTCGACCATGCACGCGAGGAGGTGACCATCACCGTCAGCCACACGGCGGAGCGGGTGACCATCGTCATCGAGGACGACGGCGACGGCTATGCGGCGGACATCCTGCAGCGCATCGGCGATCCCTATGTCACCAAGCGCCAGCGCGACGAGCGGGCCGGCGGGCTGGGCCTGGGGCTGTTCATCGCCAAGACGCTGCTGGAACGCTCCGGCGCGAAACTGACCTTTGCCAACCGCACCGGCGACCGGCCGGGCGCGCGCGTGTCGGTCGATTGGCCGCGGGCGCGCATGGAGGCCAAGACTGCAAAATGACTTTACCCACCCCGGCTTACGGGTGATAAGCTGATCCTCATCAAGTATGGACGACATTCGGCCACGAAAGACGAAAAATGGCAGAAAACACCGACTCCCACGCGGCAACCGACGATATCGGGCCTGATCCTTCCCTCCTCCTCGTCGATGACGACGCGCCGTTCCTGCGCCGCCTTGCGCGCGCCATGGAGACGCGCGGCTTTGCCGTCGACACGGCCGAATCGGTCGCCGAGGGCATCGCCAAGGCCAAGACCAACCCGCCGAAATTCGCCGTGGTCGATCTCCGGCTCGGCGACGGCAGCGGCCTCGACGTGATCGCCGCCATCCGCCAGCGCCGCGACGACACGCGCATCATCATGCTGACCGGCTACGGCAATATCGCGACGGCCGTGAACGCGGTAAAGCTCGGCGCGGTCGACTATCTCGCCAAGCCGGCGGATGCCGACGACATCTTCGCCGCGCTGACGCAGCGCCCGGGCGAGAAGGTGGAGCTGCCGGAAAACCCGATGTCGGCGGACCGCGTGCGCTGGGAACACATCCAGCGTGTCTATGAAATGTGCGACCGCAACGTCTCCGAGACGGCCCGCCGCCTCAACATGCACCGCCGCACGCTGCAGCGCATCCTCGCCAAGCGCGCGCCGAAGTAAGAGCGTCTCCGGCAAGCCCCTCATCCGGCGCTTCGGGCCACCTTCTCCCCGCCGGGGAGAAGGAAAGAGATGACGGCACCCCCACACGCTATTTCAAAAGGACATCACGCCGGCTCGTCGCGCTTCCCCGAGACGATGGCGGACATGTCCGGCCCGCCGCCCCGCGTGTCGGCAGCGAATTCCGCCAGCAGCAGCCGGCCCGCGGCGACGCGGGCGAAGGCGAAGGTGACGGATTTTCGCGTCGGCGGCGGCAGCCTGTGCTCCGGCGCCTCGCGCAGGATATGCGCGCCGTAGCCGTCGGAGAGGATCAGGCCGCAATCCTCCGGGAAGATGTCGAGCGGCACGCCCTTGTGCGTGGCGAAGAACAGCCGGTCCGAATGGCGGCGGTAGTCCGGCCATTTGCGGTCCACCTTGAAATCCTCGATCGACGTCTTGATCTCGACGATCCAGATCTCGCCCCGGTCGGAGAGGCTGATGAGGTCGGCGCGCCGGCCGCTCGCCAGCGTCAGCTCGGGCAATACCGCATGGCGCATCTCCGTCAGCATGCGCTGCACGCCGCGGCGCACCATCATGGCACGGTCGGACTGGCGTCCGTCGATCAGCGGATTGTCGTTGTGAATGGAAACGATCGTCATGGGTCAACCTCGGCGAATCGCATTCTACCCGCAAATGCGCGCCGCGAAAAAGTTAAGGGCGCCGCCTGATTCGAAAGGCGCGAAAGGTTCCCTTAACCGTGCCCCGCGGTTCCTGTGCGACTTCGGGCCAGCGCTGCGGAAGACCATTGAACGAGCCGGAAAGGCGTGCTTGTCCTGATCCGGACGCGGCGAAAGCGCCAGGCGGGGCAGGTCTTGTTGTTGCAAAAAAACAATCACCGGTCTTTTTGCTCAAGCACAGGCCCGCGCCGGAGCACACAGACTTGCATTGACTGGTTTAATCGAAAATAAACCATAGTCGATGAAAGTTCCGCGGCTCGGAACTTCTTAATTTCCTATCAAGAGATTCACATGCGTTTCCGCAATGCCCTCCTTCTGTGCGGCCTCGCAGCGGCCGTCACGCTCGCCGGCTGCTCTTCCTCCTCGACCTCGCTTCCGGGCGAAAAGGTGGCGACCAACGCCATCTTCACATCGGAATATGGCCCCGTTGAGGACAACGGCTATGCCCTGCCCGCGATCCCGATCAACAAGGTGAACACCCGGTTCCACCGCCAGATCGTCGACTACGCGACCAAGGAAAAGCCCGGTACGATCGTCGTCAACACGCCGAACCGCTTCCTTTATTACGTGCTGCCCGGCGGCAAGGCCGTGCGCTATGGCATCGGCGTCGGCAAGCAGGGCTTTGCCTGGCAGGGCGAGGCCTACATCGCCTGGAAGCAGGAATGGCCGACCTGGCATCCGCCGGAAGAAATGGCCGCCCGCCGTCCGGACGTCGCGCGCTACGTCAAGGAAGGCATGGGCCCGGGCCTGAAGAACCCGCTCGGCGCGCGCGCCCTCTATCTCTTCAACGAGAAGGGCCAGGACACGCTGTTCCGCCTGCACGGCACGCCGGAATGGGCCTCCATCGGCACGGCCGCCTCGTCGGGCTGCATCCGCCTGATGAACCAGGACATCATCGACCTCTACAAGCGCGTCCGCCCCGGCAAGGGCGCCCGCGTCGTCGTCCAGCAGTAAGCGGAAAAAATCCGCTTAAGAAAGAAGCCGCCGGATCGCTCCGGCGGCTTCTTTTGTTTTGCTTTGCAGCGCCCCCGGATGGGCAGCACTCCGGCCTCCCCACCACCGTCATCCTCGGCCTTGAGCCGAGGATCCACCGCCGCGCCCGGAGCGTGGATGGTCGGGTCAAGCCCGACCATGACGGAAGAGAGGTTCGAGAAATCTTGCCGCGGGCCGATAAGAGCCGTCGGAACCAGCATACGGCTTTTGCTTCACGCCGCGGCGGCCTTCAGCTCCAGGCGGCGGCGGTGCAGAACAGGCTCGGTATAGCCGTTCGGCTGCTCGCGGCCCTTCAGCACGAGATCGAGCGCCGCCTGGTAGGCGATCGATCCGTCGAAATTGCCGGCCATCGGGCGATAGAGCGGGTCGCCGGCATTCTGCCCGTCGACGACCGCGGCCATGCGCTGCATCGTCTCCTCGATCTGGCCTTCCGTCACGACGCCGTGATGCAACCAGTTGGCCATGTGCTGGGCGGAGATGCGCAGCGTCGCGCGGTCCTCCATCAGGCCGACATCGTTGATGTCGGGCACCTTGGAGCAGCCGACGCCCTGATCGACCCAGCGCACGACATAGCCGAGGATGCCCTGGGCATTGTTGTCGAGCTCGCGCTGGATCTCCTCCGGCGTCCAGTTCGGCCGGACGGCGACCGGCACGGAGAGGATGTCGGAGAGTTTCGCGCGCGGGCGGGAGCGAAGCGCGGCCTGCACCTCGGCGACATTGACCTTGTGGTAGTGCGTCGCATGCAGCGTCGCGGCCGTCGGCGAGGGAACCCAGGCGGTGTTGGCGCCGGCCTTCGGATGGGCGATCTTCTGCTCCAGCATCGCCGCCATCAGGTCGGGCATGGCCCACATGCCCTTGCCGATCTGCGCATGGCCGGACAGGCCGCATTCGAGGCCGATATCGACGTTCCAGTTCTCGTAGGCGGAAATCCAGGCGGCCTGCTTCATGTCGCCCTTGCGGATCATCGGACCCGCTTCCATCGAGGTGTGGATCTCGTCGCCCGTGCGGTCGAGAAAGCCCGTGTTGATGAAGACGACGCGCTCCCTGGCGGCGCGGATGCATTCCTTGAGATTAACCGTCGTGCGGCGCTCCTCATCCATGATGCCCATCTTCATGGTGTTCGGCGCCATGCCGATGGCGGCCTCGACACGGCCGAACAGCTTCGCCGCGAAGGCGACCTCTTCCGGCCCGTGCATCTTCGGCTTGACGACATACATCGAGCCTTCGCGCGAATTCTTGCGGCGGCCGTCCGGGCCGACGTCGTGCAGCGCGATCAGCGCCGTCACCATGGCGTCCATGATGCCCTCCGGCACCTCGTTGCCGTCACGGTCGCGGATCGCCGGATTGGTCATGAGGTGGCCGACATTGCGCACCAGCATCAGCGAACGGCACTTGACCTCGAAGGGCGAGCCGTCCGGCGCGGTATAGGTGAAGTCGCTGTAGAGCTTGCGCTCGACTGTCTCGCCGCCCTTCTGGAAGGTCTCCTTCAGGTCGCCCTTCATCAGGCCGAGCCAGTTCCGGTAGACGAGGACCTTGTCCTCGGCATCGACGGCCGCGACCGAATCCTCGCAATCCATGATCGTCGTCAGCGCCGCCTCGACATTGACGCCGGCAATGCCCGCCGGATCGGTCTTGCCGATCTGCCAGTCGCGGTTGATCAGGATCTCGATGCCGAGGCCGTTGTTCTTGAGGAGGACATGGCGCCAGCCGTCCTTGCCTTCCGCATGGCCGGCATATTGTTCCGGCCGCTTCAGCGAAACGGCGCGGTCGCCGGCGGCAAGGCGCAGTTCCGCACCCGCCTCGATGCCGGTGAGGTCGGCCCAGCGGGCGTCTTCCAGCGGAACCGCATCGTCGAGGAAGGCCTTGGCCCAGGCGATGACCTTCTCACCGCGCTTGGGATTGTAGCCCTTGCCCTTTTCCGCGCCGTCCGTTTCCGGGATCGCATCCGTGCCGTAGAGCGCATCGTAGAGCGAGCCCCAGCGCGCATTGGCGGCATTCAGCGCGTAGCGCGCATTCATGACGGGAACGACGAGCTGCGGGCCGGCGAGGCTGGCGATCTCGGGATCGACATTGTCGGTCGTTACCTTGAACTCGCCGCCTTCCGGCAGCAGGTAGCCGATCTCGCGCAGGAAGGCCTCGTAGGCCGCCATGTCCGCCGGCGCGCCGTTGGCGCGATACCAGGCGTCGATCTTCTCCTGCAGCGCGTCGCGCTTGGCCAGCAGCGCGCGGTTTTCCGGCGCAAGGTCGTGCACGATGGCGGAGAATTCATCGAAGAAACGCGCAGCGTCCACGCCCGTGCCGGGAAGCGCCTCCGTGACAATGAAATCATGCAGGTCGCGGTCGATCGAAAGACCGGCTTTCTCGATATAGGTCATGTAAAAACTCCGAATGACGGGACGAGGGGGGAGTATCCCGAATGCTGCCACTTTCCGGAGACGGGCATGCATAGTCAATTCGGCAATGACATAAAGAATTTATTCCCGTTCGGATAAAATCATACGATAGGCGCGCGATAACCGTCCCGAAAGGCGGCCAGGCGAGGCCGAAAGACGAAAAAAGCGTCAGCTTTCGTGCGCGATGCGCGGCCGGCCGCTGGCGATCGCCGTGAAGCGCGCCTCCATGAGCTTGCGGCGGCCCTCCACCTCCGGCGCGTCGATCTCCTCGGTGAGCGTCACCGCCGGCTCGTCCGCGCCGTTGATCCGCGCGGCAGTGAGCGCCGCCGTCATGGCCCGCTCCTTCGCCAGCGCGAAGGCCTCGCTTTCGTCGATGAGGCGCACGCTTTCGCCCGTGCCGCCGACGATGAAGATGCCCTCTTCCGGCATGGTCACGAACACCGTGACCATGCTGCGCACCTGGCCGACCACGGCGCCGACCGCATTGGCAACGCCGGCGTCCGCGGGAATGGCTGATTCGGCGCCGAGCATGTCGGCGATGGCGGGATAATAGACCGGCGCGGAGGCGCCGAGGCCGACGAGCGGCCGGTCGAGCGCGACGCGGAACTGCACGATGCCGGGCACGCGGTGCAGCGCGCGGTCGATCGTCAGCGAGTTGACCGGATCGATCGCCCCCGCCCCGTCATCGGCAAGGCAGGCCGACAGGATGACATCGGCCGACTGCCGGGTGAGACGATCGATGAGGACGCGCGCCAGCGCCTCGGGGCTGTCGGCGATCGGCCGGCCGGAACCGTCCCGCGTGCGGGCGGCAATCTCCAGCCCGAGGCGAGCGGCCGCTGCGTCCCACTGGCCCTGTCCGCCGAGCACATGCATGGCGTCGGAGGGCGTGATGCCGCAGATATGCACGAGGCCGCGGGCGACCAGCCGGTCGAGCGTCACCTTCTGCAGCATGGTGGCGAGCAGCCCTTCCAGCGGCAGCGGCACCATGCCGATCTTCTCGTAGAGCGCCTGTTCCTGCGGCTGGAGGCCGCTCGCCAACCGCTCCGGCACGCCGGTGCGCACGGCGAAGCGGCCGTCGTGCCGCCCGGCATGGGGCGCGCGCAGCTGGCGCTCCAGCACCGGGACGATCGCGCCCGGATGCAGTGCCGAGGCAAGGCTCAGCGGCAGGAAGCGGCGCGGCCCGAGCTCGATCTTCGCCTTGAGGCCGCGGTCGTCGATGCGCACCTCCGAATCGCCGCCAAGGCCGAAGGTGCGCATGGCGACCGCCTCGACCATGGTGCGATAGCCGCCGACGACGGCGCCTTCCGCGTCGAGCTTCGGTCGCCCGCCGTCGAGCACCGCCACGTCCGTCGTCGTGCCGCCGATATCGGAGACGACGGCATTGTCGAGCCCGGTCAGGTGCCGCGCGCCGACGAGGCTGGCCGCCGGGCCGGACAGGATCGTCTCGATCGGCCGCAGCCGCGCCTCGGCCGCCGAGATGAGCGCCCCGTCGCCGCGCACAACCATCATCGGCACATGGATGCCGCGCCGGTCGAGATAGTCCTCGCAGGCGCCGATCAGCCGGTCGATCATCGAGACGAGGCGGGCATTGAGCAGCGTCGTCAGCGCCCGGCGCGGCCCGCCGAGCTTGGAGGAGAGTTCGTGGCTGCAGGTGACGGGCAGGTGCGAGACCTCGCGGATGCGCGCGCGCACCCGTTCCTCGTGCGCCGGGTTGCGCACGGCGAAATAGCCGGCGACGGCAAAGGACGAGACGGTCTCGGCAAGGACCGGCAGGGCGTCGTCCAGCGCCGTCATGTCGAGCGCCGTCTCGTCGCCATGCACATTGTGCCCGCCGGGCAGGAACAGCACGGGATCGTTGCCGAGCGCATCGGCAAGGCCGTCGCGCTTCAGGTCCTCGGGGCCAAAACCGATCATCACCAGGCCGGCGCGGCCGCCCTGCCCTTCCACCAGGGCGTTGGTCGCCAGCGTGGTGGAGAGCGAGACGAGGCCGATAGCCGAGACGGGGGCCTTGGCCGCCTCCAGCACCGCTTCGACGGCGCCGGAAATGCCGACCGAGAGATCGTGGCGGGTGGTGAGCGCCTTGGCGCGGGCGACGACGCCGGCGGTTTCGCTGTAGAGCACGGCGTCCGTGTAGGTGCCGCCGGTATCGATGCCGAGTAACAAATGGTCTGCCACGAGAATTCTTCCGTACCGCCCGCCGTCTCTTTTCAAAGCGGGCCGTGAATGGTGTTATTGCCTATGGTGTTATGACATGTCCGCGCCGAATGCCACCATTCCGCCGGCGACATGACGTGAAAGAACGAGGAGCCTGCCCAGTGAACGATCCCACCCTGCGAAAGCCGCTTCTGGCTGCCCTTTTCCTCGGCGCTGCGCTCCTGGCCGGCAGCCCGCCCGCCACCGCCCAGGAGGACGACGAGGAACAGTATCAGGCGCAGATTCCGGACGTTTCGATCTACAAGGCGATGCTGGATGCCAACAAGCAGACGGGCTGGGTGCAGTTCCGCAATTTCGCCGACCAGCAGCTCATCTATTTCACCAGCCTGCAGACCATGCATTGCCGCCTGTCGGAGATCCGCTACTCGATCAACAACGACACGCTGGACCAGCGCTTCCCGCTGGCCAAATGCGATCCGGAGCTGCCGTTCAACCTGCCTTCGGACGACACGCAGAACTGGATCTATATCAACCTGAAGCCGGGCGAAGCGGAAACCATCGCCGTGCAGGCGGTCTGGGACGACGGCAGCGGCAGCGAGATCGTCGTCTACCAGCCCTGCAAGAACCCGGAAGCGACCTGCGCCGCGATCAAGACGATCAAGAAATCGAAGAAGCGGGTCGACGAGCCGTCACCCGCAACGCCAGTCCGTTAGCCGGCTGGGTCGTCAGGCGCTGCACGGGCCAGGGGCGCGTTTCCTCCGTCATGTCGAAGCGGAAGCGGCGCATCAGAACGCCGAGCGCGATGATCGCCTCCTGCATGGCGAAGGTCGCGCCGATGCAGATGCGCGGCCCCGCGCCGAAGGGCAGGTACTGGAAGCGGTGGATCGCCTCCCGGTTCTCCGGCAGGAAGCGTTCCGGCATGTAGGCGCGCGGCTTCTGCCAGAGCAGCGCATGGCGGTGCAGCGTCCAGGGCATGACGAGGATGGTGACGTCCTTGGGAATCTCCACCCGCTCGCCCTTGGGGCTGATCCAGGCGTCATCGGCGATCGCCTCACGGTTGATCGAGGGCGCCGGCGGATAGAGCCGCATCGCCTCCTCGAAGGCGGCGCGCGTCCAGGGCATCCGGTCGAGCCAGTCGACGGGATCGGCACCGCTTTCCAGCACCCGGTCGATCTCCTCCTCCATCGCGTCCCGCACATGCGGGGAATTGGCGACGCAATAGAGCGTCCAGGCGAGCGCCCGCGCCGTCGTCTCATGACCGGCGCCGATGAAGGTGAGGATATTGTCCTCCACCTCCTCCATGGTCAGGCCCTCCGGCCCGGCCGCACGCAGAAGAAGGGTGAGGAAATCGTTCGGCGCCGTGTCGCTGTCCTTCATGCGCCTGAGGCGCAGGTCCATCGTATCGCGCACGATCCCGCGAAACTTCTTCAGCACCTTCAGCCCGCCGATCCGCGTCACCCGCGGCACCCAGGACGGCGCGCGCAGCAGATCCATCGGATCGACGCGGCCCATGGAATGCAGCAGATCCTCCACGTCATCGGCAAAACTCTCCGACCGGGTGACGATCTCGCCGGAAAACAGCGTCTCGGAGAGGACGGCGAAAGCGAGCTCCGTCATGTCGTTGCCGATATCGAAGACCGTGCCGTCCGATCCCTCGTATTTCTTCGCATAGAGCTCGGACTGCGCCAGCATCTGGCTGGCAAAACCCTTGGCGTGGCGCGGCGTGAAGATCGGCGCGACCGCCTTGCGCGAGCGGCGCCAGACCGCGCCCTCCGCCGTCAGCAGCCCGTCGCGCAGGATCGGGCGCAGCACGAGCTGGCGCACCACGGCCATCTTGTAGTTCTGGGCATTGTCGACGAGCAGGTACTTGATGAGGCCGGGATCGTTGACGATCAGCGTCTTCTCGCCGAAGAAGCGCGTCATGATCCAGGGCAGCGTATAGGAGGGCTCGCCCCACAGCTCCAGGGGATTGCGGAAGACGGTGCGGATGATTTCGAGCCTGGACGGCGGAACGCTGCGCGGTATCGGCGCCGGCGGTTCGAACGGCTCGGGACGCACGTCCATCGTCTGCCTCCTTGTAGTCAGCTCATTCCCGGAGAGTGAGCCAACAGGAAGGCCAAAGTTAGAGCAGGCCCTCGAGTTCCGCCAGCTTGTCGTTGATCAGCCAGCCGTAATAGTTCTCTTCCGGCCAGGTCGCCTCGCCCGCGGCGCGGCGCGCGGCGAAGGCGGCAGCGCGCGCATCGGGATTGCCGATATTGTAAAGCGTCGCCGTCACGCCCGGATTCTTCGAAATATCGACACCGGCGATCTTCCTGTAGGCGTCGATCGAGCGGCGGATCGAGGCCGCCATGTAGGCAAGCGAGATGTCGGGATCCATGATCGCCTGGTAGACGCCGGCCGCATCCTTCTCGTCGAGCCGGTCGTAGCCGGAGATGCGCGCCACGTCGTCGGTCAGCGTCAGCGCCGTCAGCGGGTTGATCTGGCCGAGGCCGAAGGTCTGGCCGGCATAGAAGGGCTGGAAGAACACCGCGCTGAAGCGGTTGTTCGGGAAGGACGTGCCGCCGACCGTGCGGCCCTTGAACGTCTTGTTCCAGACCGTCTCGCGGCAGGTCCAGAGCGCATAGGAGTCCTTCTTGTCCGCGCATTTGGCAAATTCCGGCCGGGCGACGAAATCGGCGACGTTTTCGCCGTCATAGGCGAAGCGGAACGAGCCGGTATAGGACGCCGCCTTCACATAATAGCTCTGCAGGCGGTCATAGGCGTCGACATTGTAGGTATGCTCGCCGACGATCGCGCCGACCATGTGGATCGGGGCGATGCCGTACCTGCCCGCCACCGCCTTGATCTTGCCGGTCAGCTGGCCGTCCTTGGCGATGAGATCGCGCACCTTCTCGTATTTCGCGTCGAAGGATGTCTTGCCCGCCTTGGTGCGGCGCGTGGAGGCGCCCGGGATCTGCGGCTGCTCGGCATTGCGGTTGCCTGGTGGCACCACGTCGATCGCCAGGGCCGTGGTCTGGCTCTGGACAAAAAGGGCGGCTGCAAGGGCAAGCACGGAAATGAGCTGTCGCACGGGTCCGGTTCCGTCTTCTCGTAATGTCGGCATGGCAGACCGATGCAACGCAAAAATGTCGGAATGATGCCAGAATGCGTGCAATGCCTAGGCCGCGCGACGCTTCCTGTCGAGGGTTCCCGCCATCAAAAAACGGGCACCGGCAGCCGCAAGGGCGACCACCGGTGCGCAAACGTCACAGAATGTAGCGTGACAGGTCGGTATTGGCCGCAAGCGCCCCGACATGCTTGTGCACATAGGCCGCGTCGACGAGGAGCCTGTTGCCACCCTTGTCCGGCGCCTCGAAGGAGATCTCGTCGAGCACCCGCTCCATCACCGTCTGCAGCCGCCGCGCGCCGATATTCTCGACGCTCGCATTGAGCTGCACGGCGACATCGGCCAGCGCGTCGATGCCGTCCTCGGTGAAGTCGAGTTCGACGCTTTCCGTCGCCATCAGCGCCTTGTACTGGCGGATGAGGCTCGCCTCCGTCTCCGTGAGGATGCGGCGGAAGTCCTCCTTGGTCAGCGCACGCAGCTCGACACGGATCGGCAGGCGGCCCTGCAGCTCGGGCAGGAGGTCGGACGGCTTGGAGACGTGGAAGGCGCCGGAGGCGATGAAGAGGATGTGATCCGTCTTGACCGGCCCGTATTTGGTGGCGACCGTCGTGCCCTCGACGAGCGGCAGGAGGTCGCGCTGCACGCCCTCGCGCGAGACGCCCGCGCCCATGCCGCCGTCCCGCGCGGCGATCTTGTCGATCTCGTCGATGAAGACGATGCCGTCGTTTTCCGCCGAGCGGATGGCCTCGCGCTGGATCTGCTCGTTGTCGAGCAGCTTGTCGGATTCGTCGTCGATCAGGATCTTGTAGGAATCCTTGACCGTCGTCTTCACCTTCTTGGTGCGCCCGCCCATCGCCTTGCCGAACATCTCGGAAAGGTTGAGAACGCCGATATTGGCGCCGGGCATGCCGGGAATCTCGAAGCCGCCCGGCATGCCGCCACCGGTATCGGCGACGTCGATCTCGATTTCCTTGTCATCGAGCTCGTTGCCCCGCAGCTTCTTGCGGAAACTGTCGCGCGTCGCGGGCGAGGCCGTCGCGCCGACCAACGCGTCGAGCACCCGTTCCTCGGCATTCGCGTGGGCCTTGGCCGTCACCTCGGCGCGCTTCTTCTCGCGCACCAGGCCGATGCCGACCTCGACGAGGTCGCGCACGATCTGCTCGACATCGCGGCCGACATAACCGACCTCGGTGAACTTGGTTGCCTCGACCTTGACGAAGGGCGCGCCGGCAAGCTTCGCCAGGCGCCGGGAGATCTCCGTCTTGCCGACGCCGGTCGGGCCGATCATCAGGATGTTCTTCGGCATCACCTCGTCGCGCAGGTCCGGCTCCAGTTGGTGGCGGCGCCAGCGGTTGCGGAGCGCGATGGCCACGGCGCGCTTGGCGTCGTGCTGGCCGATGATGTAGCGGTCGAGTTCGGAAACGATCTCGCGGGGGAAAAGTTGGTCATGATGTCTCGTTCGCTTTCGGGTCGAATTGCATGATCAGCACGTCGTCGCCGGTGCGGCCCAGGAGCTTTTCCACCGGCCGGAAGCCGGCTTTTTCATAGGCGCGAACCGCACGGGCGTTGGCGGGATCGGGATCGATGATGATGGTCTCGTGGCCGAGGCCGCGAAGATGGGCGACGAAGGCGATGAGCGCCGCCGAGCCGATGCCGGCGGAGAGCCTGTCCGCCTCGCCGATCGAAAGATCGACGCCGACGGCCTCCTGCGGCAGCTCGAGAAGCCAGGGATTGTCCTTCGTCCACTCCTCGTTCTGGTGATGGCCGACAAACCAGTATTGTATGTAGCCGACCGGCTTTCCGTCGAGCATGATGAGGAAGGGACGGGTCGTGTCCTTTTCCTCCACCATGTCGCGAATGAAGCCGAGCTCCTCTTCCGGATCGCCCCACCATTCGCGCATATGCGGCCTGTTCAGCCATGCGAGAAGCAGCGGGTAATGCTCTTCCCCAACGGGTGAAAAGCCGATCCGGGCGAGATCAATCGGCATCCAGCGTCTCCACCACGACATTGTGGTTGGTGTAGACGCAGATGTCGCCGGCGATCTGCATGGCGCGGCGCGCGATCTCTTCCGCCGACTTGTCCGTGTCCATCAGCGCCCGGGCCGCGGCATAGGCGTAGTTGCCGCCCGAGCCGATCGCCATGGTGCCGTGTTCCGGCTCCAGCACGTCGCCATTGCCGGTCAGCGCCAGCGTCACGGACTTGTCGGCGACCAGCATCATCGCCTCGAGGCGGCGCAGATAGCGATCGGTGCGCCAGTCCTTGGCAAGCTCGACGGCCGCGCGCATCAACTGGTCGGGATACTGTTCAAGCTTGGCTTCGAGCCGTTCGAGCAGCGTGAAGGCATCGGCCGTCGCGCCGGCGAAGCCGGCAATCACGTCGCCCTTGGCGAGGCGGCGCACCTTTCGCGCATTGCCCTTCATCACGGTCTGGCCAAGGCTCACCTGGCCGTCGCCCGCCATCACCACCTTGCCGTCCTTGCGGACGGTGATGATCGTCGTGGCGTGCATGGAAGCGTAGGGATTGTGTTCACTCATTCGATAGACCTCTAGGCCCATTCGGGCAGGAGTGCCGCCGGCGAGGCGGCTTCGTTGTGTCCTATGTAAGCGGCGTTTCGGCAATTGCAAACGGCACGCGATGCCTTGCGCGGCGACGGCGCGAAAGCCGGCCGGTTCAAAATAAGCCTTGCTTTCGCCGCCCGATGAGCAGGTTATGGTTTCCCACCAACACAAGGGGTTACGGCGATGGCAAAAGGTCAGGTCCGAGGCAACAAGGAAGCACGCAAACCCAAGAAGGAGAAGGGCGCCGAAAAAGCCGCCGCGCCCACGCTGGGTTCCCAGGTCAAGAACAGCGAGAGCACGCTGCGCAAGAAATGACGGGCGCCGGCGCGAGCCGGCATTCCATCACCCGGCAGGCGGTTTTCGCCTGTCCGGCAAGGCTCACCCGACTGGCGTTTTCCACAGAGCCCTGTTAAGGAGCGGCGGTCAATCACCGGAGACCGCCATGAGCCGCACAGCCAGCGTTTCGCGCAAGACGAACGAGACCTCCGTCGCCGTCACCGTCAATATCGACGGCACCGGCACGTCGACCATTTCGACGGGCGTTGGTTTCTTCGATCATATGCTCGACCAGCTGTCGCGCCATTCGCTCATCGACATGGACATCAAGACCGAGGGCGACCTCCATGTCGACGACCATCATACCGTGGAAGACACCGGCATCGCCATCGGCCAGGCCATCGCCAAGGCGCTCGGGGACCGGCGCGGCATCACGCGCTACGCCTCGCTCGACCTTGCCATGGACGAAACGATGACCCGCGCCGCCGTGGACGTGTCCGGCCGGCCCTTCCTCGTCTGGAACGTCAATTTCTCCGCCCCGAAGATCGGCAGCTTCGACACCGAACTGGTGCGCGAGTTCTTCAACGCGCTCGCCCAGCACGCCGGCATCACGCTGCATATCCAGAACATCTACGGCGCGAACAACCATCATATCTCGGAGACGTGCTTCAAGGCCGTCGCGCGCGTGCTGCGCACCGCGACCGAGATCGATCCCCGCCAGGCGGGCCGCGTTCCCTCGACGAAGGGTTCGCTGGCCTGACCAGGGCATAGATGGAGGCCTGTCGATATGGCCACGTTCCTCTTTCTGATACCGCCGGGTGCAAAATCCCAGGATGAAAAAGCCCGGATCATCCGTGATCGTTTTTCGTGGATCGCGTTCTTCGTGCCGTTCATCTGGCTGCTGTGGCATCGCGCTTTTCTGGCCGCAGCCCTTGTTTTCGCGATTGAGGCGCTGGGCTCGGTCCTCTCCGAGCATCCTATCTTTGGCCTCGCCGGCCTCGGCATCTGCCTTGCGACCAATCTTCTCGTCGCGCTTGAAGGCCCCACGATGATCGTCACCGGCCTCACGCGGGCGGGCTGGAGGGTCGATGCGGCCATATCGGCGAACGACCGTGCAACAGCGGAAGAGATCTACTACATGGACATCACGACCGGCGAAGCGGAGACGCGTCGCACCGTTTCCCTGCCGGCAGCCGAAACCTCCCCGCGCCGGCACGCTCCCATGCTCGGCCTCGTCGGTTTCAAGGAAGGACGCTGAGATGCGCGTTGCAATCATCGACTACGGCTCGGGCAACCTGCGCTCGGCCACCAAGGCCTTCGAGCGCGCCGCGCGTGAAGCCGGCATCACCACCGAGATCGACCTCACCGACAAGGCCGAGCGTGTCGCCACCGCCGACCGCATCGTGCTGCCCGGCGTCGGCGCCTATGCCGACTGCCGCCGCGGCCTCGACGCCGTGCCCGGCATGGTCGAGGCGCTGCGCGACACCGTCGAGGCGAAGGCCCGGCCCTTCCTCGGCATCTGCGTCGGCATGCAGCTCATGTCCTCGCGCGGCCTCGAAAAGACCACCACCGAAGGCCTCGGCTGGATCAGGGGCGACGTCGTCCGGATGACGCCGGACGATCCGGCGCTGAAGATTCCGCAGATCGGCTGGAACACGCTCACCCGCCGATACGCGCACCCGCTCTTCGAGGGCATCCCGGAGACGCTGCACGCCTATTTCGTGCATTCCTATCACCTCGCCGCCGAAAACCCGGACGACGTGGTCGCGACCGTCGACTACGGCGGCCCGGTGACCGCCTTCGTCGCGAGCGGCAACAAGGCCGGCGCACAGTTCCATCCGGAAAAGAGCCAGGCGCTCGGCCTTTCCCTCATCAGCAATTTCCTGCGCTGGAAGCCCTGACATGATCCTCTTTCCCGCCATCGACCTGAAAGACGGCCAGTGCGTTCGCCTGAAACTCGGCGACATGGACCAGGCCACCGTCTACAATCCCGACCCGGCCGCCCAGGCGAAAGCCTTCGAAGACCAGGGCTTCGAATGGTTGCACGTCGTCGACCTCAACGGCGCCTTCGCGGGGAGAGCGTCAACGGCGCCGCCGTCGACGCCATCCTCAAGGCGACGAAAAACCCGGTTCAGCTTGGCGGCGGCATCCGCACGCTCGACCATATCGAAAGCTGGCTGGCGCGCGGGCTTTCCCGCGTCATCCTCGGCACGGTCGCCGTGCGCGATCCGGCGCTGGTCATCGAGGCCTGCCGGGAATTTCCCGGCAAGGTCGCCGTCGGTATCGATGCCAAGGGTGGCAAGGTGGCCGTCGAGGGGTGGGCGGAGGCGTCCGAACTCGGCGTGATCGAGCTTGCCAGGAAATTCGAAGGCGCTGGCGTCGCTGCGATCATCTATACGGACATCGACCGCGACGGCATCCTGACCGGCATCAACTGGGCCTCGACGCTTGAACTGGCGGACGCCGTCTCCATTCCCGTCATCGCCTCCGGGGGTCTCGCTTCGATGGACGACATCCGCCGCCTCGTCGCGCCGGATG
Source organism: Shinella sp. HZN7 (assembly GCF_001652565.1). Taxonomy (NCBI): domain Bacteria; kingdom Pseudomonadati; phylum Pseudomonadota; class Alphaproteobacteria; order Hyphomicrobiales; family Rhizobiaceae; genus Shinella; species Shinella sp. HZN7. Next base: position 4,208,548 of record NZ_CP015736.1, on the reverse strand, counting down.
CGCGCAAGCTTGAGGGCGCGATTTCCGGCCGGGCGCTCTATGATGGCCGCATCGATCCCGCGGAAGCGCTGGCGGTCATTCGCGCTGCAAGAGGAGAAGCCGCATGACCCTCAAGGCCCGCGTCATCCCCTGCCTCGATGTCAAGGACGGCCGTGTCGTCAAGGGCGTCAGCTTCGTCAACCTGGTCGATGCCGGCGATCCCGTGGAATCGGCGAAGGCCTATGACGCCGCCGGTGCCGACGAACTCTGCTTCCTCGACATCACCGCCTCCTCCGACAACCGCGACACGATCTTCGACGTCGTGGCGCGCACGGCCGACCATTGCTTCATGCCGCTTACCGTCGGCGGCGGCGTGCGCACGGTCGCCGATATCCGCAAGCTGTTGCTCGCCGGGGCGGACAAGGTGTCGATCAACTCGGCCGCCGTCGCCAATCCGGATTTCGTGGCGGAAGCCGCCGACAAGTTCGGCAACCAGTGCATCGTCGTCTCGATCGACTCCAAGAAGGTGTCCGGCGAAGGCGAGGAAGACCGCTGGGAAATCTTCACCCATGGCGGCCGCAAGCCGACCGGCATCGACGCCGTCGCCTTCGCGGAAAAGATGGCGGAGCGCGGCGCGGGCGAGCTGCTCCTGACCTCGATGGACCGCGACGGCCAGAAGGGCGGCTACGACATCGCGCTGACCCGCACCATCGCCGACCGCGTCTGCGTGCCGGTCATCGCCTCGGGCGGCGTCGGCACGCTCGACCACCTCGTCGAGGGCGTTCGCGACGGGCATGCGACGGCGGTGCTGGCCGCCTCGATCTTCCACTTCGGCACCTACACCGTCGGCGAAGCCAAGCGCTACATGGCCGAGCACGGCATCGCCATGCGGCTCGACTGAGGAGAGGCACATGAGCACCTTCACCCTTGCCGATCTCGAACGCATCGTCGACGCCCGCGCCAAGGCCGATCCGTCGGAAAGCTGGACGGCGAAGCTCGTCGCGTCCGGACAGCAGAAAGCGGCAAAAAAGCTCGGAGAAGAGGCCGTCGAGACCGTTATCGCCGCGATCGAGGGCGAAAAGGCCGCCTTGACGAGCGAAACGGCCGATTTGCTCTATCATCTGATCGTCGTATTGAAAATCGGCGGCGTCCCGTTACAAGATGTCATGGGGGAGCTGGAGCGGCGGACGAGCCAGTCCGGCCTCGCGGAAAAGGCCAGCCGGAAGAGTTGATGATCCAGGCAGTGCGCGACAAGAACCAGGCGGATATTCCGGACGATTTCGGCAATCACGACTATTCTCCCTACCGCTTCTTCTCGGCAGACGAATGGGCGCGCTTCCGCGCCGATACGCCGCTGACGCTGACCGCCGACGAGGTGCAGCGCCTGCGTTCGCTGGGCGACCCGATCGACCTCAACGAAGTCAGGCGCATCTATCTGTCGCTGTCGCGCCTGCTGTCGGCCCATGTCGAATCCTCGCAGATGCTCTTCGAGCAGCGCAAGCGCTTCCTCAGCCTCTCGGACGAGGCGAAGACGCCCTATGTCATCGGGATTGCCGGCTCGGTCGCGGTCGGCAAATCCACCACCGCGCGCATCCTGATGGAACTGCTGTCGCGCTGGCCGTCCAGCCCCAAGGTCGACCTCGTGACGACCGACGGCTTCCTCTATCCGAACGCCGTGCTCCAGCGCGAGAACCTGATGGAGCGCAAGGGGTTCCCGGAAAGCTACGACATCGGCGCGCTGCTGCGCTTCCTTTCGGCCATCAAGGCCGGCAAGAAGGACGTCAAGGCACCGACCTATTCGCACCTCACCTATGACGTGCTGCCCAATGCCTTCCGCACCATCGACCGGCCGGACATCCTGATCTTCGAGGGCATCAACGTCCTCCAGTCGCGCAACCTGCCGGCGGATGGCAAGATCGTGCCGATGGTCTCCGATTTCTTCGATTTCTCGATCTATATCGACGCCGAGGAGACGCTGATCCACGCCTGGTACGTGGAGCGCTTCATGCGCCTTCGGGAAACCGCCTTCCGCAACCCGGATTCCTACTTCCATCGCTACGCCACGATCAGCGAGGAGGAAGCGCTTGCGATCGCGGAAAACCTCTGGTGCAACATCAACCTGAAAAACCTGCACCAGAACATCCTGCCGACCCGCCCGCGCGCCGACCTCATCCTGCAGAAGGGCCGGAACCACCTCATCGAGACGGTGGCGCTGCGCAAGCTCTAGTTTTTTGACGCGATCCGGACGCAAACCGCTTCGCACTTTGCTGGAATTGCTTTAAGCCGGCTACGGATTGACCCGGCGAAGCGTCAGGTTGATGCGTCCGGCATTCTTCAACAGCGTCGACGTGCCCGGATAGATCCGGTCGACCCCGTGAAAGATCAGCCGGCTTTCGCCGCCGAACACGAAGACGTCGCCGCTCGCAAGACGGAACGACCGCGTCGGATCGCTGCGTGAAACGCCGCCGACGCGAAACAGGCACTGGTCGCCCAGCGAAACGGACACGACGGGCGCGGCAAAGTCGGTCTCGTCCCGGTCCTGGTGCAAGCCCATCCTGGCATCGGGATCGTAGAAATTGACGAGGCAGGCCTCCGGCGGCTTCTCGAAGCCGGAAACCTCGTTCCACAGGGCAAGAAGCGCGTCGGGAATGGCGGGCCAGGGGCGGCCGGTCTCGGGGTGGGCCGGCTGGTAGCGGTAGCCGCCCGCCTTGTCCGTCACCCAGCCGAGCGGGCCGCAATTGGTCATGCGCACCGACATCGGCTTGCCGGTCCTCGGCATGCGCGGAACGAAGAGCGGCGCTTCGGCCACGACCTGCCTGATGGCGGCGACGAGGGTTTCCTGCGCCGGGCGATCGAAGTGGTCGGGGAAATAGCGCAGCCCCTGGGCGAGGCCGCGCTCAACCATGACGCCTCTCGTGTCGTGCGCAGCTCATGCTTCCGCCAGGTCCGGAATGCGCAGCACCTGGCCGGGATAGATCTTGTCCGGATGGGACAGCATCGGCCGGTTGGCGTCGAAGATCAGCGTGTGCCTGGCACCCTTGCCCTTGCCGTAGTGGGATTCGGCGATCTTCCAGAGATTGTCGCCCTTCTTGACGGTGTAGAGGGTCGGCGCCCGTGCGGGCGCTGCGGCCTCGACCAGCGCGGCCATGTCGGCCTTACCGAGCTTGAGGCCGGAATCGGCCGGCACGACCTTGAGGTCGGCGGCCTCCACCCTGGAAATGCCGAGCGTGTTGCCGACGGCGATGACCGCCTTTTCAAACGCCGTCTGGTCGGCCACGAGCCCCTTCAACACGCATTTGTCGCCCTCGACGGAGACTTCGACATTCTGCGTGCCGAGATCGAAGGAATCGAGTTCCTTCTTGACCGCCGTCGCTTCCGGCGCTTCGTCGTCGCCACCGATGCCGAGCTTCTTGCCGGCGTTCTTGATGAAGCTGAAGAGACCCATGGCTACCTCCCTGGTCTTCCTGCCTGGTTTTCCGGACTAAAGCAGAGCCCTTCCGCAAAGGAAAGGTTCCGTTTCACGCTCATCGGTAAACGGCCGGGTTGCGGCAATCATTCGCCGCCGGGCTTGGCCCGCATGCGCTTGACGTCCGACCGGCCCGACTTTTCCTTGAGCCGGCGTTCGACCGAGCCTTTCGTCGGCTTCGTCTTCTTGCGCACCGGCGGCGGCGGTTCGGCCGCCTTGAGGATCAGCTCCTTCAGCCGCTCGCGCGCATCCTCCCGGTTGCGCTCCTGGCTGCGGAAGCGGTTCGCCTCGATCATCAGCACGCCGTCCTTGGAGACCTTGCGGCCGGCCAGCCTTTCCGCATTGGCCTTCACCCGGTCGCTCAGCGAGGGCGAGTTGCGCAGGTCGAAGAAGAGCTGCACGGCCGTCGAGACCTTGTTGACGTTCTGCCCACCCGGACCACCCGCCAGCACGAACTGCTCGGTCAGCTCCCAACCGGCGATCGTGATGGAACTCTTGATGTAGAGGGGGGCGCTGGCCATGGAAATTCCTTTCCCGGCCGTTTTAACCGGCACCGGGCAAAACGGGAAGCCGCCGCCAAAGAGGAAAAACGCAGACGAAAAACCCGACCGCAGGGGCCGGGTTTCACGTGAATCATTGCCGAAAAGCCTTATTCGGCGGCGACCTTCAGGCCCGGCGCGGCATCGCGCACGCCGCCATCCACATGGTTCTCGAACTTCTCGAAATTCGCGATGAACATGTCGACGAGCTTGCGGGCCTGCTTGTCATAGGCAGCGCCGTTGGCCCAGGTCGAGCGCGGGTCGAGAATCTTCGTGTCGACGCCCGGCACCGAAACGGGAACCTGGAAGCCGAAATTGTCGTCGCGGCGGAAGAGCGCGTCCTTCAGCGAACCGTCCAGCGCGCTGGCGAGCAGGGTGCGCGTCGCCTTGATCGGCATGCGGCGGCCTTCGCCATAGGCGCCACCCGTCCAGCCGGTGTTGACCAGCCAGCAATCGACGTCGTGCTCGGCAATCAGTTCCTTCAGCAGGTTGCCGTAGACCGTCGGATGGCGCGGCATGAAGGGCGCGCCGAAGCAGGTCGAGAAGGTGGCTTCCGGCTCGGTCACGCCGCGTTCCGTGCCGGCGACCTTGGCGGTGTAGCCGGAAAGGAAGTGGTACATGGCCTGGTCGGGCGTCAGCTTGGCGATCGGCGGCATGACGCCGAAGGCATCGGCCGTCAGCATGATGATCGTCTTCGGATGCGGCGCGCGGCCGGTCTTGCTGGCATTCGGGATGAAGTCCAGCGGATAGGCGCAGCGGGTGTTTTCCGTCAGCGAGCCGTCGTTGAAGTCAGGAACGCCGTTGGCGTCGAGCACGACGTTCTCCAGAACTGAGCCGAAACGCTGCGTCGTCGCGTAGATTTCCGGCTCGGCCTCGGCCGAAAGGCGGATCGCCTTGGCGTAGCAGCCGCCTTCGAAGTTGAAGATGCCGTTTTCGCCCCAGCCGTGCTCGTCGTCGCCGACCAGCGTGCGGCTCGGATCGGCCGACAGCGTCGTCTTGCCGGTGCCCGAAAGGCCGAAGAACACGGCCGCGTCACCATCCGGGCCGACATTGGCCGAGCAGTGCATCGGCATGACCTTTTCCGAGGGCAGCAGCCAGTTGAGCACGGTGAAGACCGACTTCTTCATCTCGCCGGCGTAGAAGGTGCCCGCGATCAGCACGATGCCGCGCGTCAGGTCGCAGGCGATCATGGTTTCCGTGCGGGCGCCGTGGCGCTCCGGATCGGCCTTGAAGGTCGGCAGGTCGATGATCGTCAGTTTCGGCGCGAAGGCCGCAAGGTCCTTCTCGTCCGGGCGGATGAGCAGGTTACGGATGAACAGCGAATGCCAGGCGAGTTCCGTGACGACGCGGGTCGGCAGGGCGTAATCGGCATCGGCGCCGCCGACGAGATCCTGCACGAAGAGGTCGCGATCAGCCGCATGGGCCAGCATGTCGGCGTGCAGCACGTCGAAATGCTCGCGCGAGACGGCCTTGTTGTTGTCCCACCAGATGGCACCCTCGGTGTTCTCGTCGCGCACGACGAACTTGTCCTTGGGCGAGCGGCCGGTGTGCTGGCCGGTGAGGGCGCGGAGGGCGCCATGGGCCGTCTTGACCGCCTCGCCGCGACCGAGGGCCTCTTCATAGAGGGCCTCTGCTGCAAAGTTGTACCGGACCGTGCCGTTGGTGTTGATACCCATCGCGGTGAGCCCCAGAGCGGGGTTGCGAACGCCGAGTTCCTGCATGGTCCAGTTTTCCTCCAGGGCGACAAGACTGGTGTGAATTTTGCGAGAACCTAATGCGCACCTGTCACAAAGACAAGAGGAAAGTAGAAATTAGGCAATGATATCAATTAATTAATCGATTTAAAGAATTATGTGACTTTTTTAATCGTTTGAATAATCGATTTAAAAACAACTCCGAAAGCCGGCCCGAAACGTCTCCCTTTATCTTCGCCACAATTTGTTCCACCTTTACCCCCAGGAAGGCGCATCACATCCAGGACAGGAAACGATCCGAGGTCGGGAAAGGCGCCCATGAATATGGAGACTAGCAGGATGCAGACGATCGCACTCGTTGACGACGACCGGAATATTCTGACATCCGTGTCGATCGCCCTGGAGGCCGAAGGCTACAAGGTGGAGACCTATACGGACGGCGCCTCGGCGCTCGACGGCCTTCTTGCCCGTCCGCCGCATCTTGCGATCTTCGACATCAAGATGCCGCGCATGGACGGCATGGAACTGCTGCGCCGGCTGCGCCAGAAATCCGATATCCCCGTCATCTTCCTCACCTCGAAGGACGAGGAGATCGACGAACTGTTCGGCCTGAAGATGGGCGCGGACGACTTCATCACCAAGCCGTTCTCGCAGCGCCTGCTGGTCGAGCGCGTCAAGGCGATCCTGCGCCGGGCCTCCAGCCGCGAGGCAGCCGCCTCCGCCGGGGCCGCCGGCAGCACGGCGAAGGCGGGGGAAGTCGCCGCCCGCTCGCTGGAGCGCGGCCAGCTCGTCATGGACCAGGAGCGCCATACCTGCACCTGGAAGGGCGAGCCGGTGACGCTGACCGTGACCGAATTCCTCATCCTGCATTCGCTGGCCCAGCGCCCCGGCGTGGTGAAGAGCCGCGATTCGCTGATGGACGCGGCCTATGACGAGCAGGTCTATGTCGACGACCGCACCATCGACAGCCACATCAAGCGGCTGCGCAAGAAGTTCAAGATGGTCGACACCGACTTCGACATGATCGAAACGCTCTACGGCGTGGGGTATCGCTTCCGCGAAACCGCTTGAAACGCGATTTCGCTTGCATGGACCGCGGCGGCGATGGCATGCCGCGGTCAGGCGGCACCATGCCGCCGGCATGAAGGATGAAGCCGCTTGTTGCAGACAATGTCGGAAAAGGATGGACCGGACAAGGATGGGGACGACGTCGAGGGCCGGCCCGCGCCGCGCTCCCTCCGCCGCCGCTGGACCCATCCCTTCACGCTCGCCCGGCGCATCTTCGGCAATGCCGTCTTTTCGAGCCTGACGCGCCGCATCCTGTTCTTCAACCTCGTCGCGCTCGTCGTGCTCGTCGCGGGCATCCTCTATCTCAACCAGTTCCGCGAGGGGCTGATCGACGCGCGCGTCGAGAGTCTCCTGACCCAGGGCGAGATCATCGCCGGCGCGATCTCCGCCTCCGCCTCCGTCGACACCAACTCGATCACCATCGACCCGGAAAAGCTGCTGGAGCTGCAGGCCGGCCAGAGCATCACGCCGCTGCCGAACGACGAGGACCTCGAATTCCCGATCAATCCGGAGCGCGTGGCGCCCGTGCTGAGAAGGCTGATCTCGCCGACCCGCACCCGCGCGCGCATCTACGACACGGACGCCAACCTGCTGCTCGATTCGCGCCATCTCTATACGCAGGGCCAAGTGCTGCGCTTCGACCTGCCGCCGGTGGAGCCGGAGAGCACCAGCCTCATCGAGCGCATGAACGTCTGGTTCAACCGCATCCTCCAGCCGAGCAACCTGCCGCAGTACAAGGAAGCGCCGGGCGGCGACGGCTCGATCTATCCGGAAGTGATGAACGCGCTGACCGGCGTGCGCGGTGCGGTCGTGCGCGTCAACGACAAGGGCGAGCTGATCGTCTCGGTCGCCGTGCCCGTGCAGCGTTTTCGGGCGGTGCTCGGCGTCTTGCTGCTCTCCACCCAGGCGGGCGACATCGACAAGATCGTCCATGCCGAGCGGCTTGCCATCATGCGCGTCGCGGGCGTCGCCGGCCTCGTCAACATCGCGCTGTCGCTGCTGCTCTCCAGCACCATCGCCAATCCGCTGCGCCGGCTTGCGGCGGCGGCGATCCGCGTGCGGCGCGGCGCGAAGGAGCGCGAGGAGATCCCCGACTTCTCGGTGCGCCAGGACGAGATCGGCAACCTTTCGATTGCACTGCGCCAGATGACGAACGCGCTCTACGACCGCATCGACGCGATCGAGAGCTTTGCCGCCGATGTCAGCCACGAGCTGAAGAACCCGCTGACCTCGCTGCGCAGCGCCGTCGAGACGCTTCCGCTCGCGCGCACGGACGAATCGAAGAAGCGCCTCCTCGACATCATCCAGCACGACGTGCGCCGGCTCGACCGCCTGATCAGCGACATCTCGGACGCGTCCCGCCTCGATGCCGAGCTTGCCCGCAGCGATGCGCGCACCGTCGACCTCGAAAAGCTGCTCGGCGACCTCATCGACATTTCCCGCCAGGTCAACACGCGCAAGAAGCCGGTCACCCTCGATTTCGTGGTGGACCGCAAGGACAATCCGAAGGCGAAATTCGAGATATCGGGCTACGAGCTGCGCATCGGCCAGATCGTCACCAACCTCATCGAGAATGCCCGCTCCTTCGTGCCGGATCCCGGCGGGCGCATCGTCGTGCGCCTGTCGCGCGGGCGGAACGACCGCTGCATCATCCAGGTCGAGGACAACGGCCCCGGCATCCAGGCGGAAAACATCGACCGCATCTTCGAGCGGTTCTATACGGACCGCCCCGCCACCGAGGATTTCGGCCAGAATTCCGGTCTCGGCCTTTCCATCTCGCGGCAGATCGCCGAGGCGCATGGCGGCACGCTGAAGGCCGACAACATCGTCGACAAGGCGACCGGCGAACTGGCCGGCGCCCGCTTCACGCTGTCGCTGCCGACCGGCAACCAGAAATGAGCGGGGTTTCGCGGGAAAAGATGAGACCTGCGGGGAAAGCCGCCCCTCATCCCGCTGCCGCGACCTTCTCCCCGCAAGCGGGGAGAAGGGGCAAGAGGCGAAATTTCCCTTTCACGACAACGGATATTGCCTTGGGAAACCGAAGCAACATCCCCCTTCTCCCCGCTTGCGGGGAGAAGGTCGCGGCAGCGGTATGAGGGGCATGCCGAACGCAGTGCCCGTCAACCTCCATGCCACCGCGATCGTCATCGGCACGACGGGGCTTCTGTTCATCGGCCCCTCCGGCACCGGAAAAAGCGCCGTCGCGCTCCACTGCATCGAGGAGGCCCGCGCGCGCGGCCTTTTCGCCGCCCTGATCAGCGACGACCAGGTTTTCATCACCGAAGCGAACGGACGGCTCATCGCCCGTGCGCCAAAAAGCATCGCCGGCCTGGCGGAGATCCGCGGGGCCGGGATCGTGGCGGTGGAGACGATCGAAGCGGCCGTTCTGACCCGGGCGATCCGGCCGATCGAACCGCCTTTCGCCGAGCGCCTGCCGCCGGAAGGGGAAACCGTCGCGGTCCTGCCGTCGTTCGTGCTGCCCCTTACCCGGCTGCCGCTCTTTCCCGGCGTGAGCGCTCTTTCGACCTTGGTCGCGATTCACCCGGAAATCCTCAAGAGTTGACCCCAAAAGCCCGGTCAAAAAGCAGAATCGGGCATTTTGGGCTTGCACTTGGTCTTTTCATTGACATGATGGCCACCCCAACGGTGGACGGAATTGCTGCATTGCGGTATTCCGCCGTCCGTTTGAGTTGGGAAACTGGAGCGACTGCTGATGATCGGACTGGTGCTTGTCACCCATGGCAAGCTTGCGGAGGAATTCCGGCACGCCCTTGAACATGTCGTTGGTCCGCAAAAGGCGATCGAGACCGTCTGCATCGGCCCCGAGGACGACATGGACCAGCGCCGCCAGGATATTCTGGAAGCGGTGATGAAGGCCGACCAGGGCCATGGCGTCATCATCCTCACCGACATGTTCGGTGGCACCCCCTCGAACCTCGCCATTTCCGTGATGAGTGGCGACGGCATAGAGGTGATCGCCGGCGTGAACCTTCCCATGCTGATCAAGCTTGCCGGCATCCGCGGCGAGAACAACATGGAGAAGGCGCTGATCGACGCCTCCGAGGCCGGCCGCAAATATATCAACGTGGCAAGCCGCGTCTTGAGCGGCAAATAAGGTTCTCCGCCCTCCATGACCGTCTCGAAAGAGCTCCTCATCATCAACAAGCGCGGTCTGCACGCCCGCGCCTCGGCGAAATTCGTCCAGACGGTCGACGGCTACGACGCCGAGGTTACCGTCTCCAAGGACGGCATGACGGTGGGCGGCACCTCGATCATGGGCCTGATGATGCTCGCCGCCAGCCCCGGCTGTTCCGTGCTGGTGACGGCGGTCGGCGCCCAGGCCCGCGAGGTCCTTGATGCGCTCGATGCGCTGGTGGCCGATCGTTTCGGCGAAGAAATGTAAGCCATGCGATGATATAAGGATATAAAGACTTCTTTATATCCTGTTGCTCCAGCCGGCATTTCCTGATAGGAAGCGCCATCACGAACAGGAACTGTTCGTTCCACGCATGTGCGCAGGCATCTTCATGCCGCACGTGCCAAAAGGCTGGAGACCCCATGACCACCACGCAGGACTACCACGTCGCCGACATCGCGCTCGCCGATTTCGGCCGCAAGGAAATTCAGATCGCCGAAACGGAAATGCCGGGCCTGATGGCCTGCCGCGACGAATTCGGCGCGTCCAAGCCGCTGAAGGGCGCACGCATCACCGGCTCGCTGCACATGACGATCCAGACCGCCGTGCTCATCGAGACGCTGGTCGCGCTCGGCGCGGATGTGCGCTGGGCCTCGTGCAACATCTTCTCCACGCAGGACCACGCCGCCGCCGCGATCGCCGCCGCCGGCATCCCGGTCTATGCCGTGAAGGGTGAGACGCTCACCGAATACTGGGAATATACCGACAAGATCTTCCAGTGGGCCGATGGCGGCCTTTCCAACATGATCCTCGACGATGGCGGCGACGCCACCATGTACATCCTGCTCGGCGCGCGCGCCGAAGCCGGCGAGAACGTGCTGGTCAACCCCGGCTCGGAAGAAGAGGAAATCCTCTTCGCCCAGATCAAGAAGCGCCTCGCCGCCTCCCCGGGCTGGTTCACCAAGCAGCGCGACGCCATCAAGGGCGTGACGGAAGAGACCACCACCGGCGTCAACCGTCTCTACCAGCTCCAGCAGAAGGGCCTGCTGCCCTTCCCGGCGATCAACGTCAACGACTCGGTCACCAAGTCGAAGTTCGACAACAAGTACGGCTGCAAGGAATCGCTGGTCGACGGCATCCGCCGCGGCACCGACGTCATGATGGCCGGCAAGGTCGCCGTGGTCTGCGGCTATGGCGACGTGGGCAAGGGTTCCGCCGCCTCGCTGCGCGGCGCCGGCGCGCGCGTGAAGGTGACGGAAATCGACCCGATCTGCGCCCTGCAGGCTGCCATGGACGGCTTCGAGGTCGTGCAGCTCGAAGACGTCGTCTCCACCGCCGACATCTTCATCACGACCACAGGCAACAAGGACGTCATCCGCCTCGAGCACATGCGCGAGATGAAGGACATGGCGATCGTCGGCAATATCGGCCACTTCGACAACGAGATCCAGGTCGCCGCGCTGCGCAATCTCAAGTGGACCAACATCAAGCCGCAGGTCGACATGATCGAGTTCCCGAAGGGCAACCGCATGATCCTTCTGTCGGAAGGCCGCCTCTTGAACCTCGGCAACGCCACCGGCCACCCCTCCTTCGTGATGTCCGCCTCCTTCTCCAACCAGGTCCTCGCCCAGATCGAGCTCTTCACCAAGGGCGAGACCTACAAGAACGAGGTCTACGTGCTGCCGAAGCAGCTCGACGAGAAGGTCGCCCGCCTGCACCTTGCCAAGCTCGGCGCGCGCCTGACGGAACTCTCCGAGGAGCAGGCCGGCTATATCGGCGTGACGACCCAGGGTCCGTTCAAGGCCGAGCACTACAGGTACTGATCCTTACCCAGGTTATCCACAACATCTAGGGGCTGCGCGCTTGACAAGGCGCGCGGCTTCTTTTTTGGGCGCCTCCCTTCCCGACGATTCTGGAAACAAGTATCGTTTAAAGCATTGATTCGGCGTGCAGATGCGGACCCTTCGCGCCGGATTGGGATGTCTTGTCGATCAGGCGGCAAACGGACGGAGACATACCGGGGATGATGGCGGACAGAAAACGAGGCCGTTCCGGGCAGGCTTTTGCCGTGCCGGGGCGGAACAGGGCGCATTCGCTTGCGCAGAATAAATTTATGGTTAACGAATGGTTTACGGACGGCAGGCGTCGTCTCGTATCGGCACTGTCGGCCGGCTCGGCGCTGACGGCATTTGCCGGCCCGGCGCATGCGGCCGGCCCCTATCTCGCCACCACGGAAATCGTCACCGTTTCCATGCTGCTCGGCGTGATGTCGGCGGCGATGGTCTCGGCGATCTGGATGATCCGCCAGCGCGGCCGCATGGAGACGGAAAGCCGCGAACTGAAGGCGCATCTTTCCGACGCCCGCCACAATGTTTCCCGCCTGCAGGCGCTGATCGGCGACAAGGACCGGCGCATCGTCGTCTGGGACGGCCTTTCGGAGAAGCCGGAATTCCTGGGCCAGCTGCCGGCGGAGACCGGCGCGCCGCAGGCCGACCGCGATTTCCTCGCCTTCGGCCGCTGGCTGAAGCCCACCTCCGCCGCTGAGATCGAGCGCGCCGTGGAGCGGCTGCGCTCGCAGGCGCAGAGTTTCGACCTGATCCTCGAAACGAGCCGCGAGGAAGTGCTGGAAGCGCAGGGCCGCGTTTCCGGCGGCCAGGCCTTCGTGCGCTTCGTGGCGCTGAACAATTTGCGCGCGGAAGCCGCCGAGTTGAGGCTGGAGCGCGACCGGCTGGTCCAGGCGCTCACCACGCTGCAGGGCCTGCTCGACCAGATCGACCTGCCCGTCTGGCAGCGCGCCGCCGACGGCTCGCTTGCCTGGGTGAACGAGGCCTATGCCGAGGCCGTCGAGGCCAGGGACGCGGCCAGCGCCGTCACCGAGGGCCGCGAGCTTCTCCCCACCATCGCGCGCGAAAAAATCCGCGCCGCCAGCACCTATGACGCGCCGTTCCGCGACAAGGTCTCCACCGTCGTGCACGGCAACCGCAGCTTCTTCGACGTCGTCGATGCGCGCAGCCCGTCGGGCTCGGCCGGCATCGCCGTCAATGTCTCCGATATCGAGGCGGTGCGCGAGGAACTGGTGCGCACGCTGAAGAGCCACGCGGAAACGCTCGATCACCTCGCAACGCCCGTCGCGATCTTCGACGGCGAGCAGCGCCTGCAGTTCTACAACCAGGCCTTCCAGCGCATGTGGGAGATCGACACGGCCTTCCTCGAAGGCAAGCCCGGCAATGGCGAACTGCTCGACCGCCTTCGCGCCGGCGGAAAGCTGCCGGAACAGCTCAACTGGAAACAGTGGAAGGACAATGCGCTTTCCGTCTATCGCGCGATCGACACCCAGACAGACCTCTGGCACCTGCCGAACGGCCAGACGCTGCGCGTCTTCGCCACCGCCCGCCCGCAGGGCGGCGCGACCTGGGTCTTCGAGAACCTGACGGAAAAGGTCGATCTCGAAACCCGCTACAACACGCTGGTGCAGGTGCAGGACGAGACGATCGACCACCTCGCCGAGGGCGTCGCCGTGTTCAGCCCGGACGGGCGCATCCGCCTCTCCAACCCGGCCTTCCGCGCGCTCTGGGGCATCAGCGAGGCCGAGGCGAAATCCGGCACCCATATCCGCGCCATCGAGCAGGCCTGCGCGCCGTCCTACGACAAGCCGGACGGCTGGAAGCGCTTCGCCCATATCATCACCAGCTTCGACGACGAGCGCCCCTCCTGCCAGGGCGTGCTGGAGCTGCGCACCGGGCTGGTGCTCGACTTCGCCGTCATCCCGCTTTCCAACGCCCAGACGATGCTGACCTTCGTCAACATCACCGACAGCGTGCGCGTCAGCCGGGCCCTCACCGAAAAGAACGAGGCGCTGCGCAAGGCCGATGCGCTGAAGAACGATTTCGTCCAGCACGTCTCCTACGAGCTGCGCTCGCCGCTGACCAACATCATCGGCTTCGCCGATCTCCTGAAGACGCCGACCATGGGCGAGCTCAACGACCGGCAGGCCGAATATGTCGACCATATCGCGACATCCTCGGCGGTGCTGCTCACCATCGTCAACGACATCCTCGACCTTGCCACCGTCGATGCCGGCATCATGGAGCTCGACTACAGCGAGATCAACCTGACGGACCTGCTCGACGACGTCTCCATGCAGTTCGCCGACCGGCTGCACGAGGCGCAGGTGACGCTGGAAATCACCGCCCCCGACAATCTCGGCACCATCGTCGCCGACCAGCAGCGCCTCAAGCAGATCCTGATAAAACTGCTGAGCAATGCCGCGAATTTCGCACCGGAAGGCAGCTCGATCGGCCTCAAATGCTGGCGCGAGGCCGCCGACCTCGTCTTCACCGTTTCCGACCGCGGGCCGGGCATTCCGCAGGACGTGCTGCAGACGGTGTTCGATCGCTTCGAAAGCCACGGCCGGCGCGGCGGCGCGGGCCTCGGCCTCTCGATCGTCGAGAGCTTCGTCAGCCTGCACCACGGCACCGTCACCATCGACAGCCGCGAGGGGCGCGGCACGGATGTCACCTGCCGCATCCCGTCTGCGACGATGACCTCCTTCGCCGCGGCGGAATAGGCCCGGATGGCGCTCGACCTCTTCCTTCCCGACGAAGCCGCGACCATCCGCTTCGGCGAGGACATGGCGCTCGGCCTGAAGCGCGGCGACTATGTCGCGCTGTCGGGCGATCTCGGCGCCGGCAAATCGACCTTTTCCCGCGCGCTGATCCGGGCGATCGCCGACGACGCCTATCTCGAGGTGCCGAGCCCGACCTTCACGCTGGTCCAGAGCTACGATCTGCGCATCCCCGTCGCCCATTTCGACCTCTATCGCATCGCCGATGCCGCGGAGATCGACGAACTCGGCTTCGACGAAGCGCTCTCCGACGGCATCTGCCTCGTCGAATGGCCGGAAAAGGGTTTTGGCGCGCTGCCGGCGGACGGCATCACGCTCACCTTCCTGCATGAGGGGGACGGGCGGCGCGTCACCATCGACGCCCCGGCACCGGCGCTGGCGCGCATCCGCCGCTCACTGGCGATCCGCGCCTTCCTCGATGAAGCCGGCTACCGAAATGCCGCGCGCCGCCACCTGACGGGCGATGCCTCGGTGCGGGCCTATGAACATGTCGATGTCGGCGGCGCGCGTTTCGTGCTGATGGATTCGCCACGCCACACGCCGGGGCCGATCCTTGCCCATGGCAAATATTACCAGCAGATCGCCCATATCGCCGAGGACGTGAAACCCTTCATCGCCATCGGCCGGTATCTCGTGGCGCGCGGCCTGCGCGCTCCGGCCATCCACGCGATGGACATCGATGCGGGCATCCTCCTGATCGAGGACCTCGGCAGCGAAGGCGTGCTCGACGAGAACGGCATGCCGATCGCCGAGCGCTACCGCGAAAGCGCCGCCTGCCTTGCGCATCTGCATGGGGAGGCCGCTGAGCGCGACCTTCCCGTTGCCGGCGACATCGTGCACCGCGTGCCGGATTTCGACCGCGACGCCATGCAGATCGAGGTGAGCCTCCTCATCGACTGGTACCTGCCCTACACGCGCGGCACGCCGGCAAGCGAGGACGAGCGCCGCGGCTATGTCACCCTGTGGAACGGGCTGATCGACAGCCTTGCCGCCGCCGAGCACAATCTGCTGCTGCGCGACTTCCACTCGCCGAACATCATCTGGCGGCCGGAGGCGACCGGCACCGACCGGGTCGGCATCATCGATTTCCAGGATGCGATGATCGGCCCCTCGGCCTATGACGTCGCCTCGCTGGTGCAGGATGCGCGTGTCGACATGCCGGAGGGCGTGGCGGAAAGCGTGCTCGACCATTACCTGTCGCTGCGGGCTGCGGATCCCGGCTTTAACCGGGAGCGCTTCCTGCGCGACTGGCATGTCATGGCGGCGCAGCGCAACTGCAAGCTCGTCGGCCTCTGGGTGCGGCTGATGCAGCGCGACGGCAAGCCGGCCTATATGCGTCACATGCCGCGCACCCTGCGCAATCTGGAACGGGCGCTCGCCCATCCCGACCTCGCCCCCTTGCGCGAGTGGTGCGAAAAGGCTGGAATCCTCGCGACCGAATCATGATCGCGAGCAGCCGATGAAGATCGAAGACGCCATGGTGCTGGCCGCCGGCCTCGGCACCCGCCTGCGCCCCATCACCGACACGATGCCGAAGCCGCTGGTGCCGGTCGCCGGCAAGGCGATGATCGACTACGGGCTCGACGCGCTGGCCGCGGCCGGCGTCAAGCGCGCCGTCGTCAACGTGCACCATTTCGCCGACCAGATGATCGCGCATCTTGCCGGCCGAGCGGTGCCGGAGATCATCCTCTCCGACGAGACGGAGCGCCTGATGAATTCCGGCGGCGGGCTCGCCAGGGGCCTGAAACTGCTTGGCCGCGATCCCGTCTTCGTGATGAATGCGGACCTCTTCTGGATCGGCGAGAAGCCCGGCGAGCCGAGCAATCTCGAACGGCTGGCGGAGGCGTTCGACCCCAAGCGCATGGACATGCTGCTGCTCTGCGTGAAGCTGGAGGACACGACCGGCCACAACGGCAAGAAGGATTTCTCCATGGACGCCGACGGGCGGCTGGCGCGCTACCGGGAGGGCGACGGAACAGCCTTCGTCTATGCCGGCGCCATCGCCATGATGCCGGCCCTCTTCGACGATGCGCCCGAGGACGCCTTCAACCTCAACATCTATTTCGACCGGGCGATCGAAAACGGCCGCCTCCACGGCATCGTGATGGACGGCCACTGGATCACCGTCGGCACGCCGGAGGCGATCGGCGCGGCGGAAGCCGTCATCGGCGCGGCGCGCGAGGCGGCGGCGTGACGCGGGCGCGCGGGCGCATCTATTCCATCCCGGCGAGCCTGCCCTTCCTGAGGACGACTGCCCAGAGCCTTGTCGACGGCCGGCTCGTGCCCGGCTTCACCTATGACCCCGCCGACCCGCTGGCGCTGGCCGACGTGACGATCTACGTGCCGACCCGCCGCTCCGCCCGCGTGCTGCGCTCGGAATTCGTCGATCTCTTCGGCGGGCGCTCGGCCATCCTGCCGGTCATCCGCGCGCTCGGCGAGACGGAAGACGACAGCGGCTTCTTCGACGAGGCAGCGCCGGCGCTGCTGGACATGGCCGAGCCGCTGTCCGGCCCGGCGCGCCTTCTCGAACTCGCCCGCCTCGTGCTCGCCTGGCGCAACCAACTGCCCGCGGCGGTCACCTCCGTGCATGCGGAAAGCCCGCTCGTCGCGCCCGCGAGCCCCGCCGATGCCGTCTGGCTTGCCCGCAACCTCGCCGAAATCATCGACGCGATGGAGACGGAAGAGCTCGACTGGCTGGCGCTCGACAATCTCGACGTCTCCAACCATGCGCTCTGGTGGCAGCTCACCGCCGAATTCCTGAAGATCGCCAGCGAATTCTGGCCGGCGCGGCTGACGGAGCTCAACCGCTCCTCCCCGTCGCTGCGGCGCAACGCGACGCTGCATGCCGAGACGGAACGCTACCGCGCCATGCCGCCTGCCGGCCCCGTCATCATCGCCGGCTCGACGGGCTCCATTCCCGCGACCGCCGGCCTGATCGCGGCTGTGGCGGACCTGCCCAACGGCGTCGTCATCCTGCCGGGGCTCGATCGTTTCATGTCAGATGCCGAATGGCTGCTGGTCGGCCACCAGGCCGGCGGCGACGGCGCCCCGAAGCCCGATGCCGCAGCCCGCAGCCATCCGCAATACGGCCTCCACCGCCTGCTTGCCCGCATGGGCTGCACGCGCGCGGATGTCGAATTGCTCGGAACGCCGCCCGAAGCGCTGGAATATCGCTCGCAGGTCCTCTCCAGTGCCTTCCTGCCGACGCAGGCGACGGCCGGCTGGGGTGAGGTTCGCGGCACGCTCGATGCGGGCCGCCTCGCCGAGGCCTTCGAGGCCGTGTCGCTCGTCGAGGCAGCCAACGAGCGGGAAGAAGCGGTGGCGATCGCCATTGCCCTGCGCCTGGCGCTGGAGGATGGCGAGGACGCCCAGGCGGCGCTGATCACGCCCGACCGCAAGCTCGGCCGGCGCGTGGCGGCGGAGCTTGCCCGCTTCGGCATCG
The DNA here is from genome assembly GCF_001652565.1 of Shinella sp. HZN7. NCBI lineage: Bacteria > Pseudomonadati > Pseudomonadota > Alphaproteobacteria > Hyphomicrobiales > Rhizobiaceae > Shinella > Shinella sp. HZN7. The sequence goes on along the minus strand of NZ_CP015736.1, from coordinate 4,190,600 downwards.
AGGCGGACGATTCGGCCGGCACGCCCTTGCTCTCCACGCCGCAGGGCACGCTCCTGCGTCTCCTCACCGAGGCGGCGCTGCGGCCGGGCGACCCGGTGCCGCTCGTCGCGCTGCTGAAACACCCGCTCGCCCGCTTCGGCCTGCCCGTGGCGGACCTTGCCGAGGCCGTCACCGCGCTGGAGCTGACGGCGCTGCGCGGCGGCACGGCCGAGATCGACATTTCCACGCTCGAACCGCTGCTCGAGGCCGCCCTTGCCCGGCAGGCGCAGGATCGCCACCCGCCGGAATGGCGCATGGCGCTTTCCGAGGCCGCAATCCCGCTTGCCCGCGACCTCGCCCGCCGTATCGCAGAAGCCGTCGAGCCGCTTGCCGGCGCGCTCGTGCAGGAAAGCCGCACGGGCCGGCGCTTCTCCTCAAAGCTTGCGGTCTCCGACTGGTCGGAACGGACCGGCCGCGCGCTCGAAGCCGTGGCGGTGGACGAGCACGGCAACCTTGCCGCCCTCTGGTCCGGCGAGGCCGGCGACAGCCTGGCGAACCTCTTCAAGAGCGTGATCGAGACGGACGGGCAGATCGAGGCCGACGGGCCGCAATGGTGCGACATCATCGAGGCACTGGCGGCCAGCGAAAGCGTCAAGCCGCGCTCCATGCGCCATCCGCGCGTCTTCATCTTCGGCGCGCTCGAATCGCGCCTGCAGAGCGTCGACACTGTGGTGATCGGCGGGCTCAACGAAGGCACCTGGCCGGGGCAGGCGGCGAACGACGCCTTCCTGTCGCGCATCATGAAGGTGGAGATCGGCCTGGAGCCACCGGAACGGCGCATCGGCCAGCTCGGCCACGACCTGCAGATGGCCGCTGCCGCACCGAAACTGGTGCTGACGCGGGCGCTGCGCAACGGCACCGCGCCGACCGTCGCCTCGCGTTGGCTGCAGCGGCTCATCGCCGTCGGCGGCCCCACCCTTGCCGCCGACCTCAAGGCGCGCGGAAGGAACCTCATCGACTGGGCGAACGCCATCGACCGCAGCCCGCCCGTGCCGAATGCCCGCCGCCCGGCGCCGCATCCGCCGGCCGAGCTGCAGCCGAGGAAATACTCCTTCAGCGAGGTGGGGCGTCTCCGGCGCGATCCCTATGCGATCTATGCCCGCCATATCCTGCGCCTCGATCCGATCGCACCCTTCAATCTCGATCCCGGGCCGGCCGAGCGCGGCTCGCTCTACCACCGCATCGTCGACCGCTTCGTGCGCGAAGAGGCGAGCGGCGAGCCCCTTACCCTCATCGGCCGCATCCTTGCGGAAGAATTCGACGCCGTCGCCCTGCCCCCGCATATCGACGCCGTCTGGCGGCCGCGCTTTGCCGCCGTCGCCCGCGCCTTCGTCCACTGGCACCTGGAGCGGGCGGGTGGCGTGCGCGAGAGCCTGACGGAGGTGCCGGCCTCGCTCGACCTGTCGGTCGGCGGCATCCGCCTGACCGGCATTGCCGACCGCATCGACATCCTGCCGGACGGCAGCGCCGACCTTCTCGACTACAAGACCGGCAGCACGCCCTCGATGAGGGTGGCGCGGGCGTTGCTCGACCCGCAGCTCGCGCTGGAGGCGGCGGCGATCCGGCGCGGCGCCTTCCGCCGGGCCGGAATTCGCGAGCCGGCAAACCTTCTCTATGTGCGCCTTAAACCCGGCGAACGGTTCAAGGCCGAACAGGTGAACAACGAGCATGCCAAATCGGCGAACGTCACGCCGAAATCCGCCGTCGAGCTTGCCGAGGAAGCCCTGACGGAGCTGGAAAAGCTGCTGACGGGCCTCATCGAGGGCCGCTACGGCTTTGCCTCCCGGCTCATTCCCGAACAGGAACGGGACTATGGCGGGGAATACGACCACCTCGCGCGCGTCGCCGAATGGTCCTCGGCGGAAAGCAACGGGGAGGGCGAGGATGCTTGAGGACGATCGTCCCGCCTCCGCCGAGCCCGCCGCCTGGCTGAGCTGGACCACGCAGAAACAGGCGACGGCCTCCGATCCCGCGCGCTCGGCCTGGGTTTCGGCCAATGCCGGCTCGGGCAAGACCCATGTGCTGACGCAGCGCGTGATCCGCCTGCTTCTCGCCGGCTGCCGGCCCTCCGCCATCCTGTGCCTCACCTATACCAAGGCCGCGGCCTCCGAAATGTCGAACCGCGTCTTCGAACGGCTGGCGGAATGGGCGACGCTCTCCGACGAAGCGCTGACCGAGCGCGTGGCGGTGATCGAGGACCGGGAGCCGGACCTGTTCAAGCTCGCCGAGGCGCGACGCCTCTTCGCGCGCGCGCTCGAAACGCCGGGCGGGCTGAAGATCCAGACGATCCACGCCTTCTGCGAGGCGCTGCTGCACCAGTTCCCGCTGGAAGCCAATGTCGCCGGCCACTTCTCCGTGCTCGACGACCGGGCCGCCGCCGTGCTGCTGGCCGATGCCCGCCGCACGCTCCTGACGGCGACGACGAACGAGGACGACAGCACGCTCGCCGCCGCCTTCGCCACCGTGCTCGACATTGCCGACGACACCGGGCTGGAGCGGCTGATCGCCGATATCGTGGCGAGCCGCGGGCCGATCCGCGAATTCCTGGACGGCGCAGCGAAGGCGGGCGGCGTGGAGGCCGTGCTGCGCCGGGAAACCGGGCTCGACCCGCACGAGACGGCCGACGACATCCTCGCCGCCTTCTGGCCGCTTGACGGTTTGCAGGGCGCGGTGCTCGATTCCTATCTCGCGGCGGCGGAGAACCTTGGCAGCGACACGGTGAAGGCCACCGCCGCGGGCCTGCGCGGCGTGGCCCGGCTGGCCGATGCCGAGGCCCGGCGCGCCGCGCTGCACGATCTCTTCTTCACCGATAAAGGCACGCCGCGCAGCCTCGACCGGTCGTTCCTGTCGAAGAAGGTTCGTGACAGCGCACCCCACCTCGAAGCCGCGCTTCTGGCCGCCCAGGCGCATGTGATCGCCTGCGACGACCGGCTGCGGCGGTTCCGCATGTACGAGGCGACGCGCGCGGCGCTCGTCATCGCCGAACGGCTGATCGGGGACTACGAGGACCTGAAGCGCGCGCGCAGCCTGCTCGACTTCGACGACCTGATCGACCGCACCGCGCGGCTGCTCACGCGCGAGCGGGTGAGCGCCTGGGTGCACTACAAGCTCGACCAGGGCATCGACCACATCCTCGTCGACGAGGCGCAGGACACCAGCCCGCGGCAATGGCAGATCGTCAAATCGCTGACCGACGATTTCTTTGCCGGCGAAACGGCGCGGGACCGGGAGCGCACGATCTTCGCCGTCGGCGACGAGAAGCAGTCGATCTATTCCTTCCAGGGCGCCCGGCCGGAGCGTTTCGCCGAGGAGGGCCGCGCGGTTCTTCGCCGCACGCAGGCGGCGAAGGCCGCCTTCAGCCCCATCCGGCTGCTGCTTTCCTTCCGCTCGACGCGCGAGGTGCTCTCGGCCGTCGACCAGGTCTTTCTCGACCCCGCCAATGCGCGCGGCCTGACGCCGGATGGCAGCGAGATCGTGCACGCCTCCAACCGCGGGCGCGAGCCGGGCGCGGTCGATATCTGGGAGGTGATCGCCGCGCCGCCGGGGCTCGACGAGGAGGACTGGACGGCGCCCTTCGACGCGGTGGCCGAGGAGGCGCCGATCAACGTGCTGGCCCGGCGCATCGCCGATACGCTCGCGGCCTGGATCGGCCGGGAGACGGTGACGGAAAAGGGCAAGACGCGGCCGATGGCGGCCGGCGACGTCATCGTGCTGGTGCGCAAGCGCGATGCCTTCGTCAATGCGCTGACGCGCACCCTGAAGCAGCGGCACAACCTGCCCGTCGCCGGCGCCGACCGGCTGGTGCTGACGAAGCACATCGCCGTGCAGGACCTGATGGCGCTCGGCCGCTTCGCCGTGCTGCCGGAGGACGACCTTTCGCTGGCCGCGCTGCTGAAGAGCCCGCTGTTCAACCTCGATGAGGAGGCGTTGTTCGCGCTGGCGGCGCGGCGCGGCGAAAAACAGGGGCTCTGGGCGCGGCTCGTCGCGGCGGCGGAAGAGGACGCGGTGCTGGCCGGCATCGTGCGGCGTCTCAGGGACATGCTGCGCGATGCGCAGGGCCAGGCCGTGCACGATTTCTATGCGCGCATCCTGGGTGCCGGCGGCGGGCGGCGGGCCTTCCTCGCCCGGCTCGGGACGGAAGCCGGCGAGATCATCGACGAGTTCCTGACATTCGCGCTGGAGCAGGAGGAGAACGGCCTGCCGGGCCTGCAGGCCTTCGTCTCCACGCTGGAACTCGAAGCCCCGACCGTCAAGCGCGAGCAGGACAAGGCGCGCGGCGAGATCCGCATCATGACGGTGCATGCCGCCAAGGGCCTGGAGGCGCCGGTCGTCTTTCTCGTCGACGGCGGGGCGAAACCCTTCAGCCCCAGCCACATGCCGCATCTGCGCTTCCTTGCGGCGCCCGGCCTTGCCGGCGGCCTGCCGGCCTGGCTGCCGCTCAAGGACTTCGGCAACGCGCTGACGGCGGCCGATGCGGAGCGCATCAAGGCCGGCGCGGAGGAGGAATATCGCCGCCTGCTCTACGTGGCGATGACACGCGCGGCGGACCGCCTCGTCGTCTGCGGCTATCGCGGCCGGCTGGAGAACAAGGACACCTGGCATCAGATGATCACGGCGGCGCTTTCGGCCGATGGTGCGCGGTGCGTTGAAAAGACTTTCTCGACGGCAGGCGAGAGCTGGCCGGGATTTGCCTGGCGCGAGACCGGGGCGGCGACCCTGGAGGCGGCTACCACGGCTCCTGCCGAGGAGAGAGCGGCGATCGCGCTTCCGGAGGCACTGGGCCGGCCCCTGCCACCGCAGAGATCGCTGCCCCGGCCGCTCAGCCCTTCGGGCGCGGCGGCGGTGATCGAGACGGATGCGGCGGACCTCCTGGTGCCCTCGGCGCTCTTCGGCCGGAAGGGCGGCGTTCCCGGCGCCGGCCTTGCGATGGAGCGCGGACGCATCCTGCACCGTTTCCTCCAGGTCCTGCCCGCCTTCGATGCCGCGGAACGGCCGGCGGCGGCGCGGCGCTATCTCGAACGGGCGGCCGCCCACTGGCCGGAAAGCGCACAGGCCTCGCTGGCCGAAGCAGCGCTCGCGGTGATCGGCGACGGGGACCTCGCCGCGATCTTCTCGCCCGCAGCCCGGGCGGAAGTGTCGATCATGGGCACGCTGACGCTCGGCAGCCGGGACTACGCGGTCTCCGGCCGTATCGACCGCATGGCGATCACCGATGCGGCTGTCGAGATCGTCGACTTCAAGACGAACCGCGTGCCGCCGGCCTCGCTTGCCGACATTCCCTTCGAGCACCGGGCGCAGCTTGCGATCTACCGTGCGATCCTCGCGCCGCTCTATCCAGAGCGGGAAATCCGCTGCGGGCTGATCTACACGGAAGCGGCAAAAACCTATTGGCTGGATGCCGGCCTGATGGAGGCGAGCCTTGCCGAACTCGCCTCGAAGTGAGATACCGGACGGGACGACCGGTCGCCCCGCGGGGCGCCGGCAGAGCGGTGCCGGGCCTTGAAAGCGACCCGCACCTGCATCACATTGGGTACAACGATCACCATCCAAGGAGAGCCTCATGGCTACCGTAAAAGTCGACCAGTCCAACTTCCAGGCTGAAGTTCTCAATTCCGCAGAGCCGGTCATCGTCGATTTCTGGGCTGAATGGTGCGGCCCGTGCAAGATGATCGCCCCCGCGCTCGAGGAGATCTCGACGGAACTCGCCGGCAAGGTGAAGGTCGCCAAGCTGAACATCGACGAGAACCCGGAACTGGCCGCCCAGTACGGCGTGCGCTCCATTCCGACGCTCGCCATGTTCAAGGGTGGCGAAGTCGCCGACATCAAGGTCGGCGCCGCGCCGAAGACCGCCCTTTCGAGCTGGATCTCCAGCGCCGCCTGACCGGCCGCGCGATTTGACCCGATCAAGCCCGGCTTCGGCCGGGCTTTTTTGTGCTCAGGCGGGGGGCGTGCCGTTGTCGGCGAGAACGTCGCCGACGAGGTAGAGCGAGCCGCCGATCAGGATGCGCGGCGGCACGTCGTCCTCCTCGGTGATGCGGGCGATTTCGGCGAGCGCATCGGCAACGGTCGACAGTGGTTCGGCCTCCAGGCCGGCGCGGGCCGCGTCAGCGGCAAGCGCCACGGGATCGAGGCCGGCATCTGAGCCGCGGATCGGCACGGTGAAGACCCGTTCGGCAAGGCCGCCGAAGGGCTCGAAATAGCCGACCGGCTCCTTGGTGTTGATCATGCCGGTGACAAGGAAGAGCGGACGCGGCTCGCGCTCCTCGAAATTCGCCATGGTTTCGGCGATGACCTGGCCGGCGCCGGGATTGTGCCCGCCATCGACCCAGATCTCGCTGCCGCGCGGGGCAAGCCGCAGGAGCGCGCCGTCCGTCAGCCGCTGCAGGCGGCCCGGCCATTCGACGCGGGCAAGGCCCTGCTCCAGCGCCCGTTCGGAAACGGCAAGGCCGGCGGCCTTGACGGCGCGGATCGCCGCGGCGGCATTGGCATATTGATGGCGGCCGGGCAGGCGCGGCAACGGCAGGTCGGCAAGGCCGAATTCGTCCTGGTAGACGAGCCGGCCGAATTCCTCATGGGCCATAAAATCCTGGCCGTAGACGGCATGCGGGCAGCCGAGCCGTTCGGCGGTCTCGACCAGCACGTCGCGGGCTGCCTCTTCCGACTGGTAGCCGATGACGACGGGCGCGCCGCGCTTCATGATGCCGGCCTTTTCCGCCGCGATCAGCTCGACGCGGTCGCCGAGATAGGCCTGGTGGTCGAGCGAGATCGGCATGATGACGGAAACGGCCGGGCGCGGGATGATGTTGGTCGCATCGAAACGGCCGCCGAGGCCGACCTCGATGATCGCCACGTCGGCCGGATGCTCGGAAAAGAGGAGGAAGGTGACGGCGGTCAGGATCTCGAAGACGGTGATCTTCTCGCCGCCATTGGCCTCCGCCACGCGGCGCACGGCATCGGCCAGCACGGCATCGCCGACCAGCGCGCCGCGCTCGCCCTTGACGGCGAGCCGGTAGCGCTCGTGCCAGTTGACGAGATGGGGGGAGGTGTGGACGTGGACGCCGAGGCCCTCGGCCTCCAGGATCGCCCGGCAGAAGGCCGTGACGGAGCCCTTGCCGTTGGTGCCGGCCACATGGATGACCGGCGGCAGTTTCAGGTGCGGATCGCCGAGGGCGGCAAGCAGCCGCGTGATGCGGTCCAGCGAAAGATCGAACCCCTTGGGATGGAGACCGAGAAGCTTCTCGATCTCCGCTGCCGCTTCGCTGGCCGTTACCATCGTCATGCCGCCCTCCGCCGGTCCGGCTTACTGGGCCGCGATGGCGAGCGCGTCATTGGTGACGGACGCGGTTGCCGGCTTCTTCATGAGGATCTTCAGAAGGCGGGCGAGCGTATCGGGAATGTCATGGCGCTTGACGACGAGGTCGACCATGCCGTGCTCCAGGAGGTATTCCGAGGTCTGGAAGCCTTCGGGCAGCTTCTCGCGGATCGTCTGCTCGATGACGCGCTTGCCGGCAAAGCAGATCTCGGCGCCCGGCTCGGCAAGGTGGATATCGCCCAGCATGGCGTAGGAGGCCGTCACGCCGCCGGTCGTCGGGTTGGTGAGCACGACGATATAGGGCTGGCCGGCCTCCTTCAGCATTTCCACGGCGACCGTGGTGCGCGGCAGCTGCATCAGCGAGAGGATGCCTTCCTGCATGCGCGCGCCGCCCGAGGCGGGGAACATGACGAGCGGGCACTTTTCGGCGATCGCCCGTTCGAAGGCCTTGATGATCGCCTCGCCCGCGGCGATGCCGAGCGAACCGCCCATGAAGTTGAACTCGTGCACGACGGCGACGATCTTGACGCCGCGCATCTTGCCGACGCCGGCGACGATCGTGTCCTCGAGGTCGGTCTTGGCGCGGCTGTCCTTCAGGCGGTCGGTGTATTTCTTCGAATCGCGGAACTTCAGCGGGTCCTGCGCCACCTTCGGCTGCTGCAGGGCCTCATAGACGCCGTCGTCGAAGAGGTCCTTGAGGCGGGCCTTGGCCGGCATCTTCATGTGGTAGCCAGAGGCGGGAATGACCCACTTGTTCTCCTCGAGATCGCGGTGAAACACCATCTCGCCGGTTTCCGGGCACTTGATCCAGAGATTTTCGGGAACATCCCGGTTGGGGCGGCCGAGCATCGAGTTGATCTTCGGCCGAACGTAATTCGTGATCCAGTTCACGGTCTAGACTCCCGTTAATCTGCGCAATCCCGGGAAAACCGCGTCATGCGTCTCCCGGAATCGCCTTTATCCGTTCCCATGTGGGAATTTCACTCCGCTGCCGCAAGGCGCGCGCCGCGCACGCCCGAGGCAAGGCTCATCACCAGCGTCTCGACGCCGGCGACGGTGGCGGCGCTCGCCGTGCCGTCCGCCGTCAGGCTGGAAGCGATCTGGTTGACGATCGCCGTGCCGACGACGACACCATCCGCCGAGGCGCCGATGGCGCGGGCATGTTCCGCCGTCTTGACGCCGAAGCCGACGCAGACCGGCAGCTTGGTATGCGCCTTGATGCGGCCGACCGCACCGCCGATCAGCGCGGGATCCGGCAGGGCCGAGCCGGTAATGCCGTTCATCGAGACGTAGTAGACGAAGCCGGACGTGTTCTTCAGGACGGCCGGCAGGCGCTTGTCGTCCGTCGTCGGCGTCGCGAGGCGAATGAAGTTGATGCCCTTGGCAAGCGCCGGCAGGCAGAGCTCGTCGTCCATTTCCGGCGGCAGGTCGACGACGATGAGGCCGTCGATGCCGGCCTCCAGCGCCTCGTCGAGGAAGCGCTCGACGCCGTAGATGTAGATCGGGTTGTAATAGCCCATCAGCACGATCGGCGTCGCATCATCGTCCTTTCGGAAGTCGCGGGCCATCTGCAGCGTCTTGGCCAGCGTCTGGCCGCCCTTCAGCGCGCGCTGGCCGGCGAGCTGGATGGCCGGGCCGTCGGCCATCGGGTCGGAGAAGGGCATGCCGAGCTCGATGACGTCGGAGCCGGCCTTCGGCAGCGCCTTCATGATCTCCAGCGAGCTGGCATAATCCGGATCGCCGCCCATGAAATAGGTGACGAGGGCCGGGCGGCCTTCGGCGGCGAGATCCGCAAAGCGTTTGTCCATGCGTGCGGTCATCTTAGAGCTCCATGCCGAGGATCTTGCCGACGGTGAAGATATCCTTGTCGCCGCGGCCGGAGAGGTTCATCAGGATGATCTGGTCCTTGCCCATCTTGGGCGCCCGCTTGATCACCTCGGCGATGGCGTGGCTCGGCTCCAGCGCCGGGATGATGCCTTCAAGCCGGGTAAGGAGCTGGAAGGCTTCCAGCGCCTCCTCGTCCATGATCGGCACATACTCGGCGCGGCCGATCTGGTGCAGCCAGGCATGCTCCGGGCCGATGCCGGGATAGTCGAGGCCGGCGGAGATCGAATGGCCTTCCTTGATCTGGCCGTCGGCATCCTGCAGCAGATAGGTGCGGTTGCCGTGCAGCACGCCCGGCGAGCCGGCGGTGAGCGAGGCACAGTGCTCGTCTCCGTCGAGCCCCTTGCCGCCCGCTTCGACGCCGACGATCCGGACGTTCTTGTCATCGAGGAAGGGATGGAAGATGCCGATGGCATTGGAGCCGCCGCCGACGGCCGCGACCACCATGTCCGGCAGGCGGCCTTCGGCTTCCAGCATCTGCTCGCGGGCTTCCGTGCCGATCACGGCCTGGAAGTCGCGCACCAGTTCCGGATAGGGATGTGGGCCGGCGGCGGTGCCGATCAGGTAATAGGTGTCCTCGACATTGGTGACCCAGTCGCGCAGCGCCTCGTTCATGGCGTCCTTCAGCGTGCCATGGCCGGCGGTGACCGGGCGAACCTCGGCACCGAGCAGCTTCATGCGGAAGACGTTGGGCGCCTGGCGCTCGACATCCGTCGCGCCCATGTAGACGACGCAGGGGAACCCGAAGCGCGCGGCGACGGTGGCCGAGGCCACGCCATGCTGGCCGGCGCCGGTTTCCGCGATTATGCGCGTCTTGCCCATGCGCTTGGCGAGAAGGATCTGGCCGATGCAGTTGTTGATCTTGTGCGAGCCGGTGTGGTTCAGCTCCTCGCGCTTGAAATAGATCTTCGCGCCGCCGAGATGCTGCGTCAGCCGCTCGGCATAATAGAGCGGGCTCGGGCGGCCGATATAATGCGCGCCGAGATGCTTCAGCTCTGCCTGGAAGGCCGGATCGGTCTTGGCCTTGTTCCACTCATCCTGAAGATCGAGGATCAGCGGCATCAGGGTTTCGGCGACGAAACGACCGCCGAAAATGCCGAAACGGCCGTCCTCGTCCGGACCCTCGCGGTACGAATTCAGGTTGGGTGACTGGTTCACTTGCCTCTCCCTGCGGCGGTCTGGCGTTCCGCTTCCCGTACCGCTTCAAAAAATGCGTCCATCAGGCCGAGGTCCTTGACGCCCGGGGCGCTCTCGACCCCGGAACTGGCGTCGATGCCCGGCGCGCCGGTCAGCCTTACGGCCTCGGCGAGGTTATCCTTGTTCAACCCACCGGAAAGCATGTAATCGACGCTTCCGTCAAGCAAATGCATGAGCGTCCAGTCGAAGGAGACGCCGTTGCCGCCCGGAAGCTCGGAGCCCGCCGGGGGCTTGGCATCGAAGAGGAACCGGTCGGCGATGCCGATATAGGGATCGATCTTCTTCAGATCGTCCGCCTCGCGCACCGAAAAGGCCTTCATGACGGGCAGGCCGTAAACGGCCTTGACGTTCAAAACGCGCTCCGGGCTTTCGCTGCCGTGCAACTGAAGGATATCGGGCGAGAGCTGGTCGACGATCTCGTCGAGGTCGTCATTGTCGGCATTGACAGTGACGGCGACGATCTTCACCCGGCCGCGCACCCGATCCGCGAGGCGTCCGGCGTCGGACGGCTCGATGTTGCGCGGGCTCTTGGGAAAGAAGATGAAGCCGATATGGGTGGCGCCGAGCGCCACGGCCCTGTCGACGGCCTCTTCGGTCTTCAGCCCGCAGATTTTGATGTCGAGTGGCGTTTCACGTTTCATGGGCGCAGGGAGTCGCACGAATCACCGGAAGAGTCGAGCCGAAAGACGGCACCTGAGCCTCGGGAAGCGCCACCCTTGCGCCCGCTTTGAACGGGCCCATATGGAAGGGGACTTTAGTTTGGAGATCCCCATGCGGCTCATCATCGCCATCCTTCTGCCCTTTCTCGTCTTCTTCACCATCGGGCGGCCGATTGCCGGCATCATCTGCCTCATCCTGCAGATCACGCTGATCGGCTGGCTGCCGGCCGCCATCTGGGCGGTCTATGCGCTGGGACAGTACAATACGGACAAGAAGATCCGCGAGGCGCTCGCCGATCGCGGCCGCTGAATTCAGCCGAAATCGACGGCGTGCAGCAGGCTGCCATTGCGCTTCAGCCAGCGCTTGGCATCCTCGGTCGTCGGGCAGAGCTGCTCGCACAGCGCCCAGAAGGCCGGGCTGTGGTTCATTTCCTTCAGATGCGCCACCTCGTGGGCGGCGAGATAATCGATCACGCCGGGCGGCGCCATGGCGATGCGCCAGGAGAAGCTGAGCGCGCCGTCCGCCGAGCAGGAACCCCAGCGGCTGCGGGTATCGCGCAGCGTCAGCGACTTCACGCGCTTGCCGATGCGGCCGGCATGCACGGCGACGAGCCGTTCCAGCTCCAGCCGGGCCTCCTTCTTCAGGAAATCGCAGATGCGGCGGGGAATGCTCTCCTCCATGCCGCCGACACGCAGCACCGCCTCGTCGTCGATGACCAGGGCCTCCGTCAGGCCGCGCAGCCGGCCGGTCGCCTCGATGCGATGGGAGACGCCGCGGATCATCACATAGCCGCCGTCCATGAGCTCGTTCGTCGTGCGGAACCTGGCGAGCTTCGTCATCAGCCAGCCCTGGTGGCGATCGAGGAAGTCGCGGATCTCGCGCTCGGCAATGCCGCTCGGCACCGTCATGCGCAGCGCCCGCCCGCCCGGCTCGATGCGCAGGGTGAGCCGCGTCGCGCGAAAATCCCGCCTTATGGTGAGCGGCAGGCGCTTGCCGTTGACGTCCATTTCCCGCCGCTCCGGCGGAGGCGGCGTCTTCAGGGCCTTTCTGGGCTTGCGAAGCGAGGGGAACATGCTGCCTTTCATAGCCGATTCGGCCGAAACTGAAACGCCCCGACGAAAAACCGGCGCTCGAGGCGCCGGTCTTTCCAGGGTCGCGATCCCTTTTCCTCCCTCATCCTCGGGCTCGCCTCGAGGATCCAACACCCGGCGGCATGGATGGTCGGGTCAAGCCCGACCATGACGGAGGGTGTGGGAGGCGGAATGCCCTATCTCCACGCGGTATCGTCCGTTCAGGTCGCCGGGAAGCCCGGGACGTCGCCCTGGCCCTTGGCGCGGCGTTCGCGCATGAAGCGGTCGAATTCCTCCTGGTCCTTGGCGCGGCGAAGCTCGCGGACATAGGAGTCGAATTCCTCGCGCATCTCGTCGAGCTTGCGGCGTTCCTCGTCGAGACGGGAGAGTTCGGCATCACGCCAGTCGTCGAAGGCGACGTTGCCGGTGGCGCTGCGGAAGGCGGAACCGCCGCGGCGGCCGAACTTGCCGCGGCAGGAGGCGAACATGCCGTCGACGGTATCGTTGGCGTCTTTCTTGAAGGATTTCAGACGGTCGCCGAAGATGATGTAGGCAAGCATGGCAAGGCCGAGCGGCCAGAACACCACGAAGCCGAGCACCATCAGGGCGATGGTCGCAGGCGTCCAGTCCGGACGAATAAGCGCTGACTGGTTCATGTGCAATCTTCCTCACGATCGGCGGAAACCACCCTGGTTTCCGGTGAATCCGATGTGGGCAGAGCACGGATCGCGTTCAAGACAATGCCCCGACAATTCGGGCAAGTGCCTGAAAGCGGACCAAAAAATCAGGCGCCAGCGCCAGCCTTGCCGCCCTTGATGACGCGCGGCGTCACGGGCTTTGCCTTTTCGCCACGGCCATGCTCGGCGATGAAGGACAGGATGCGCGGGGCAATCTCCCGGCGGAAGCGCGAGCCGTTGAAGACGCCGTAATGGCCGACATCCGGCTGCATGTAGTGCATGCGCATGTGGTCGGGGATGTTGGTGCAGATCGTCTGCGCCGCCTTCGTCTGGCCGACGCCGGAGATGTCGTCGTTCTCGCCCTCGACGGTGAGCAGCGCCACCTTGCGGATCGCCGTCGTATCGACCGGGCGCGAGCGGTGCATCATCTCGCCCTTCGGCAGCGCGTGCTTCATGAACACCGTCTCGACCGTCTGGAGATAGAATTCGGCGGTGAGATCCATGACGGCGAGATATTCGTCATAGAAGTCGCGGTGCTTTTCGGCCGCATCGCCGTCATTCTTGACCAGATGGGCGAAGAACTCCTTGTGGGCGATGACATGGCGGTCGAGATTCATCGACATGAAGCCCGACAGTTGCAGGAAGCCCGGATAGACCATGCGCATGAAACCGGGCTGCGGCCACGGCACGGGCATGATGACATTGTCGCGGAACCATTCGATCGGCTTTTCTTCCGCCAGCTTGTTGACGGCGGTCGGGTTGATGCGCGTGTCGATCGGCCCGCCCATCAACGTCATGGTGGAGGGCGACAGCGGGTCGTTGTCGGCTTCCATGACAGCGACGGCGGCCAGCACCGGCACCGCCGGCTGGCACACGGCGATGACATGGGTATCCGGCCCCAGCGCGTGCAGCATCTGGATGACGTAGTCGATATAGTCGTCGAGATCGAAGCCGCCGTCCGACAGCGGCACCATGCGCGCGTCCACCCAGTCGGTGATGTGGACCTCCGCATGCGGCAGCAGCGCCTCGACCGTGCCGCGCAGCAGCGTCGCATAGTGACCGGACATCGGCGCGACGATCAGGACCTTCGGGTCCTTGCGGTGGCCGGCCGGCAGACAGCGCTCGAAATGGACGAGATTGCAGAAGGGGCGCTGCCAGACGACCCTTTCATGCACGGAAACGCTCTGGCCGTCGATGAAGGCGGTCGGAAGGTCGAAATCGGGCTTGCCGTAGCGCCGGGTGCTGCGCTCCAGCACTTCGAAACCGGCGGCCATGGTGCGGCCGAAATAGGTGTGGGTGAGCGGATTGAGCGGGTTGCGGAAGGCGAGACGCATCTGGTCCGCCACGGCGCGCCAAGGTGCCATAACCGCATGGTTGAGTTCGTAGAGCTGATAATACATCGGACGCGATACCCCATTCTGGGTGCCGGGCTCAGAGCCCTCTGCACCGTGTCACCCCGGTTTCCGCAGATGCGAAAAGACTAACATGTTTTCGCTGCGTGGCAACACGCCGCATGGACATCCTAAACCTGTGAACCTTTCGCGGGCATGAACGGATTTAAGGCTTTTCATCGCGTTTTCAGCTTTCAGGCGATATGCGCACGACGGCCTTGATGAGACCCGATTTTTCGGTCGCCCAGCGGGCAAGGTCGACCGGGACATTTTCGAGCGTGGTGCGATGGGTCACCAGCGCCTCCACGGGCACGCGGCCGGCGCGGATGTTCGCCATCACATGCTCGAAATCGGCGCGTGTGGCATTGCGGCTGCCGATCAGCATCATCTCGCGCTTGTGGAACTCGGGATCGGAAAAGCGGATGTCCTCCTTCACCACGGATACGAGCACCAGCGTGCCGCCATGAGCGACATGGTGGAAGGCCGCCTCGATGGATTGCGCATAACCCGTCGCGTCGAAGACGGCTTCGAAGCCTTCGCCGCCGGTGGCCGCCAGCACCGCTTCGGCTGCACCGGGGCCGGCAAGGATGCCCTTTGCCAGGCCGAAGCGCTCCGCCGCCATGGCGAGCCGCTCGGCGGAGGTGTCCATCAGGGTGACGTCATGGCCGGCGATGCGCGAGAAGAGCGCCGTGCCGAGGCCGATCGGGCCGGCGCCGATGACGAGGGCGCGCGCGCCCACCGGCGCCAGCGACCGGCGCACCGCATGGGCGCCGATCGCCAGGAACTCCACCGTCGCCGCCGCCTCCAGCGACAGGCCGTCGGCCGGATAGAGATTGTCCGCCGGCAGCAGGATCTCCTCGCAGAACGCGCCGTCCGTGTGCACGCCGAGCACGCGGATCGCCGTGCAGCAGTTCGGCTTGCCCTGCCGGCAGGCGACGCAGGTGCCGCAGGAAAGATAGGGATTCACGACCACAGGCGCGCCGGCGGCAAGCGGGCTCGTGCCGGGATCGAGGACGGTCGCCGAAACCTCGTGGCCCATCACCCGGGGATATTCGAGGAACGGGTGCTTGCCCTCGAAGATATGGTAATCGGTGCCGCAGATGCCGACATGGCTGACGGCGACGCGCACCCAGCCCTCCGGCAGGTCGGCCGGGTTCGCGCGCTCGACTGCTTCGAGGTGGCCGGGTTCCACACAGACGACGGCTTTCATCTCAACGGCTTCCGCGGCGGCGCAACTGGTCGAAATAGACGATGACGATGATCAGGAGGCCGGTGATGATTCGCTGCCAGAAGGAATTGAGGTTGAGGAGGTTCGCGCCGTTGTTGATGGTCGCGAGGATGAAGGCGCCGAGCAGCGGGCCGTGCACCGAGCCGACCGCGCCGAAAAGGCTGGTGCCGCCGATGACGGAGGAGGCGATGGCCTGCAGCTCCCAGCCCTCCGCCTGCGTGGCGTTGCCGATGCCGATGCGCGAGGCGAGCAAGAGGCCGACGAAGGCGGCGCAGGTGGCCGACAGGATATAGGCGAGATAGATGGTGCGGTCGACATTGACGCCGGAAAGCCGCGCCGCCTCCTTGTTCGAGCCGACCGCGAAGAGATAGCGCCCCCAGCGCGAGAGATGCAGAAAGACGAAGGCGGGGATGGCCACCAGGATGACCATCCAGAACAGGCTCGGCACGCCGAGGAAATCGGCGCGGGAGAAGTTCGTGAAGCCTTCGTGGCTGATCGAGATCGTCGAACCGTTGGTGATGAGCAGGCCGATGCCGCGCAGCGAGGTCAGCGTCGCCAGCGTGATGATGAAGGGCGGCAGGCCCATGCGCACGATGCCGAAGCCGTGAAAGGCACCGATGGCGACGCCGATCAGCAGCGTCAGGATGATCGACAGCCAGAGCGGCACGCCGGCCTGCAGCAGCCAGGCGACGATGACGCTGGTGAAGCCGACGATGGCCCCGACGGAGAGGTCGATTCCGGCCGTGATGATGACGAAGGTCTGGCCGACCGCCAGGATCGCCGTCATCGCCCCCTGGCGCAGGAGGTTGCTGATGTTGTTCGGCGTCCAGAAGGCATTGGTGGACAGGCCGAGCAGCAGCCAGAGGAACAGCAGCAACCCGAGCAGTGTCAGGCCGAGCAGGATGTTCGTGCCCTTCTTGGGTGCCGGTGCGCTTTCCGTCGTCGTGTCCACGCTCATGTTCTTCTCCCTTTTTTCGCGCGGCGGTTCAGATGCCGATGGCCTGGGTCAGGACGTCCTCGTGGGTGGCCGCCCGGTGGTCGTGGCTGGCGACGAGCCGGCCGCCGCGGAAGACGTGCAGCCGGTCGGCCAGTTCATAGACTTCCGGCAGATAGGACGAGATGAGGATGATGCCGGCGCCCTGCTTCAGGAGTTCGCCGAACAGGCGGTAGATCTCCGCCTTGGTGCCGACGTCGACGCCGACGGTCGGCTCGTCGAAGATGAACAGCCGCGCGCCGTGGCTCAGCCACTTGCCGATGACGATCTTCTGCTGGTTGCCGCCGGACATGGCAGAGGCGAGCACGCGGCGCGACGGCGTCTTGATGCGCAGGTCGCGGATCTGCCGGTCGGCGTTGGCGGCCTCGTCGCCGCGGCGGATCGTCAGGCCGGAGCTCAGCCTCCTGAAGATCGGCAGGTTGATGTTGAGGCCGATCGGCAGGTTGAGGCAGAGCCCCTGGTCGCGGCGGCTTTCCGGGGCAAGCGCGATGCCGAGCTCCATCGCCTGGCGCTCGTTGCGGATCTCGACCTTCGCGCCGTCCCAGAAGATCTCGCCGGCCGAGACCGGCTGGCGGCCGTAGAGGCCGAGGGCGAACTCGCTGCGGCCGGCGCCGATCAGGCCGTAGAGGCCGACGATCTCGCCGGCGCGCACCGAAAGCGACACATCGCTGAAACCCGGGCCGGACAGGCCGCGCGTCTCGACGATGACCTTGCCGACCGGCACCTTCTCCTTGTGGTAGATCTGCTCGATCGAACGGTTGATCATCAGCGCGATCAGCTCGTTCTCGTTGGTCTCGCTTATCAGGCGCGTGCCGACATGGGTGCCGTCACGCAGCACCGAGACGCGGTCCGCCAGCTCGAAGACCTCCTCCATGCGGTGGCTGATATAGACGATCGTCACGCCCTGGTCGCGCAGCCGGCGAATGAGCCGGAAGAGCTGGGCCGATTCCTGGCGCGTCAGATAGGCGGTCGGCTCGTCGAAAATGAGGAAGCGGATGCCGCGCATGGCGGCCCGGGCGGTCGCGACGAGCTGCTGCTGGCCGATGGTGAGGCTGCCGAGAAGGGCGGCGGCCGGAAGCTGGAAGCCGAGATCGTCGAGCACCGCCTGGGCCGCGCGCTCCATCGCGCCCTTGCGCATCAGGCCGTAGCGGTTCATCTCGTCGCCGAGGAACATGTTCGCCGCCACCGAAAGATGCGGGCAGAGCACGACCTCCTGGTGCACGGCATTGATACCGCGGGAAATCGCCTCGTTCGGGGTCGCGAGCTGGACGGGCTTGCCGCACCAGAGCACCTCGCCGGCCGTGCGGCGGATGACGCCGGTCAGAAGCTTGATGAGGGTGGATTTGCCGGCGCCGTTCTCGCCGACGATGGCGTGGATCTCACCGGCAAGGAACGTGATCGTCGCCGGCTTCAGCGCTTCCACGAGGCCGTATTTCTTCTGCAGTCCACGCAATTCGAGGATGGGCGCGCCGCGCGGCACCGCTTCGGATTCGGCGAGCTTCGCCTCGTCTTCATGCCGATGGCTGAGCTCTTCCAGGCTGCTCATCGCTGTCTCCTCCTGACTGCGTGGAAAGCGTCCCGCCCGGATCATGCGGTCCGGGCGGGGGATCGTCAAACGCTTCGCGGGAAGCGATCAGATCTTCGGGTTGAGCAGCGCGTCGATCTTCGGATCGGCCATGTTTTCCTGGGTCACGAGGTTCGCGCCCGTGTCGACGAAGGTTTCGACCTTCTCGCCCTTGGAGACCGCGAGCGCCGTCTTCACGCCGTCATAGCCCATGCGGTAGGGATCCTGCACGACGAGGCCGGCCAGCACGCCTTCCTTGAGGAAGCCGACGGTCTTTTCGTCCGAATCGAAGCCGATGACCTTGATCTTGTCGCCGAGCTTGTTTTCCGCGATCGCCTGGCCGACGCCCTGCGCCATGATGAGGTTGGAGGCGAAGACGCCGACGAGGTTCGGATTGGCGGTGATGAGGTCAGTCATCATGTTGAGGCCGGTGGTGGCCTGGCCGTCCGCATACTTGTCCGCCACCACGGTCAGGCCCGGATATTTCGTCTTGACCTGGTCGAGGAAGCCCTCGCGGCGCTGGTCGAGCGAGCCGACGCCCGGCAGGCTGGTGATGATGGCGATCTCGCCCTCTTCCTTGCCCGTTGCGGCCTTGATCGCCGCGGCAAGGCCGTCCGCCGCGATGCGGCCGCCCTGGACGTTGTCCGTCGTCAGGAACGAGGTGAAGGCCTGGGAGTCAGCGCCCGAATCGATGCCGATGATCGGCACGGACTTGGCTGCCTCGTCGACCGGCTTGCCGAGCGCCTTGAATTCCGTCGGCGAGATGACGACGGCCGCCGGTCCGCCGGCCACGGCGTTTTCGAGGATGCTGATCTGGCCGTTGATGTCGGATTCCGACTGCGCGCCGAGTTCCGGCACGTTGACTCCGAGGTCCTTGCCCGCCGCGCGTGCCCCGGCGAGCACGATCTGCCAGTAGAAGGACGTCGTGTCCTTGACGATGATCGGGATGGTGACGTCCTGCGCGAAGGACGCGGCAGGGTTCATGGTGGCGAGGACTGCGGCACCCGCAAGCGCCGTGAAGGCGCGGCGAGACAGAAGCGATCTTACAATGCTCATCAGGTTTCTCCTCTCAAATGCTTCCCGTTCCTGTTGGGATCGCGTCGCGGGAAGCGGACAACTCGATCTTTTATCGATAAAAAACATATTTTGATCACGCTACACCCGCCTGCCCGGGCTGGCAAGCAAGCGGCCTTTCACGAAAACGCGTCCCTTGAAACTGCTCCAGTCCATGCCATCCGTCCTCCCAAACGGCGGCCGCCCGGCGGCTAGACCCGAAAAACCTCGTGCGGGTGCACGACACCCTTTTTCAGAATGATATTGCCATAGAGGCGGAACTCCGTCGTGGCGACGATATAGGCCGCCTTCCGCGCCATCTCGTAGAAGGCGAAGCGCTCGACCGCATGCACCGTGAAATCGCCGGCCAGCCGGTGGACGAGATCCTGGAAGGTCGCGCAGACCTCGGGCACCGCCGCGGGATCGCCGACCACCTCCATGCGCCAGACGGCCTGCGGGACGAAGGTATCGAGCGGCATATGCGCGAGGATCGCTTCGGTGATCGACACGGCATCGACCCCGTCGGCCCGGATGACCTTCGGGCCGAGGAAACTCGAGGGGAAATTGGCGTCGGCGATGACGATGTCGTCGCCATGGCCCATGGTCCGGATGGCGTGCAGCAGGTCCGGCCCGAGCAGCGGATGAATGCCTTTCAACATGCCCTGGCGATCCTCCCAGATCGAAATCATTGCCGGACGGCGTTTTCCCCGAGGTCCGGCGCGACCACTATATGCGGCTCGAAAGCCGGGTAAATGTCTTTCGGCAGGTCCATGCGCGCCAATGCGATGTTGCGGCGCAGGCTCTCCGGCTTCGCGGTGCCGATCAGCACCGAGGCGACGGCCGGGTGGCTGAGCGGAAACTGGAGGGCCGGCGCGGCGAGCGGCACACCCCCTTGCTGCGCGATCGCCATCATCGCGCCGACCTTGGCCACGACATCAGGCGTTGCCGGCATGTAGTCGAAATGCGCGCCCTCCACCGGCCCCGTCGCCAGGATGCCGGAATTGAAGACGCCGCCGACCACCAGGGACGTGCCCTTCTTCCCGCACAACGGCAGCAGCTCCGCGACAGCCGAGCGGTCGAGCAGCGTGTAGCGGCCGGCGAGCAGGATGCAGTCGAGATCGGCGTTCCCGAGCACGTCAAGGCAGACCGGCACCTCGTTGACGCCGAGCCCGTAGGCCTTGATGACGCCCGACGCCTTCAGTTCCTCCAGCGCCTTGAGGCCGGACTCCAGCAGTTGGCGCAGATGGAAGGCGTTGCGCTCGGCTCCATGCGTGTAGACGCCGATATCGTGCACATAGAGAATATCGATGCGGTTCAGCCCGAGGCGGGCATGGCTGAGCTCGACGGAGCGCATGATGCCGTCATAGCTGTAGTCGTAGCGCACGTCGAAGGGCAGCGGTTCGACATAGCCGTAGCTCGGCACCTTGTCGTCCGCGACCGGCACCATGATGCGGCCGACCTTGCTGGACAGCACCCAGCTGCCCTTCGGCTTGTCGCGCAGGAAATCGCCGATGCGGCGCTCCGCAAGGCCGAAACCGTACCAGGGCGCGGTATCGAAATAGCGAAGGCCCTCGTCCCAGGCGAGCTGAAGCGTCGCCATCGCCGCATCGCGGGGCAGGCCCGGTAAAGACCGCCCAGCGCCGCGGTGCCGAAACTGAATTCGGTCACAGCAAGAGCCGTCCTGCCGATGGTCCGCGTCTTCATTGAGCCTCCCCGCCGGCGTCCTCCCGCCGTCGTTTGTCTTTTATCGACAATAGACAGATTATCGTCAATGGGTAATATGCGGGAAGGAGGAAACGGGGAGATGACGGCGCCGGCGCTTCAAGCGACCCGCGTCTGGCCTTTCGCCCGGTCAGCCCGTAAGGGACGCAACAGACCAGAAAACCGGCGGCACCCATGGCCAAACAGAACACCGTCTTCAAGGACGCCTTCAATCGCTGCCTGAAACTGCTGGAGCAGACCGCGAACCTGCCTTCGGAGCCGGAACTCGGCGCCACGCTCGGCATCAGCCGCACGACCGTCCGCGCGATCCTCACCCGACTGGAGGAGGTCGGCCTTCTCACCTGGGAGAAGCGGCGCAAGATCGTGCTGCGCAAGCCGGTCGCCGCCGATTATTTTCCGACCGAAGAAACGGATTCGCTCTCCGAGATCATCGAACGCAGCTTCATGCGCCGGATTCTCGCCGGCGGCGCCGAGCCGGGCATGCAGATCAACGAACTGGAACTCGCCCGCGAGATCGGCATCGGCACGACGAGCGTGCGCGAATTCCTCATCCGCTTCAGCCGCTTCGGCCTCATCGAGAAACGGCCGAACAGCCATTGGGTGCTGAAGGGCTTTACCCGGGACTTCGCGCTGGAGCTGACGGAAGTGCGCGAGATGTTCGAGCTGCGCTCGGCCACCGCCTTCGCCCGCCTGCCGGAGGATCATCCCGCCTGGCAGGAACTCGACGCGATCGAGGCGGTACACCACGCGATCCTCGCCGACATCGAGAACCGCTACCGGGATTTCTCCGAGCTGGACGAGCGCTTCCACCTCCTCGTGCACCGGGCCTCGAAGAACCGCTTCATCGTCGATTTCTACGACGTCATCGCCATCGTCTTCCACTACCACTACCAGTGGAACAAGACGAATGCCCGCGAGCGCAATGCCCGGGCTCTGGAAGAGCACCTTGCCTATATCGCGGCATTGCGCTCGCTCGATCCGATCGAGATCGAGCTGGCCTGCCGGCAGCACCTGAAATCCGCGCGCGAAACGCTCCTGCAATCGATCAACTGACGAGGACGGCCCTCCCCGGAGCGCTTCCGGCGCAGTCCGGCACGCCGAAACGGCTATAGGCTATTGTTTTTACCGCACGTCCATCCGAGAGGCCTTCACGTCGGATGGACGTGCGGGAGCGGTCAGTAACCGCCGCCGCGCTTTTCGCTCCCCTCTTCGCCGAGGAAGCTGCGGCGCAGGGCCTCGGCGGCCGATACCAGGCAATTGACGTCGGTGCCGATCGCCATGAAATCCGCGCCGAGATCGCGGTAGACCGCGGCCTGCGGCAGCGACACGGTCATGATGCCGCGCGCCTTGCCATGGGCCTTTGTGCGCGCGAAGATATGGGTGATCGCCGCAAGCACCTCCGGCGCGCCGGGATTGCCGAGGAGCCCCATGTCGGCGGCAAGATCCGACGGGCCGATGAAGATGCCGTCGACGCCCTCCACCGCCGCGATCTCGTCGATCGCCGCAAGGCCGGCCCGGCTTTCGACCTGCACGATGAGGCAGATCTCGTCATTGGCGGTCGTCAGGTAATCCGGCGTGCGGTTGAAGTCGCTCGCGCGGCCGAGGCCGGCGCCGACACCGCGGATGCCGTGCGGCGGATAGCGCACCGCGCGCACCAGCGCCTCGGCCTCCTTCGCCGATTCGACCATCGGGATGAGGAAGGTCTGCGCGCCCTGGTCGAGCAGTTGCTTCAGGATCCAGGCCTCGCCCATCGGCGGGCGGACCATGGCATGGGTCGGCGAGCGGTGCAGCGCCCCGATCTGCGCGCTGATCAGCGGCATGTCGTTCGGCCCGTGCTCGCCGTCGATCAGCAGCCAGTCATAACCGCTGCCGGACAGGATTTCCGCCGCATAGGCACTGCCGAGCGCCGCCCACAGGCCGAGCTGGAACCGGCCTTCGCGAAGCGCGGCCTTGAAAGTGTTTTTCGGTGCTGCCACGATTTTCCCTCTCAAAACAAAACCGGCCGGACGATGCCGGCCGGGTCTTTCCTGTCATCTGATCTCAGGCGATGCCGCCGAGGCAGACATATTTGATCTCGGTGAACTCCTCGATGCCGTATTTCGAGCCCTCGCGGCCGAGGCCGGAGAGCTTGACGCCGCCGAACGGGGCTTCCGCCGTCGAGATCAGACCGGTGTTGACGCCGACCATGCCATATTCCAGTGCCTCGGCGACGCGGAAGACCCGCGACAGGTCCTTGGCGTAGAAATAGGAGGCAAGGCCGAATTCCGTGTCGTTCGCCTGGGCAACGACGTCGTCCTCGTCCGTAAAGCGGAAGAGCGGCGCGACGGGGCCGAAGGTCTCCTCGCGGGCGACGGCCATATCGGGCGTCACGTCGGCAATGACGGTCGCCTCGTAGAAGGTGCCGCCGAGCGCATGCCGCTTGCCGCCCCGCACCACGCGGCCGCCCTTCTTCACTGCGTCGGA
Source organism: Shinella sp. HZN7 (assembly GCF_001652565.1). Lineage (NCBI taxonomy): Bacteria > Pseudomonadati > Pseudomonadota > Alphaproteobacteria > Hyphomicrobiales > Rhizobiaceae > Shinella > Shinella sp. HZN7. Next base: position 4,167,346 of record NZ_CP015736.1, on the reverse strand, counting down.
AACGTGCTCCTCGACCTTTTCGAGCGCCGCCTGGTCGATCAGCGGGCCGAGCACGACGCCGTCATCGAAGCCGTTGCCGGTCTTCAGCTTGCCGACGGCGGCGGCAAGCTTTTCGGAAAAGGCGTCATAGACGGCATCCTGCACATAGATGCGGTTGGCGCAGACGCAGGTCTGGCCGTTGTTGCGGAATTTTGCGATCAGCGCGCCCTCGACGGCCGCATCGAGGTCTGCGTCGTCGAAGACGATGAAGGGGGCGTTGCCGCCAAGTTCCAGGCCGAGCTTCTTGATGGTCGGGGCGCACTGCTTGTAGAGCTCGGCGCCGATTTCCGTCGAACCGGTGAAGGTGAGCTTGCGCACGGTCGGGTTGGCCGTGAGCTCCGCGCCGATCTCGCGGGCAGAGCCCGTGATGACCGAGAAGAGGCCGGAAGGAAGGCCGGCGCGCTCGGCGAGGATGGCGATGGCGATGGCCGAGAAGGGCGTCTGCGAGGCGGGCTTCAGCACCATGGCGCAACCGGCGGCAAAGGCCGGGCCGGCCTTGCGGGTGATCATGGCGTTCGGGAAGTTCCAGGGCGTGATGGCCGCGACGACGCCGATCGGCTGCTTCATCACGAGGATGCGCTTGTCCTTCTGGTGGCCGGGCACGATGTCGCCATAGAGGCGACGGGCTTCTTCGGCGAACCATTCGACGAAGCTTGCGCCATAGACGATTTCGCCGGTGGCCTCGGCCAGCGGCTTGCCCTGCTCCATCGTCAGGATGCGGCCGAGATCGTCCTTGTTCTCGACCATCAGCTCGAACCATTTTCTGAGCACGGCCGAACGCTCCTTGGCGGTGCGGGCGGCCCAGCCCTTCTGTGCGGTCGCCGCGGCGTCGATCGCCTCTTTCGTCTCCTTCGCGCCGAGCTTGGGAACGTAGCCGACCAGTTCGCCCGTCGCGGGGTTCTTCACGGCGATGCCGCTGTCATCCGCCTCGATCCAGCGGGTGCCAACGAGGGCTGCCTGGCGCAGCAGGCTCGGGTCTTTGAGGCTCATCGGATATCTCCCATTTCGCGATGCCGTTTCTCACATGTCGGAAGGGTTATATTGCCTCCCCCACCGGTTCGACAATGCGACAGGAACGCGATTTTACCGCTTCGCGCGACGCGCCGCCGGGTCTAAGGTCGGCCGGCCAAACTGACATTCGAGGCTTGCAATGACCCATCCGACCGGCCGCACCGCGGACCACGCCATCGACCCCATCTACCTCGACCGCTGGTCGCCCCGCGCCTTCACCGGCGAGGCGATGCCGCATGAGACGCTGCTTTCACTGTTCGAGGCGGCGCGCTGGGCACCCTCCGCCGCCAACGGCCAGCCCTGGCGCTTCGTCTACGGCCATCGCGGCACCGAGGCCTTCGAGCGGATCTACAACACGCTGGACGAGGGCAACCGCCGCTGGGCGGACAAGGCCGCCGTGCTCGCCGTGATCATCTCGCAGACCCACCGGGCGAACGCCGCCGGCGAGATGCGCCCGGCCTATACCCACGCCTTCGACACGGGCGCCGCCTGGGCCTATCTCGCCCTCGAAGCGACGCGCGCCGGCTATCATGCCCATGGCATGGGCGGCATCGACCGGGAGAAGGCGAGAGAGGTTCTCGGCATTCCCGACGGTTTCCGCGTGGAGGCGGCGCTTGCGATCGGCAAGATCGCCCCGAAGGAGACGCTGCCGGAGGATCTGATGAAGCGCGAGGTGCCGAGCGGGCGCAAGAAGGTGGAAGAGTTCGTCTCCGAAGGCCGCTTCGTGCCCTGAAACGGCTTGCAATGGGCGCACGGCCGCCTAGAGCATTTCCGCTTTTCTTCGAATCGCGAAAACGCTCTATCTGTTTGTTTTTACGCAATTCCGGACGCAAAACCGCTACGCACTTTTGCTGGAATTGCTCTAAGCCCCACCCTCTGTCGTCATCCTCGGACTTGACCCGAGGATCCATCGTCGCGCTCGGAGCGGTCGGGCAAGCCCGACCATGACGGAGGAGAGGGCAATATCTTTTCGATAAAAGAGAGCCGCCCTTCGGCGGCTCTCTTGCTTAGATATCGAGGTTGGCGACGCTGAGGGCGTTTTCCTGGATGAAGTCGCGGCGCGGCTCCACCTCGTCGCCCATCAGGCGGGCGAAGAGGCCGTCGGCGTCCGTCGCATCGGACACCCGCACCTGCAGCAGCGAGCGGACGTTCGGATCGAGCGTCGTTTCCCAGAGCTGCTCGGCATTCATCTCGCCAAGGCCCTTGTAGCGCTGCATGGATAGACCCTTGCGGCCGGCCGCAAAAACGGCGTCGAGCAGCGCGCGCGGACCGGAGATCTCGACCTGGCCGTCCTTGCGGCGCAGCACCGGCGGCACGGCATAGGTTTCCTGGAAGCGAGCCGAAAGCTGGTCGATATGGCGGGCATCGGACGAGCCGATCAGCGCCATGTCGATATGCGCGAACTCCTTGACGCCGCGCACCATGCGCTCGAAGCGCAGGCCGCCATCCGGGGCGACGGACCCGGTCCAGCCGCGCTCCGTCTCCTCGGCGATGAGATCGAGCCGGCGGGCGACCTCTTCCGCCTTGGCGGCATAGGCCTCGCGGTCGTGGCTGAGCTCGAGGTTCAGCGCACCGGCAATGGCCGCCTGTTCGATGATCGCGCGGCTGTAGCGCGAATGCAGGCCGTCGAGCAGCGTGCGCAGGCGCAGCGCATCCTGGATCAGCTCCAGGATATCCTGGCCGGCGCGCACTTCACCGGAACTCAGCTCCAGCGCCGCATCGTCGAGGCCGACGGCGACGAGGTAATCCTCCAGCGCCTTCTCGTTCTTCAGGTACTGGCTCGATTTGCCGCGCGCCACCTTATAGAGCGGCGGCTGGGCGATGTAGAGATGGCCGCGCTCGATCAGCTCCGGCATCTGCCGGAAGAAGAAGGTGAGCAGCAGGGTGCGGATATGCGCGCCGTCGACGTCTGCGTCCGTCATGATGATGATCTTGTGGTAGCGCAGCTTGTCGGCGTTGAACTCGTCCTTGCCGATCGAGGTGCCGAGCGCGGTGATCAGCGTGCCGATCTCCTGGCTCGAGAGCATCTTGTCGAAACGCGCGCGCTCGACATTGAGGATCTTTCCGCGCAGCGGCAGGATCGCCTGGTTCTCGCGCGAGCGGCCCTGCTTGGCCGAGCCGCCGGCCGAATCACCCTCGACGAGGAAGAGTTCGGATTTCGCGGGATCGCGCTCGGAGCAGTCGGCGAGCTTGCCGGGCAGCGAGGAAATGTCGAGCGCACCCTTGCGCCGCGTCAGCTCACGCGCCTTGCGCGCGGCCTCGCGGGCGGCGGCGGCCTCGACCACCTTACCGACAAGCGTCCTGGCATCGGCGGGATGTTCCTCGAACCAGGTGGAGAGCGCCTCGTTGACGAGGTTCTCCACGGCCGGGCGGACTTCGGAGGAGACCAGCTTGTCCTTGGTCTGCGAGGAGAATTTCGGATCAGGAACCTTGACCGACAGCACCGCTGTCAGGCCTTCGCGGCAATCCTCGCCCTGCAGCGTCACCTTCTCCTTCTTGGTGATGCCGGATGTATCGGCATAGGAGACGACCTGGCGGGTCAGCGCACCGCGGAAGCCCGCCATATGCGTGCCGCCGTCGCGCTGGGGAATGTTGTTGGTGAAGCAGAGCACGTTCTCGTGGTAGCTGTCGTTCCACCACATTGCGACTTCGACGGTGATGCCGTCCTTCTCACCCCGGATGGCGATGGGCTTGGAGACCAGCGGCTTCTTCGCCCGGTCGAGATAGGTCACGAAGGCTTCGAGGCCCCCCTCGTACATCAATTCGTCCTGCTTGATATCCGAATGGCGGCGATCGGTGAGCAGGATGCGCACGCCGGAATTCAGGAAGGCGAGCTCGCGCAGGCGGTGTTCCAGCGTCGCATAGTTGAAATCGATGTTCGAGAAGGTCTCGGTCGAGGGCAGGAAAGTCACTTCCGTGCCCGTCTCGCTGCCGCACTCGCCCGTCACCGTCAGCGGGCCGTCGGCCACGCCATGGGTGAAGCTCATCTCGTGGATCTTGCCGCCGCGGCGGATCTTCAGCTTCAGCTTGACCGAAAGCGCATTCACCACCGAGACGCCGACGCCGTGCAGGCCGCCGGAAACCTTGTAGGAATTCTGGTCGAATTTGCCGCCGGCATGGAGCTGGGTCATGATGACCTCGGCGGCGGAGACGCCCTCTTCCTTGTGGATGTCGGTCGGGATGCCGCGGCCGTTGTCGGTCACCGTCACGGACCCGTCCGGATTGAGCGTGACCGTCACGATATCCGCATGGCCGGCAAGCGCCTCGTCGATCGCGTTGTCGACGACCTCGTAGACCATATGGTGCAGGCCCGAGCCGTCATCGGTATCGCCGATATACATGCCGGGGCGCTTGCGCACAGCATCAAGCCCCTTGAGGACCTTGATCGAGTCTGCGCCATATTCGGCCGGGCCGTTTTCGGTCTCGGGTGTGTCAGTCATTCAAACGTCTTTCCAGAGTGTTCGCGGAAGGCGGGAAGCGCGGCGAATCACCGCTTTCCAAGTCCTTGAATATAGGGATTTTGCCCTGAAGTTCCAAATCTGAGAGCGGTCAAACACGGCAGAATTCAGGGGATCAGCCGGGTTTTACCCGGTTATTGCATGCTTTTTCCAGAATACCGGCAAGACGGCGCACTGTCTCGGGCGGCAGGTCGCGGATTTCCGCCGAAAGCCGGTTGGCAAAGGCCGTATATTCCGGTGGCAGGCCCGACGTATCGACCACGACGCGCGGATCGGAAATCCGGGCGATACGGAACAGGTCCTCGGCCTCGTCCCAGATGACGTTGAAGTATCCCGCCACGCGCTGGAGGAAATCGAAGCTCGGCGTGCCGCGCTTGCCGTTCTCCAGCGCCGAAAGATAGGCCGGACTGACGCCGAGCGCCTTGGCCATGTCCTTCTGCGAAACGCCCTTGCGATCGCGCAGGTGCCGCACGGCCTTGCCGAAGGGTGTCGTCATCGTTTTTCTCCCGGATGCCGGGCAAGCCGGACATAGAGCGCGCCGTCGCCGCCGTGGTTGCGCGCCGCCGGCTCGTAGGAGGAAATCAGCGGCCGGAACTCCGGCAGGGAGAACCACAGCGGCACCGCCCGCTTCAAGGCGCCGTCGCTGCCGAGCGAGGTGCCCTTGCCGGTGATCACAAGCACATGGCGCAGGCCCCGTTCGTGCGCCCGGATGAGAAAGCCGAGCAGGAAGCCATGCGCCTCGCTCTGGATCATGCCGTGCAGGTCGATGCGCGCTTCCAGCGCCAGGCGGCCCTTGGCGATCTTGCGCTTGACCGGACGCTCCAGCGGGTGGTGCCGGGTCTCCTTGTCGCGGCCGATGGTGAGCGCGATGCCTTCGGCGGGCGGAGCGGATTTCGTCTTCTTCGGTTCCGGCTCGGGCTTCTTCTCGGCCTCCGGCTTTTCCGCGAAGGCCGCCTCGAACTCCGTCAGCGCGTCGAGCCTGCCCGGCAGTGCGCGCGTGCTGCGCGCCACCTTGCCCCAGAGGATACGGTCCTCGCTCGAAAGCGTCTTATCCTTCGGCATGGAGGTATCGCTCCGCCGCTGCCTTCGGCACGAGGATATGGAAGGTCGCCGCATTGCGCACATGGCCGGCCAGCGCGCCCGCCGCATCGCCCGAACCGGTGAAGATATCGCCGCGCGCCGGGCCGACGATCGCCGTTCCGGTGTCGAGCGCCAGCATCAGGCGGCGGAAGGGCTTGCCGCCGTCCATATGGGTGAGGCTGTCGCTCGAAATGAAGAAGGGCAGGCCGAAGGTGTGGATCATCCGGTCGACCGCGAGCGAACGGCCGGCGACGAGCGGCACTTTCGCCGCGGCGATCGGGCCGAGCGACAGATCTTCGACCCCGGCTTCCTTGAAGAAGATGAAGGAGCGGTTGTGCCGGAGCACGGCATCGACCTGATCCTCGTTGCGGGCCAGCCAGTCACGGATCGAAGCCATGGAGACGGTTGCCGCATCGATCTCGCCGCGGTCGATCAGCAGCTTGCCGATCGCGGAAAAGGGATGGCCGCTCTTGGCGGCGTAGGTGATTCGCCTGACCGACCCGTCCGGATAGACGAGCCGCGCGGCGCCCTGCACATGGGCGAAGAAGACGTCCACCTTCGAGCGGGCATAGGCGATTTCCAGCCCGCGGCCCGAGAGATAGCCGCGCTCGATCTCGCCGCGGTCGGGATGTTCGACGATGCCGCCGGCGGTCTGGAGCCCGAATGCAAAGCCCGGCGGGAAACCGGCCGGGCGATTGTTGTCGGCGATATCGACCAGATCCTCCGGCCGGGCGTAGAAGGGATGGCGGAACTCCGCGTCCGGCTCCGCCCGCACGGCGACCTCCGGCTCATAGAAGGCCGTGACGAAACCGGGCGAACCATCCGCCTTCTCGATGAGGAACGGCACGCACTGCGCCTCGAAGAAGGCGCGCACGGCGGCAGGCCCTTCCGGCTTCTCGTCCGCCGCCGCGTCGAGCAGAGCCAGAAGCTCGCCGGCAGTGATGCCGAGCGAGCCTGTCCTGTAGGGTTTTACGGTGCGGATGTGATCGCGGCAGCGGGCCATTGCCGATAGAAGCGCTGTCGGATCATCCTCGTTCCAGCCGGGAAGCGCCGAAAACCGGGCCGGAACCAGGCGATAGTCCATTGGCCTGCCTCGCTCAGCCTTCCGATTCGGTGGCGATCAGCTTCCAGTTCGGGTCGCGCGAGCGGGTGTCGCGGGCGAAGGTCCAGAGATCGTTGACCTCGGCCACCGTTTCCGCATCGCCCTCGATCAGCGTGCCGGACTTGTCATAGGTGGCCGAGATCAGCTGGCTGACGATGCGCAGCGTCACATTCGCCTCGCTGTCCTTGACCTCGGCGCTGACGATATCGGCCTTCTCGATGCCGACGAAGCTGGAGCGGACGACCTCCCCGTTTCTCTCGCGTTCCGAGATGGCCGCGTCGAAGCCTTCATAGACCTCGCGCGACAGGAGATTCTTCAGTGCCTTGCGGTCGCCGTCGGCAAAGGCGACGACGATCATTTCATAGGCCATGCGCGCGCCGTTGACGAATTCCTTCGGGTTGAAGGACGGGTCGACCTTGACGAGCTGGCGGAGCTGCTCGTTGAGCGGCGTGCCCGGTGCGGCAAAGCCATCGACGGACGCATAGGGATTTTCCTCCTCGTCCGTCCCATCCCGCCGCGGCAGGGTGACCACCTTGCCGCGATCGGCCGAATCAGCCTCGCCGGCGGCCTCGCGCTTGGAATAGGGATCGAAGGGCGGGCGCTCGCTGCCGGTGCGCCGGCCGAGCACGCTGCGCAGCTGCAGGAAGATGACCACCGCAGCCACCAGGAAAAAAATCGTCACAAAGTCGAATGAGCCCATTATCGATCCGCAGCCGTTTTCGTTTTTCTTGTTCCTTTCCCATATAGTCCGCAAAACCCGATCATTCAAATGGCGATGACGTGAATGCGACCAAGGCGCGCGCAAATGGCGCCGGCAGTATCGGCCCGCGCGAATCTGTGCGACAGTGAAGGCCATGCTGCGACGTCTCATTCCCCTCTTCATTCTCCTGCTGCCGCTGGCGGAGATCGCCTGCTTCATTCTTGTCGGACGGCGCATCGGCCTTTTTGCCACCCTGTCGCTGGTCGTGCTCTCGGCCGTCGCCGGCGTCGTGCTGATGCGCATCCAGGGGTTCGGCGTGCTTGCGCGGCTACGCCAGTCCGGCAAGCAGGGCCACGCGCCGGGCAAGGAAATACTCGATGCGGCGATGATCATGATCGCCGGCATCCTGCTGCTGATCCCCGGCTTCCTCACCGATATCGTGGGACTCGCCCTGTTTCTGCCGCCGGTCCGCGCGTTCCTCTGGAACCGGCTGATGCGCAACATCGTGGTCGTCGACATCGGCGGCACACGTCCCGGCAACCGGCCGCAGACAGATCCCCAGCGCACGATCGATCTCGACGAAAGCGACTTTCATCGCGATGGCCGGCCCTGACGGCGGGTTGTAAGCCCGGGGCTGAAATGCTAGATGGCCTGACTTTCCAGAGTCCCCGAGGATATTTCCATGACCGACGCAGCAACCGAGAACAACGCCGCGAGCCCCTCGCTCAACATTCTGGCGCAGTATGTGAAGGATTTCTCCTTCGAAAACCCGGGTGCACCGCGGTCGCTCCAGGCCCGTGACAAGGCGCCGGCGATCAACATCAGCGTCAACGTCAATGCGAACCCGCTCTCCGAGACGGACTTCGACGTCATCCTTTCGCTGAACGCGGAAGCCAAGGACGGCGACAAGATGCTCTTCAACGCCGAGCTCGCCTATGGCGGCGTCTTCCGCGTCACGGGCTTCCCGCAGGAGCACATGCTGCCGGTCCTCTTCATCGAGTGCCCGCGCCTGCTCTTCCCCTTCGCCCGCCAGATCATCGCCGACGCGACCCGCAATGGCGGCTTCCCGCCGCTGATGATCGACCCGATCGACTTTGCGCAGATGTTCACCCAGCGCATGGCCGAGGAACAGGTCAAGGCCAAGGTCAACGCCAACTGAGGCGAGCACCGGTATTCAACGAAAACGCCCGGCCACCTGGTGACCGGGCGTTTTCTTTTGCCTTCCGGAAAGCTGGCCGGTTTCAATCGCCGTATTTTGTCCAGATCGCCTTGTCGCCCATCTTCTGCACCATGGCGGCATGGGCGGCGCGCTCCTCCTCGGAGAGACGGGGCGCAAGCGGCTTCGGCCTGACGCCGAGCGGCAGGACGACGTCGTCCTCCGCCTCGACCAGCGTCCGCCGGCCGCTCTCGGCCATGCCGAGCCCGAGCGCCGCCTGCCGGCCGCCGATCATCTCGATATAGACTTCCGCGAGCAGTTCGGAGTCGAGCAGGGCGCCGTGTTTCGTGCGGTGCGAATTGTCGATGCCGTAGCGCCGGCAGAGCGCATCGAGCGAGTTCGGCCCCATCGGATGCTTGCGGCGCGCCAGCGCCAGCGTGTCCGTCACCTTTTCCTGCAGGATCGGCGGCAGGCCGATGCGCTCGAACTCGGCATTGATGAAGCCCATGTCGAAGTTGGCATTGTGTGCCACCCAGCGGGCATCGCCGAAGAAATCGAGGATCTGCTGCGCCAGATCGGCGAAGGACGGCTTGTCCTTCAGGAACTCGTCCGTGATGCCGTGCACGGCAAGCGCATCCGGGTGCACCTTGCGGTCGCCCGGGCTGATGAAAAGGTGCAGCGTGCGGCCGGTCGGGAAATGATTCTCCAGCTCCACGCCGCCGATTTCGATGACGCGGTCGAGCTTGCTGTCGAGGCCGGTCGTTTCCGTATCGAAGATGATCTCGCGCATCAGTCCTCTTTTCCCTTCAAACTTCCGACAATCTCTTCCACCGCTTTGCGCGCCGCTTCAAGCCCCTTGCCGGTATCGATGAGGAAATCGGCGCGCTTGCGCTTTTCCGCGTCCGGCGTCTGGCGCGACAGGATGAGCTGGAATTTCTCCTCCGTCATGCCCGGGCGGGCGAGCACGCGCTGTCTTTGTATGTCCGGATCGCAAGTGACGACCACCACCTTGTCCACCCGCGCCTCGCCCCCGGTCTCGTAGAGCAGGGGGATATCGAGCAGGACGAGCGGGGAACCGCGATCCCGCTCCGCATCGAGAAAGGCTTTTTCGCGTGCCCGTACGAGCGGGTGGATGATCGCCTCCAGCGCGGCGAAGCGGTCGGGGAACCGCGCAAGCACCGCCGACAGTGCCTTGCGGTCGATGACCCCGTCCCTGAGCGCTTCGGGAAATTGCTCGGCGACCGGCGTGACGGCGTCCGTGCGATAGAGATCATGCACCGTCGCATCGGCATCATGCACCGGCACGCCGAGATCGCGGAACATCGCCGCGGTCGTCGACTTGCCCGTACCGATCGATCCGGTAAGGCCGAGCACGATCATCAATGCGCCTCCATGTCGGCGAGGATCAATTGGCGCAGCTCCGCATCGACAGTCGGACGGACACCGAACCATTTCTCAAAACCGGGCACTGCCTGATGGAGCAGCATGCCGAGACCGTCCACCATGGCGAACCCCTGCTCCGCCGCCTGGCGCAGGATCGGCGTGACCAGCGGCACATAGACAATGTCGGTCACGACAGCACCCTCCGCCATCGGGGAGAAGTCGAAGTCCGGCGCCGCCTCGCCGTCCATGCCGAGCGAGGTCGTGTTGACGAAAAGCCCCGCGCCTGCCGACACCTCCCGCAAGGCGTCCATGGCATGGGCATGCACCTTCCGCCCGAAACGATCGGCGAGCTCCTGCGCCCGCCCGACGGTGCGGTTGACGACATGGATCTCCCCGATACCGCGATCGCGCACCGCCTGAATGATCGCACGGCTCGCCCCGCCCGCACCGAGGATGACGGCGCGAGCCGTATTGTCCCAGCCCGGCGCGGCGGCATCGAGATTGGCGAGGAAGCCAAGACCGTCCGTGTTGGTCGCATGGAGCCGGCCGTCCTCCAGCCAGAGCGTGTTCGAGGCCCCGAGCTCTTCGCTGAGCGCATCCGGCCGGTCGGCAAGGCTGAAGGCCGTTTCCTTGTGCGGGATAGTGACATTGCCGCCAACGAAGCCGGATTCGCCGCTTTTCAACCGGGAAATGAAGCCGGCGAAATCTTCGGGCGAAACCTCCTGCCGCGTATAGGACCCCTGCAGTCCCAGCGATTTCAGCCAGTAGCCATGGATCAACGGCGAGCGTGAATGTTTGACCGGATAGCCCGTGACAAAGGCATGGCGAACGAATGTTTCACGTGAATCATGCATCGATGGCACCGAGATCGCGAAGTTTAGCCAGCAAGGGAAGCAAGGGAAGCCCGAGTATGGTGAAATAGTCGCCGTCGATCCGCTCGAAGAGCTGCACCCCTTCCCCTTCGAGCTGATAGGCGCCGACGCTCGCCAGCACCCGCGTGCCGACCCGCGCCAGGTGACGGTCGATGAAGGCATCCGACAGCGGCCGCATCGTCAGATGCGCGATGGAAACGTGGCTCCACAGCGTCTCACCATCCCGCACCAGGGCAATGCCGCAGTTCAGGGAATGGGTGCGGCCGGACATGGCCAGGAGGTGGGTCCTTGCTTCCGCCATGTTGGCCGGCTTGTGAAACACCCGCCCCTCCAGAGACAGCGTCTGGTCGGAGCCGATGACAAGGGTGCCGGGACGACGGCGCGCGACATCCAGTGCCTTTTCGATCGCCAATGCCTCGGCGACCTCCTGCGGCGTGGGATTGCGCGCGGCAAGCGCCGTCTCGACCGCACGCTCGTCGATGGCCGCCGCCTCGGTTTCAAAGGCAAGGCCCGCATTTTCCATCAGCATGCGGCGAAAGGGACTTTGCGAGGCGAGGATCAACGATGTCATGGAAATCTCCGTTTGCCGCTCCGGGTTAGCGAAGCTTCGGGCGAAGAGCAACGATAGCGGCGGCCGTTTCCTCGATCGAGCGCCGGGTGACGTCGATGATCGGCCAGTTGTTGCGCGCGCAGATGGCGCGGGCATATTTCAGCTCCTCGGAAATCTGTGCCCGGTCTATATAGTCGTCGCCGCGAAAATCCTGCGTCTGGCCGAGCACCCGGTTCTGCCGCACCTGGGCAATGCGATCCGTCGTGGCGATCAGCCCGACGATCAGCGGTTTCATCGCCGTCGCCAGCCGTTCCGGCAGGGGCACGCCGAGCACGATCGGCACATTGGCGGTCTTTATGCCGCGATTGGCGAGATAGATGCTCGTCGGCGTCTTCGAGGTCCGGCTGATGCCGACAAGGATGACATCCGCCTCATCGAGATCGGCCGGCAGCTGCCCGTCGTCATGATCCATCGTGAAGTTGAGCGCGTCGATGCGCGCGAAATAATCCGCGTTCATCACATGCTGCGCCCCCACCCGCCGCCGCGACGGCGCGCCGAGATAGGACTGGAAGAGGTCGATGACCGGTTCGAGCACGGAGACGCAGGGAACACCCATCTCCCGGCAACGCTGATCGATGATCTCGGAAAGCTCCCGGTCGACGATCGTATAGAGCACGATGCCCGGGGCGCCGTCGATGGCATCGAGCACGGGCATGAGCTGCTTGCGGTTGCGGATCAGCGGATAGACATGTTCGAGCGCCTGGGACGACTGGAATTGCGCGGCCGCCGCGCGCCCCGCGGCAATCAGCGTCTCGCCCGTCGAGTCCGATATCAGGTGCAGATGGAAGTAGTTTTTGGTGCTTTCCACAATATCCTCCGCCCCCTGTTGATGAACCGGGACAGCACCGAGCTAAGAACGGCAGGGGTTCGGAGGCAAGAGGATAACTGCTCTTTTATCCACAATCGGCGGGCGGCGGGAAAGGGATTCAGCGCCGGTGTGGATAAGACTCATGACACGGCAAAGTGTCGCGCCGCTCCACAGCTCGTCCACAGGACAGGCCGTTACAGGCTGCCGGGAATCATCTTGATTCGAAAAGACGAATCCGGTTTTCCGCAATTTCCTCAAAAATTCTTCCATCACGCCTCGTCTTTTCCCGTGCATTGCCGGCAAGGCCGGATCCCTGTGGAGAGGATTTAATCCTTGATAGTCACCGACTCTAAGAAATAGAAACCTTTTCAAAGAGATTATTTGATTGATTGGGAGAACCCCGCGGTGTCTGCGAAAAACCGGAAGATCGTCGATGTCCTGAACGGGAAAACGATCTCCCCCCCTCCCCTCTGGCTGATGCGCCAGGCCGGACGATACCTGCCGGAATACCGGCAGACGCGCGCGGCAGCAGGAAGCTTCCTCGATCTCTGTTATTCGCCGGAACTGGCCACGGAAGTGACGCTCCAGCCGATCCGTCGCTATGGCTTCGACGCAGCGATCCTGTTCTCCGATATCCTCGTCATTCCCGACGCCCTGGAGCGCAATGTCCGCTTCGAGGAAGGCCATGGACCGCGCCTCGATCCGATCGATGTCGATGGCATTCTGGCCCTGAAGGGCGACGGGGTGGCAGATCACCTCAAGCCGGTCATAGAGGCGGTCGGCCGCATCCGGGGCGCCCTGCCCGAGGAAACGGCGCTGCTCGGCTTCTGCGGCGCGCCCTGGACCGTTGCCACCTACATGATCGCCGGCCACGGAACGCCGGACCAGGCTCCCGCGCGTCTCTTCGCCTACAGGGAACCGCGCGCCTTCGCGCACCTGCTCGACGTGCTTGCCGAGCTCTCGGCCGATTACCTTGTGGCGCAGATCGATGCCGGCGCCGATGCGGTGCAGATCTTCGATTCCTGGGCCGGTGTTCTCGGCGAGCGCGAATTTGCCGATTTCGCCGTCCGCCCCGTGCAAAAGATCATCGCCTCGGTCAAGGCCCGCCGCCCGCAGGCGAAGGTTATCGCCTTCGCCAAGGGTGCGGGCCTGTTGCTGAAATCCTACCGGCAGCAGACCGGTGCCGATGCGATCGGCCTCGACTGGTCCGTGCCGCTCTCCTTTGCCGCCGACCTGCAGAAGGACGGTCCCGTCCAGGGCAATCTCGATCCGATGCGGGTGGTTGCCGGCGGCACGGCGCTCGACGAGGGTATCGATGCCATCCTGCAGGCGCTTGGCAATGGGCCGCTGATCTTCAATCTCGGTCACGGCATCACGCCGCAGGCGGATCCGGACAACGTCACGCGTCTCGTGGCGCGTGTGCGCGGAGCGGCGCGGTGAGCGAGAAGCAGGCGGGTGAGAGCGCGGGGCGCCGCGCGCGGCTACGTGCCGCGGTGGCGCTCACGCTCTTTGCGCTGCTTGCCCTCCTCCTCGTGCTCTATCCGCCCGAGGACCTCTATCTCTGGATCAAGGCGCTGCACATCATCGCCGTCATCTCGTGGATGGCGGGCCTGCTCTATCTGCCGCGGCTCTTCGTCTATCACACGGACGCCCCGCCCGGTTCGGCCGAAGCGCGGGTCTTCAAGGTGATGGAACAGCGGCTCTACCGGGTCATCATGCAGCCGGCGATGGGCCTTTCCTGGCTGCTCGGCCTCTACCTCGCCTGGTCCGTCCATGGTTTCCAGGGCGGCTGGCTGCACGCCAAGCTCGCCTTCGTCGTCCTCCTTTCCGCTGTGCATCAATTTTATGGGCGCGCCGTGAAGGCCTTTGCCGAGGACCGCAACACCAGGACAGGCCGCCAGTGGCGCATCTGGAACGAGGCGCCGGCGCTTCTGATGATCCTCATCGTCGTCCTGGTCGTCGTCAAACCGTTCTGAGTCTTTCGCGACAAAACGGATGAAATTCCAATGCCCCCTTGCAGGCCAGCACCGGAACCGCTATTTTCCGCGCATCTCATCTTTCGTGGCATGTGTATTCGTTCAGTGAACTGCACCGTTCCCCCCGCAGTTCGGCCTTGACCCGCACGCCTTTTCCCATCCCGATGACACCCAGCATGGACCATTCATGGCCGAAATGAAGCTACAAGACCTCAAGAACAAGACTCCGACCGACCTGCTTGCCTTTGCCGAATCGCTTGAGGTCGAAAACGCGAGCACGATGCGCAAGCAGGAACTGATGTTTGCGATCCTGAAGATGCTGGCCGCGCAGGACGTGGAAATCATCGGCGAGGGTGTCGTGGAAGTGCTGCAGGACGGTTTCGGCTTCCTGCGTTCGGCCAATGCGAACTATCTGCCAGGCCCCGACGATATCTACATTTCGCCCTCCCAGATCCGCCGCTTCTCGCTGAAGACCGGCGATACGGTGGAAGGCCCGATCCGTGGCCCGAAGGAAGGCGAGCGCTATTTCGCTCTGCTCAAGGTCAATACGATCAATTTCGACGACCCGGAGAAGATCCGTCACAAGGTCCACTTCGACAACCTGACGCCGCTCTACCCGAACGAGCGCTTCAAGATGGAACTCGAGATCCCGACCTCGAAGGATCTTTCTCCGCGCGTCATCGATCTCGTCGCACCGCTCGGCAAGGGCCAGCGCGGCCTCATCGTCGCCCCGCCGCGAACGGGTAAGACGGTTCTCCTGCAGAACATTGCCCATTCGATCACCGCCAACCATCCGGAATGTTACCTCATCGTCCTCTTGATCGACGAGCGTCCGGAGGAAGTGACGGACATGCAGCGGTCGGTGCGGGGCGAAGTCGTTTCCTCGACCTTCGACGAGCCGGCGACGCGCCACGTCCAGGTCGCCGAAATGGTCATCGAGAAGGCCAAGCGCCTCGTCGAGCATGGCCGGGACGTCGTCATCCTGCTCGATTCGATCACCCGCCTCGGCCGGGCCTACAACACGGTCGTTCCGTCGTCGGGCAAGGTCCTGACCGGCGGCGTCGACGCGAACGCCCTGCAGCGCCCGAAGCGTTTCTTCGGCGCGGCGCG
This sequence comes from Shinella sp. HZN7, assembly GCF_001652565.1. NCBI lineage: Bacteria > Pseudomonadati > Pseudomonadota > Alphaproteobacteria > Hyphomicrobiales > Rhizobiaceae > Shinella > Shinella sp. HZN7. The sequence continues at coordinate 4,152,041 of NZ_CP015736.1, read as the reverse complement.
CAACATCGAGGAAGGTGGTTCGCTGACGATCATTGCGACGGCGCTGATCGACACCGGCAGCCGTATGGACGAAGTGATCTTCGAGGAATTCAAGGGTACCGGTAACTCGGAAATCGTGCTGGACCGCAAGGTCGCCGACAAGCGCATCTTCCCGGCCATGGATATCCTCAAGTCCGGCACGCGCAAGGAAGACCTTCTGGTGCCGCGGCAGGATCTCCAGAAGATCTTCGTTCTGCGGCGCATCCTTGCCCCGATGGGCACCACGGATGCGATCGAGTTCCTCATCGACAAGCTGAAGCAGACGAAGAACAACGGCGATTTCTTCGATTCGATGAACACATAAGCCGTACACCGCGTTCCGCGCGTCATGGTCCCGCCGCAAGGCGGGACCATTTTCATTTGAGAAGAGAGAATCGATTCTCCTCCGAAACGGACTTACCGATTCGCATCCGGAATAATGAGCCCATGCGTTCCACGGACACGATCTTTGCCTTGTCGAGCGGCGGCCTGCCATCCGGCGTGGCGGTGGTTCGGCTGAGCGGGCCGGCTAGCGGGAGGGCTGTTGAAGCACTCTGTGGTCGCCAACCACCGGAACGTCGCGCCTCTCTCCTTTCGATTCGAAACCGGAACGGTGAGAAACTCGATGACGGCCTTGTCCTGGTTTTTCCTGGACCGAATTCCTTCACGGGCGAGGACTGTGCCGAGTTACAGATTCACGGTGGCCGGGCGACGGTAAAGGCCGTTCTTGCAGAACTCGCCACGATGGAAGGGTTGCGCGCCGCAGAGGCCGGGGAATTCTCCCGAAGGGCTTTCTTGAATGGTCGCATGGATCTGGTCGAGGTCGAAGGCCTTGCGGATCTGATCGTTGCGGAGACCGAGATGCAACGCCGTCTGGCGGCGGAGCAGTCGTCGGGGGATTGTCGAAGCTTTATGATTCGTGGGCGAAACGGCTGACGCATGCACGTGCGATGATCGAAGCCGAACTGGATTTTGCCGACGAGGACGATGTTCCCGGCTCCGTGGCGAGTGCAATCTGGCAGGACATGCAGACGCTGAAGCAGGAAATCCTTAACCATCTTTCTGGCGTAAGAGTGGGAGAGATCGTGCGGGATGGCCTCAAGGTGGTGATCGTCGGTCCGCCCAATGCCGGCAAGTCGAGTCTGCTGAATCATCTGGCACGCAGAGACGTTGCCATCGTCACCGAGATTCCGGGAACGACACGCGATGTCCTGCATGTCGATCTCGACCTCGACGGCTTTGCCGTTCGACTTTATGATACGGCTGGCCTGCGTGAGACGGACGATCTTGTCGAACAGGAAGGCATTCGCAGAACGCAGCGATCGATGGCCGAAGCACATCTGGTCCTCCTCCTGTCCGCGGTCGACAATCCCGACTGGGCCGCCTTTATCGAAGGATATGATGGTCCGGTTGTTCGAGTACGCACCAAGGCAGATATGCGGGATACTGCCTGGCCGGCGCCGAACGCAGATGTTATGATCTCCGTGCGGACAGGGGATGGCATAGCAGAGCTCCTTGATCGCGTGGGTAGCTATCTCCCGGATCTCGATCAAGGTAGCGCCTTGGCGCTGCCAACCCGCCAGCGCCATGCCGACAATCTGGCGGCGACCTGCGCTCATATCGAAGCCGCGTTGGCTGTGGGCGACCGAGGTCTTGATATACAGGCAGAGCATCTTCGTTTGGCCGGGCAAGCACTCGGCCGGGTCACGGGGCGGGTGGATGTGGAAAATCTGTTGGACGTGATCTTTTCGGAATTTTGCATAGGCAAGTGATTCACGTGAAACAACACAACGTACACGAGTCGCTTTGTACGTTTCACGTGAAACAGGTGGTTCGATATGGCAGCAATGACGATATATGATGTGGTGGTGATTGGTGGCGGTCATGCGGGGGTCGAAGCGGCCGCCGCGTCCGCCCGCTTTGGCGCGCAAACCGCTCTCTTGAGCCACAAGGCGTCGACGATCGGGGTCATGTCCTGTAACCCCGCTATCGGCGGTCTCGGCAAGGGCCACCTTGTCCGGGAAGTGGATGCTCTCGATGGATTGATGGGACGGGTTGCGGATCGGGCCGGTATCCAGTTCCGGCTGCTGAACCGCCGGAAGGGTCCGGCCGTGCGCGGCCCACGGACTCAAGCGGACCGAAGGCTTTATCGCGAAGCCATGCAGGCGGAGATCGCACAGATACCCGGACTGACCGTTATCGAGGGTGACGCCTATGACCTCGATTGCCACGATGGACATGTCGCGGCTGTTGTTTTGAAGGATGGTCGCCGTCTTGCTTGCGGCGCCGTCGTGATCACGACGGGTACGTTCCTGCGAGGCCTTATTCATATCGGCTCCGAAAAGATACCTGCCGGCCGTGTGGGAGAAGAACCGTCAGTAGGGCTGTCGGCGACATTCGAACGTCTCGGCTTAAAGCTGGGCCGCCTGAAGACAGGCACGCCTGCGCGCCTTGATGGCCGGACCATTGATTGGAATGCGGTCGGGCGTCAGGCGGCGGATGATGAACCGGTGCCCTTCTCCTTCATGACGGATCGGATCACGACACCGCAGATCGAATGCGGCGTGACCCGAACGACGTCCGCGACCCACCGCATCATCGAGGAGAATATCGGGCGTTCCGCGATGTATTCGGGCCAGATTGAAGGTGTCGGTCCACGCTATTGCCCGTCGATCGAGGACAAGATTGTCAAGTTCGGCGAACGCGACGGTCATCAGATCTTCCTTGAACCGGAAGGCCTGGACGACGACACGGTTTATCCGAATGGTATTTCGACATCGCTACCGGCTGATGTGCAGCAGGCCTTCATTCATACGATTCCGGGACTGGAGCGGGTCCGTATCCTGCAACCGGGCTACGCGATCGAATATGATCATGTCGATCCGCGCGAGCTATCCGCGACCTTGGAGGCGCGCCGTCAACCCGGGCTCTTCCTGGCCGGTCAGATCAATGGAACGACGGGGTATGAGGAAGCAGCCGCCCAAGGGCTGGTTGCAGGCCTCAACGCCGCGCGGCGGGCAACGGGCATGGACGGCCATGTTTTCAGCCGCACGGAGAGTTATATCGGCGTCATGCTGGACGACCTGACATCCCGCGGCGTGACCGAGCCTTACCGCATGTTCACCTCCCGCGCGGAGTACCGCCTTTCGCTTCGCGCCGACAATGCCGATGTGCGGTTGACGCCGTCCGGCATGGCTCTTGGCGTCGTCGGTGCAGATCGGCGCCATCTTTTCGAGCAATGGTCGACGGAGATGCAGGTTGCGCGCGAAAAACTTCGTTCCTTGAAATTGTCGCCCAATGAAGCCACGAGCAAGGGAATCCGCATCAACCAGGATGGTGTGCGCCGCAGTGCTTATGACCTTCTCGCCTATCCGGATATCGACTTCACACGGTTGGCGGCGGTGTGGCCGGAGCTCGACGCCTTTTCACCGCGCGTTCGCGATGCTGTCGAAATCGAGGCCAGCTATGCGGTCTACATGAGCCGGCAGGAGGCCGATATCGCCGAGGCGCGACGAGAGGAGGAACGGAGTATTCCCGCCGATTTCGACTTCAGTGCCTTGCCGGGCCTTTCCATAGAACTTCAGCAGAAGCTGGCGACGGCTCGACCGGCAAATCTCGCGCAGGCCGCGCGGGTGGATGGCATGACGCCGGCCGCCTTGACGCTTCTGCTTGCCTATCTCAAGCGTGTTGTCCCCGGTGGGGTTTCGACACAACGGACTGCCAGCGCATGAATCAGCTTCCCCGAGAGTTTGCCGGCCTGAATGTTTCACGTGAAACTGAGGATAGGCTGAACGCTTTTGTCGCTCTCTTCCAGAAATGGGCGAAGACCATCAATCTGGTGGCGCCCTCGACATTGGCGGAAGTCTGGAACCGCCATATCATCGATAGTGTGCAGATTTACGCACTGTGCCCGGGGCCGCGGATCTGGGCCGATCTCGGCAGTGGTGGTGGGTTTCCGGGCATTGTTACCGGTATTCTTCTGGCTGGTGCAGGAGATGGATGGGTTCATCTCGTCGAAAGCAACAACAAGAAAGCCGCCTTTCTGCGGACAGCCATCCTGGAAACGGGTGCGCGTGCCTCGGTGCACGCGATTCGCATCGAGGAGGCGCCGACCGCGATCGCGCATTGTGATGCGATTTCGGCTCGGGCCCTGGCGGATCTGGATCTTTTGTTGGATTTCGGCCTGCCCTGGGCCGAGCGCAATCCGGATCTCAAGTTTTTCCTCCATAAAGGCCGGGATTATCAGCGGGAGGTCGAGAAAGCGCATGGAAGGTGGAGATTCGATCTGGTAAAACATGCCAGTGTTGTCGAGCCGGATTCCGTGGTGCTCGAACTTTCGAAGCTTTCGCGAAAACGCGGGTGATTGGCGGATGTCCATGGCAGGCGAAAAGAACCGGATCATCACCATTGCAAACCAGAAGGGTGGCGTCGGCAAGACGACCACCGCGATCAACCTTGCCACGGCGCTGGCCGCGATCGGCGAGCGTGTGCTGATCGTCGATCTGGACCCCCAGGGTAATGCCAGCACGGGGCTCGGCATCGATCGCCGCAACCGCGAGCTCTCTTCCTATGACCTTTTGATCGGCAGCCACGGAGTTGCCGAGACGGTGCTGCAGACGGCTGTACCCAATCTGTCGATTATTCCCTCGACGATGGACCTCCTGGGCATCGAAATGGAGATCGCGCAGCAGAACGACCGCGTCTTCCGGCTGCGGCGGGCGCTCGCATCGGCGGAGGCGCGGTCTTACTCTTACGTGCTGGTTGATTGCCCGCCGTCCTTCAACCTGCTGACCATGAATGCCCTTGCCGCCGCGCATTCGGTGCTGGTGCCCCTGCAATGCGAGTTCTTTGCGTTGGAAGGGCTCAGCCAGCTTTTGGAGACGGTGGATCAGGTGCGCCGTACCGTCAATCCTTACTTGGATATCCAGGGCATCGTGCTCACCATGTTCGACTCGCGCAACAATCTTGCGCAGCAGGTGGTCAATGATGTGCGCACACATCTTGGCGAAAAGGTCTACCATACGCTCATTCCGCGCAATGTGCGCGTGTCCGAGGCGCCCTCCTACGGCAAGCCGGCGATTCTCTACGATCTCAAATGCGCCGGAAGCCAGGCCTATCTTCAGCTTGCTTCCGAGGTGATCCAGCGTGAAAGGCAGCGTCGGGCTGCCTGATTTCAGTATCCGTGAGTAGAACCGATGAACGAAGACAACTCAAAGCGGCGCCTTGGCCGCGGCCTTGCCGCCCTGATCGGTGAAATGGACCAGCTTCCCGCCGCCGATGTCGGCGAACGCCCGGCGGTGAATCCGGATCGCCTGGTTCCGATCGAGTTCGTCGGGCGCAATCCGCGCAATCCGCGGCGCTACTTCGATGAATCAGAACTGCAGGACCTGGCCTCCTCCATTCGCCAGCATGGCATCGTGCAGCCGGTCGTCGTGCGCACCACGGCAGACAATCGTTACGAGATCATCGCCGGTGAGCGTCGCTGGCGGGCCGCACAGCTCGCCGGCCTGATCGATATTCCGGTCATTATCAGGGACGTGGATGACCGTACGGCGCTGGAAATCGCCATCGTGGAAAACGTGCAGCGCTCCGATCTCAACCCGTTGGAAGAGGCGATGGGTTATGAGCTGCTGATCGCCGATCACGGCTACACGCAGAACGATCTCGGCGAGATCATCGGCAAGAGCCGCAGTCACGTGGCGAACAGCCTTCGTCTGTTGAAGCTGCCGGAGCCGGTGCGTGAGATGCTGGCCTCCGGCTCGCTTTCTGCCGGCCATGCGCGTGCGCTCATTCCCACGTCCGATCCCGTCGGACTAGCCAAGACCGTCGTCGCGAAGGGCATGTCGGTGCGTGACGCGGAGCGTCTTGCGCAGAACGACATCAAGGCGCAGAGCGATCCCAATCACGGCCAGGCGCCGCGTAAGGACGAGAAGGATGCCGATACACTGGCGCTGGAACGCACGCTTTCGGACGTGCTCGGCCTTGATGTGACCGTCAATCACAAGGGTAGCGGCGGACAACTGCGGATCGCCTACAAGACGCTCGAACAGCTCGAGGAAATCTGCCGTCTTCTGGAGCGGCGATAATATCCTTAGCCGGATTCAACGCCGTGCGGATTGAAGCACGGTCGCCAGCATGGTTTGCATGGCGATTGTGTCTTCCAGGGCCGGCCGCTGCCGGCTTTGCAATATGGCGGCCTGCAGGCGTTGTGTTTCACGCCGGATCGCCTGCCCCGTCCAGGTTTTCAAGGCATTTTCGACAATCGGCTTGCGGCGGAAATGCAGATGGCGGCCCAGGGTCGCCATGGCCTGGGCGGCCGGTGCCCGCTTTTCATCCATCTCCGCCCGCATCAATTCGAGGAGCTGGAACTGCCGCAGGCATCCCTGCAGCACGAGGAAGACCGGTGTCTTGGAGGAGACGATCTTCTGGATGGCGTGCAGGAAACCGTCCTTGTCGCCCTTGAGGATGGCGTCTATGGCATCGTCCGTCGAGATCGCGCTGGCATCGCCGACGATCTCCTCGACATCCTGTTCCTCGATCAACTCCCTGCCCCGGCAGTAGAGTGCCAGCTTGCGCACCTCGTTGCGCGAGGCAAGCCGGTCGCCGCCGATGGTTTCCACCAGGCGCGTGCGGGCCGCGGGGGAAATGCGCAGGCCCTCGGATGCGAGCTCCTGGTCGATGAGCGCCTGCAGGGCGCGTCCGTCATCGGCATAGCAGGGGATGGCCACGACGGCCGAACTGGATTCGGCGGCCTTGCGCAGTCCGGCGCCCTTCTTCAGGTCGCCCGCCTCGATGATCAGGGTGGATGGCCCGGTCGGCATCTTGGCCAGGATGTCCAGCGCGTCGGAAAGGCCCTTCTCGCCGCCGGCATTGCGGACCCAGACAAGACGATCGCCGCCGAAAAGGCCGATCGCGTTCATCTCGTCGATCAGCCGGCCCGGCTGGCCGCCGATCTCGCCGGCATCGAGTTTCACGACGGAAAAGGCGTCGGTGAGATCGACGCCGCTGGCCGCGGCAAGCGCCGCGGCACGTTCGGAAACGAGGCCCCGATCGGGGCCGTAGATCAGGAAGAGCCGTACGGGCAGCGGTTTGCGCTTCAGGAAACCGTCGAACTCGTGCGACTTGACCTCGGCCATAGCCGGCTCAGCGTCGGCCGAGCGCCGACGCGACGTCTGCGCGGATCAGCTCCGCCAGCTCACGGGCACCACGGTTTTCCGCATCCCTGACGGCGCGCAGCTTGGCAAATTCCTGCACGGGATAATCGACGAGAGCGACAGCCGAACGCTTGCCGGACGCCAATGTTTCGCCGGAGTCGGTCTGCACGAGATTGTAGTCGGCCGAGACGACGATGCGGCCGGCGCGCGGAATGTCGTCGCGCACGTCGAGCAGCACGCCGATCTTGCGGACCGTCACGTTGAGATCCAGGTGATAGAGCGCGCTCTGCGTCTCGCCGGCGCCGCCCGAGAAGAGGAAGATCAGGTCGTTGCGGACCTGCTGTTCCACACGGTCATCGGCCTTCGAGATGGCCACGGCGGCAAGCTTGCCCTCCGTGCCGGCGGGCGTGGAATAAAGCGGCCGCACCTGGCAGCCGGCGATGACGCCAAGGATGGCGATGCCGGCAAACGCCTTTGCGAACCGGGAGAGGCCGGTTCCGTCAGACAACAACATTCACGATCCTCTGCGGTACGACGATGATCTTCTTGGGTTGCTGGCCGGCGAGCACGGCCTGGACGGCGTCGAGCGCCAGAACGGCCGCCTGGACGGCAGTCTGGTCCGCATCGCGGGCGATTGTCAAATCCGCGCGCTTCTTGCCGTTGATCTGCACGGGCAGGGTGACTTCGTCGTCTGCGACGAGGCGGTCTTCGTAGGACGGCCAGGGGGTCGTTGCGACGAGGCCTTCGCCACCGATCTCGCGCCAGCATTCTTCCGCCAGATGCGGCGTCATCGGCGCGACGATGCGGATCAGGATGCCGACCGCTTCACGCAGGGCGGCAACGACATCGGCCGAGGCCTTGCCGGCAGCGGCGGCGGTTAGCGGCGCGGCAAGCGCGTTGACGAATTCGTAGATGCGCGCAACGGCCTTGTTGAAGGCGAGCTTGTCGTAATCGGCCTGCACGGCCTTCAGCGTCTTGTGCGCGACCTGCGAGACGGCGAGCGCTTCGCCGTCCGCTCCGGGGCGGCTTTCCGCGGCCTTGAGGGCCGGCGCGGCCTCGGAAACAAGGCGCCAGACGCGCTGGACGAAGCGATGGGCTCCTTCAACGCCAGCTTCCGACCAGATGACGTCGCGATCCGGCGGGGAGTCGGAGAGCACGAAGAAACGGGCGGTATCGGCGCCATAGGAGGCGATGATGTCGTCGGGGTCGACGACGTTCTTCTTCGACTTCGACATCTTCTCGATCGAGCCGATGGCGATTTCTTCGCCGGATTCAAGATGGACCGCGCGGCGCTTGCCGCCCTCTTCCTCGATGCGGATTTCGGCGGGCGTCACCCATTCGCGCTTGCCGTCGACGGCGCGGCTATAGGTCTCGTGTACCACCATGCCCTGGGTGAAGAGGCCCTTGAAGGGTTCCTTCAGGTCGAGATGGCCGGCGACCTGCATGGCGCGGGTGAAGAAGCGCGAATAGAGCAGGTGCAGGATCGCATGCTCGATGCCGCCGATATACTGGTCGACCGGCAGCCAGGCATTGGCGGCAGCGGGGTCCGTCGGGTTGTTTTCCCACGGGGCGGTGAAGCGGGCGAAGTACCAGGACGAATCGACGAAGGTGTCCATCGTGTCCGTCTCGCGGCGGGCATCACCGCCGCATTGCGGGCAGGCGACGTGGCGCCAGGTCGGATGGCGGTCGAGCGGGTTGCCCGGCTTGTCGAAGGTGACGTCGTCGGGCAATTTTACCGGCAGGTCGGCCTTCGGCACGGGCACGACGCCGCACTGCTCGCAGTGGATGACCGGGATCGGGCAGCCCCAGTAACGCTGGCGCGAAATGCCCCAGTCGCGCAGGCGGAAGTTCACCTTGCGCTCGCCCTGCGGCGAGTTGCCGAGCGTGATGGCGGAGAGGCGGTTCGCGACCTCCTCGAAGGCTTCCTCGGTGCCAAGGCCGTCGAGGAAGCCGGAATTGATCATCACGCCGTCGCCGACATAGGCCTCGTCGGCGATGGCGAAGGTGGCCGCGTCGCCATCCTTCGGCATGACGACGGGCACGACCGGCAGGTTATATTTGCGGGCGAAGTCGAGGTCGCGCTGGTCGCCGGAAGGGCAGCCGAAGATGGCGCCCGTGCCGTAGTCCATCAGCACGAAGTTGGCGATGTAGACGGGCAGCTCCCAGGCCGCGTCGAAGGGATGGCGCACGCGGATGCCGGTGTCCATGCCCTTCTTCTCCGCCGTTTCCAGCGCCGCAAGCGAGGTGCCGGCGCGGCGGCATTCCTCGGCGAAGGCCATGATCTCGGGGTTCTTAGCAGACGCCTCCCGGGCAAGCGGGTGGTCGGCGGAGATGGCGATGAAGGAGGCGCCGAACAGCGTGTCGGGACGGGTCGTGTAGACGGTGACGTCCTTTTCGCCCGTCAGGCCCGCGCCTTCGGAAATTTCCCAGCGCACCAGCATGCCTTCGGAACGGCCGATCCAGTTCTTCTGCATCAGCCGGACCTTTTCCGGCCACTGGTCGAGCGTTTCCAGAGAATCGAGCAGATCCTGGCTGAAATCGGTGATGCGGAAGAACCACTGGGTCAGCTCGCGCTGCTCGACGAGCGCGCCGGAGCGCCAGCCACGGCCGTCGATGACCTGCTCGTTGGCAAGCACCGTATGGTCGACCGGGTCCCAGTTCACCTTGGACTGCTTGCGGTAGACGAGGCCCTTTTCCAGGAAATCGAGGAAGAGGTGCTGCTGGCGGTGGTAATAGTCCACGTCGCAGGTGGCGAATTCGCGCGACCAGTCCAGCGAGAGGCCCATGGACTTCAACTGGTTGCGCATGGTCGCGATGTTGTCGTAGGTCCAGCCCTTGGGGTGCACCTTGTTCTGCATGGCGGCGTTTTCGGCGGGCATGCCGAAGGCGTCCCAGCCCATCGGATGCAGCACATTGTAGCCGCGGGCGCGCTTGTAGCGCGCGACCACGTCGCCCATCGCATAGTTGCGCACATGGCCCATATGGATGCGGCCCGACGGATAGGGGAACATCTCGAGGACGTAGTACTTCTCGCGCGGATCGTCGTTCTTGGTCAGGAAGACGCTGTCGTCGTTCCATTTTGCCTGCCAGCGGGGTTCGGCATCGCGCGGATTGTAACGTTCGGTGGCCATGTCTTTGATGTTCCGGAAGTCTTTTGGGAGTCTTGGAGGGCGGTGCGCCCATGCGAATATGGTGCCGAGACCTTCATCATGAAACCGCCGAAGCGTCAAGTTTTCCGGCCTCCGGCCAAAGAGATACGGCATGCGCGCGCTTGGCAAACCGTGCCGATTTCGCTAGGTCCGGAACCAGATGCCGATGGAGAATGAGCATGGACCTTCAGGACCGTCTCGAGGACGTTCGCAACCGGATGCGCAAGGCGGCTGCCGAAGCCGGCCGCAGGCCCGAGGCGGTGACGCTGGTGGCGGTCTCGAAAACCTTCGATGCCGAGGCGATTCGCCCGGCGATCGCGGCCGGCCAGCGTGTGTTCGGCGAAAACCGCGTGCAGGAGGCCCAGGGCAAGTGGCCTGCGCTGCGCGCCGAGACGGCCGGCATCGAGCTTCACCTGATCGGCCCGCTGCAATCCAACAAGACGGCCGAGGCCGTGGCGCTCTTCGATGTCATCGAGACGGTGGACCGGGAGAAGATCGCCCGCGCGATCGCCGCCGAAATGGCGCGGCAGGGGCGTGCGCTGCGGCTCTATGTCCAGGTCAATACCGGGCTTGAACCACAGAAGGCCGGCATCGCGCCGGACGATACGGTCGCCTTCGTCGCCCTCTGCCGCGACGAGCTCGGCCTCACCATCGAGGGGCTGATGTGCATTCCGCCGGCGGACGAGAATCCAGGCCCGCATTTCGCCTTGCTCGCCAAGCTCGCCGAACGCTGCAATCTCGACCGGCTGTCGATGGGCATGTCCGGCGACTACGATGTCGCCATCGGCTTCGGCGCGACCAGCGTGCGCGTCGGTTCGGCGATTTTCGGAACGCGCTGACATCCTCGCTTGACGAAGCGCAAGGGGCGATTTGCCGCTTGCGGCTTTCGTCTGGCTTTTCCGACGCATCGTCCTCTCCTATTCTTTCCTCTGGAGGAGCCGGCCGGTTTCATGGCCGGACATGGAGGATGCGATGCAGAAGACCTATGCCGAGATCTATCGGGCGTGGAAGAATGACCACAGGGGTCATTGGGCCGAAGCGGCCCGGGCGATCGACTGGTTCAGCGAACCGACGGATATTTTCGACGCTGAACAGGGCGTCTACGGGCGCTGGTTTCCCGATGCGGTCGGCAATACCTGTCACAATTGCGTGGACCGGCATGTGGCGGCGGGTCACGGCGCGGACGCCGCGCTGATCTATGACAGCCCGGTGACCGGCCGCAAGGCGCGCTACAGCTACGACGAGCTCCTCACCCATGTGAATGCCATGGCGGCGGTGCTCGTCGATCAGGGCGTGGAGAAGGGCGACCGCGTCATTCTCTACATGCCGATGATCCCCGAGGCGGTCTTCGCCATGCTCGCCTGCGCGCGCATCGGGGCGATCCATTCGGTGGTGTTCGGCGGCTTCGCCGCGAGCGAGCTTGCGGCACGCATCGACGATTCCACCGCCAAGCTCGTCGTCACCGCAAGCTGCGGCATCGAGCCCAATCGCGTGGTCGCCTACAAGCCGCTGCTCGACACGGCGATCGAGCTTGCCGGGCACAAGCCGGAGCGCTGCCTCGTCTTGCAGCGGCCGGAACTGGCGGCGGAGCTGAAAGCGGGGCGCGATGTCGATCTCGGCCCCGCGCTTGCGGCGGCGCGGGATGCGGGGCGCATCATTTCCTGCGCACCGCTGGCGGCCACCGATCCGCTCTATATCCTCTATACGTCGGGCACGACCGGCCAGCCCAAGGGCGTCATCCGCGACAATGGCGGCCACATGGTCGCGCTCGCCTGGACGATGCGGGCGTTCTACGGCGTGGAGCGCGGCGAGGTCTACTGGGCGGCGTCGGATATCGGCTGGGTCGTCGGCCATTCCTACATCGTCTATGCGCCGCTTCTCAACGGCAGCACCACGGTGCTCTATGAGGGCAAGCCGGTCGGCACGCCGGATGCCGGCGCCTTCTGGCGCGTGGTGGAGGACTACAAGGTCTCGGTGCTCTTCACCGCCCCGACGGCCTTTCGCGCCATCCGCAAGGAGGACCCGGAGGGCGCGCTCGTCAAGCGGCACGACATTTCCAGCCTGCGCGCGCTGTTCCTTGCCGGCGAGCGGGCCGATCCGGACACGATCCGCTGGGCTGAGGCGGTGCTCGGCGTGCCGGTCATCGATCACTGGTGGCAGACGGAGACTGGTTGGGCGATCGTCGGCAATCCGCTCGGCCTCGGCCAGTTGCCCGTAAAACACGGCTCCCCGACCGTACCCATGCCGGGCTACGAACTGCATGTGCTCGACGATGCCGGCCATGAGGTGGCGCCCGGCACGCTCGGCAACATCGCCATCAAGCTGCCCCTGCCCCCCGGCTGCCTGACGACCTTCTGGAACGCCGACGAGCGTTTCCGCTCGGCCTGCCTGTCGGAATTCCCCGGCTATTACAAGACCGCCGATGCCGGCTATGTCGACGAGGACGGCTATGTCTTCATCATGTCGCGCACCGACGACATCATCAACGTCGCCGGCCACCGTCTGTCGACGGGCGCGATGGAAGAGGTCTGCGCCAGCCATCCCGACGTCGCCGAATGTGCCGTCATCGGCGTCGCCGATGCCTTGAAAGGCCAGCTGCCGGCCGGTTTCCTCGTGCTGAAGAGCGGTGTTTCACGTGAATCATCGCTCGTGGAGCAGGAGGTTGTGGGCCTCGTGCGCGAACGCATCGGTCCGGTCGCCGCCTTCAAGACGGCGATCTGCGTGAAGCGCCTGCCGAAAACGCGTTCCGGAAAGATCCTGCGCGGCACCATGCAGAAGATTGCCGACCGGGTGGACTGGAAGATGCCGGCGACCATCGACGATCCCGCCATCCTCGACGAGATCGCCGAGGTCCTGTCCGGGCGGCGGATCGTCTGAGCAATAAAAAACCCGGCCGAAAGGCCGGGTTGCATAAATGGGAAACTTTCCCGTCCGCTGTCGTCATGCTCGGATCAAGCCCGAGCGTGACGGATGAGAGGGGGCACCGCCTCGAAAAGAGTGTGGCTCAGAAGCGGTCGTCTTCGTCTTCGTCCGGCGTGGCCGACTTCAACGACTTCAGCTTGGCGAAGACGGCGTCGGCGTCGATTTCCTTCTCGTCCTCGCGGTCGGTGCTGTAGGGCAGCTTTTCCGTTTCCTGCGCGGATTCCAGCGTCGCGCCGAGTTCGGCAGCGGTCGGCAGCGGTCGGCCCTTCGAGGCGCGTTCGACTTCGAGGTCGAGGTCGATCTGCGAGCACAGGCCCAGCGTCACGGGGTCCATCGGCGTCAGGTTGGTCGAGTTCCAGTGGGTGCGTTCGCGGATCTGTTCGATCGTCGACTTGGTCGTGCCGACGAGACGCGAGATCTGCGCATCCTTGAGTTCCGGATGGTTGCGCACCAGCCAGAGAATGGCGTTGGGACGGTCCTGGCGCTTGGAGACCGGCGTGTAGCGCGGGCCCTTGCGCTTGGATTCCGGCACGCGGACCTTCGGTTCGGACAGCTTCAGCTTGTGATTCGGATTGGCTTCGGCGCGGGCGATCTCCTCGCGCGAAAGCTGGCCGGTGGAGATCGGGTCGAGGCCCTTGATGCCCTGGGCCGATTCGCCGTCGGCAATGGCCTTCACTTCGAGCGGGTGCAGTTTGCAGAATGTGGCGATCTGGTCGAACGACAGCGCCGTGTTGTCGACCAGCCAGACCGCGGTCGCCTTTGGCATGAGGAGCTGCTGAGCCATGGATATAGTCCTTCTGTCCGTCCGCGCCGGTGTCGCGGGCCGTGGGGTGTAACCACTATGTTCCGGGAATTCGGCCCTCTATACAATCACCGTCGCAGAAATGCAATTCTTCAAGCGCAAATGACCTTTTGTCTAATTGCCCGAAGGATTTGACCTGATATGTATGGCGACGGAGATGCGGGAAGCCGGAGGAGACGCGGTTTTCCCGTCCATGCGCAGTGAGGAGGAATCCATGTCCGCAAAGACCTATCCGGTGCTGAAGTCCGCGAAAAGCCGTGCGCTGATCGACAACGAAACCTATCAGAACTGGTATCGCGAAAGCATCGAGAACCCGGAGCGCTTCTGGGACAAGCACGGCATGCGCATCGACTGGTTCAAGCCCTATACCAAGGTGAAGAACACATCGTTTTCCGGCAAGGTGCCGATCAAGTGGTTCGAGGACGGCATCACCAACGTCTCCTACAATTGCATCGACCGCCACCTCAAGGCGCATGGCGACGACGTCGCCATCATCTGGGAAGGCGACAACCCCTATATCGACAAGAAGATCACCTATAACGAGCTCTACGAACACGTCTGCCGCATGGCGAACGTCATGAAGAAGCACGGCGTCAAGAAGGGCGACCGCGTCACCATCTACATGCCGATGATCCCGGAAGCGGCCTATGCCATGCTCGCCTGCGCGCGCATCGGCGCCGTGCATTCCGTCGTCTTCGGCGGCTTCTCGCCGGATGCGCTGGCCGGCCGCATCGTCGACTGCGAATCCACCTTCATCGTCACCTGCGACGAGGGCGTGCGTGGCGGCAAGCCGATCCCGCTGAAGGAAAACACCGATACGGCGATCGACATCGCCGCCAAGCAGCATGTCATCGTCAACAAGGTCCTGGTCGTGCGCCGCACCGGCGGCAAGATCGGCTGGGCGCCGGGCCGCGACATCTGGCACCACCAGGAGGTGCTGACCGTGCCGCGCGATTGCCCGCCGGCCAGGATGAAGGCGGAAGATCCGCTCTTCATCCTCTACACGTCCGGCTCGACCGGCAAGCCGAAGGGCGTGCTGCACACCACGGCCGGCTACCTCGTCTATGCCTCGATGACGCACAAATACGTCTTCGATTACCAGGACGGCGATGTCTACTGGTGCACGGCCGATGTCGGCTGGGTCACGGGCCATTCCTACATTGTCTACGGGCCGCTGGCGAACCGCGCGACCACGCTGATGTTCGAAGGCGTGCCGAACTTCCCGGATGCCGGCCGCTTCTGGGAGGTGGTCGACAAGCACAAGGTCAACATCTTCTACACCGCCCCGACGGCGATCCGCGCGCTGATGGGAGCGGGCGACGCCTTCGTGAAGCGCTCGTCGCGCTCGTCGCTGCGCCTGCTCGGTTCGGTGGGCGAGCCGATCAATCCGGAAGCCTGGGAATGGTATTACAACGTCGTCGGCGAAGGGCGTTCGCCGATCGTCGATACCTGGTGGCAGACGGAGACCGGCGGCATCCTGATCACCCCGCTGCCGGGCGCGACGGAGCTCAAGCCGGGCTCCGCCACGCGGCCGTTCTTCGGTATCAAGCCGCAGCTCGTCGACAACGAGGGTAATGTGCTGGAAGGGCCGGCCGACGGCAATCTCTGCATCACCGACAGCTGGCCGGGCCAGATGCGCACCGTCTATGGCGATCACAAGCGTTTCGTCGAAACCTATTTTTCGACCTACAAGGGCAAGTACTTCACCGGTGACGGCTGCCGGCGCGACGAGGACGGCTATTACTGGATCACCGGCCGCGTCGACGACGTGCTCAATATTTCCGGCCACCGCCTCGGCACGGCTGAAATCGAATCGGCCCTCGTCTCGCACCACCTCGTTTCGGAAGCCGCCGTCGTCGGTTATCCGCACAGCCTCAAGGGACAGGGCATCTATTGCTACGTCTCGCTGATGGCGGGCGAAGAGGGTACGGATACGCTGCGCCAGGACCTCGTCAAGCATGTGCGCAAGGAGATCGGCCCGATCGCCACGCCCGACAAGATCCAGTTCTCGCCCGGCCTGCCGAAGACGCGCTCCGGCAAGATCATGCGCCGCATCCTGCGCAAGATCGCCGAGGACGATTTCGGTTCGCTCGGCGATACGTCCACCCTCGCCGATCCGGCCGTCGTGGACGACCTGATCGCCAACCGGCAGAACAAGGCTGCCGGCTGAGTTTGAAACATAAAGCGAAACGGCGGCTTCGGGCCGCCGTTTTCGTTTGAAGAATCAACTTTCTGGAAGATTGCCTCCCGACGTCATCCTCGGGCTCGACCCGAGGATCCACGCTCCACCTGTGGCCGTGGATGGTCGGGTCAAGCCCGACCATGACGATGGAGAGGGAGACGATGTGTCACGGCCGCTCTCCGGATTTCCTCTCAAAAATCGATCGCCCGGCCCTTGATCTCCCAATCGCCGAAGCGTGCCGGGTCGGCGCCGCCGCGTCCGCCGATCTCCGGCGCGGGTTCGACCGGCGGGGCGGCCTTGCGCCGCTCCTCGGCTTCCCGAAGGGCACGCTGGGCGGCGGGCGGAAGCACTTTCCGGCCGTCCGTATGATTGTCGTTGTCGCTTTCCATCAAATTGGGCATCCTTCCCGGATATTGAAGAATTCCTGTTCGCTTCCCATCATATATGGCATGTCGCGCAAAAGTGTGCAGCGGTTTTGCGATAACGACATGCAAAGCTAGGTATGAAGGCGTTGTGGAAAGCGCTGATTCACGTGAAACATTCCCTTGACAACGGGGGGAGTGGCAACCCGGCAAGAGACCAGACAGGAGCCGAAAACGCATGAACATCGTTCGCACAGCCATGCTTCTCGCCGCCATGACGGCGCTTTTCATGGGCGTGGGCCTGCTCATCGGCGGCAAGGGCGGCATGATGATCGCGCTTCTCGTCGCGATCGCCATGAACTTCTTCTCCTATTGGAATTCCGATCGCATGGTGCTGTCCATGTACGGCGCCAAGGAGGTCGATGAGCGTTCGGCGCCGGAATATTACGGCATCGTGCGCGATCTTGCCAAGCGTGCCGGTCTGCCCATGCCGCGCGTCTATGTCATCAACAGCGACCAGCCGAATGCCTTTGCCACCGGCCGCAACCCGCAGAACGCCGCGGTAGCCGCCTCGACGGGCCTGCTCCATGCCCTGAGCTATGAAGAGGTGGCGGGCGTGATGGCGCATGAACTCGCCCATATCCAGAACCGCGACACGCTGACCATGACGCTGACGGCGACGATCGCCGGTGCGATCTCCATGCTCGCCAACTTCGCCATGTTCTTCGGCGGCAGCGGCAACCGGGAGAACAACAATCCGCTCGGCTTCATCGGCGTGCTCATCGCCATGATCGTCGCGCCCTTCGCCGCCATGCTGGTGCAGATGGCGATCAGCCGGACGCGCGAATATTCTGCCGACAAGCGTGGGGCGGAGATCTGCGGCAACCCGCTCTGGCTCGCCTCGGCCTTGAAGAAGATCGCCATTGCCGCCGGCCGCATTCCCAACGAGGCTGCCGAGCATAATCCGGCGACCGCCCATATGTTCATCATCAATCCGCTGTCGGGCGAGCGCATGGACAACCTGTTCTCCACCCATCCGAACACGGAGAACCGTATCGCGGCGCTTCAGGAAATGGCCCGCGGCATGCAGACACGCTCGACGGAGCCGGTGCGGGCTGATAATCCGTCCCGCAAATCGCGCTCCGTCCCGTCGACCGGCTGGGGACGCGGTGGTTCCGAACCGCCCAAAGGTCCCTGGTCTTGAACGACGACAAACACAAAAACAGAACGCATCCGAAACGCCATCGCCCCGGCGGCAAGGCGCCGTCTCCGGGGCCTGCTGCGAACCATCCGGAAAAGCCGGGCCTGCGGGCCCGGCAGGCCGCGGCCAAGATCCTGGCGGCGGTCATCGATCGCAAGACGCCGCTCGACGGCATGCTCGACCTCGAAAACGGCAATCCGGCCTATTGCCAGTTGAACGATGCCGACCGCGCGCTTGTCCGGGCCATCCTCAACACGGCGTTGCGCCACCTCCCCCGTATCGAGGCCATCCTGGATACGCTCGTCGGCACGCCCCTGCCGGACGGCGCCCGCGCGCTGCATCATGTGCTGACGGTCGCGGCGGCGCAGATCCTTTATCTCGACGTGCCTGATCATTCCGCCGTCGACCTTGCGGTCGAGCAGGCGCAGATCGACCCGCGCAACCGCCGCTTCGCCAGCCTCACCAATGCGGTGCTGCGCCGCCTTTCGCGCGAAAAGGCCTCGCATCTGACGGCGACAAAAGCGGTTTCCGTTATTCCGACCTGGTTCCATGAGCGGCTTTCCGCCGTCTATGGCCGTGACCATGCCGCGCGTATTGCCGATGCGCTGCTCGAACCCTCCACTGTCGACCTCACTGTGAAATCGGACCCGGAAGGCTGGGCCGCGCGGCTCGGCGGCCTGGTGCTGCCGACCGGTTCGGTGCGCCTGCCCGTTGCCTCCGGCGCCATTCCGGCGCTCGAAGGCTTCGAGGCCGGGGAATGGTGGGTGCAGGATGCCGCGGCGAGCCTGCCGGCAAAACTGTTTTCCGACCTTGCCGGCAAGCGGGTCGCCGATCTCTGCGCCGCACCCGGCGGCAAGACCGCGCAGCTTGCCGCTGCCGGCGCCAGGGTCACCGCCCTCGACCAGTCCGGCAATCGCCTGAAGCGGCTCATCGGCAATCTCGACCGGCTGCATCTTTCGGCCGAGACGGTCGAGGCGAACATGGCGGAATACCGTCCGGGCGAGCTGTTCGATGCCGTGCTGCTCGATGCGCCCTGCTCCTCGACGGGCACGATCCGTCGCCATCCCGATGTATTGTGGACCAAGGGACCGGAGGATATCGGCAAGCTGGCCGGCCTGCAGGAGCGCCTGCTGCGCCACGCACTGACGCTCGTGCGCCCCGGCGGGGAGCTGGTCTTCTCCAACTGCTCGCTCGATCCGAGCGAGGGCGAGGACATGGTTGCCCGGGTTCTCGCCGACAATCCGGACTGGCGCATCGCGCCGATCGATCCCGCCGATTGGCCGGGTCTGGAGGCGGCGATCTCTCCGCGCGGCGAATTCCGCACCACGCCTGCCATGCTGCCCGCGACGGTCGGCCATGCCGGCGGCCTGGACGGGTTTTATGCCGTACGGCTCGTCCATGCCGGCTGAGCTGCCAAGGCCCTTCCGAAAGACTTCAGCCGTCGTCAACAGCCCATCGACCGCCGGTCAATTGACGCCGCTTGCCTTCTCGGCCTAGCTATAGGCCAAGGAGGCATTCGTTAACCATGCAGCTTTCCGACAGGCAGCGGCTTCTCTATCTGTATATGCGTGAGGGTTGGCGCCGGTTTTCGCGGAGGCTCGCCCTCGGGCGAATCAGTGCCATGCGTTTTTCCGGCGGCACGCCGGATCGGCTGGTCGTGGCCCCGACGGACCTTCACCCCGCTGATTTGTTTGCCGGCGAAGAAATCGTCGCCGGACGTTTCCCGCTGGCCGGCCGCGTCCTCGAATGCGACGGCGAATCGCCCTTCGCACTGGAGCTTCCCTCGGAGGAGTTCGCCGTGCGCCTGCATTCCTTCGGCTGGCTGCGGCATATGCGGCTGGTCGATCCCGAAAAGGCCGCCCACACCGCCCGCTTCATCGTCGACGACTGGCTGCAGAGCCACGGACGCGTCATCGGTGGTCTTGCCTGGCGGCCCGATGTCGCCGCGCAGCGCATCATTGCCTGGCTGTCCCATTCGCCGGTCGTCCTGAAGGATGCCGATTACCCCTTCTATCGTCGCTTCCTGAAGAGTCTTGCCTTCCAGGTTCGCTATCTGCGCCATGTCGCCGATACGACGCGCGACGGCGAGCCGCGGCTGAGGGTGCGCATCGCGCTCGCCATGGCCTCGATCGCCATGCCGGCCTCCGCCTCGCGCATGCGCAAGGCCGCCCGCCATCTCGACGAGGAACTCGACCGGCAGATCCTGCCCGATGGCGGCCATTCCTCGCGCAATCCGCGGGCCGCGCTCGACGTGCTGCTCGACCTGCTGCCGCTGCGCCAGACCTATGTCAATCTTGGCCATGACGTGCCCGCGCAGCTCATCCCCTCGATCGACCGCATCTTCCCGGCGCTGCGCTTCTTCCGCCACCAGGGCGGCGAGCTGGCGTTGTTCAACGGCGCGACCTATACGCTGGCGAACGAGCTGATGTCGGTGCTGCGCTACGACGAGACCGGCGGCGCGCCCTTCAAGGCGCTGCCGCAGAGCCGTTACGACCGCCTGGCGGTCAAGGAGACGGTCGTGCTGATGGACACGGGCGTGCCCAAGTCGGTCGATCTTTCGGCGACGGCCGCTGCCGGTGCGCTTTCCATCGAAATGTCCTCGGGCAAGAACCGCTTCATCGTCAATTCCGGGCGCCCGCGTTTCGCCGGCGAGGCGCTCAGGCAGATGTCGCGCACCACGGCGGCCCATTCCGTCGCTACGCTCAACGACACGTCCTCCTCGCGCATCTCCACCTCCCGTTTCCTCGGGCCGATCGTCGTCGGCGGCGTCGGCAAGGTGGATGTGTCGCGTGCCGAGCGCCAGTCCGGCGCCGACAGCGTGACGGCGACCCACGACGGTTATCTCAAGCGCTTCGGCCTGCTCTACGAACGGGATATCCTCGTGGCGGCGACGGGCAGCGAGATCCGCGGCCGGGAGCGCTTCTACAAGCCCGCCGACCCGGATGGGGCAATCGAGAAGGGCACCGCCGTGGTGCGCTTCCATATCCCTCCGACGATCCAGCTCTATCGGGTTTCGGCCAACGAGACGCGGCTGATCGCGCCCGATGGCGAGGCCTGGGCGCTGACCTGCGTCGACGTCGCCGTGGAGGAAGAGGAGGATGTCTTCTTCGCCGATCCCTCCGGCGTCAGGGCGTCGCGCCAGCTTACGCTGACCATGCCGCTTGCCAGGGTGGCGGAGGTTCAATGGTCATTGGTGCGGCAACGCTGAGAATTCCCGGCTTTTGGCGGTTTTCTCGGGGCCGGCCCTGTGATAACGGGGCACATGACCATCCGGCCCTCCTCCCGGGCCGTCAGAACGGAGCGTCCCATGGCCGTCATTTCCAAGAAAATCCCCGCCCCTGACCGTGTCCCCCTGCGCACGGCACTGCTGTCCGTCTCCGACAAGGCCGGTATCGTCGATCTCGCCCGCGCCCTTGCCGAAAAGGGCGTGCGGCTGCTCTCGACCGGCGGCACGCACAAGGCGCTCAGCGATGCCGGGCTCGACGTCACCGACGTTTCCGAGGTCACGGGCTTTCCGGAAATCATGGATGGCCGCGTGAAGACGCTGCATCCCGCCGTGCATGGCGGCCTGCTTGCGATCCGCGACGACGCGGAGCATGTCGAGGCGATGAAGGCGCATGGCATCGGCGCGATCGACCTTGCGGTCATCAACCTCTATCCCTTCGAGGAAGTGCGCGCCAAGGGCGGCGACTATCCGACGACGGTCGAGAACATCGATATCGGCGGCCCGGCGATGATCCGCGCCTCGGCCAAGAACCACGCCTATGTGACCATCGTCACCGATCCCGCCGATTATCCCGCGCTGCTGGAGGAACTTGCCGATGGTTCGACTTCCTACGCCTTCCGCCAGCGCATGGCGGCGAAGGCCTATGCCCGCACGGCGGCCTATGATGCGGCGATCTCCAACTGGTTCGCCGATGCGCTCGATATACCCATGCCGCGCCACCGCGTGCTCGGCGGCGTCCTGAAGGAGGAGATGCGCTACGGCGAGAACCCGCACCAGAAGGCGGGCTTCTACGTGACCGGTGAAAACCGTCCGGGCGTGGCGACCGCCACGCTGCTGCAGGGCAAGCAGCTTTCCTACAACAATATCAACGATACCGATGCCGCCTTCGAGCTCGTCGCCGAGTTCCTGCCGGAAAACGGTCCGGCCTGTGCGATCATCAAGCATGCCAATCCCTGCGGCGTCGCCACCGGCAGGACGCTGAAGGAAGCCTATGCGCGGGCGCTCGCCTGCGATCCGGTCTCGGCCTTCGGCGGTATCATCGCGCTCAACACCACGCTCGACGGCGAGACGGCGGAAGAGATCGTCAAGCTCTTCACCGAGGTCATCATCGCGCCGGACGCGGACGAGAAGGCCCGCGCCGTCATCGCCGGCAAGCCGAACCTGCGCCTGCTGGTGACGGGCGCCCTGCCCGATCCGCGCGTGCCGGGCCTTTCGGCCAAGACGGTGTCGGGCGGCCTCCTCGTGCAGAGCCGGGACAACGGCATGGTCGAGGACCTCGAACTGAAGGTCGTCACCAGGCGTGCGCCGACGGCGCAGGAGCTGGAAGACATGAAGTTCGCCTTCAAGGTCGCCAAGCACGTCAAGTCGAATGCCGTGGTCTATGCCAAGGACGGCCAGACGGCCGGCATCGGCGCCGGCCAGATGAGCCGCGTCGATTCCGCCCGCATCGCCGGCCTGAAGGCCGAGGAAGCGGCCAAGGCCATGGGCCTTGCCGAGCCGCTGACCCGTGGCTCGGCCGTCGCGTCGGAAGCCTTCCTGCCCTTCGCCGACGGTCTGCTTTCGGCGATTGCCGCAGGCGCCACGGCGGTGATCCAGCCGGGTGGTTCGATGCGCGATGCGGAGGTGATCGCCGCGGCCGACGAAGCGGGCGTTGCCATGGTCTTCACCGGCATGCGCCATTTCCGCCACTAAATCGGTCTGGTCGCTGCGCAACTCCGGCAAGACGGCTTTACCCTCGTGCACGGGGGCTTCTGTAGCCGGATTCTTTGCCGGATAGAAACGCCCCGTTCGCGGGGCGTTTTTCGTTTCAGGCCTCAACTTTCGCTGCCGGATAGGGCGTGCGCAGCAGGAGCAGGAAACCGGTGAGGAGGAAGGCGATGAGCGCCATCATGCCCAGGCGGGCGGAGCCGGTTGCCGTGGTGACGAGCGCGACGGAGAGCGGCGCGAGGAAGGACGTGGCCCGGCCGGACAGGGCATAGAGGCCGAAATAGCGGCCTGCCTCGTCGGGATGGATGCTTCTTGCGAGATAGGACCGGGCGGAGGCCTGGACGGGGCCGAAGGCGACGCCGATCATGAGGCCGTAGACGATATAGGCCTTTTCCGCCGCGGTGCCGAACAGGCCGCCGGAATCGGTGGTCGGCAGAGGGATGAGGCCGAACAGCGTGAAGCCCGGGCCGGTGGAGACGATGCCGATGGTGGCGAGGATCAGGCAGACGAGGCTCATCACGACGACGGCCTTCGAGCCGAGGCGCCTGTCCATGCGGCTGGCATAGAGGCAGCCGCCGATCGCCACCACGTTGAGGATGATGCCGTAGATGCCGAGCTCGAAGGTCTGCCAGGCGAACATGCCGGCGGCGAAGGTTCCGCCGAGCGCCAGCAGCCCGTTGACCCCGTCCTGGTAGATCATCCGCGCGATGAGGAAGCGCAGGATGCCCGGCTTCCTGCGCAGGTCGCGCAGCGCGACGGAGAGGTCGGCAAAGCCGGCGCGCACGGCGGCCGCAATGGGCAGCCCGCGGCTCTGGTCCGGCGTGAAGAAGAACATCGGCAGGATGAAGACGAGATACCAGAGCGCCGAGATCGGCCCGGTGATGCGGGCATCCTCGCCGGCGGCGGCGTCGAGGCCGAAGAGCGGGCTGATGCCGATCGCCGTCCGGCCGGTCTCCGGGTTTGCGGCCAGCAGCGCGACGACGGCGATCAGCACGATCATGCCGCCGAGATAGCCGAGGCCCCAGGCGATGTTGGAGATGCGGCCGACATCCGCGGGGCTGACGAGGCGCGGCATCATCGAATCGTTGAAGACGATGGAGAATTCCGCCGTCACGGTGGCGAGCACGATCATCGCCATGGCGAAGACGAGGCTGCTGCCGGGCGCCGCATACCAGAGGGCGAGGAGCGACAGGATCTTGACGGCGGCGAAGGCGGCGATCCAGGGTTTTCGCGCGCCGGAGGCATCGGCGATGGAGCCCATGACGGGGGCGAGCAGCGCGATGGCGACGCCGGCGATGGTGAGCGTGTAGCTCCAGGCCGCCTGCCCGGCCGCGTGATCCTCGGTGAGGCGCGAGACGAGATAGGGGCCGAAGATGAAGGTGGTGATGACCGTGAAGAAGGGCTGCGCCGCCCAGTCGAACAGCATCCAGCCCGTTATGCCGAGGCGGTTTTCGCGCACGCTTGCTCCTCGAATCGTTGCAGCGGCGGTTTTTTCGCGCCGGTTCGGGGCGAGGCTAGCATTTGCGGGTGATGGGGTTCAACGGGTGGGACGACGGTGAAAAAGAGCGCCCGCCTCGTGCCTGCCGGCCGTCTACCGCAAGGCAGGCAATCGCCTATGGAATGAGAACGCCGCCCCATCTTCTTCTCCCCGCGAAGGGACAAGGGAACGGCGACGTCTGATTCCATATGCTTCGGAAGCAGTCGCAGCCGCCGAAAGACGGCTGCGACGAGGTTGGCTTTATCGTGCCCGTTCCTGCGCAAGGTCGCTCAGGATGCCGGCGGCGACGCTTACCTTGGCGAGCGTGGCTTCGCCGGCTTCCGTCAGCGCCGAGAGGTTGGCGGTGACGCGGGCGAGCCGCTCGCGGTCGCCCTGCTGCCAGGTGGCGAGCGGTGTCTTGTCGCCCTTGTGGCGCGTCAGCACCACGGTGGCGAGATCGCGGCGGGCATTGGCGATGTCGGTGAGGCTGCGCTGCAGGGCGAGTGCCTCGTAGAGATCGCTGGTCGGAATGCGGCTGGCCGCCGAAAGCAGCCGGCCGATATTGAGCGCCGCGCTGATGCCGGCAAACGCCTGCGCCGTCTTGCCGAGCGTGTCGCCCGTCGCCCCGGCGATCAGCATGACTTCCGGCACGAAGGTCAGCATGGAGAGCGTGACGATCTCTTCCGCCAGCTCCGTCGGCACGCCTTCGTCCTCATAGGCATGGGCCTTGCGGCGGGCCTCGTCGCCGGCCTGTTCGGAAATGAGGGTGGAAAGCTGCGGGCGCAGTTGCTTCAGGGCCTGCTTGAGCTTGTGCACCGCCTCACCCATGGGGCCTGATACCGCCCCGGTGGTCAGGAGCAGGCTGGTGACGGAGGCGTAGATGCGGCCGATCTCCTCGTAGAGCTCGTTCTGCACGGAGCCGGAGACCTGGTTGTCCAGGGCGTCGACGCCGGCATAGAGCGCGGCGAGGCCGTAGCCGTCGCGCGCGATGACGGCCGCCTTCACCGCATTGGCGGGACCGAAGCCGGTACCATCCGTCAGCGTGTTGACGAAGGCCGGGCCGCCGCGGTTGATCACCTCGTTTGCAAGGATCGTCGCGATGATCTCGCGGCGCAGGCGATGGGCGCGGATGTCGTCCGCATAGGCCTTCTGCATCTTCGCCGGGAAGTAGCTCATCAGCGTCGGTTCGAAATAGGGCTCGTCCGGCAGGTCGGTGCCGACCAGTTCGTCGAACAGCACCAGCTTGGCATAGGAGAGCAGCACGCCGATCTCCGGCCGCGTCAGCGGCTTGCCGGCCTGGTAGCGCTCGGCCACCGTACGGTCGTCCGGCAGCGTCTCGACCTTGCGGTTGAGCTGGCCGGCAGCCTCCAGACGGTCCATCAGGCGGGTCAGCGGCGCGCGGTTGGCCGTACCCTGACGTTCCGTCAGCGAGATCGCGAGGGATTGCAGGTAGTTGTTGCGCAGCACAAGGTGACCCACCTCGTCCGTCATCGCGGCGAGCAGCACGTTGCGCTTGGCGCGCGGCAACCGGTCCTCGCGCATGGCAGAGGCGAGCGCGATCTTGATGTTGACCTCGACGTCCGACGAATTCACGCCGGCCGAATTGTCGATGGCATCCGAGTTGCAGCGCCCGCCCTTGAGGCCGAAGGCGATGCGGCCGCGCTGGGTGACGCCGAGATTGGCGCCCTCGCCGATCACCTTGGCGCGCACATCGTCGGCGACGATGCGGATCGGGTCGTTGGCGCGGTCGCCGACCTCCGCATCCGTCTCGTTCTGGCCGCGGATATAGGTGCCGATGCCGCCGAACCACAGGAGATCGACCGGTGCCTTGAGGATCGCGGTCATGATCTCGAAGGGCGTCGCCTTGGCCTTGTCGATGCCGATGACGGCCATGGCTTCCGGCGTCAGCGTCACGGATTTTTCCGTGCGCGGGATGATCATCGCACCCTTTGAGAGCACGGAGCGATCGTAATCCTGCCAGCTCGAACGCGGCAGGTTGAACATGCGGCGGCGCTCGGCGAAGGACGTGTCGGTATCGGGATTGGGATCGATGAAGATGTCGCGATGGTCGAAGGCGGCGAGGAGCCGGATCTTGCGCGACAAGAGCATGCCGTTGCCGAAGACGTCGCCCGACATGTCGCCGACGCCGGCGACCGTGAACGGCGTCTTCTGGATGTCGATGTTCATCTCGCGGAAATGGCGCTTGACGGTTTCCCAGGCGCCGCGGGCGGTGATGCCCATCTTCTTGTGGTCGTAGCCGGCCGAGCCGCCCGAGGCAAAGGCGTCGTCGAGCCAGAAGCCGGCTTCCTGCGCCAGCCCGTTCGCCGTATCGGAGAAGGTCGCCGTGCCCTTGTCGGCGGCGACGACGAAATAGGGGTCGTCCCCGTCGAGGCGTATCGTATCGGCCGGCGGCACGACGTCCTGGCCGACGATGTTGTCGGTGACGGAGAGCAGCGTGCGGATATAGGTCTTGTAGGCCTCGGTGCCGGCCTTGAAGACGGCGTCACGGCTGCCGCCGACGGGAAGCTGCTTCGGATAGAAGCCGCCCTTGGCGCCGACGGGCACGATGACCGAGTTCTTGACCTGCTGGGCTTTCACGAGACCGAGCACTTCCGTGCGGTAGTCCTGCGCGCGGTCGGACCAGCGCAGGCCGCCGCGGGCGACCTTGCCGAAGCGCAGGTGCACGCCCTCCACCTCGGCGCCGTAGACGAAGATCTCGCGGAAGGGCCGCGGCTCCGGCAGGCCGTCCAGGGCCTTCGGGTCGAGCTTGATCGCCAGCGTTTTACGCGGCTTGCCGTCTGCATCACGCTGGAAATAGTTGGTGCGCAGCGTGGCCTCGATGGCGTTGACGTAGCGGCGCAGGATCCGATCCTCGTCGAGGCTCGGCACGTTGGCCAGCGCCGCCTCTATGGCCGTCGCCACGTCCGCGGATTTCTTCTCGCGCTGGCGCTCGGAGAGCTTCGGGTCGAGGCGCGTCTCGAACAGGCGGAAGAGGTCGGCGGCGATCGGCGGATACTTGTTGAGCGTATCGGCGATATAGCCCTGCGAATAGGCGATGCCCGTCTGGCGCAGGTAGCGCGAATAGGTGCGCAGCGCCATGATCTGGCGGGCGGAGAGGCCGCCGGTGAGGACGAGGCGGTTCAGCGCGTCGTCATCCACCTCGCCGTGCCAGGCGGCGAGGAACGCCTCCTCCAGCATCGGGCTCAGCCTGGCAAGGTTGATCTCGACGCCGTCGCGGTGCCGCAGCTCCATGTCATGCAGGATGACGCGGCGCCCGTCGCCGTCGAGGCTGGCCAGCGTCAGGTCGTGCGTCTGCTCGCTGATGACGTTGAAGCCGAGGTTTTCCAGCAGCGGCACGCGCCGCGACAGCGAAACGGGCTCGCCGGCATGGAAGATCTTCAATTCGACCGAGGCGAGATCCGTGTGCCAGGCCTTGCGGTAGAAGGCGATGCTGATCGGGTTCTCGGGCGTCGCCGTGGTGATCAGCGCCAGGTCCGCATGGGCCTCGGCGGGGGTGAAGTCCTCCTGGTAGCTGCGGTCGGTGACGAGCCGCACGCCGTCCGCGTTGGAGAGCGCCTCGAAGCGGTCGGTCCAGCGGGTGGCGATCTCGCGCACCGCCTGTTCGAGCTTGCCCTGCGGGATGCGCGGCGTCTTGCCGCCGGAACGGCCGATGATGAAGTGCACGCGGGCAAGGCCGCCTTCCGGAAAGGCCGGATAATAGGCCGAGACGCGGCCGTCATAAGCCGACTTCAGATAGTTGCCGATCTTTTCCCGTACATCGGAATCGTACTGTTCGCGCGGCACGTAGACGATGACCGAGACGAAGCGGTCGAAACGGTCGATGCGCGGCAGCACGCGGATGCGCGGCCGGTCGGCAAGTTCGTTGATCTGCTCGCAGAAGGTGGCGAGCAGCCCGGTGTCGATCTGGAAGAGATCGTCGCGCGGATAGGATTCCAGCGTGTTGATCAGCATCTTGCCGGAATGGCTCTTCGGATCGTAGCCGAAATGCTCGATGATGTGCTCGACCTTGGAGCGCAGCAGCGGGATCTGGCCGGCGGCATGGGTATAGGCCGTCGAGGTGAAGAGGCCGACGATGCGCAGTTCTCCGATGACCTTGCCCTTCTCGTTGAATCGCTTGAGGCCGACATAGTCCATATAGGCCCGGCGATGCACGACGGATTTCACATTCGCCTTCGTGACGATCAGGAAATCAGGGCCTTCGAGGAATTCGAGGATTTCCGGCGTCGTCGTTACCGCGTCCTTGCCGAGGCGCAGCACGCGCACGTCGGGATCGGAGAGGATGCCGAGGCCTTCGCCGCCGCGTTCGACGGTCGCCGCCTCGCCCTTGCCGGAATAGCTGTATTCACGCATGCCGAGGAAGGTGAAGTTGTTGCCCCGCAGCCAGTGAAGGAAGGCGAGTGCCTCCTCCTTGCCCGGCTTCTCCTTGGCGTAGCGCTCCATGTCGGCCGTGACGCTGTCGAGCTTTTCCAGCATGGAAGGCCAGTCGTCGACGGCCAGGTGCACCTGGTCGAGCACGGTCCCGACCCGCTCGGCGAGCGCCGCGGCCTCGTTCGGTGCCAGTTCGGACAGGTGGATCTCGATATGGCTGACGCGCTGCGCCGGGTCGCTGTCCTCGTCCGGCGAGAAGAGTTTCGGCGCTTCGCCCGGCGTCACGACGAGAATGGGGTGGATCGCCAGGTGGATGTCGCGATGGGTGCTCGTCACCTCGCCCATCACCGAATCATAAAGGAACGGCTGGTTGCGGTCGGTGACGGACAGAACCGAGACGGGCTGGCCCTGCGGGCGAACATCGGCCAGCGTGGTGACGGTGATGCGCGGTTCCGTGCCGTCCCAGGCCTCGATCTCGGCCATGGCATGGGCGGCCGCGACGGCCAGCATCTCGCCGGTATAGTGCTCGAGGTCGTCCTTGCTGGCGCGCCCGAAGAGGATGTCCGGGTTCAGCGTCTTCGCGCCGAGGGCGGCGGCTGCGGCCTTTGCGGCCTCGATGTGTTTTTCTCTTTTCACGTTGGTCCTGGCACCCATGGAATTCTCCCTCGAATCCGATGGCCGGACGTTAGCAGAAGAAAAAATACGCGCGACGGAATTTGTGGAATCGCGAGAAAATTCAATCGATTTTGTCCAAGATAGGTCAGTTTCACTGTCGTTTTGTCGTGAAATCCGTGTTTTCTCGTCGAAAAGCAGCCCGAAAACGGCCGGAGCTGCTTTTTTCCCCGTTTCGGCCGACGGTCGAAAAAGGGGTGGGCGTTGACAGGAAATGACCCCCTTGTCATCACTCGGCCGGAACCAGGGGAGCCGGTTATGAACGAGAGCGACAAGGGCGCGGTCATCGTGATTTCGAGCCATGTGGTGCGCGGCACGGTGGGCAACCGCGCCGCCGTCTTCGCGCTCGAGACGCTCGGCCATCCGGTCTGGGCGCTGCCGACCGTCATCCTGCCCTGGCATCCCGGTCGCGGGCGTTCGACGCGGGTGGCGATTTCCGCTGACGATTTCGACGCGATGATCTCCGATCTCATCCGCGCGCCCTGGCGGGGCGAGGTCAAGGCGGTGCTGTCCGGCTATCTCGGCAGTGCTGCGCAGGCCCATTCGGTGGCGCGGCTCGTCACGGCCCTGCGGGCGGAAAATCCCGATCTCGTCTATATGTGCGATCCGGTCTGCGGCGACGATCGCGGCCTTTACGTTCCGGAGGATACGGCCGTGGCGATCCGCGATGCGCTGATCCCCCTCGCCTCGATCGCCACGCCCAACCGTTTCGAGCTTGCCTGGCTTGCCGGCGCGCCGCTCGAGACCAACGGGGCGATCATGGAGGCGGCGCTGTCGCTCGGGCCTGCCCGCATGCTCGTCACCTCCTCGCTGGCGCTGATGGCGGGGAGCACCGGCAATCTCTATCTCTCCGGGCGCCATGCGCTGCTGGCGGAGCACCGGCTCGTGCCGAACCCGCCGAACGGCACGGGGGACCTTCTGGCCGCGATCTTCCTCTCCCGGATGATGGAGGGCCTGCCGGAAGAGCGCGCCCTGATGATGGCGACCGCCAGCGTCTTCGAGATCGTCGCACGCACAGCCAAGCGCGGTGCCGACGAGCTGACGCTCGAACAGGACGCCTCCAGCATTTCCACGCCCATGGCGATGGTGCACATGCGCCGCCTCGTGCATCCGGCCCAGCCGCGGCGATCCTGAACGATCCGGCCTTGCGCCCTGCCTTTCGGAATGGTTTATGCAGGGTCGGATGGGGCCTCATCCGGTAGATTGTTACACGGGGGTATTCCGACGCCATGAACCGTTTTCCCGATCGTCTTCTGAACGGCTACCGCAACTTCATGTCCGGCCGTTACGCCGAGCAGTCGGCGCGCTACAGGGCATTGGCCGAGACGGGCCAGAAACCGAAGACACTGGTGATCGCCTGCTGCGATTCCCGCGCCGCGCCGGAGACGATCTTCGACAGCGGGCCGGGCGAGCTCTTCGTGGTGCGCAACGTCGCCAACCTCGTGCCGCCCTACGAGCCGGACGGCCAGTTCCATGCGACGTCGGCGGCGCTCGAATTCGCCGTGCAGTCGCTGAAGGTCAGCGATATCGTGGTGATGGGCCATGGCCGCTGCGGCGGCATTTCCGCGGCGCTCGATCCGGATGCCGAGCCGCTGTCGCCCGGTGATTTCATCGGCAAGTGGATGGGCATGCTGAAGCCCGTCGCCGAACAGATCCAGGGCGCCGAGATCCTGACCCAGGGCGAGCGCCAGCGTGCGCTGGAGCGCGTCTCGATCCGCAATTCGCTCACCAACCTGCGCAGCTTCCCCTGCGTGCGCATCCTGGAAGAGCGCGGCCGCATCCAGCTCCACGGGGCCTGGTTCGATATTTCGACGGGCGAATTGTGGATCATGGACGCCAAGACCGGCGACTTCCAGCGCCCCGGCATATAACGAAAAACCCGGCGCGAAGGCTCGCACCGGGTTATCTTATTGATATATCGCTCTTTTCTCACTCTCGGCCTCATCGAGAATCCACCGCCGTATCCGCAGCGTGGATGGTCGGGTCAAACCCGACCATGGCCAGAGAGAGGCCCGGGGCCGATCAGTCGCCGTCGATTTCCGCACCGATGATGGCGATCGCGCGCTGGTAGACGCTCGCCGCGTTCCAACCCTGCAATGCGCTGAAATTGGTCTGGCCCGGCTGGTAGCCGCCGCCGGCGCTCCAGCCGTGGCCGCGCAGGAAGTTGGCCGTGGAGGCGAGCGCGTCGGCCTTGGAACCGACGAGGTCGATACGGCCGTTGCCGTCGCCGTCGACGCCGTATTTCAAAACGTTGGCCGGCAGGAACTGCGTCTGGCCGATTTCGCCATGCGCCGCGCCGCGGGCCGAGGTCGACAGGATGCCCTTCTGCACGAGCTGGAGCGTGGCGTAGAGCTGGTTGGTGAAATAGTCCGACCGGCGGCAGTCATAGGCGAGCGTCGCGACGGCCGAGATCGTGTGTTCCTTGCCGAGGAAGCCGCCGAAGCCGGTTTCCATGCCCCAGATGGCGAGCAGCGGGCCGGCCGGCACACCGTAGCGCGCCTCGATGCGCTGGAAGAGCGCGGCATTCTGCTTCTTCAGGCTCTTGCCGCGGCGGATGATCGCCTGGCCGCCACGCTTCTGCATGAACTGTTCGAGCGAGAGCTTGAAGCTCTTCTGGCCGCGGTCGGCGCGGATCGTGGCGCGGGCATAGCTGACATTGGAGAAGGCCTTGTCGATCGTCGAACGGCTGATGCCGCGGCCGGCCGCCTCGTCCTTGAACGCCTCTACCCAGGCCGGAAAACCGCCCCCGTCGTTGCCGCACTTGGCCGCTTCGGCCACCGCCGGCACTGCCGCCATGGCGATCATTGCGGCCAGCACCTTGGCCACGCTCTTTGTCATGCCCATGAAAAACCCCGTGATCTCGTCAATTCCGCTGGGAAAGCATGCCATGCTCTCCTGTTCCTGTCATCGCACCTTGCCGTGAACCGTTCCGGCGATGCCGCCGGGACCGCTTCAAAGCGAAGTCCCGATTGTCCTCAGACGGAACAACCGGGACTTTTATTTAAAATTGATTAAGGGAGCGTTGCCAATTTTCTCGAAAAGGCGATGCGCTCCGCTTTCCGCCGTCAGGCAGCCTGCTTCTTCGCCTTGATCAGGCCGCGGGCAACGAGCAGCTCCGCGATCTGGATGGCGTTGAGCGCGGCACCCTTGCGCAGGTTGTCGGAGACGACCCACATGTTGAGGCCGTTCTCGACCGTCGCGTCCTCGCGGATGCGCGAAATGTAGGTGGCATCCTCGCCGGCCGATTCGTACGGGGTGATGTAGCCGCCGTTCTCGTGCTTGTCGATGACCTGGCAACCCGGCGCCTCGCGCAGGATCTCGCGGGCCTCGTCCGCCGTGATTTCCTTCTCGAATTCGATGTTGACCGATTCGGAATGGCCGATGAAGACGGGAACGCGCACGGCCGTGCAGGTCACCTTGATCTTCGGGTCGAGCATCTTCTTGGTCTCGGCGAGAACCTTCCACTCTTCCTTCGTGTAGCCGTCCTCCATGAACACGTCGATGTGCGGGATGACGTTGAAGGCGATGCGCTTGGTGAACTTCTTCGATTCGATCGGATCGGCGACGAAGACGGCGCGGGTCTGGTTGAAGAGTTCGTCCATGCCGTCCTTGCCGGCGCCGGAGACCGACTGGTAGGTCGACACGACGACGCGCTTGATGGTGGCGCGATCATGCAGCGGCTTCAGCGCGACGACGAGCTGGGCGGTCGAGCAATTGGGGTTCGCGATGATGTTCTTGCGGGTGAACTGCGTGACGGCGTCGGGGTTCACTTCCGGAACGATCAGCGGCACGTCGGCGTCGTAGCGCCAGGCCGAGGAGTTGTCGATGACGACGCAGCCCTGGGCGCCGATCTTCGGCGAATACTTCTGCGAAACCGTGCCGCCGGCCGACATCAGGCAGATGTCCGTGTCGGAGAAATCGTAGTTTTCGAGGTTCTGCACCTTCAGCGTCCTGTCGCCGAAGGAGACCTCGGTGCCCTGCGAACGGGCGGAGGCGAGCGCCACGACTTCGTCAGCCGGGAAACCGCGCTCGGAAAGGATGTTCAGCATTTCGCGGCCGACATTGCCGGTCGCGCCGGCGACTGCGATCTTGAAACCCATGTCTAAAGCTCTCTTTCTCTGTCTCTCCGCGGGTTCAGGAGGTGAAACCCGCCGGCCATGACGCGGGTTCCGGTCCCCGGCCATACCGGGGAGAGAGCGGTGGCCAGAGACGTCAGACGGTTTTCGTCGTCGTTTTGGCCATTGTTTTGGAAATCGATACGCAATGACGAACCCGTCCGGCGGTGAAGGCCGGAGCGATCATGCGGGCGATGGCGAGACCATAGCGGTACATGGCGGTTCCTTTGCGTGCGTGCTGAATACGCTCATCTGCCGAAGAGTCAAGCCTTGCGTGAACGATCCGGGATTTCGCCAGCGCCCTCGACTTAAGTCTTACGCCGAAAGTCATAAGCCCAAAGCAGCGCTGATGCAGCAAGGCGTTTTCTGCCATCCTTTCATCAGGCGCACCCCGTCCGGTGTTTTTAGGGAGAAACTCCGGACCGTCATGGGCTGCCCCGCTACGCCGTTTTCGTGGAGGACAATGAAATGGCAAATGTTTCGACCGTGGGCAACGCCAAGGCTGCGCCCATGACGGGCGAGCAGAAGAAGGTGATCTTCGCCTCTTCGCTCGGCACCGTTTTCGAGTGGTACGACTTCTATCTTTACGGCTCGCTGGCGATCTATATCGGCGCCACCTTCTTCAGCCAGTATCCGGAGACGACGCGCAACATCTTCGCGCTGCTCGCCTTCGCCGCCGGCTTCCTCGTGCGTCCGTTCGGCGCGCTGGTGTTCGGCCGCCTCGGCGACCTCGTCGGCCGCAAGTACACCTTCCTTGTCACCATCCTGATCATGGGCGTCTCGACCTTCGTCGTGGGCCTCCTGCCCGGTGCCGCCACCATCGGCATTGCCGCGCCGATCATCCTGATCATCCTGCGCATGCTGCAGGGTCTGGCGCTCGGCGGGGAATATGGCGGTGCCGCGACCTACGTGGCCGAGCATGCTCCGGACGGCAGACGCGGTTACTTCACCT
This sequence comes from Shinella sp. HZN7, assembly GCF_001652565.1. NCBI lineage: Bacteria > Pseudomonadati > Pseudomonadota > Alphaproteobacteria > Hyphomicrobiales > Rhizobiaceae > Shinella > Shinella sp. HZN7. Next base: position 4,117,713 of record NZ_CP015736.1, on the reverse strand, counting down.
CGTGGATCCAGACGACGGCGACGCTCGGCCTGTTCCTGTCGCTGATCGTCATCCTCGCGGTGCAGTTCATCGTCGGCAAGGAAGCCTTCGCCGAGTGGGGCTGGCGCATTCCGTTCCTGCTGTCGGTCGTGCTCCTCGGCGTTTCCGTCTGGATCCGTCTGAAGATGAACGAATCGCCGGCCTTCGCGAAGATGAAGGAAGAAGGCAAGGGCTCCAAGGCACCGCTGACGGAAGCCTTCGGCCAGTGGCGCAACGCCAAGATCGCGCTGCTCGCGCTCTTCGGCGCCGTCGTCGGCCAGGCCGTCGTCTGGTATTCCGGCCAGTTCTATGCGCTCTTCTTCCTGACGGGCGTTCTCAAGGTCGAGAGCCAGTCGGCCAACATCATGGTCGCCTGCTCGCTGCTCATCGGCACCGGCTTCTTCGTCTTCTTCGGCTGGCTGTCGGACAAGATCGGCCGCAAGCCGATCATCATGGCCGGCCTGGTGCTCGCCATGCTGACCTACTTCCCGCTGTTCAAGGCTTTGACCTGGGCCGGCAACCCGGCGCTGGCAACGGCGCAGGACACGATCCGCGCAACGGTCACCGCTGCTCCGGGCGACTGCAAGTTCCAGTTCAACCCGACCGGCACGGCGAAGTTCACCACCTCGTGCGACATCGCGACCTCGTTCCTGACCCGCAACTCGGTGCCTTATGACGTCGTCACCACGGCGGCTGCCGGCACGGCAGCAACGGTCCAGATCGGCGACAAGACGATCTCGAGCTACGATGCCATCGCTTCGGCCGACCAGGTCAAGACGCTCGACGCGGCCTTCCAGAAGGAAACCAACCTGGCCCTGCAGGCGAACGGTTACCCGCTGGTCCGCGGTGCGGTCAAGGTTCCGGATTCCAAGCTGGATGCCTTCATCGCAGGCAACCCGGAACTCGCCCTTGATGCCGCCGCCATCCGCGCCGGCGAGAAGGCGACCATGCCGGCTGCCGACCTCGTCACGGCCAAGCTGCTGACGGCCGAGGAAGCCGCCGGGGTCTCCGACATGGCGGTCTACACGATCGACAAGGGCGGTGCCTTCACCATGGTGGCCGATCCGGCGCGCGTGAACTGGATCACGATCATCGCCGTGCTGACCGTTCTCGTGATCTACGTCACGATGGTCTACGGCCCGATCGCCGCCCTGCTGGTCGAGCTGTTCCCGACCCGCATCCGCTACACCGGCATGTCGCTGCCCTACCATATCGGCAACGGCTGGTTCGGCGGCCTGCTTCCGGCGACGGCCTTCGCGATGAGCGCGGCCCAGGGCGACATCTACTACGGCCTCTGGTACCCGATCGTCTTCGCTGGCATCACGCTGGTCATCGGTCTTCTCTTCCTGCCGGAAACGAAGGACCGCGACATCCACGCCATGGATTGATCTCCCCCTTCCGATAGTTCATGGCGATCCGGCCCGTGGCGACACGGGCCGGGTTTTTTATTGGCCCTTGGGCGGCAGCAGGGATTTCGGCAGCGGCCAGCCGCGCGCGTCGAAGCGGAAGAGCCATTCCCGGCCGGCAAAGAAGAAGGCCGTGGCGATGGCCGTCCAGAGGCCGAGCAGGAGGCCGGCGGCGACGTCGCTCGGATAGTGCGCCCCGACGATGACGCGGGAGATGCCGATCGCCAGCGCGCCCAGGAAGAAGAGCGGGCGCAGCCGCGGCGCCAGCATGGAAAAGGCGCCGAAAAACGAGCCGACGGCGGCGGAATGGCCGGAAGGGAAGCTCTGGAACAGGTTGTCGTTGGCGAAGGGCGTCAGGCTGTAGGCGCCGAGTTCGGCAAAAAGCTCCGGCCGTGCGCGCCCCACGATGATCTTGAAGAGATGGACGAGGGCGCTTGCGGCGCCGATCGTCAGGAAGAAATAGAGCGACAGCCGCCGCGCCGTCCTTGCCCGGCCCACCAATGTCTCGTTCCGGCTGACCCGGTGGACGATATAGGCGAGGATGACGGTGAAGCCGGAGCCGTAGATCATCCAGCTGAAGGTGCCGAAATCGGTGATGCGCTCGTTGAAGCTCACGATGGTGCCGGGCAGGCCCTGTGCATGCTGCGAAAGCATGGGATCGAAGGGAATGAGGGCCACGACGAGTACGGCGGTCAGGGCGAAGATCCAGAGCGTGGAGGTCGCAAGCGGTCGGTTCATGGCGATCCTTCGAGAACGGCGTGGCTTCCATGTGTTGGCCGCCGCCCGCTTTTCAAGGGACCCGTAACGAAAAAGGCTCCCGGAGCGCTGGCGCCGGGAGCCTTTTTCGGTCGTGGTCACAGTCCCCTCATCCGGTTGCCAGCCCCTTCTTCCCACTGAGGAGAAGATGGTCCGAAGGGCCGGATGAAGGGGGTATTGCTCAGGCCGAAAGCTTCTTGAAGGCGGCGAGGATGGCGTCGCCCATTTCCGCGGTGCCGACCTTGCGGCAGCCTTCGGCCATGATGTCGCCGGTGCGGATGCCGCTGTCGAGCACCTCGGCGATCGCCTTTTCCAGGTTGTCGGCGTCCGCGACCATGTTGAAGGAGTAGCGCAGGCACATGGCGAAGGAGGCGATCATGGCGATCGGGTTGGCGATGCCCTTGCCGGCAATGTCCGGCGCCGAGCCGTGCACGGGCTCGTAGAGCGCCTTGCGCTGCCCCTTGGCGTCGGGCGCGCCGAGCGAGGCGGACGGCAGCATGCCGAGCGAGCCGGTCAGCATGGCGGCGACGTCGGAGAGCATGTCGCCGAAGAGGTTGTCCGTCACGATGACGTCGAACTGCTTCGGCGCGCGCACGAGCTGCATGCCGCCGGCATCGGCCAGCATGTGCTCGAGCTGAACGTCGGAATAGCTGCGCTTGTGCGTTTCCGTCACCACCTGGTTCCAGAGCACGCCGGACTTCATGACGTTGCGCTTTTCCATGGAGCAGACGCGGTTGTTGCGCGTGCGTGCGAGTTCGAAGGCGACGCCGGCGATGCGCTCGATCTCGTAGGTGTCGTAGACCTGCGTGTCGATGCCGCGCTTCTGGCCGTTGCCGAGGTCGATGATCTCCTTCGGCTCGCCGAAATAGACGCCGCCCGTGAGTTCGCGCACGATGAGGATGTCGAGGCCTTCGACGAGTTCCGGCTTCAGCGAGGAGGCGTTGGCGAGCGCCGGATAGCAGATGGCCGGGCGCAGGTTCGCGAACAGTTTCAGGTCCTTGCGCAGGCGCAGGAGGCCGGCCTCCGGGCGCACCTCATAGGGCACGGCATCCCATTTCGGGCCGCCGACGGCGCCGAACAGCACGGCGTCGGCCGCGAGCGCCTTCTCCATGTCGCCTTCCGAGATCGCCGCGCCATGGGCATCATAGGCCGAGCCGCCGACGAGGCCTTCGTCGGTCTCAAAGCCGGCGCCGCGTTCGGCGTTCATGTAGGCGATGATCTTGCGGACTTCCGCCATGGCTTCCGGGCCGATGCCGTCGCCGGGCAGAAGGAGGAGGGTGCGCGCTGTCATGGGATTGTCCTTGATGTCACGGAATGGTCGCGCGCTTCTTAGCGCAACTTCCGTTCAAGGAAAATCGTCGAAAAGAAAGAATTTTGCGCGAGGCGTTTCGCCTTTCGGCTAAAGCGGCATCGCGATCTTTCAGATCGCTCCCGCGCTTTAGGTCTTTGATTTTTCGCATGTCGTTATCGCAAAACCGCTGCACACGTTTGCGCGACATGCTTTAGTTCGCGCGCAGCGCCGTGACTTCGATCTCGATGAGCATTTCCGGCCGGATGAGGTCGCAGACGACCATGGTGGCCGCAGGGCGGATCGTTCCGAAGGTCTCGCCGAGGATCGGGAAGACGCGGTCGGCGAAGGCGGCGTCGGTCACGTAGTAGTGGCAGCGCACGACGTCGGCGAAGGAGAAACCGGCCTCCTGCAGAACCTTGCCGATGGTGGCGAGCGTGTTGCGCGTCTGGTCCTCGACGCTTTCGGGCATGGTCATGGTGGCATAGTCGTAGCCGGTCGTGCCCGACACGAAGCACCAGTTGCCCTGAACGACGGCGCGCGAATAGCCCGCCGTCGCTTCGAAGGGAGAGCCGGACGAGATCAGCCGGCGCATGCTCTTCAAGCCCAGGGGCGCGAGGTCGCGGCCTGCTTCTCGAAAGTGTCGATCGAGGCCGCCTTCTCCAGCGTCAGGCCGATGTCGTCGAGGCCGTTCAGCAGGCAGTGACGGCGGAAGGCGTCGATCTCGAACGTGATGCGGCCACCGTCGGGACCGGTGATTTCCTGGGCTTCCAGGTCGACGGTCAGGATGGCGTTGGAGCCGCGGCTGGCGTCGTCCATCAGCTTGTCGAGATCATCCTGGCTGACGACGATCGGCAGGATGCCGTTCTTGAAACAGTTGTTGTAGAAGATATCGGCGAAGCTGGTGGAGATGACGCAGCGGATGCCGAAGTCGAGCAGGGCCCAGGGCGCGTGTTCGCGCGAGGAGCCGCAGCCGAAATTGTCGCCGGCGACGAGAATCGATGCGTTCTGGTAGGCCGGCTTGTTCAGCACGAAATCCGGGTTGACGCTGCCGTCCTCGTTGTAGCGCGCTTCGGCGAAAAGACCCTTGCCGAGGCCGGTGCGCTTGATCGTCTTGAGGTAATCCTTCGGAATGATCATGTCCGTGTCGATATTGACGACGGGAAGCGGCGCGGCGACGCCGGTCAGCTTGACGAACTTGTCCATGCGAAAACCCTCGAAATGCGATGATGTCGGTTGGCACAAGCGTTTAGATGAGTTTTCCGCGGATTTGAAGGAGAATCTTCCGGAAAGCCGGGCGTCAAACGCAAATGCCGGGCGCGCAAAAAGCGCCCGGGCGTCCCTTTCGGGAGCGAAACCTTCTTAAAGGTCGATGATCGTGCCGCGGCCGTCGTTCCAGATGCGCGGTTCGCGCTGACCGGGCGCCCGGCGGTCATTGCGCGCGGTGGCGCGGACCGGAGCCGGCTGGAGCTTGGCGGCGAGCATGGAACCGAGCATCAGCACGGCGACGATGCCGGCGATGGTAAGGCCCACGGAGGCGGCGAACAGGAAGGTCGCGCCTGCGACAAGCATGGTGAAGACGGCGAAGACGACGGAGCGGATGCGCTGCATTTTGATTTGCCCTTTCTCTATAAAGCAATGTGGGGGGCGAATTTGTTCATTGCAAGGCCGAATACGCCGGATCCGGTGCGCCAAAGCGTCCTGCGGGCAAGAGCGATGTCGCGGCGCTTGCGGGCCGTGGCAAAGCGCGGCAAAAAGGGCGGATGAACAGGACACCGCATCACCATCCGCTTCGCCTGCGCCGCTCGGTGCTCAGCGTTCCCGCCGTCAATGCGCGGGCGCTCGCCAAGTCGGCCCTGCTCGATTGCGATGCCGTCATCTTCGACCTTGAGGATTCCGTGCTGCCGGAGAAGAAGGCGGAGGCGCGCGCCGCCCTCGTCGAGCACTTCAAGACGCTCGACCGCTCCTCCGGCCAGGAGCACGTCATCCGGATCAACGCGCTCGACGGGCCGGACGGCGTGCTCGATCTTGAGGCGGTGCTCGATTGCATGCCCGATGCGGTGCTGCTGCCGAAAGTCTCCGAACCGCAGGACGTGCTGACCGTCGCCGACTGGCTTTCCGAAGCGGGGGCGGATGACGGGCCGCGCCTCTGGGCGATGATCGAGACGGCAGCGTCCCTCCTCAACCTCGCCGCCATCGCCGAGACGGGCCGCACCCGTGGCGGGCGGCTGGATTGTTTCGTCGTCGGCCTCAACGACCTGCGCAAGGAAACCGGTATCGCGGATGTTCCCGGCCGCCCCTTCCTCGTGCCGCTGCTGCTGCAGGTCGTCGTGGCGGCGCGGGCCTGCGGCCTCGACGTCATCGACAGCGTCTTCAACGATTTTTCCGACGACGAGAATTTCGGGGCGGAATGCCGGCAGGGCCGGCAGATGGGCTTTGACGGCAAGATGCTGATCCATCCCGCGCAGATCGCCGCCGCCAATGAAGCCTATGGCGTCACGGAGGCCGAGGCGGCCGAGGCGCTCGCCATCGTCTCCGCCTTCGCTGCGCCCGACAATGCCGGCAGGGCTGTCGTCTCCCTTGCCGGCCGCATGGTCGAAAAGCTCCATGCCGACCAGGCCGGGCGCATTCTCGCCAAGGCCGACCTGATCAATGACAGAAAGAAGAAAGCATGAAAGTCTACCGCTTCCTCACCGGCCCTGATGATGCCTCGTTCTGCCACAAGGTGACGCTGGCGCTGAACAAGGGCTGGGACCTGCACGGTTCGCCGACCTATGCCTACAATGCCGAGACCAAGCTGATGCAGTGCGGCCAGGCGGTGGTGAAGGATGTGCCGGGCAAGGAATATACGCCCGATATCAAGCTTTCCGAGCAGTAAGCGGGAGAACATGCTCCCGGGCGCCCTCTGCCGCCGACGTTCCGGCAGACCTCGCCTCCCTCACCTCCGTCATCCTCGGGTTTAACCCGAGGATGAGGTGTGGATGGACGGGTCAAGCCAGACCATGACGAAAGAGACGGCTGTGGTTCGGTGATGGCGGCTCAGCCCGCCGCGATTTCCGCGCTCGCCTCGATGCGTTCCATGTCGTCGTCCGACAGGCCGAAATGGTGGCCGATCTCGTGGATGAGGACATGGGTGACGATGTCGCCCAGCGTTTCCTCGTTCTCCGCCCAATAGTCGAGGATGGGGCGGCGGTAGAGGGTGATGCGGTTCGGCATTTCGCCGGTCTCGACGGTGAAGCGCTCGGTGATGCCGCGGCCTTCGAAAAGGCCGAGCAGGTCGAACGGAGTCTCCAGCGCCATGTCCTCGAAGACGTCGTCGCTCGGGAACTCGGCGATCTCGATGATGAGGTTGCCGGTGAGCGCACGGAACTCTTCCGGCAGGTGGCCATAGGCTTCCACCGCCAGGGATTCGAAAGCGCTGATGGTCGGGGCGTGGCGCGTGCGCCAATCCTCGGTCTGGTCAATGCGGGCCATGGGCTCTCCTTTGCCCGTCATATAGACGATTTCCAGCGTTTTTCGAGGGATGAAATTGCATGCCCCGCGTGCATCGGCGCGCGAGCGCACCGCGCTGCCGGTCGATTCGATCCTTCGCTGTCAGGAGCGGAGAACGGCCGGCGTGATGGAATCGGGTCCGGGGCGGTTCTGCAACAAAATGTGATCGGTCAGTTTGCCGCAGCCACGCCGTGTTTCGACGGCGCGATCCGGGCCATAAGTCTATGAAAAGACGACATTTATAATCAAGATTAGAATGACTCTAAACTGATGAGTCAACAAGGCTGACCTGTTCATTCTTGACAGTCAGGGTCGTCTTTTGCTTAATCCCGGAAACTCAGTACTTTGCGTATGGCAGGCAAGACGAAATGCTGGTTTGCAGCTGTAACTTCATCACCGAAAAGGAAATCGTTGACGTGATCAACAGCCTCCTCGACGAGGACTGTTGGCAGCTCATCGTGCCCGCAAAAGTCTATCACGCCATGCAGAAGCGCGGCCGCTGCTGCGGCTGTTTCCCCAATGTCGTCGACATCATCATCCGCACGACCGAGCAGTATCACGCCGGCCGCCACTCGACGGATGACGAGATATTTGATTTCATGACCCGCCTCAAACAATTCCACGAAGAAAACAGGAGAGCGGACCTTGAAAGGCGACAAAAAAGTCATCGAGCAGCTTAACGAAGCGCTCTATCTCGAACTCGGTGCCGTCAACCAGTACTGGCTTCATTATCGTCTGCTGGAAGACTGGGGCTACACGCTGCTCGCCAAGAAGGAGCGCGCCGAGTCGATCGAAGAGATGCAGCACGCCGACAAGCTCGTCGCCCGCATCATCTTCCTCGAGGGCCATCCGAACCTCCAGACCGTCGCGCCGCTTCGCATCGGCCAGAACGTCAAGGAAGTGCTGGAAGCCGATCTTGCCGGCGAATACGACGCCCGCACGGCCTACAAGAAATCGCGCGACATCTGTCATGACGCCGGTGACTACGTCACCATGAAGCTGTTCGAGGAGCTGCTGGCCGACGAGGAAGGTCATATCGATTTCCTCGAAACCCAGCTGGAGCTGCTCGGCAAGCTCGGCGAGGAAAAGTACGGTCAGCTCAACGCGGCGCCGGCGAACGAAGCCGAATAAGGCGCAAGCCCTACGCCCGACACAGAAAACCCCGGTCTTGTGACCGGGGTTTTTGCATTTCTCCTGCCGCAATTCCGGAGCGGGTGTCGTCAGGGCGCCAGATGCGCGAAGGCCGCGACGACCTCCTCGTAGACCTTGCGCTTGAAGGGCACGATGAGGTCCGGCAGATCGCGCATCGGCTTCCATTCCCAGGCGTCGAATTCCGCGTCGTGACCGCCCGGTGGTGGATTGATGGCGATCTCGTCCTCCGCGCCCTCGAAGCGGAACGCGTACCAGCGCTGCGTCTGGCCGCGATACTTGCCCTTGAGGCCGACGCCGATCAGGTGGGCGGGCAGGTCGTAATTGATCCAGCGGCCGGCATCGGCGAGCAGCGAGACGTTGCGGATGCCGGTTTCCTCGTAGAGTTCGCGATAGGCGGCCTTCAGCGGGTCCTCGCCCTTGTCGATGCCGCCCTGCGGCATCTGCCAGAGCTGCGGCGAGCCGTCATATTCGGAATTGCCGACGGGAATCCGCCGGCCTGCCCAGACCTTGTTCTCGGCGTTCAGCACCATGATGCCGACACAGGGACGGTACGGCAGGTCCTCGGCCCTGATCCCCTTGTCCTTTTCCTTGCCCATCGAAATGTCCTATTGCTTGGCGGGAACGGCTGCGAGCGACGCGACGCCGACGATCTCGATGCCGCGGCCGCCTGCTTCCTCGCACCATTCGCGGATCGCGTCCACACTTTCATCGAAGGCCGAGGCCATGCCGATCGCCGTGCCGTTGCGCCGGGCGATGCGTTCGAGTTCGTCGAGCTTCCTCAAGATCGCCTCACGCGACAGATCGCCGTCGAGCTGGAGGTCGGCAAAGGCGTGCGGGGCCTCGACGGCGCCGGCAAGGGTGCCGGACAGCGACTGTGCCGAACTGCCGTCATCGAGGAAGAAGAGGCCGCGGCTCGAAATGTCGCGGATGACCGGCTCCAGCGCGTCGGCATCGGACAGGAAGCGGCCGCCCATGAAATTGACGATGCCGGTATAGTTGGTGATCTGCGCCATGGCGCGGTGCAGTTCCGAAAGATTCCCGGCCTCGCCGCGATCGGTGCGCAGCGTATAGGGGCCGGGGTCGTTCTGCGGATAGTCGAAGGGCTCCAGCGGCATCTGCAGCAAGATCTCGTGGCCGCCGCGGCGGGCCTCCTGCATCCAGCGCGACAGGCTGTTGCCGCTGGCGGCGAAGGCGAGCGTCACTTCGCCCGGCAGTTCGCGGATGGCGCGCTGCGTGCCCGTCTGGCTGAGGCCGAGCCCGCCGACGACGATGGCGATGCGCGTGCCGCGCGCGCCGGACCAGGGGCGGGCGTACTGGTCCATCGGCCGCGTGCCGTCGAGGCCGATGATCGGGATCCTGCCGTCGGACGTCTCCTCCAGCAGATCCTCGTTCGGGAAGGCGGCGGAGCGTGCGTCCTGGCCGATGCGGTTCGCCTCGATGATGAGCGGGCCGGTGCCGCTGCGCGTGCCGGGCGTGTAGGTGCGCACGACATTGCCGTCGTCGGTCAGCGTTTCCTGGACGCGGGCGCCGGAAAGGCCGTTCGCGCGGCGCACGCCGTCCTTCGCCGCCGCCGCCGTCTTCTGGTCGGCCTTGCCTTCGGCGGTCGCCTGCGCGACGGTTTCTTCCGTCGGGGGGCTGTAAGGCGTGGTGTCAAGGCCGCTCGGGGCGGTCGCGGTCCAGCTCGAAAAGCCGATGAGACCGATGGCGGCAAGCGTGAACAGGATCGTGCCGGTGGAGAACCGCGACGGTCCCGCCGGTCGGGGCCTTGCCTTGCGGTTCTGGCCGAGAGGTGCGTGAATGTCTGTGCCCAAGGTCAGTCCGCGCCGGCCGCTAGAGCATTTCCAGCCGAAGCGGCACCGCTTCGGCGTCGGAGAATGCGGTAAAACAAGACTCCAGAGCATGTCACGCAAAAGCGTGCGGCGGTTCTGCGATCACGACATGCTTGTGGTGCATGGATAAATCCGGGCCCGTGCGTCACGGGCCCGGCGGAGGCGGGTTACTTCTTCAGCTCGGCCTTTTCCGGATTGGCCGGGAAGGCCTTGTCGGTCTTCTCGCCGCGCAAGAGTTCCAGCGCGTATTGAAGCTGGAGGTCGTCCTTGGCTTCCGGCGGCACATAGGCCGAGGAGCCCGAGCCTTCCTGCGTCTCGCTCTGGCCCTGGATGTGGCCGCGCAGGTTCGATTCGCCGGCGGCTTCCAGCTTGCCCTGCAATTCGGGCGGCAGCGGCTGTTCGACGGTGATGTCGGGCGTGATGCCGGTGCCCTGGATCGACTTGCCGGACGGCGTGTAATAGAGCGCCGTCGTCAGGCGCAACGCGCCGGCATCGCCCATCGGGATGATGGTCTGGACGGAACCCTTGCCGAAGGAGCGCGTGCCGAGCACGGTGGCGCGGCGCAGGTCCTGCAGCGCACCGGCGACGATTTCCGACGCCGAGGCAGAACCGCCATTGACCATGACGATGACCGGCTTGCCGTCGGTGATGTCGCCCGGCGTCGCGTTGAAGCGGCGGGTCTCGTCCTCGTTGCGGCCGCGGGTCGAGACGACCTCGCCGCGCTCCAGGAAGGCGTCGGAGACGTTGATCGCCTGGTCGAGCAGGCCGCCCGGGTTGAGGCGCAGGTCGAGCACGTAGCCCTTCAGCTTGTCGGCCGGAACCTCTTCCTTGATCTTGGTGATCGCGGCTTCCAGGTCGTCATAGGTCTTTTCCGTGAAGGAGATGACGCGGAGATAGCCGACATCGTTCTCGACGCGGGATTTCACGGCCCGCACGGCGATGATGTCGCGCATGATGGTCAGCTCGATCGGCTTGTCGGCGCCCTTGCGGATCAGCGTCAGCTTGATCGGCGTGTTGACGGCGCCGCGCATCTTCTCGACCGCTTCCTCCAGCTTCAGGCCGCGCACGTCCTGGCCGTCGATCTTGGAGATGAAGTCGCCGGCAAGCACGCCCGCGCGCGCGGCCGGCGTGTCGTCGATCGGCGTGATGACCTTGACCAGCTCGTCTTCCATCGTGACTTCGATGCCGAGACCGCCGAATTCACCGCGCGTCTGGGTGCGCATGTCCTCGGCGTCCTTGGCATTCATGTAGGAGGAATGCGGATCGAGCGAGGTGAGCATGCCGTTGATGGCATTCTCGATGAGCTGGTCTTCCTTGGGCGGCGTCACGTATTGCGCGCGCACGCGCTCGAAGACGTCGCCGAAGATGGAAAGCTCGCGATAGGTCGACGAGCCGGCGGCTTCGGCCGGCAATGTGGCCGTGTTGATGACGCTCATCGCCGTGGCACCCATCAGTGCACCGACGAGAACAAGAGAAGCCCTACGTATCATTGCGTGCCTTTCCAGAATTTTTAGCGGACCACCACGGCCGGGAATCAACCGGTTTTCCGTTCTTTCGGAATTCAATGTAAAGTGTCGGCTTGTCCGTTTCCAGCGTCAAAGCGTTGACACTCGCCACCCTTTTTTCGCCCATCACGGCGAGCGGTTCTCCCGCCACGACGAACTGACCCTCCCGCACGCTCACCCGGTCCATGCCGGCAAGGACGAGATGGTAGCCCTCCCCGGCGTTCAGGATGATCATGCGCCCATAACTGCGGAACGTGCCGGCAAAGACGATCCACCCATCGGCGGGGGCCGTGACCAGCGCGCCCGGATTGGCCGCCAGCGTCAGCCCCTGCGAATCATGGCCGGTGCCGTCCGCCTCGCCGAATTGGCGCAGAACGTCGCCCGCCACGGGAAAGTCCAGTTTCGCCTGCAGTTCGGAGAATTCATATGCCGGAGCAATGCGGTTTTTGTCGGGCACGCTGTCGCGGGCAAGCGCCCTCGCCTTCTCCCGCTCGGCCTCGCTCTGGCCCCGCCGTTCCTCTTCTTTGGCGCGGGCGAGCGCGGCGGCGTCGCGCACGGAGCCGATGTCGCGCTCCAGGCTGCCGATCAGGCCTTCGAGGCTGGTGGCGCGGGCGGCGAGTTCCTCGGCGCGGCGACGTTCGGCGGCCAGCGTGCGGCTGTTGGTCTGCGCCAGCGCCTCGTTCTGGGCGACCAGCAGTTCGGAGCGCTTTTCCTCCTCGATGCGCCGCTGCATGGCATCGGTCAGTTCCGTGCGCTCGCGGTCGATGTCGCTCTTGATGTCCATCAGCGCCGTCAGGTCGTCGACGAGATCTTCCGTTTCCTTGCGGATGCCCGGAACGACCGCGCCGAGGAGAATGGCGCTCCTGACCGAGGAGAGGGCGTCCTCCGGATTGACGAGCAGGGCGGGCGGCGGGTTTCGCCCCATGCGCTGGAGCGCGGCGAGAACCTCAGCCAGGAGGCCGCGGCGCTCGTGCAGCGAGGCGCGAACGCCCGCTTCGCGCTCGCGCATGCCCTCCAGCCGCTTTTCGCCGGCAAGGATCTTTTCCTCCATGCTCTTGCGCATGGCGGCCGACTTGACGATTTCCTCGCGCAGGGTCTGGCGGGTCTTTTCCAGCTTGGCGATCTCGGCTTCGAGCTGTTTCGTCTTCTCTTCGGAGACCGTGATGGACTGGGAGAGCGCTTCGAGCTCACGGCGCGTGCTATCGCGGCGCAGCGTCAGGGCGGCCGCCGGATCGGGCTCGGCCTTCGGCAGCGATCCCGTCTTTTCCAGCGCGACGCCGGTCTCGTTCGGCTCGGCGGCGATGGGGTGGGGAAGAAGCGCCAGCATCAGGGCAGCACAAAGCCAAGCCGGCCGCAGCAGACGGCCGGCGCCTTCCCCCCGATTGGTTGTCTGGGCTTTCCTCATCGCTCCCCGAACGTCCGTTCTCCCCGCTCTATGCTGATTTGGCGCTTTCGCCAAGAACGTCACTTGGCCAACAAACCGCGCCGAAAATACGGCTGCGGCCCATCCTGCGCCTCCAGCCTTGCGCGGCGGTGACGCTTGCGTCAGCTACGGTGATAGGGGTGGCCGGAGAGAATGGTGACGGCGCGATAGAGCTGTTCGGCGATGAGGATGCGCACGAGCTGGTGCGGCCAGGTCATCTTGCCAAGGCAGAGCGTGGCGTCGGCGCGCTCGTAGAGGGCGGGATCGAGCCCGTCGGCACCGCCGATGGCGATCATCAGCTCGCGCTTGCCGGCATCGCGAAACCCGCCGATGAGATCGGCAAAGGCGGGGGAGTCGAGCGCCTTGCCGCGCTCGTCGAGCAGGATCAGCACGGCGCCGTCGGGCAGCGCCTTCTGCAGCAGGGCCGCTTCCTCGCGCTTGCGCGTCTCGGCATTGCCGGCGCGGCTTTCGCCGACCTCGGCAAGCTTGCCGAGCTCCAGGCCGATCGCGGGGCCGGCCTTGGCGAAGCGGTCCATGTAGCGGGCCGCAAGATCCTTCTCAGGGCCGGCCTTCAGCCGTCCAACCGCAAAAAGTCCAACCCGCATCGCCGCAGCCCTGTCCGTTCGGGTGACGCCTAAGCCGCGCCACCGTTTTTCCTCGCCGGACAGGCGCCCGGCGTCATTTCAATGGACGGTGCCGTCCTCGATCTCGGGAGCCGCCCACATCCGTTCGATGTTGTAGAACTCCCGGACTTCCGGCCGGAACACGTGAACGATGATATCGCCCGTGTCGATCAGCACCCAGTCGCCCGCCTCCAGGCCTTCGACGCGGGCATTGCCCAGGCCTTCGTCCTTGAGATCGGAGATGAGGTGGTCGGCAATCGCCATGACATGACGGTTCGAGCGTCCGGATACGACCACCATGTAGTCGCCCAGCGCCGATTTGCCGGCAATGTTGATGGTGACGATATCTTCTGCCTTCGAGTCCTCGAGGCTTGCGAGGACCAGTTGAAGGGCACGGTCGGCGGCATCGTCGCCCCTTCCCGCGCTCTTTGAGAAAACGCCGATGACGCTTCCCTTCGCGTGCACTGTTGTCAGGTTCGTTCCTTTCTGTGTAACAGGACAAGCACGTCTTGCACCGGCGTGTCGGGCCGGCACCTACCAAATGTAGGCATCAAAGGTTACCACTTTCAAGACGTCACTTCTGAGGGATGGTTTTCTCTAGGGCCGCCTGGCTGCGCAGCGCCGTGGAGCTGAGCGGCGAGCGGGGGCCGTGGATGAAGGTCCAGGCCGGCGCCCGGCGGCGGGCAAGCGACATCGCATCCTCCTCGTCGATGCGTGCATAGTCGAAGGTCTTGGCCATGCGTGAGGAGAGATAGGCGAGCGTCGAGCCCGGCCGGTCGATGACGGCAATGGGAAAGGTGCAGGCGATCTTCTGCCAGTTCTGCCAGCGGTGGAAGGTGCCGAGATTGTCGGCGCCCATGATCCAGACGAAATGGACGCCGCGGTTGAGCGCCTGCACACGCTGGAGGGTCTTCGCCGTATAGCTCTGGCCAAGCCGCTTCTCGAAGGCCGTCACCTTGACGCGCGGGCCGGGGGCGATGTCCTCGCTGAGGCGGATGCGCTCGGCGAGCGGGGCGAGGTTCCGGTGGTCCTTCAAGGGGTTGCCGGGGGTCACCATCCACCAGAGCTGGTCGAGGCCGAGGCGGCGCAGGGCGATTTCCGCGACCAGCGCATGGCCCTCATGCGGCGGGTTGAACGAGCCGCCGAACAGGCCGATCGCCATGCCCTTTTCCGCATGCGGCATTCTCAGGTAGCGCTCTGCAACCGCGTCCGACGTCACTTAGGGCCGCACCTGTCCGGTGCCGCGCACGCGGTATTTGAAGGAGGTGAGCTGCTCGACGCCGACGGGGCCGCGCGCATGCATCTTGCCCGTCGCGATGCCGATCTCGCCGCCCATGCCGAACTCGCCGCCATCGGCGAACTGGGTGGAGGCGTTGTGCAGCAGGATCGCCGAATCGATTTCCGTGAAGAAGCGCTCGACGACCGCGGGATCCTCGGCGATCACGGCTTCCGTATGGGCGGAGGACCAGCGGTTGATATGCTCGATCGCGCCGGAAATGCCGTCGACGAGCGTGACGGAGATGATGGCGTCGAGATATTCGGTCGACCAGTCCGTTTCCGTCGCGGCGACAAGGTTTTCGATCCGGGCGCGGATCTCGTCCGTCGCGCGCACCTCGCAGCCGGCGGCGCGCAGACCTTCAAGAAGCGGCGCGAGATGCGTGTCGGCCGCGGCGCGGTCGATCAGCAGCGTCTCTGCCGCGCCGCAGATGCCCGTGCGGCGCATCTTCGCGTTGACGACGATCGTCTTCGCCATGTCGAGATCGGCGGATTTGTCGACATAGATGTGGCAGAGGCCTTCGAGATGGGCGAAGACCGGCACGCGCGCCTCGCTCTGCACGCGGGCGACGAGGCTTTTTCCCCCGCGCGGCACGATGACGTCGATCGTGCCGCCGAGACCGGACAGCATGGCGCCGACGGCGGCACGGTCCGTGACGGGCACGTACTGGATGGCGTGTTCCGGCAGGCCGGCGGCCTTGAGGCCGGCGACGAGGCAGGAATGGATCGCCTGCGATGAATTCACGCTGTCCGAGCCGCCGCGCAGGATCACGGCATTGCCGGCCTTGAGGCACAGCGCCCCGGCATCCGCCGTCACGTTCGGCCGGCTTTCATAGATGACGCCGATGACGCCGAGCGGCGTGCGCACGCGCTCGATATGCAGGCCGTTCGGCCGGTCCCATTCGGCAATGACGTCGCCGACCGGGTCCTTCAGGCCGGCAATGTCGCGGAGCGCGCCCGCAATCCCCTCGATGCGCTCGGCCGTCAGCGTCAGCCGGTCGATGAAGGAAGCGGCGACGCCGCTTTCCCTGGCATTGGCAAGGTCGATGGCATTGGCGGCGAGGATGGCATCGCGGCCGGCAAGGATTTCCGCGGCCATCGCGTCAAGCGCGCGGTTCTTCGCCTCGGCGGTGGCGATGGCGAGCGGCCGCGCCGCGGCGCGGGCATTGCGGCCGATCTCGGCCATCAGGCTGTCGATATCGGTCCTGACCTGGTCAAGCATGGCTGACGTCCTTTTTCGCCTCGGCGGCGAGCGGCGCGGAAAGGCCGGTCACCACGAGGTCGTCCCTGTGCACCATGGCGGCGCGGCCGGCATAACCAAGGATAGCGGCGATCTCCGCCGATTTCTTGCCGATGATCATGCGGGCCTCGTCCGCGTCGTAGCCGGCAAGCCCGCGGGCGATCTCGCGCCCGTTCGTGCCGTAGATCGAGACCGTGTCGCCGCGCGAGAACGTGCCCCAGACGCCGCGCACGCCGGCCGGCAGCAGGCTCTTGCCCGAGGTCAGCGCCGTTTCCGCGCCGGCGTCGATCTCCAGCCGGCCGGCCGGCTGGAGCTGCCCGGCGATCCAGGTCTTGCGCGCCGTCACCGGCGAGCCCGAGGGCGCGAACCAGGAGGAGCGCGCGCCTTGCTCGACGGCGCGCAGCGGGTGGTCGACCTTGCCGGAGGCGATGATCATGGCGCAGCCCGCGCCCGTCGCGATCTTGCCGGCATCGATCTTGGTGCGCATGCCGCCGCGCGACAGTTCCGAGGCCGCGCCGCCAGCCATGGCCTCGATCTCGGGCGTGATCGCCGCGATGGTTTCGAGGAAACGCGCCTCCGGGTCGAGATGCGGCGGGGCCGTGTAGAGCCCGTCGATATCGGAGAGCAGGACGAGCAGGTCGGCGCCGGTCATGGTGGCGACGCGCGCGGCGAGCCGGTCGTTGTCGCCGTAGCGGATTTCCGTCGTCGCGACCGTGTCGTTCTCGTTGATGATGGGCACGGCGCCGAGTTTCAGGAGCTGGTTGATCGTCGCGCGGGCGTTGAGGTAGCGACGCCGTTCCTCCGTATCGCCCAGCGTCAGGAGAATCTGGCCGGCGACGATGCCGTCCATCGAGAGGCTTTCCGACCAGGCGCGGGCCAGCGCGATCTGGCCGACGGCGGCGGCGGCCTGGCTCTCCTCCAGCTTCAGGGCGCCCGAGGGCACTTTCAGCACGGAGCGGCCGAGCGCAATGGCGCCGGAGGAGACGACGAGCACCTCCGTGCCGCCGGCGCGCAGCGCCGCTATGTCCCTGCACATGGCGTCGAGCCAGGCCTTTTTCAGGCCGCTCGCGCGGTCGACGAGCAGGGCCGAGCCGATCTTGATCACAATCCGGCGGTGTTTTCCGAGCGGTTTGCGGTGCTTCGTCATCTCAGTCGTCGGATCCGGAGTTCTTCGCCTCAACGATGATGTCGCGCAGCGCCCGGAGCGTGCCCGTCATGCCGACATTGGCGACGGCGGAAATCTGGAACGGCGTCTGCCCGCTCGCCTTCGCCAGCGCCTTGGTCTTCTTCTTCAGCTCGTCCTCGTCGAGCAGGTCGATCTGCGAGAGCGCGACGATCTCCGGCTTGTCGGTGATGCCGCCGCCATAGGCTTCCAGCTCGTGCTTGACCGTCCTGTAGGCCTTGGCGACGTCCTCCTCCTGCGCGGAGACGAGGTGCAGCAGCACGCGCGTGCGTTCGACATGGCCGAGGAACCGGTCGCCGAGCCCGATGCCGTCATGCGCGCCCTCGATGAGGCCGGGAATGTCGGCGAGGATGAACTCGCCGCCGTCGATCGTCGCGACGCCGAGATTGGGGTGCAGCGTGGTGAAGGGATAGTTGGCGATCTTCGGCCGGGCCCGCGTGCAGGTGGCGAGGAAGGTCGATTTCCCCGCGTTGGGCAGGCCGACGAGGCCCGCATCTGCGATCAGCTTAAGGCGCAGCCAGATGGTCTTCTCGTCGCCTTCCAGGCCCGGATTGGCCCAGTTCGGCGCCTGATTGGTCGCCGACTTGAAATGCGCATTGCCGAAGCCGCCATTGCCGCCGGCGGCCAGCTTGAAGCGCTGGCCTTCCGTCACCAGGTCGACGATCAGCGTCTCGTTGTCTTCCTCGAAGATCTGCGTGCCGACCGGCACCTTCAGCGTCACGCTGGCGCCGTTCGCGCCGGTGCGGTTGCGGCCCATGCCGTGCGTGCCGGTCGCGGCCTTGAAATGCTGCTGGTAGCGGAAGTCGATCAGCGTGTTGAGGCCGTTGACGGCCTCCACCCAGACATCGCCGCCACGCCCGCCATCGCCGCCATCGGGGCCGCCGAATTCCACGAATTTTTCACGACGGAACGAGACAGCCCCTGCCCCGCCGTCACCGGACCGGATATAGACTTTTGCTTCGTCCAGGAACTTCATCGGCTCGCCGTTCGCTTTTCTCGTATTTTCATAGTGCCGTCTTCGATATAGCCGCTTCCGTGAGAGGTCAAAGACTATCGTGAAATTCGTCAGCTACAACGTCCAGTACGGCATCGGTCTCGACAACCGGTTCGATCTGCCGCGCATCGTCTCCAGCATTCACGGCGCCGATATCATCGCGCTGCAGGAAGTGACCCGCAATTTCAGCCGCAACGACCATGTCGACATGGTCGCCGAGTTGCAGACGCTGCTTGCCAATCACTATTCCGTCTTCGGCGCGGCCTGCGATCTCGATGCGGGCTCGGCGATCGAGCAGGGCCGCGTGGTCAACCGCCGCTTCCAGTTCGGCAACATGATCTTCTCGCGCTGGCCGATCCTGTCGACCCGCACCATCCTCCTGCCGCGCACGCGCACCCTCGACAAGCTGAACCTGCAGCGCGGCGCGACCGAGGCGGTGATCGCCACGCCCAGGGGGCCGCTCCGCGTCTATTCCGTGCATCTCGACCACGTGCACCGCGACGAGCGCATCGCGCAGATCCGCACCCTCAAGGATCGTGCGCGGCTCTACCCCGTCGAGGGCGGCGCGATTTCCGGCGCCCATGAATTCGGCCTCGCCGAGCCGCCGGTGCCGGAGGACTACGTGCTGATGGGCGATTTCAACATGGTGCCGGAATCGCCGGAATATTGCGAGATGGTCGGCGGCGTGGATGCGCTCTACGGCCGGCAGATCCGTGCCACCCATCCGGTCGACGCGCTGGCCGGTCTCGGCAAGCGCCATGCCGCCAGCTATAGCTGGGTCGATCCGAAGAACCATGCCGAGCGCCTCTTCCTCGATTACTGCTTCCTCAGCCATGGCCTCGTGGAACGGCTGACGGACGCCTGGGTCGACGAGACCGCCTTCGGTTCCGATCATCTGCCGGTCTGGTTCGAACTGTCGTGACCGTCATGGTCGGGGCGGATCTCTCCGCCCCGCTCTTTTTCAGTGCCGCGGCGCCGCCGGGCGGAAATCGCCCGGCTCCAGCCGCGTCTCGATATGCGGCACCATCGCGCCACGGGCGACGCAGAAGAGATCGCTGCATCCGGTGATGCGGAAGCCCGCCTTCTCCTGCACCCTGAGCGAAGCGACGTTGTCGGCGAAGATGCCGGACCGGATGTCCGTGCCGGGCATCCGCATCAGGAACCGCGCCGTCGCCGCATGCACGGCCTCGCTCATATAGCCCCGTCCCCAGTAGAAGCGGTTCAGCCAGTAGCCGAGCTCCCATCCGCCGCGGCGGCGCTCGAAGGAGACGCAGCCGATATGCACGTCGTCCCCCGCGGTGATGGCGAAGGCCCAGCCCTCGGCGAGATCGGTGGTGGCGACGGAAAGCCATTCGGCCGCATCCTGCCGGTCATAGGGCGCGGGCACCCGCGCCAGCATGCGCGAGACCTGGAAGTCGTTCAGCGACTGGGCGATCGCCTGCGCATCGGACATGCGGTGCGGGCGCAGGACGAGGCGCGCCGTCGCGACGGTCGGGCAGGGCCCGGGGCCGGCGACGGACGCGCGTTCCATCTGGGTCTGCATGGCGTTCATCGCATGCCTCCCCAGCTCTTCAGCGAGACCCAGGTCTTGCGGTCCAGCCGGTACCATTCGACGGGCACCATGCCGCCGACGGCAAGGCTCTGCACCATGCCGGTCGCCTGGAACTGGAAGCCGCACTTCTGGATGACCCGGCGCGAGGGGATGTTCATGACCCGGCAGCGCGCATCGATCTGCTCGATGTCGCGGGTGCGGAAGACCATGTCGATCAGCGCGTGGGCCGCCTCGGTGACATAACCCTGGTTCCAGTAGGGCTCGCCCAGCCAATAGCCGAGCTCGACCGTCCGCCCGTCCTCGTGCGGTTCGATCCCGCAGCATCCGAGGAAGGCACCGTTGTCGGCTTTCGTAATGGCATAGACGCACTTGCCAATCGCGCCGGCGCGTGTGCGTCGCACGAAATCGGCAGCATCCGCGACCGTATAGGGGTGCGGCATGCGGGCGACCATGTTGGCGATATTGGCGTTGTTGGCGAGATGGGCAAGGGCGTCGATGTCGTCTTCGTGCGGGGCTCTCATGACGAGCCTCTGCGACAGCAAGATCGGGCAATCGGTCCTCGACCGTTCAGGCCTCAGCCGTTCCTTGGGAGACCGTGATTGGTCGTCCCTTAACAATTCGGTCTGCATGGTTCAGTCCTCCAGAGCAAAAAGGGGAGATGAGTCTTGCCCCATCTCCCCTTTTTTCTTCAGGCCTGAACCTGTAGCGTCAGCCGGGTCGATGAGACGCCGGCTGTTTTAGAGCGCTACCGGCTTATTCCGCTGCTTCCGCTTTCGGGGCGACAGACACGTAGACGCGACCGTTGGCCTTCGTACGGAAATTCACATTGCCAGCCGTAAGGGCGAAGATCGTGTGATCCTTGCCGAGGCCGACATTGGCACCGGGATGCCACTGCGTGCCACGCTGACGGACGATAATGTTGCCTGCGACGACGGCTTCGCCGCCGAACTTCTTCACGCCAAGGCGCTTGGACTCGGAATCGCGACCGTTGCGCGAGGAGCCGCCAGCTTTTTTGTGTGCCATGGGAGTTCTCCTTTACCTGTCCAGATTATTCGGCTGCGGCTTCAGCGGCGGCTTCGGACTTCTTGGAAGCCTTCTTTGCCTTGCCGGCTGCGGCGATGTCGAGAATGCGGACAGTCGTGTTGTGCTGACGATGGCCGCGCGAGCGCTTCGAGTTCTGGCGGCGGCGCTTCTTGAAGGCGATGACCTTCTTGCCACGGCCATGCTCGACGACTTCGGCCGTCACGACGGCGCCTTCGACGAAGGGCGCGCCGATCGTGGCATCGGCGCCGACGCCGACCATCAGCACTTCGGTGAATTCGATCTTGGCGCCTGCGTCGCCCGACAGCTTTTCAATCGTCAGGACGTCGTTGGCGGCCACGCGGTACTGCTTACCGCCGGTCTTGATGACTGCGAACATATTTTATCCTTTCATGTTCGTGCCGGCTCTTTGCCTCTGAAGGCAAGGCCGTCTTTTTGTCAGTCGGTAATGGCGATGCATTGGCGCACCGCCGGCTCAAGCGGTTCGTTGCGAGACAGGCGCTTGCAATAGACAAGGCCGGGCGGCACAAAGAACCAGCGTTGCGGCACGGGTCAGACCTATGCCACTGCACCTTGCGCAATAGGTGAGGCCATGAAAACTGTCAAGGGGATTTCCGTCACCATGACAAATAGATGAACTTTCCGCGCCCCAGCCCCCTTGCAACCCCGCCCGACACCCGCTATGTACCGCCCGCGCTCAAAAGGCGCCGACCTGATGCGGAGAGGTGGCAGAGAGGTCGAATGCACCGCACTCGAAATGCGGCATACCTGCAAGGGTATCGTGGGTTCGAATCCCACCCTCTCCGCCATAAACTTCCTTCTTAGCATTACTGCGTGATTTGCCTGCTTTCCTGCGGCGGGCGCATGGACTTGGTGCGGTGCGTCATGGCATAGGGCGCGGGACACGACGAGGCCCGGTTTTTCATGATCCGCATCGAGAACATCAGCAAGTCCAACAGCCATCGCATCCTGTTCATCGAGGCGTCCGCCGCGTTGAACCGGGGAGAGAAGATCGGGCTTGTCGGGCCGAACGGGGCCGGCAAGACGACGCTCTTTCGCATGATCACCGGGCAGGAGGCGCCGGACGAGGGGCAGGTCTCGGTCGAGAAGGCGGTCTCGATCGGCTATTTCAGCCAGGATGTCGGCGAGATGGAAGGGCGCAGCGCCGTCACCGAGGTGATGGACGGGGCGGGGCCGGTGAGTTCGGTCGCCGCGGAGCTGCGCGCGCTCGAGGCGGCGATGGTCGATCCGGACCGGCTCGACGAGATGGACGCCATCATCGAGCGGTATGGCGAGGTGCAGGCGCGCTACGAGGAGCTCGACGGCTACGGATTGGAAAGCCGGGCGCGCGAGGTGCTGGCGGGCCTGAGCTTCAGCCAGGAGATGATGGACGGCGATGTCGGCAAGCTCTCCGGCGGCTGGAAGATGCGGGTGGCGCTGGCGCGCATCCTCCTGATGCGGCCGGACGTCATGCTGCTCGACGAGCCGAGCAACCATCTCGATCTCGAAAGCCTGATCTGGCTGGAGCAGTTCCTGAAGGGCTATGACGGCGCGCTTTTGATGACCTCGCACGACCGCGAGTTCATGAACCGCATCGTGACGAAGATCATCGAGATCGATGCCGGCTCGCTCACCACTTATTCGGGCGATTATGCCTTCTACGAGCAGCAGCGGGCGCAGAACGAGAAGCAGCAGCAGGCGCAGTTCGAGCGCCAGCAGGCGATGCTCGCCAAGGAGATCAAGTTCATCGAGCGCTTCAAGGCGCGTGCCTCCCATGCCGCGCAGGTGCAGAGCCGGGTCAAGAAGCTCGACAAGATCGAGCGCGTCGAGCCGCCGCGCCGTCGCCAGACGGTCCTGTTCGAGTTCAAGCCGGCGCCGCGCTCGGGCGAGGACGTCGTCAGCCTCAGGAATGTCGACAAGGCCTATGGCAGCCGGTCCATCTACCGGGATTTCAGCTTCCTCATCCGCCGGAAGGAGCGCTGGTGCGTGATGGGCATCAACGGGGCCGGAAAGTCGACGCTGCTGAAGCTCGTCGCCGGGGCGGCGCGCCCGGATACGGGCAGCGTGACGATCGGGGCGAGCGTCAAGGTCGGCTATTTTGCACAGCATGCTATGGATCTGCTCGACGGGGACCTGACCGTGTTCCAGTGGCTGGAGGCGGAGTTTCCGCGCGCGGGGCAGGGGCCGCTGCGCACGCTCGCCGGCTGCTTCGGCTTTTCGGGCGACGACGTGGAGAAGAAGTGCCGGGTTCTGTCCGGCGGCGAGAAGGCGCGGCTGGTGATGGCGGCGATGCTGTTCGATCCGCCGAACTTCCTGATCCTCGACGAGCCGACGAACCATCTCGACCTCGATACCAAGGAAATGCTGATCAAGGCGCTCTCGGAATACGAGGGCACCATGCTCTTCGTGTCGCACGACCGCCATTTCCTCGGCGCGCTGTCGAACCGCGTGCTGGAGCTCAACGGTGACGACGTGCATCAATATCCGGGCGGCTATACCGACTATGTCGCCCAGACCGGCCACGAGGCGCCCGGCCTTCCGAACTGAGCCAAAGGGGCGAGCGGCTGGTTCTCACGCCTTGCCGAGATATTGCTCGTCCGTCACCTGTTCCAGCCAGGTCACGGGCGAACCATCCTGCGCTTCGGCGACGGCGACGTGGGTCATCGCGGTCTTGTCCGTCGCTCCGTGCCAGTGTTTTTCGCCGGGCGGGAACCAGACGACGTCGCCCGGGCGGATCTCCTCGATCGGCCCGCCCTCGCGCTGCGCCCAGCCGAGGCCTGATGTGACGATGACGGTCTGGCCCAGCGGATGGGTGTGCCAGGCGGTGCGGGCGCCGGGCTCGAAGGTGACGATGGCGCCGCCGGCGCGGCCGGGCGCTTGCGCCTTGAAGGGCGTGTCGAGGCGGACCTTGCCGGTGAAATAGTCGGCCGGGCCTGGCGTCGAGGGGCTGGTGCCGTTGCGCTTGATGTCCATATCCGTCTCCTGATTCTGCTGTGCGGATCATATACCGGCAAGAATGCTGGCGAAGCCGCCGGAGACGATTTATGAGAACGGCGCAGGGTTTCAAGGCGGTGCGGAATGGACAAGCGGCGGATCGGGATCGTCGGCGGCGGGCCGGCCGGGCTGATGGCGGCGGAGGTGCTTGCGGCGCGCGGCCATGCGGTGAGCGTGCTGGAAGCCATGCCGACCATCGGGCGAAAGTTCCTGCTGGCCGGAAAGTCGGGTCTCAACATCACCCATTCCGAGCCCTATGACCGTTTCGCCGCCCGCTTCGGCGCGGCGGGCGCGCATCTGCGGCCGGCGCTCGATGCCTTCACGCCCGAAGATCTGCGGGCCTGGGCGGAGGGGCTCGGCACAAAGACCTTTGTCGGGTCCTCGGGACGGGTGTTTCCGGTCGCCATGAAGGCCTCGCCGTTGCTGCGGGCCTGGCGGGCGCGGTTGGAAGGGCAGGGCGTCGCCATCCGCGTGCGCCATCGCTGGACGGGGTTTGCGCCGGAAGGGCTGCGTGTCGAGACGCCCGATGGCGCGGTCGTGATGGCGTTCGATGCGGTCCTGCTGGCGCTCGGCGGCGCGAGTTGGCCGCGGCTCGGCTCGGATGCGGCCTGGGTCGATGGCCTTGCGGAACGGGGCGTCGGCATCGCGCCCTTCCGCCCGGCCAATTGCGGTTTCGACGTGGACTGGTCGCCGGTCTTCGCCGAGCGCTTTGCCGGCGCGCCGGTCAAGGGCGTCACGGCGCAGTCCGCGGCGGGCACGATCCCCGGCGAATTCGTCGTCTCGAAGACGGGCATCGAGGGCAGCCTCGTCTATGCCCATGCGGCGGCGCTGCGCGATGCGCTGGAGGCGTCGGGCGCGGCCTCCCTCACGCTCGATCTTGCACCCGGGCGCAGCCTCGCGCGGCTTGCGGCCGACCTGGCCCGGCAGGGCGGCAAGGCGAGCTTTTCCAGCCGGCTCCGCAAGGGCGCGGGCCTCGACGGGGTCAAGGCGGCCCTGCTGCGGGAATGTGTCCGTGAGGTCCCGGCCTTGCCGCCCGGCGCGCTGGCCGCGGCGATCAAGGCGCTGCCGGTCCCTCTCGTCCGGCCGCGGCCGATCGCGGAGGCGATTTCCGTGGCGGGCGGCATCCGATTCGATGCCGTCGATGCGGACTATGGGCTGAAGGCCCTGCCGGGGGTCTTCGTGGCCGGCGAAATGCTCGACTGGGAGGCGCCGACCGGCGGTTACCTGCTGACGGCCTGCCTTGCGACCGGTCGGGCGGCGGCCGAGGGTATCGATCGCTGGCTGTCCAATCGGGCGGGTTAAGCCCGAGCAGTCAGCCGCGCCTCGGCCGGGTCGGCGCCTGGCTGAGGCTGGCGGCCGCATCCTTCAGGCAGGTGAGGTAGCGATCGCGATTGGCCAGCCCGTCGTCGCGCGGGGTGACGAGGCACAGCGTGGCGGCGGCATGCCCCTCGTCCATGACCGGCACGGCGAAGCAATGGGTGAAGCTGTCGACGATGCTGTTGAAGGTGAAGAAGCCTTCGTGCCCGGCCTGGCGCACCTCGGTGAGGAAGGCCTGCGGGTCGAGCCATTCGCCGCCCGGAAGCTGGAAATCCTGCGGCGGGATGAAGGCGAGGATCTCCTCGTCCGTCATATGCGCAACGAGCAGGCGGCCGGAAGCGGTCCACGGGATCGGCACCGATTGGCCGATATCGGTGGAGATGCGGAAGGGCCTTGCGCCCTCGCGCATGTGCACGACGGTGTATTTGTTGCCATCCAGCATGCAGAACTGCGCAGTCTCGCGCGTTTCGCCGGCCAGCCGCTCCAGTGCCGCCTCGCATTCGCGGGTGAAGTCGAAATGGTTCTCGTAGGCCGCGCCGAGGAAATAGAGTTTCCGCCCGAGATAGACGCGGCCGTCGCCGCCGGTGAATTCCAGGATGCCGTTGCGCAGGAGGAGGTTCACCAGCTCGTAGACCGATGAGCGCGGCGCGCCGATCTGCGCGGCGATCTCGTTCGGCTTCAGCGCCTGCCGCTTCTGGCGCAGGAAATCGAGGATCTCGAAGGCGCGATCGAGCCCCCGGGCCCGCTTGCCGCCTGCATCATCCGCAATAGCATCCATCTCGTCTGTTCCTGCCTTCGTCCTCGTCACGCTTCTCCCGCCGCCCGTGCGATCTGTCAATCCGCGGCGGCCGGTCGTCGTCGCATGCGAAATTTTCGACCTCCCCTTGCAGGGCGGAAAATTCGGCATAAGATCACATCGTCCATTATAAGGATCATATGTTCAATATATTGGACATTAACGGATGGCAAGCCCGTATCTGCTGCCGCAAAAAAGGGGAACGACATGAAAACGCTTGAAAACAGCCCGACCGTTTCGCGGCGCAGCCGCCTTCTCGCGGGCGTCGCCGCCGCTGCGGCCATCCTTGCCCTTTCGGCCGGCAGCGCCTCGGCCGCCGCCAATTGCATCAAGGGCGACCGCAAGGCGCCCTATACGGTCGGCTGGGCGAACATCTATTCGGTGCCGACCTGGATGAAGCAGACCGAAGGCACCATTGCCGCCGAGGTCGAGGAGCTGAAGACGGCCGGCCTTGTGAAGGACCTGATGATCACGGACGCGCAGGGCAACGCCCAGACGCAGATCCAGCACATCCAGTCGATGATCGACGCCAATGTCGATGCGATCGTGGTCATCGCCGGCTCCTCCAATGCGCTCGACCGCGTCATTTCGGATGCCTGCGACAAGGGTATCGCGGTGGTGAACTTCGACAGCCTCGTCAACACGGACAAGGTGACGGCGAAGATCAACACCGATTCCAGCGAATGGGGCGCGGGCGCTGCCAAGTGGCTTGCCGACCAGCTCGGCGGCAAGGGCAAGATCATCGTCATGAACGGCCCGGCCGGCATTTCCGTCAGCGATGACCGCCGCAAGGGCGCCCAGCCGGTGCTCGACGCCAATCCGGGCCTCGAAATCATCACCGAGACCAATACGGAGTACAATTCCGCCCCCGCGCAGGAAGCGATGACCAGCCTGCTCTTCGCCAATCCGGAGATCGACGGCGTGCTCTCGCTCGGCGGCGCGATCTCGGCCGGTTCCGTCATGGCCTTCGACCGCCAGGGCCGCGAGCAGGTGCCGATCACCGGCGAGAACGCCCGCCAGTTCCTCGAACTGTGGAAGGAAAAGGGCCTGAAGGGCTGGGCCACCATGCAGCCGAACTGGCTCGGTGCGCTCGCCGTCTACACGGCCGTGCAGGCGCTGGAAGGCAAGGACGTGCCGGCCTTCGTCAAGGTGCCGCTGCCCGTCATCGACGACAGCACCATCGACACCTACCTCGCTCGTGCAGACCAGTTCCCGGCCGACGGCTACATCTACTCGGATTACGACAAGGCGCTGTTCGACAAGCTGCTCGCCCAGTAATTCCGCGAAGGATGCCGTCATGACGGAAACAAGACCCCTGCTGGAGGCCCGGCAGGTGTTCAAGGGGTTTTTCGGCAATCCCGTTCTGAAGGGCGTCGACATCGCCCTTCATCCGGGCAGGGTCCATGCCCTGCTCGGGGAGAACGGCGCGGGAAAATCCACGCTGATCAATCTCCTTTCCGGCGCTCTCCAGCCGGACGGCGGCGCCATCCTCGTCGATGGCCGGCCGATCGGGCGTTTCAGCCCGGCCGCCGCCCGCGCCGCGGGCATTGCCGTGGTGCAGCAGGAGCTGAGCCTCACCGCCGACCTGTCGATCGCAGAGAATATCGGGCTCGGCGCCTTTCCGCGGCGTTTCGGCCTCATCGACTATGCCGCGCTTCAGAAGGGCGTGCGGGAGGTCTGCGCCATGGTGGGGCTCACCGAGCCGCTCGACATGCCGGTCGCCGATCTTTCGCTCGGCCGCCGGCAGATGGTGGAGATCGCCAAGGCGCTGTTCCGCAAGCCGCGCGTGCTGATCCTCGACGAGCCGACCTCCTCGCTTTCCGCGCATGAGGCCGGCATTCTCGCCCGCCTCATCGGGACGCTGCGCGATCGCGGCACGGCGCTCCTCTACATCTCCCACCGGCTCAACGAGGTGCAGGCGCTCTGCGCCCATGTCACGGTGCTGAAGGACGGCGGCGTCACGGCGGACCAGTCGCTGGCCGGCATCGACGGCGAGGGGCTCGTGCGCCTCATGGTGGGCCGCGAGACGGGCGATCTCTTCCCGCCGCGCCCGGTCGCCGCGCCCGGCGCGACGCGCATAAGCGTCGAAAAACTCTCGGCCGGCCTCGTGCGCGAGATCGGCTTTTCCGCCCGCGCCGGCGAGATCGTCGGCATCGGCGGCCTTGTCGGGCAGGGGCAGGAAGACCTGCTGCTCGGCCTTTACGGCGCCATTCCAGCACGGGCCGACCATGCCGAGGTCTCCGGCCTTCCCCGCCTGCCCGCCCATGTCGGCGAGGCGAATGCCGCGGGCATCGTCTATGTGCCGGCGGATCGCAAGCATGAGGGGCTGGTCCTGCCTCATTCCATCGCCGCCAATCTCATCCTGCCCTCGCTCGGCCGGCTCGCCCGCCGCGGTTTTCGCGACCGCGCGGCGGAGGCCGGGCTGATCGCCGACCTGGCGCGGCGCCTGACGATCAAGGGCGACGTCGCCCGGCCGGTGCAGGCGCTCTCCGGCGGCAACCAGCAGAAGGTGGCGCTCGCCAAGTGGCTGCCGCTCGATCCGTCCATCCTGCTGCTCAACGATCCGACGCGCGGCGTCGATATCGAGACCAAGCGCGAGATCTACCTCATGCTGCGCGCGTTTGCCGCCGAAGGAAGGCTCGTCATCCTCGCCAGCTCCGATACGCCGGAACTCGTGCATCTGTGCGATCGCGTCGTCGTGCTGCGCGAAGGGCGCGTCGCGGCCCGGCTTTCCGGCGCGGCGATCAGCGAGGAGGCCATCGTCGGCGCCGCCATGGGCATCCACGAACAGGGAGAGGCCGCATGAGCGCCGTTCCGTCCTCCGGTTGGCTTTACGGCGCCATCCAGCGCGGCCGCAATCGCGGCCTCGGCGGCCTCTATCTGGTCGTCGCAGCCTTCCTCGTCCTCTATGCGGTGCTGTTTCCCGGCATCCTCTCCGTCAGCGGCTTTTCCAAGTTCACGCAGAACTGGTTCCCGCTGGCGCTCGTCACCATGGCGCAGGCGCTCCTGATGCTGAACGGCGGCATCACGCTTGCCATCGGCCCGCTGGTCAGCCTCGGCGCGGTGATCGCGGCGACGACCATGGGCGGCGCGCTGGGCGTTCCCGGCGGCATCCTCGCCGTCGCGCTTGCCGGTCTTGCCATCGGCGCCGTCACCGGCGCCATCGTCGCCCATCTGCGGCTGCCGGCCATCATCGTCACGCTGGCCGGTTCCTTCATCATCACCGGCGTCGCGCTGATCCTGCTGCCGCGTCCGGGCGGCTTCATTCCGGACTGGCTGTCGACGACGCTCGCCGGCCACACGCCGGTCGCCTTCCTGCTGCTCGTCGCCATCCTCCTCGGCTGGAAGGCGTTCCTGGCGACGCCGCTCGGCATCGGCATCTATGCCGCCGGCGACAACCCGATCGGCGCCTTCCGCTCCGGCGTTCCGGTCGAGCGGGTGAAGATCGTCGCCTTCGCGCTGTCCGGCCTGCTGGCGGCGCTGGCGGGCCTCTTCGTCGCGGCGCAGACGGGCTCGGGCGATCCGGTCATCGGCACGCCCTCCACGCTGAATTCCATCGCGGCCGCCGTGCTCGGCGGCGTCGGCTTCCTCGGCGGCAAGGGCACGATGCGCGGCGCGATCTGCGGCAGCCTGCTGCTCTCGGTCATGATCAACGTCATGTTCTTCCTCGGTTTCCCGCCGGTCGCGCAATATGTCGCGCAGGGCCTGATCATCGTCGGCGCCGTGGCGGTGCCGGAACTCTTGAAGCAATGGAGGGCAAGGCGATGAAGGCCGCGAAAGCCGTGTTCCGCAATCCGCCGCTCCTGACCTTCCTCCTGGTGGCCCTCGTCTGGCTCGTCGCCAGCCTCACGCTGCGCGGCTTCGGCGCCTACGGGCACCTGCGTTATCTCCTGGAGCTTGCCGCCGTCATCGGCATCGTCGCGGCCGGGCAGACGCTGGTCATCCTGATGGGCGGCATCGACCTCTCCGTCGGGGCGGTCATCACCGTCACGGCGATCCTGCTGCCGCTGATCTCGCCGGCCGCCGACCCGACCGGCCTCGTCGGCATCGTGCTCGCCCTTGCCCTCGCCACCGGCATCGGCCTCCTCAACGGGGCGGGCGCGGCCTATCTGCGCGTGCCGCCGATCATCATGACGCTCGCCATGGCGACGTTTCTCCAGGGGCTGCTCGTCATCGTCGCCGGCGGCAGCGCCGTCACGGTCGGCAATCCGGCGGTCATCCTGCTCGGCCAGGCCCGTCCCCTCGGCATTCCCGCCGGCATCCTCCTCTGGATCGCCGTCTCGATTGTCGTGCTCCTCATCATCCACCGCATGCCGCTCGGCGCGCGCTTCCTCGCGCTCGGGGCCAATCCGCTGGCCGCCCGGCTTTCCGGCGTCAGCGTGGCCAGGAACACGCTGCTCCTCTATGCGCTGTCCGGCTTCTTCGCGGGGCTTGCCGGCATCCTGGTGCTCGGCATGAACCGGCAGGGCTATGTCGGCATCGGCGATCCCTATCTCCTGATGTCGATCGCCGCGGTCGTGCTCGGTGGCACCTCCATCCTCGGCGGGCGCGGCACCTATGCCGGCACCATTCCCGGCGCCATCCTGCTCGTCACCACCACGGCGCTGATCACCGTCGTCAATGCCTCGCCGGGCTGGCGCTCCATCATGTTCGGCTCGCTGATCCTCGCGCTTCTGCTCATCTCCGGCCGCGAGGCGCGGCGATGACGGTGCGCTATGTCGGGCCGGTGATCGACCCGCATCACCACCTTTGGGACCTCTCGCTGAAGCGTCACCCCTGGCTGGAAAGGGCGCGGACAGAGGGCGGGGAAATGGTCTATGGCAGCCTCGCGCCGATCCTGCGGGACTACGGCGTGGAAGACTACCGCCGGGATACGGCGAACCAGAACGTGGTGGCCAGCGTGCATGTCGAGGCCGGCTGGTCCGATGCCCACCCGCTGGAGGAAAGCCGCTGGCTCGCCGGTCTCGACCGGACGTCCGGCGTGGCGAAGCGCTGCGTTGCCCGCGTTCCGCTCGACAGTCCCGACGCCGCCCGCCTGATCGAGGCGGAGGCGGCCAATCCCGACGTCGCCGGTATCCGCGATATCGTTAGCTGGCATCCGGAGCCGGCAAAGAGCTTCGCCTCCCGCGCCCACCGCATGGCCGATCCCGCCTGGCGCGCCGGCTTGTCCCATCTCGCCCGGCACGATCTCGTCTTCGACCTCATGCTCTATCCCTGGCAGATGGACGAGGCGCTCGATCTCGTGCGCGCCTTTCCGCAGACGCTCTTCGTGCTCAACCATGGCGGCAGCCCGGCCGATCGCAGCGCGGAGGGCATGGCGCTCTGGCGCGGCGGCCTTGCGGCGCTCGGCCGCGAAGAGAATGTGCGGCTGAAGATCTCCGACCTCGTCGCCTATGACAATAAGTGGACGCCGGAAAGCCTGCACCCGGTGATCGCGCATTGCCTTACCTGTTTCGGCCCTCGCCGGGCGATGTTCGCCTGCGATTTTCCCGTCGCTGGCCTGCATGCCTCGTTCGACGCGATCTATGCCGTCTTTCGCGGGGCTGCCGAACCGCTGTCGCTCGACGAGCAGCGTGCCCTCTTCTTCACCACCGCCAACGACACCTATCGCCTCGGGATCGCCGATCCCGTCGCGGCCAGGGGAGGAAATCATGCCTGACCTTTCCGTGACCGGACCGGACAATCCCGTGATCGACGACCGTATCCGCGGCTTTCCGCCGGGCCATGCGCCCCTGCCGCTCGATGCCGTCGGCAGGCAGGGCTGGAAGCCCTATGACGGCGCGATGGCGCTGCCGCTGATCTCGCTCGACCAGGCGGCTTTTGCCGGCAATGTCGCGCTGATGATGGACTATGTGCGCGATCACGGTATTGCCATCGCGCCCCATGCGAAGACGCCGATGTCGGCGGCGCTTGCCGGCGCGCTGCTGGCGGCCGGCGCCTGGGGCACCACGGTGGCTGATATCCGCCAGGCCGCCGTGCTGCTGAAGGCCGGCCAGCGCCGGCTGATCCTCGCCAACGAGATCGGCGGTGCGGCGGCCGCGCGCCGGCTCGCGGCGCTTGCCGCAAACCATCCCGATGCGGAGCTGCACGTCTTCGTCGATTCGGTCGACCTGGTCGACGCCCTGCGGGCCGCCTGGCAGGGGCGCAAGGGCCTCCCGCCGCTCGGGCTCCTCGTCGAGCTCGGCGCCGGCCGTGCCGGGGTGCGCAGCGCCGAAGCGGCGGGCGCGATCCTTGATGCCATCCTTGCCGCGGAAACGCCCGCCTTCCGGCTCACCGGCATCGCGACCTATGAGGGCGCCGCCGCAACGGCGGACGCGGAAGAGACCCTGCGCCGGATCGACGGGCTGGTGGCGCTGACGGCGGCCTTCCTGCCTGGGGTCCGCGCCCGTGTCGGCGATGCGCGGCCGCTGATCGTGACGGCGGGCGGCTCGGTCTTCTTCGACCGGGTGGTGGCCGGCCTCTCCGCCGCCGTCGCCGCCGATCCCGACAGCCGGCTCGTGCTGCGCAGCGGCGCGATCTTCTTCCATGATCACGGCGTCTACGAGCGCGGCCTTGCCGGGCTGGATGCCCGTGCGGGCTTCCGCTTCGGCGGGCAGGTCCGTTTGGCCGGTAGCGGCTTCAGGCCGGCGCTGCGGGTCTGGGCCGAGGTGCTGTCGCTGCCCGAGCCGGGCCTTGCGATCTGCGGCATGGGCCTGCGCGATGTCGCGATGGACCAGGGCCTGCCGCGGCCGCTGGCGCTCTATCGCGACGGGGCATTGCTTGGCGGCCTTGCCGGGGCCGACGTGCTCCGCCTCAACGACCAGCATGCCTTCGTTTCGCTTCCCGCCGGCAGCGATATGCGTATCGGCGACGTGGTCGAGTTCGGCATCTCGCATCCCTGCACCTGCCTCGACCGGCACGCGATCCTCTACGGCCTTGCTCCCGACCACACGGTCACGGCGGCCTATCCCACCAGCTTCGGCTGACCCTCCCACGAAGAAAGGAAAATACCCCATGATCCAGCGTTACCAGAAGGGTTCGCGCATGAGCCAGGCCGTCAGCTATGGCGGGCTCGTCTATATTGCCGGCCAGGTCGCGGAAAACCGCAAGGCTGGCCTCGAGGACCAGACGCGCGACGTGCTCGGCAAGATCGACGCCCTTCTGAAGGAAGCCGGCACGGATCGCTCGAAACTGCTCGCCGTCAATGTCTTCCTGCCGGCGATCGTCGATTTCGAGGCGATGAACGGTGTCTACGATGCCTGGATCGACCCGGAGAACCCGCCGGCCCGCGCCTGCGTCGAGGCCCGCCTTGCCGATCCGGACCTGCGCGTCGAAATGACCGCCGTCGCCGCGCTCTGACATCCGCGCCCGAACTGGAGCCACCATGCACAGCGGCCTCGTCAATCCGATCGATCTTTCCCGGGACGGCCGGCAGGCCGGGCATCTCGCCATCCCCTATTCGGTCGACCGCTCGCCCTATTACCAGATCCGCATCCCCATCCTGCGGCTGAAGAACGGCGAGGGGCCGAGCCTGCTGCTGATGGCGGGCAATCACGGCGACGAATACGAGGGTGAGCTCCAGCTCGGGCGGCTGATGCGCCGGCTCGACATCACGAAAATCCGCGGCGCCGTCACCATCCTGCCGATGGCCAACCTGCCGGCGGTGATGGCGGCGAAGCGCTGCTCGCCCTTCGACGGCGGCAATCTCAACCGCGCCTTTCCCGGTGATCCGGCCGGCACGCCCACGGCGCGGCTGGCGCATTTCCTCGAACACGATCTCTTCCCGCGCCATGACGCGGTGCTCGACCTGCATTCGGGCGGCACCTCCATGGCGCATCTGCCCTGCACGCTGATCGAGCGGCAGGCGGATGCCGCGCGCTTTGCGCGCTCGGTCGCGCTGATGCGGGCAATGGGCGCCGCGCATGCCTTCATCGCCGATAACGGACCGGCGGCGCCGACCTCCATGGGCGCGGCGGGACGGGCCGGCACGATCGGCCTTTCCGGCGAATTCGGCGGCGGCGGCACGGTGACGCCGGAGAGCATGGCGTTCACGGCGGCGGCGATCGACCGGCTGCTCATGGCACTCGGCATTGCGGATGCGCCGGTGCTGTCGCGCGTGCCGCTTGCCGCCCCACCGGCCCTGCAGCTCCTGTCGCTGTCGCGACACAGCCAGGGCATCCATGCGGACCGGCGCGGCTGGTTCGAGCCCGCCGTGCCGCTCGGCGCGACCGTCTCTGCGGGCGATCTTGCCGGCTGGTATCATGATCTCGAACGGCTGGAGCAGCCGGAGGAGGAGCTGCGTTTTGCCGAAAGCGGCATCGTCATCTCGCATCGGCTGCATTGCGACAGCCAGGCCGGCGACTGCCTGATCCAGGTCGCCGAGCCGATCGACGGTTGAGACCTCAGGTGATCGCGCTGACGGTTTCCTTCACCCAGTCGAGGCGCTTTGCCGGAATGAGCCCGTAATTGTAGAAGTTCACGCCGTCGGCACCGGCCTCGACGGCGGCCTTCGCACGGGCGGAAAGGATGGCCGGGCCATCGACCTCGGGATAGAAGACGCGCAGTCCCAGACCCAGGAACTTGTCCGGGCCGAGCATCGCCCGGCCGGTGCGGATGACGTCGCCGACGGCCTCCGGCGCCATGTCGTAGCAGCAGAGGATCGCGCCGTCGCAGAGCTTCCCGACCGCTTCGAGGTCG
Source organism: Shinella sp. HZN7 (assembly GCF_001652565.1). Classification (NCBI taxonomy): domain Bacteria; kingdom Pseudomonadati; phylum Pseudomonadota; class Alphaproteobacteria; order Hyphomicrobiales; family Rhizobiaceae; genus Shinella; species Shinella sp. HZN7. The sequence continues at coordinate 4,083,153 of NZ_CP015736.1, read as the reverse complement.
ACGCCGCCGAGCCAGCCGTCCTTCAGGTCGATCAGCACGATGCGCGTCGCCGGGTCGGCGGCCGCCTTGATCTCGCCGATCAGGCTCGTCACCGGCTCGGTGCGCCAGGCGAGGAAGGCGTGCAGGTCGGGGTGATCGCGGAAGGCATCGATGCCGGCGGCGGGGAAATCGGGGAACTGCTTTTCCGGCACCGCGCGCTCGCACAGTTCGGCGATGAAGCGCGCCACCGTTTCTTGGGCGCCGTCCACCGGCACGCCGGCCTTCCGGGCGCGGGCGGCGCAATGGTCGCAGAAGCAGAGCGACAGGAGGAAATCGTCCTCGGCATTGAGGCCGACGCCGTCCTTCTCATGGTGGTATTCGTGGGCGAAGCCCATGAAGTTGGGGCTTTCCAGCTCCAGCATGTCCGGCCTGTGGTTCACCGTTATGTCGCGGACCAGCGTAACGACATAATCGCGCGCCGCCGGGCTGGAGGGGCAGAGGTTGTAATGGTTGGCATTGCCGAAGGCGTTGCGGGTCACATGGTCGGGATGCAGCATGCCGAGGCGGGTGTTGTGCAGGCAGACCGTCCAGCAGGAGACGGCAAGGCCGGTCGTCGCGCGCGCTTTGGTCAGGGCGTCCAGCATGTCGCCGCGGTCAGTGACGTTCTGCGCCATCAGGGGGCGGATTTCCTTGCCCTGCCACAGCGCTTCGTCCGGCCGGAAATAAACGGTGCCGTCTTCCGGGAAATAGGCCTTCTGTTGCGGGCTGCGCGGCTGGAGGAAGCGGCCGGCATGGTAGGCGGTCGCAAGGCTCACCGTGTTGAGGCCGGCGCGGCCGGAAAGATCGGCGGCAAGCGCCTCCAATCCCTGGTCCTGGATGTCCCAGGGATAGGTCCACATGGAAAGATGCATGGCGTGCTCCCGGCGAATCTGTCCATTTTATAGAACATGTGTCCATAATAGTGTCTAGACGGATTTTTGTCCGTCACGGGCGGCCTTGCATCGCTGAAAGATTCGTTCGCCGTCCCCGTCAGGCCGGATCATGCGTGACGGCGCGGAACCGGTGGAGCGGGCCGTGAAGGCCCCACTTGGCAGTTTCGACGCATTGGATGTCGCGAACCGGAGGGATTCCTTGCAAGAGCCGGCGTAGCTTCTGGCCATTGCAGGGCTTGCGCAGAGGCAAGCGGCCTGAAATATGCGCCAAGCCGTGAGTGCGGCCCGCAGACAAGGGGATCGCCGGTGCTTTGCCCCTGCACCGGCCGAACGCGAGAAACGAACCGATGAAAAGCCACGTCCTGACCGTATCCTGCCAATCGACCCGCGGCATCGTCGCCGCGATCACCGGCTACCTCGCCGAAAAGGGGTGTTACATCTCCGACTCGTCGCAGTTCGACGACCTGGAGACGGGCCTGTTCTTCATGCGCCTGACCTTCCTTTCCCAGGAAGGCGTGTCGGAGGAGGACATCAAGGCCGGTTTCGCCCCGGTCGCCAAGCCCTTCGGCATGACATACCGCTTCAACGACAGCGACGAGCGCATGAAGGTGCTGCTGATGGTCTCGCGCTTCGGCCATTGCCTCAACGACCTGCTCTACCGCTGGAAGATCGGTGCGCTGCCGATCGACATCGTCGGCGTGGTCTCCAATCATTTCGATTACCAGAAGGTCATCGTCAACCACGACATCCCCTTCCACCACATCAAGGTGACGAAGGAGAACAAGCCGCAGGCCGAGGCGCGGCTGATGGAAGTGGTAGAACAGTCCGGCGCCGAGCTGATCGTTCTTGCCCGCTACATGCAGGTCCTGTCGGATGCCGTCTGCAAGAAGATGTCGGGCCGCATCATCAACATCCACCACTCGTTCCTGCCGTCCTTCAAGGGGGCCAACCCCTACAAGCAGGCTTTCGAGCGCGGCGTGAAGCTGATCGGCGCGACGGCACACTATGTCACCGAGGATCTCGACGAAGGCCCGATCATCGAGCAGGACGTCGCGCGCATCACCCATGCGCAGTCGGCGGAAGATTATGTCTCGATCGGCCGCGACGTGGAGAGCCAGGTTCTCGCCCGTGCCGTGCATGCGCACATCCACCACCGCGTCTTCATGAACGGCAACAAGACCATCGTCTTCCCGCCGAGCCCGGGTTCCTACAAGTCCGAGCGAATGGGCTGATCCCCGAACAAAAAGGCCGGCGAAAACGCCGGCCTTTTCAGTTTCGTCTCAATGTTGTCCCGGCAGGCGGGGCAGGAAGATCGTCAGAATGCCGAGCAGCGGCATGTAGGAGCAGATCTGGTAGACGAAGTTGATGCCGTGGCTGTCGGCGAAGATGCCGAGCACCGCCGCGCCGAGGCCGCCCGCCCCGAAGGCGAAGCCGAAGAAGATGCCGGCGATCATGCCGACGCGGCCCGGGATCAGCTCCTGCGCGAAGACGACGATGGCGGAGAAGGCGGAGGAGAAGATCAGCCCGATCAGCACCGTCAGCACGCCCGTCCAGAACAGGTTCGCATAGGGCAGCATCAGCGCGAAGGGGATGACGCCGAGGATCGAGAACCAGATGACGAAGCGCGCGCCGAACCGGTCGCCGATCGGCCCGCCCATGAACACGCCGAGTGCCGAGGCACCGAGGAAGAGGAACAGCATGAGCTGCGCATCGCGCACGCCAAGGCCGAAATTCTCGATCGTATAGAAGGTGAAATAGCTCGATATGCTGGCGAGATAGGCGTTCTTCGTCGTCGTCAGCAGAACCAGAACGGCAAGCGCCCAGGCGACCTTTCCGCGCGGCAGCGGCAGCGCGCGGCTGACGGCCGGCCGGCCGGCGGCCAGGCGCCGCTCGCCGGCATACCAGTTGCCGACCCAGCTGAGGATGACCATGCCGAGGAGCGCGACCACCGAGAACCAGGCGACGCTCGTCTGGCCGAAGGGCAGCACGATGAAGGCGGCGAGCAGCGGCCCGATCGCCGTGCCGGCATTGCCGCCGACCTGGAACATCGACTGTGCAAGCCCGTGGCGGCCGCCGGAGGCAAGGCGGGCGACGCGCGAGGATTCCGGATGGAAGATCGCCGAGCCGAGGCCGATCAGGCAGGCGCCGAAGACCAGAACCGGGAAGCTGTGCGCATAGGCGAGCATGATGAGGCCGACGAATGTGCTGCCCATGCCGACCGGCAGCGAGAAGGGCATCGGCCAGCGGTCCGTCACGATGCCGACGGCCGGCTGCAGCAGCGAGGCCGTCACCTGGAAGGCCATGGTCAGAAGGCCGATCTGCACGAAATCGAGCGCGTAGTTTTCCTTCAGCAGCGGGTAGAGCGACGTCAGCAGCGACTGCATGATGTCGTTCAGCATGTGGCAGGCGCTGACGGCGACGATGATGGAATAGGTGGTGGTGGCAGCGCTGCGGGGCGCCGCGGGAACGACTGTCGACATGATGGCCTCGAATGATACGCGCGAATTCCGCGTCATGGCTGCTTCCCATACAGGGATTGCCAGCGGCCTGCTTTCGTGCTGAGGTCCATTTCTTACGCGAGTGGGCCAAAGATGGAAAAACTGACCGATGAGCGCCGCAAGGCGCTCGATGACGACCACATCCGCAACCTTTCCCGCATGGAACAGGCGAATACGGATGTCCTGGTCCACAGTTCGGAGATTCCGGGCGGCTATACGGTGCCGCCGCACCGCCATCGCCGCACGCAGTTCCTGTGCGTCTTCGCCGGCGTGGTGCTGGTGGGGACGGAGCGCGGGCGCTGGATGATCCCGCCCGGCCATGCGCTGCTCATCCCGCGCGGTCTCGAACATTCCGTCGAGATGCTCAGCGATGTCAGCATGCGCTCGGTCTATATCTATTCGCCGGAGGGCCGGGCCGCCTCGCTGGTGCCCACCGTGCTGGAGGTGACGGACCTTGCCCGCCAGCTCATCACGGAAACCGTCCGGCAGGACGATCTGGCGGAGGATCGCGGGCGCAGCGAACTCGTCATGGCGCTGCTGCTCGACGAGATCGGCCGCCTGCCGGAGCGCCGGCTCGGCCTGCCCTTTCCGGCAAGCGGCCGGCTGGCCGAACTCTGCCGGGATTTCGTCGAACAGCCCTCGCCGGTCGCCAAGATCGATGATTGGGCATGGCGCTTGAACATGAGCCGGCGCACCTTCACGCGCTTCTTCCGGCAGGAGACGGGCGTCAGCTTCGTCACCTGGCGCCAGCAGGCCTGTCTTTTCGCCTGCCTGCCGCGCCTTGCCGCCGGCGAGCCGGTGACGCGCGTGGCGCTCGATGCCGGTTATGAGAGCGTGCCGGCCTTCACCACCATGTTCAAGCGCATGCTGGGGACCTCGCCGCGCGCCTATCTGACCAGCCGCGCGGCCGCCTGAGTCTCAAAAAGACCGGCAAAGGACGCGATCCGGGGACTGTTTTCCGCCGGCTTTTGGGATTAGGAAGGGGTGCGGGACCCAAGTCGGGCCGCGAACCGGGAGCGCGGGGTCGCACGGGAGACGGACTTTGAGAAAGATACTGGTCATCGGGATCGGCGCGGGCAATCCCGAGCACATGACCGTTCAGGCGGTGGGTGCGCTGAACCGGGCGGATGTGCTGCTCATTCCGACGAAGGGCGACGAAAAGGCCTTTCTGGCCGATGCGCGCCGCGAGATCTGCGACCGGTTCCTCGAGAATGCGCGCTGCCGCATCCTCGATTATGCCGTGCCGGTGCGCCGCGCCGACGGCAGCTACGAGGACGGTGTCAACGACTGGCACCGTGCCATCGCCACTATCTACGAACGCACCCTTCTAGATGACGTCGGCGAGGACGAGACGCTCGGCCTGCTCGTCTGGGGCGATCCGATGCTCTATGACAGCACGCTGCGCATCGTCGATCATGTACGCACGGCCGGCCGCGTCGCCTTCGAGATCGAGGTCATTCCGGGCATCACCAGCGTCCAGGCGCTCTGCGCCAGCCATGCCATCACGCTCAACCGCATCGGCCTGCCCGTCGAGATCACCACCGGCCGCCGCCTCGCCGAGGCCTGGCCGGGCGCCGCGCGCGATGCGCTCGTCATGCTCGACGGCGTCGAGGCCTTCCGCAGGGTGGAGGACCCGGAGGCGGACATCTGGTGGGGCGCCTATCTCGGTACGCCGCACGAGATCCTGCTGTCCGGCCGGCTTGCCGATATCGCCGACACCATCAGCGAGACGCGCCGCAAGGCGCGCGCGGCGCACGGCTGGATCATGGACACCTACCTGATCCGCCGCCCGGCACCCGAGGCGGAGGAGGGCGCGGCATGACGGCGACCTGCGTATTGCCCCCGGGCGAGACCGGCACGTTGCGACGCGGCGCCTGCCCCTCCATTGCCGCCCCGATGCGGACCGGCGACGGCCTTCTGGTGCGCCTGCGCCCCGTCGCGACGGCCCTGACGGCACAAGACCTCCTCGCCCTTGCCGATCTGGCACGGGCGCACGGCAACGGCCTCATCGAGATCACCGCGCGCGGCAATCTCCAGCTTCGCGGCCTCACCGAAGCCTCCGTTCCGCATCTTGCCGCCGGCCTTGCCGCGGCCGGCATTACCCCGCAGACGGGCGTCGCCATCGAGGTGCCGCCGCTTACCGGCATCGACCCGGCCGAGCTTGCCGATGCCTTGCCGTTTGCCGATGCGCTGCGCGCGGCCCTTGCCGATGCCGCCCTTTCTCTGGCGCCCAAGCTTGCCGTCGTCGTCGATGGCGGGGGCGTGCTTTCCCTTGCCGACATGGTCGCCGATATCCGGCTCGACGCCGTCGCCGGTGCACAGGGCCTCGCCTGGCGGCTTTCCGTCGGCGGCGATCGCGCCACGGCGCGGGCCGTTGCGCTGCTGCCCGGCGAAAGGGCTGTCGAGGGCGTGATGACGGTCGCCGCCGCCCTTGCCGCCATCGGGCCGGCGGCGCGGGCGCGGGATCTCGATCCCGTGCTGCTGGCGGCCGCGCTCGGTGCGGATCCGGCTCCGCCGCTTTCCACCGGTTCGCCCGTTCATCCGCTCGGCGCGCACCGGATCGGCACCGAAACGGTGCTGGGGCTTGCCCCGGCCTATGGCCAGATCCATGCCGACCGGCTTGCCGCGCTGGTGCGCGCGCTTGCCGGCTGCGGTGCGACGGAATTCCGCCTTGCGCCGCACCACACGCTGCTGGTGCGCGGGCTCCGTGCGCAGATGCTTGCCGCCGCGCAGGCCTGCGCGATGCGGGAACGCGTCTGGAGCACGCAGGATGCGCCCGGACGGGCCGTCTCCGTCTGCGCCGGCGCCGCCGGTTGCGCCGCGGCCAGCTTCGATACCCATGCCGTCGCCGATGCCCTTGTGGCGGAGGCGGGCGATCTCCTGGACGGCTCCTTCGACGTGCATGTCTCCGGTTGCCCGAAGGGCTGCGCCCATCCGGCCGCCGCCGCCGTCACGTTGTGCGGCACCGCCGCCGGTGTCGGCCTTATTCTTGGTGGACGCGCGGGCGATGCCGCCGCGGCGATCCTGCCCGCCGATGCGCTGCGGCCCGCTCTCACCCGTCTCGGTGCCCTCCTGCGCGCGCGCCGTGCAGAGGGCGAGACGGCCGGAAACCTCATCGACCGCACCGCGCCCGCCACTCTTGTTTCCGCTTATCAAGGCCAACAATGACCGATTACGACTACATCAAGGATGGCACGGCCATCTATGAGAAATCCTTCGCGATCATCCGCGCGGAAGCCGATCTCTCGCGCTTTTCCGAAGAGGAGTCGGATGTCGCGGTGCGCATGATCCATGCCGCCGGCCTCGTCGAGGCGGCGGCGCATTTCGTCTTCTCTCCCGGTTTCGTCACGGCGGCGCGTGGTGCGCTCCAGGCCGGCGCGCCGATCTTCTGCGATGCCGAGATGGTCGCGCGGGGCGTTACCGCCGCCCGGCTGCCGGCCGGCAACGACGTGCTCTGCATGCTGCGCGATCCGCGCACGCCCGACATCGCCCGGGACATCGGCAACACGCGCTCGGCCGCGGCCATCCGCCTCTGGCTCGATCGCCTCGCCGGCTCTGTCGTCGCCATCGGCAATGCGCCGACGGCGCTGTTCTACCTGCTCGAACTCCTAAGAGATGGCGCGCCGAAACCGGCGGCGATCCTCGGCATGCCGGTTGGCTTCGTCGGCGCCGCGGAATCCAAGGATGCGCTCGCCGAGAATTCCTACGGCGTGCCCTTCGCCATCGTGCGCGGGCGCCTCGGCGGCAGCGCCATGACGGCGGCGGCGCTCAATTCGCTGGCGAGGCCGGGACTGTGAACATGGTGGCGACGGTGACGGGACGACTTTATGGCGTGGGTACGGGACCGGGCGATCCGGAACTCCTGACCTTGAAGGCGGTGCGGGCGATCGGCGAGGCGGATGTGCTCGCCTATTTCGCCAAGGCCGGCCGCGCGGGCAATGGACGGGCGATCGTCGAGGGCCTGTTGAAGCCCGGCATGGCGGAGCTGCCGCTCTACTATCCGGTGACGACGGAAATCGACAAGGACCACGACGAATACAAGCGCCAGATCACGGCCTTCTACGATGCCTCGGCGGCCGCCGTCGCGCAGCACCTTGCCGCCGGCCGCACGGTCGCCATCCTCTCGGAAGGCGATCCGATGTTCTACGGCTCCTACATGCACCTGCATGTGCGGCTCGCCGATCGCTTCCCGACCGAGGTCATTCCCGGCATCACCGCCATGTCCGGCTGCTGGTCACTGTCGGGGCTGCCGATCGTGCAGGGCGACGACGTGCTCTCCGTGCTGCCGGGCACGATGGGCGAGGCGGAACTGTCGCGCCGCCTCGTCGACACCGAGGCCGCCGTCATCATGAAGGTCGGCCGCAATCTGCCGAAGATCCGCCGGGCGCTGGCGAGCGCCGGCCGGCTCGGCGAGGCGATCTATGTCGAGCGCGGCACCATGCCGGCCAGCCGGTCCATGCGGCTTTCCGAAAAGCTCGACGACACCGCGCCCTATTTCTCGCTGGTCCTCGTGCCGGGCTGGAGCGGCCGCGCATGACGGGCCGGCTTTTCGTGATCGGCACCGGGCCGGGCAATCCGGACCAGATGACGCCGGAAGCACGGCAGGCGGTCGAGGCCTCGCGCGAATTCTTCGGCTATTTTCCCTATATCGACCGGCTGAACCTCCGGCCGGACCAGATCAAGGTCGCCTCCGACAACCGTGAAGAGCTGAACCGGGCCGAGGCCGCGCTGAGACGGGCGGCCGAGGGTGTCGATGTCTGCGTCGTCTCGGGCGGCGATCCCGGCGTCTTCGCCATGGCGGCTGCCGTCTGCGAGGCGATCGATGCGGGGCCGGACGAATGGAAGAGGGTGGATCTCACCATCGTGCCCGGCGTCACCGCCATGCTGGCGGTCGCCGCGCGCATCGGCGCGCCGCTTGGTCACGATTTCTGCGCCATCTCGCTGTCCGACAACCTGAAACCCTGGGAAGTCATCGAGACGCGGTTGCGCCTCGTGTCCGGGGCCGGCCTTGTGATCGCGCTCTACAATCCGATCAGCAAGGCGCGGCCCTGGCAGCTCGGCCGGGCCTTCGAGATCCTGCGCGGGACGCTGCCGGCCGCAACACCCGTCATCTTCGGCCGCGCCGCGGGCCGGCCGGACGAGCGCATGCTGGTCATGCCGCTCGGCGAGGCCGAGGCGGAGCGTGCCGACATGGCGACCTGCGTCGTCATCGGCTCGCCGGCCACGCGCGTCATTTCCCGCCCGGGCCTGCCGGACCTCGTCTATACGCCGCGCTTCCTCGAAGAGCCGACGAGATGATCGGCGAGCCGCACCGCATCCTCGACGGTTCCCGCGTGGTGGCTATCGCGCGCTTCCGCCCGCTCGACCAGAACGACGGGCAGGCCGAGAATGCGCGCGGCGACGATCTTGCCATAGGTGGCGTCGCCGCCGGAATTCTTGCTGACGACGACATCGATGCGATGGTCGCGCAGAAGTTCGACCTCCGCTTCCACGGCAAACGGGCCGCGGGCGAGCAGGTAGGCGACGTCGGGGGCGGCAAGCGGCGGATCGACGGGATCGACGCTGCGCACGAGATAGTAGTGCTGCGGCGCGGCGTCGAAGGCCTTCGCCTCCTGGCGGCCGATGGCAAGGAACACCCGGCGCGGCGTTTCGCCGAGCGCGCTGACGGCCTCGGTCACCGTGGCGACACATGTCCAGCGGTCGCCCTCCACCGCATCCCAGCCGCGCCGCTCCAGCCGCAGCAGCGGGAGGCCGGTCGCCGCGCTGGCGGCGCGGGCATTGGCGGAGATCTGCCGGGCGAAGGGATGCGTCGCGTCGATCAGGAGATCGATGGAATTCTCGCAAAGATAGGTCGAAAGCCCCTCGACGCCGCCGAAGCCGCCGGTGCGGACGGGCACGGGCTGCGGCGCGGGATCGAGCGTGCGGCCGGCGAGCGACAGCGTGACGGCAAGATCGGTCCTGCCGGCGAGCGCACCGGCAAGGTCGCGCGCCTCCGCCGTGCCGCCCAAGATGAGGATGCGTCGCTTGTCCACGCCTGATCAGCCCCTTTCGACAGCCGCCCCCTGGCTTTCCATCGTCGGGATCGGCGAAGACGGTCTAGCGGGTCTCGGCGACGAGGCCAAGACCGCGATCGGTCGCGCCGAAATCGTCTTCGGCGGCGCGCGGCACCTGGCACTTGCCGATGCGGCGATCCGCGGCGCGCGCCACGGCTGGCTCAGCCCCTTCGAGCGCTCCGTGGAGGCGGTTCTGGCCGCGCGGGGCCGGCCTGTCGTCGTGCTCGCCTCGGGCGATCCGTTCTTCTACGGCGTCGGCGTCACGCTTTCCCGGCGCATCGCGCGGGCGGAGATGCGCGTCTTCCCGGCGCCCTCCGCCTTCAGCCTTGCCGCATCGCGCATGGGCTGGGCCCTGCAGGACACGGTCTGCGTTTCGCTGCACGGCCGTCCCGCCGATCTCATCCGCCCGCACCTGCATCCCGGTTGCCGTATCCTGGCGCTGACCTCGGACGGCGACGGGCCGGCGGCGCTTGCCGCGCTGCTGGCGGAAAGCGGTTTTGGCGGCTCGGCGCTGACCGTGCTCGAGGCGCTCGGCGGCGCGCGGGAGCGGGTGAGCCACCATCAGGCCGGTCGGTTCGCCCTCGACGGGGCCGACATGCTGAATGTCTGCGCGGTGGAGGTTGCCGCCGGAGATGGCGCGCGGGTGCTCGCCTGTACGCCGGGCCTCGACGACGGGCTGTTCGAGCATGACGGCCAGATCACCAAGCGCGAGGTCCGTGCGCTGACGCTCTCGGCCCTTGCGCCGCGCCGCGGCGAGCTTCTCTGGGATATCGGCGCCGGCTCGGGCTCGATCGGCATCGAATGGATGCTGGCCGACCCATCGCTCCGGGCCATCGCCATCGAGGGCCATGCGGAGCGCGCTGCCCGCATCCGCCGCAATGCCGGGCGCTTCGGCGTGCCGGGCCTTGCCGTGGTCGAGGGGGCGGCGCCGGAGGCGCTTGCCGGACTGGCCGCGCCGGACGCGATCTTCATCGGCGGCGGCGGCAGCGAGGCGGGCGTCATGCCGGCGGCGATCGACGGCCTGAAGCCGGGCGGCCGGCTTGTCGCCAATGCGGTGACGACGGAAATGGAAGCCGTGCTCCTTGCCCAGCATGCCCGGCTCGGCGGTTCGCTGATCCGGATCGACATCGCGCGCGCATCGCCCGTCGGGCAGATGACGGGCTGGCGGCCGGCCATGCCGGTCACGCAGTGGGCCTGGCTGAAACCGGCGCAACCTATCGAGGACGAGGAATGACCGTTCACTTCATCGGCGCCGGCCCCGGCGCTGCCGATCTCATCACCGTGCGCGGCCGTGATCTCATCGGCGTCTGCCCGGTCTGCCTCTATGCCGGCTCCATCGTGTCGCCGGAGCTTCTGCAATATTGCCCGCCGGGTGCGCGCATCGTCGATACGGCGCCGATGTCGCTCGACGAGATCGAGGCGGAATATCTGCGCGCCGCCGCCGCGGGCGAGGATGTGGCACGGCTGCATTCCGGCGATCTCTCCGTCTGGAGCGCCGTCGCCGAGCAGATTCGTCGGCTGGAAAAGCACGGGCTTGCCTATACGCTGACGCCGGGCGTGCCCTCCTTTGCCGCCGCCGCCGCCGCGCTCGGCCGCGAGCTCACCATTCCCGCCGTCGCGCAGAGCCTCGTGCTCACCCGGGTTTCCGGCCGCGCCTCGCCGATGCCGAACCGCGAGACGCTCAAGAATTTCGGCGCGACGGGGGCGACGCTGGCGATCCATCTTGCCATCCACGCGCTGGACAAGGTCGTCATGGACCTGACGCCGCTCTATGGCGCGGATTGCCCGGTGGCGATCGTGGTCAAGGCCTCCTGGCCCGATGAGCGCGTGGTGCGCGGCACGCTGGCCGATATCGTGGCGAAGGTAGCCGAGGAGCCGATCGAGCGCACGGCGCTGATCTTCGTCGGCCGCACGCTTGGCGCGGAGGATTTTCGCGAAAGCTCGCTCTATGATCCCGCCTACCAGCGCCGGTTCCGGGGACGCGACGGGCTTTAGGCCAATAGGGCTTCGAAGGCGAGCGAGGCCCTTGAGCGGTAGCGCTCCTTGTGGCGGAGCAGGCGGAAGGCGCGCTCCGGCAGGTCGAAGGCGATGCGGGCCATGCGGCCGGCGGCAAGGTCGTCCTCCACGACGAATTCGGAGACCGCCGTCAGCGCCTGCCCGGCGAGCACGGCACTGCGCACGGCCTCGTTGGAGGGCAGGGAAAGCGCGATGTCCAGCGCCTCCTCGGGCAGCGCCGCCGTCAGGGCGCGCCGCGTGCCCGAGCCCGGCTCGCGCAGCACCCAGCGGGCGGCGGCCAGATCCTCCGCATCGATGCCGGGCTTGCCGGCGAGCGGATGGTCCGATGGCGCGACGATGACCACCCGGTCGCGCGCAATGATGCGCTGGGCGAGGGCGGGATGGTCGATCTCGCCTTCGACGAAACCGAGCTCCGCCCGTCCGTCGAGAACCGCCTCGGCAGCCTCGTCGGTATTGCCGCCGGTCAGGCGGATATCGATCGCCGCATAGGCGTCGCGGAAGCGCATGAGACGCGGCGGCAACCAGTAGCCGGCGACGGTCTGGCTGGCGGCGAGCGTCAGCGTGCCGCGTTTCAGGCCGCCGATCTCGGTGAGGAAGAGGTCCGCGCTGCCTGCCCGTGCCAGCGTGGCCCGCGCCTCCGGCAGGAAGGCCTCGCCCGTCTCGGTCAGCTCGATCCGCCGCCCCGTGCGATGGAACAGCGCGATGCCGTAGCGCTCCTCCAGCACGCGGATCGCCGAGCTGACGGCCGAGGGTGTTAGGTTCAGCGCATCGGCGGCCTTCGTCAGATGCTCTCGTTCCGCCACGGCGACGAAGATCCGGAGCTGTTCCAGCGTCATCATCTGTTCGATCCAGTCGAATGAAATGTCCGATATTTACCGATGGATCGAATAGGTTTTCAAGCGCATCGTCCGCGCATGGAAAATTCACCTAACAAACCAGCAATCCTTGGAATTCGCGTACTTCTGCCCGGCGTGCTCCTCTCCGGCTTCGTGTCGGGCCTCGCAGTGCTCGCCGAACGGCTGGAAATACGGCTTGCCGGCGGGGCGTGGATCGAGGCGCTCGTGCTGGCGATCCTCCTCGGCGCCGCCTGTCGGCTGCTGCTGAGGCGGCCGGCTGTGTTCGATCCCGGCATCGCCTTCTCCGCGAAATACTTCCTCGAGATCGCCATCGTGCTTCTCGGCGCGGGCGTCAGCGCCACGGCGATCGCCGGCATGGGCTGGCCGCTGATCGGGGCGATCGCGGCGGTGGTGGGCGTGGTGCTCCTGGCAAGCTATGCCATCGGGCGCGGCCTCGGCCTTTCCCGCACCGTCGCGCTGCTGGTCGCCTGCGGCAATTCGATCTGCGGCAATTCCGCGATTGCCGCGACGGCGCCGGTCATTCATGCGGATGCGGAGGACGTCGCCTCCTCCATCGCCTTCACCGCCGTTCTCGGCATGGTCACGGTGCTGCTGCTGCCGGTGCTGGTGCCGCTGCTCGGCCTGTCGGCGACGGGCTACGGCGTGATGGCGGGCATGACGGTCTATGCGGTGCCGCAGGTGCTGGCGGCCACCGCCCCGGTCTCCGCGCTCAGCATCCAGATCGGCACCTTCGTCAAGCTCGTGCGCGTGCTGATGCTGGGGCCGGTGATCTTCCTCCTCTCGCTCGCCGCGGGCAAGGAGAGCGGCCGTCGCCCGGCGCTGCACCGGCTGGTGCCGTGGTTCATCCTCGGCTTCCTCGCCATGCTCGCCGCGCGCAGCTTCGGCGTGATCGATGCGGGGCTTGCCGAAGGCATGGCGCGCGCCGCGACCGTGCTGACGATCCTCTCCATGGCCGCCCTCGGCCTCGGCATCGACCTCAGGCGCGTGATGCGGGCAGGTCCGCGGGTGACGGCCGCGGTCGTCCTGTCGCTCGGCGTGCTGGTCGTCGTGAGCTACGGGATGGCCGTGCTTCTGAACCTCGCGACGGCCTGAGGAAGCTCAGGCCGCGTTTTCCCGCGCGGTTACAGGCACATAGTTGAGCACCGGGCCGAGCCAGCGCTCCACCTCCGTGACGGCCATGCCCTTGCGGCGGGCATAGTCCTCCACCTGGTCCCGCTCCACCTTGGCAACGCCGAAATAGTAGCTTTCCGGCGAGGCGATGTAGAGGCCGGAGACGGAGGAGCCGGGCCACATCGCATAGCTTTCGGTGAGTTCGACGCCGATTTCCCTCTCGGCATCGAGCAGGCGGAAGAGCGTCGTCTTTTCCGTATGGTCCGGCTGGGCGGGATAGCCCGGCGCGGGGCGGATGCCGGCATAGGGCTCGCCGATGAGGTCGGTGGGCGAGAAGGTCTCCTCCGCCGCATAGCCCCAGAGCTCCTTGCGCACATATTCGTGCATGCGTTCGGCGAAGGCCTCGGCGAAGCGGTCGGCGAGCGCCTTGACGAGGATCGAGTTGTAGTCGTCGTTCGCCCGTTCGAAGCGCTCGGCGATGGCGATTTCGCCGATGCCCGCCGTCACGACGAAGCCGCCGAGATAGTCGTGCTTGCCGCTGTCGATGGGCGCGACGAAATCGGAGAGCGCCACGTTCGGCCGCCCGTCGCGCTTGGAAAGCTGCTGGCGCAGCGTGAAGAAGGTGGCAAGTTCCTTGCTTCGCGTCTCGTCGGTGAAGAGGCGGATGTCATCGCCGACCGTGCCGGCCGGCCAGAAGCCGACGATGGCCTTCGGCGTGAACCATTTTTCCGAAATGATCTTCTCCAGCATCGCCTGGGCATCGGCAAAGAGCTGGCGGGCGGCAGGCCCCTGCTTCTCGTCGTCGAGGATCTTCGGATAGACGCCCTTCAGCTCCCAGGTCTGGAAGAACGGCGTCCAGTCGATATAGCGGGCAAGCTCCGCCAGGTCCCAGTCCTGGAAGACGCGGGTGCCGAGGAAGGAGGGCGGCTTCGGCTCATAGGCGGACCAGTCCGCCCTGAACGCGTTGGCGCGGGCCCTGGCGATCGGCAGGCGCTGCTTTTCCGCCTCGCTACGCGCATGTGCATCGGCGACCTTGCGGTATTCGGCCTTCAGCGTCTCGACATAGCCGGGCTTCATCTCGGCCGACAGCAGGGAGCCGACCACGCCGACGGCGCGGCTGGCGTCGGTGACGTAGACCGCCTGGCCGCGGTCGTAGCGCGGATGGATCTTCACCGCCGTGTGCACGCGGCTCGTCGTCGCCCCGCCGATGAGGAGGGGGATGTCGAAGCCTTCGCGCTCCATTTCCGAGGCGACATGCACCATCTCGTCGAGCGAGGGGGTGATGAGACCGGAGAGGCCGATGATGTCGACCTTCTCGGCCTTCGCCGTTTCGAGGATCTTCGTCGCCGGCACCATGACGCCGAGGTCGATGATCTCGTAATTGTTGCAGGCGAGCACGACGCCGACGATGTTCTTGCCGATGTCGTGCACGTCGCCCTTGACGGTCGCCATCAGGATCTTGCCCGCGCTCTGCCGTTCGCTGCCGCCGCCATTGGCGAGCTTTTCGGCCTCCATGTAAGGCAGCAGAACGGCGACGGCCTGCTTCATCACGCGGGCGGATTTGACGACCTGCGGCAGGAACATCTTTCCGGCGCCGAAGAGGTCGCCCACGACGTTCATGCCGGCCATCAGAGGGCCTTCGATGACGTGCAGCGGGCGTTCGGCGTTCTGCCGCGCCTCTTCCGTGTCGATCTCGACGAATTCGGTGATGCCGTTGACGAGGGCATGTTCGAGGCGTTTTTCCACCGGCCAGTCGCGCCAGGCGAGGTCGCGTTCCCTGGCTTCCTTGCCGGCAGTGCCCTTGAAGCGTTCGGCGATGTCGAGCAGGCGCTCGGTGGCGGTGCCGCCGGCCTTCGGTGCGCGGTTCAGCACCACGTCCTCGCAGGCCTCGCGCAGTTCCGGCTCGATCGTATCGTAGACGGCGAGCTGGCCGGCATTGACGATGCCCATGTCCATGCCCGCCTGGATGGCGTGGTAGAGGAAGACGGCGTGCATGGCTTCCCGCACCGGCTCGTTGCCGCGGAAGGAGAAGGAAAGGTTGGAGACGCCGCCGGACACATGGACATGCGGCAGCGTCGCGGTGATTTCGACCGTCGCCTCGATGAAGTCGACGCCGTAATTGTCGTGCTCCTCGATGCCCGTCGCGACGGCGAAGATGTTGAGGTCGAAGACGATATCTTCAGGCGCAAGGCCGGCGACTTCGGTGAGCAGCCTGTAGGCGCGGGTGCAGATCTCCACCTTGCGCGCCTTCGTGTCGGCCTGGCCCTTCTCGTCGAAGGCCATGACGACGACGGCGGCGCCATAGGCGCGCACCAGTTTGGCGTGATGCAGGAAGGCTTCTTCGCCCTCCTTCAGCGAGATCGAGTTGACCAGCGGCTTGCCCTGCACGCATTTCAGGCCCGCCTCGATCACCTCCCATTTCGACGAATCGATCATCACCGGAACGCGGGCGATGTCGGGCTCGGCGGCGATGAGGTTGAGATATTCCACCATTGCCCTTGTGGAATCGATCAGGCCCTCGTCCATGTTGATGTCGATGACCTGCGCGCCGTTCGCCACCTGGTCGCGCGCGACATCGAGCGCCGCGGCATAGTCGCCCGCGGTGATCAGCTTGCGGAATTTCGCCGAGCCGGTGACGTTGGTGCGCTCGCCGACATTCACGAAGGGGATGGCCTCGGTCAGCGTGAAGGGTTCGAGGCCCGAGAGGCGCATGTGGCGCGGGATGTCGGGGATTTCGCGTGGCGAGTGGCGCGCGGCGGCCGCGGCGATGGCGCGGATATGGTCCGGCGTCGAGCCGCAGCAGCCGCCGACGATGTTGACGAGGCCATCGCGCATGAAGCCCTCGATCTGGGCGGCCATTTCCTCCGGTGTTTCGTCATATTTGCCGAAGGCGTTCGGCAGGCCGGCATTGGGATAGGCGCAGACGAAGGTCTGGGCGACGGACGAGATCTCCGCGAGATGGGCGCGCATGGCATTGGCGCCGAGCGCGCAGTTGAGGCCGATGGAGAAGGGCTCGGCGTGGCGCACCGAATTCCAGAAGGCCTCCGGCGTCTGGCCGGAGAGCGTGCGGCCCGAGAGGTCAGTGATCGTGCCCGAGATCATGACGGGCAGTTCGATTCCCTTTTCCTCGAAGACCGCGCGGGTGGCGAAGATCGCCGCCTTGGCGTTCAGCGTGTCGAAGATCGTCTCGATGAGGATGATGTCGGCGCCGCCGTCGATGAGACCGCGCACCTGGTCGGCATAGGCGATGCGCAGATCGTCGAAGGTGACGGCGCGGTAGCCGGGATTGTTGACGTCCGGCGAGATGGAGGCGGTGCGGTTCGTCGGGCCGAGCGCGCCGGCGACGAACCGGCGACGTCCGTCCTTCTCGGCGGCCCTGAGGCCGGCGCGGCGGGCAAGGCGCGCGCCGTCGCGGTTGAGTTCGTAGACCATGTCCTCCATGCCGTAGTCGGCCTGGGCGATGGTCGTGGAGGAGAAGGTGTTGGTTTCCAGGATGTCCGCGCCGGCGAGCGCATAGCGATAGTGGATGTCCTCGATCGCCGCCGGCTGGGTCAGCGTCAGGAGATCGTTGTTGCCCTGCTGGTGGCAGGCGCAGTCGCCGAAGCGCTCGCCGCGGAAATCCTCCTCCACCAGCTTGAGCGTCTGGATTTCCGTGCCCATGGCGCCGTCGAGCACGAGGATGCGCTCGCGCGCGGCGGCCTGGAGGGCGGCGAGGATCTCGCGTCCGTCGCGCGGCGGCAGTTCGGGGCCGAACAGGGTGTCCAGGTGCGATTTGGCCATGGCAAAGCCCTCCGGTGCAATAATCCTGCACCGGAGATCACATAAAGATATCTTTATGTCAATATGTCTTTATGCGGCTGTGGTCAGTGCACCAGCCGATCCGACCCGGCCAGCGAGGCGAAAAGCGCCTTCAGGCGGGCGATATCCGGATCGACCTTCTCGTAGCGCGAAAGTTTCTGCACCTCCTTCAGCGCCTCGACGGCAAGGTCGGCGCCGCGCGGCTGCCAGAGCAGCCAGGAGATGAAGATGGATTCCGGCTTTCCGGTGCCGGAAGGACCGTCATTGGTGATGGCAAGCATTTTCTTCCCCAATCGGAAAATTGGGGGATGACCGGACGCACGCTGCTGGAACTTCGCCCGGAGGGCGAAAAGCAAGCGCACCACTGGGACACCCCGCCCATGGACGTTACGACTGTCAGGGCAGGTCTCCTGGCTTGCGGGTCATCGCGTCTGTCTCGCCTTCCCGGTGATATCCACCAGTGGCCTGGAGCGACAGCAGCTCGCCGTTCACAGTTGCGGGGGCAGCGCCGGTCTTGGCGCTCCTTTCGGAGCATCGCACCGGCTTCCCTCTTAGCCTCCGAGCCGATCGACTCGGAAGACCCTGACGCCGGCAGACTGGCTTGGGCGAGGCTGCAAGTCAATGGCGGGATCGGTCATGCACAGGCGCGACAAGGGCGTTGGGAACTTTTATCGACCTCGGGCATTTCGCATCCACCGGTTCTATGCGCCCCCTCGCCCTTTACGCGGGGCGGGCGATTCACCAAAACCGCAAATGAGGGTCAATGCTGTGCCATCCGGTCCTGTTGACATGTTGCAAGTCTCTGTCCTTACGGCTAAAAAATGCCGTTTTCATGCACCACGCGGCCAGGATGCCTACCAGCGTGTCGCCTGAGCCATGTCCACCCCATCCGCGCCGTCGGGGCGCTGTTTGGTCGCATGGCTGATCGCGGCACCGAGATGAAGCCTGTCCGCAAGAAACCGTTCGGCACAAAGGCCGTTGCCGGATGGTTCAACATGGCCGGATCCAGAATCAGAAACATGCCCCTTCACAATACGCCGCAAGCCGCCTCGCGCGATGCTGACGCCAAGCAGATCGACTATAACGATTCGATCCGCGCCACCTATCTGACGCTGGAAGAGCTGGCCGAATGCGGTGAGGCCCTGGCGCGCGACAAGAGCGCGCCGCTGCCCGGCTTCCAGCCCTTCGAGTTCCGCGCCCGGCACAAGGAAAACGAGAAGGAAATCTTCCGCGTCTATCGCGCGACGGCCAAGGATGTCGAGGCGGGCGCCCAGATCACGCCGGCGGCCGAATGGTTGCTCGACAACTACTATGTCGTCGAAGAGGCGATCCAGGAGGTCCGCCGCGATTTTCCGCGCCGCTTCTATCGCCAGCTTCCGACCATCGAGGTCGAAGGGCAGGTGATGCCGCGCACGCTGGCGCTCGCCTGGCTCTATGTCGCGCATACCCATAGCGGCGTCTCGCACGAGGGCCTGACGGCCTTCGTCCAGGGGTTCCAGAAGGTCGACGCGCTGAAGATCGGCGAACTCTGGGCGCTGCCCTCCTTCATCCGCTTCGTACTGCTCGAAAACCTCCGCCGCATTTCCAGCCGCGTCGAGCGTTCACGGAAAATGCGCTTCAAGGCCAACGAGGTGGCCGATGAGCTGATCCGCCTCAACGATCCGGAAAAGTCCATCGCGCATCTCCAGTCGCTGGAGAGCTTCATCGACGACAACACCTTCGTGATCCAGCTCCTCTATCGCCTGCGCGATGGCCTGACGGCCTCCGGCGCGGTGATCCAGTGGCTGGAACGCAAGATCGAGAGCCGCGGCAGCGACCTCGAAGAGCTGATCGTCGCGGAGAACAACCGCCTGTCCTCCGGCAATGTGACGATGAGCTCGCTCATCAAGAGCCTGCGTGCGGTGGACGACACGGAATGGCCCGTCTGGTTCGAGAGCGTCAGCCGCCTCGACGAGGCGCTGCGCCAGGGGTCCGACTACAGCGACCTCGATTTCGGCTCGCGCAACAAGTACCGCAACACGATCGAGCGTTTCGCCCGCCGCTCCGGCAAGACCGAGCTGGAGGTGACCGAGACGGCGCTGGCGATGACGGCGGAAGATGCTGCCGCCCACGCGGAAGACCCCGACTACGAGGCCAATGTCGCGGCCTTCCTCGTCGGCAAGAAGCGCAAGCTGCTCGAAAAGCGCATCGGCTACCGCCCGTCGATCGTCCAGCGCATCGTGCGCTTCGGCCGCAAGCTCGACTGGTTCGCCATCGCCGGCCCGAACATCCTGCTGACGCTCCTGGCGATGATCGCGGTCTATTATTTCCTCGACCAGCTCGATATCCCGGATGGCGCCTGGCTGATCATGCTGGTGCTTTTCGCCCTGCCCGCTTCGGAGGGGGCGACGGGCCTGTTCAACACGCTCGTCACCTTCTTCGTCACGCCCTCGCGCCTCGTCGGCTACGAGTTCAAGGATGGCATTCCCGAGGATGCGCGCACGCTCGTCGTCGTGCCCTGTCTGATCTCCAAGCGCGACCACGTCGACGAATTGGTGCGCAATCTCGAAGTGCACTACCTCGCCAATCCGCGCGGCGAGATCTATTTCGCGCTGCTCAGCGACTGGGCCGACAGCCAGGTGGAGGAATCTCCGGCCGACCTCGACGTGCTCGACTACGCCAAGCGCGAGATCGCGACACTCTCCGCGCGCTACGCCTATGACGGCCGGACGCGTTTCTACCTGCTACACCGCCGCCGCCTCTACAATCCCTCCGAAGGCTGCTGGATGGGCTGGGAGCGCAAGCGCGGCAAGCTGCACGAGCTGAATCTGCTCTTGCGCGGCGACGGCGACACCACCTTCCTGCCGGGCGCCAACATCGTGCCGGCGGACGTGAAATACGTCATGACGCTCGATTCCGACACACGCCTGATGCGCGATGCGGTGACGAAGCTCGTCGGCAAGCTGCACCACCCGATCAACCGCCCGGTGATCGACGCGGAAAAGGGCGAGGTCATAGCCGGCTACAGCATCCTGCAGCCGCGCGTCACCCCCTCGCTGACGACGGGCAAGGAAGCCTCGACCTTCCAGCGCATCTTCTCCGCCGACCGCGGCATCGACCCCTATGTCTTCACGGTCTCCGACGTCTACCAGGATTTCGTCGGGGAAGGCACGTTCACCGGCAAGGGCCTCTACCATGTCGATGCCTTCGAGACGGCGGTGAAGGGCCGGATCGAGGAGAATTCCGTCCTCAGCCACGACCTGCTCGAAGGCTCGCTCGCCCATTGCGCGCTGGTGACGGATGTCGAGCTGGTCGAGGACTTCCCGACGCGCTACGGCACCGAAACCTCGCGCCAGCATCGCTGGGCGCGCGGCGACTGGCAGCTCATCCCCTATATCTTCGGCCCGTCGAGCGGCATTTCCATGCTCGGCCGCTGGAAGATGTACGACAACCTGCGCCGCAGCCTCATCCCCGTCGGCTGGCTCGTCGCCTCCGTCATGGGCTGGTACTACATGGAGCCGCGCCAGGCGCTGATCTGGCAGCTCGTGCTGATCTTCCTGCTCTTCGTCGCCCCGACGCTCTCGCTGATTTCCGGCATCATGCCCCGCCGCAACGACATTGTCGCGCGCGCCCATGTGCACCGGGTCATCTCGGATATCCGCGCGGCCAATGCCCAGGTCGCGCTGCGCATCGCCTTCATCGCCCATTCGGCGGCCCTGATGGCCGATGCGATCGTCCGCTCGCTCTACCGCACCATTGTCAGCCGCAAGCTGATGCTGGAATGGCGCACGGCCGCGCAGGCCGACAGCGCCGCGCGCGGCGGCATTCTCGCCCATTACAAATCGATGTGGCAGGCCCCGGCGCTCGCCGCGCTCTCCGTGGCGCTCGCCATGGTCTCGAAGACGGGCTTGCCTTTCATCGGAATCCCCTTCGCCCTCGTCTGGGCGCTCTCGCCGGCCATTGCCTGGTATGTCAGCCAGACGGCCGAGACCGAGGACCAGCTCGTCGTCTCCGACCATGTCGCGACGGAACTGCGCAAGATCGCGCGCCGCACCTGGCGCTATTTCGAAACCTTCGTCACCGCCGAGCAGCATTACCTGCCGCCGGACAATTTCCAGGAAACGCCGCAGCCGGTGCTCGCCGAGCGCACCTCGCCGACCAATATCGGCGTCTACCTGCTTTCGGTGATTTCCGCCCGTGATTTCGGCTGGATCAGCTTCGAGGAGACGGTCCGCCGCCTCGAACAGACCATCGCCACCATCGACGGCATGCCGAAATATCGCGGCCACCTCTACAACTGGTATCGCACCAATACGCTGGAAACGCTGGGCCCGCGCTATGTCTCGGCGGTCGACAGCGGCAACCTTGCCGGCCATCTCATCGCCGTCTCCTCCATGTGTCGCGAATGGGCGGAAGCCCCCTCGGCCCATCTCCAGGGCAGCCTCGACGGCATCGGCGACGTCGCCTCGATCCTTTCCGAGACGCTGAAGCAGCTTCCCGACGACCGCAAGACCGTGCGCCCCCTGCGCCGCCTCATCGAGGAGCGCATCGCCGGCTTCCACAATGCGCTCGCCGCCGTCAAGCGCGAGCACGAATTCGCCTCCATCCGCGTCATTAACCTCGCGGTGCTGGCGCGCGACGTCAACAAGCTGATCGTCAACCTCGACCACGAGATCAAGTCGGCCGAAAGCGGGGAGCTCGCCAGATGGGCCGGCGCGCTGGTTGCGACCTGCGAGGCGCATATCGCCGACAGCGTCTTCGACCTCGGCAGCATCGAGGGCCTGCGCGAGCGCCTCGTCGTGCTGCGCGACCGCGCGCGCGACATCGCCTTCTCGATGGATTTCGGCTTCCTCTTCCGCCCGGAACGCCGCCTGCTCTCGATCGGCTACCGCGTCGAGACCAATGAACTGGACGAGGCCTGCTACGACCTGCTCGCTTCGGAAGCGCGCCTGACGAGCCTTTTCGCCATCGCCAAGGGCGACCTTCCGACAGAACACTGGTACAAGCTCGGTCGCCCGGTCGTGCCGGTCGGCTCGCGCGGCGCGCTGGTCTCCTGGTCCGGCTCGATGTTCGAATACCTGATGCCGCCGCTCGTCATGCAGGAGCGCCAGGGCGGCATCCTGAACCAGACCAACAACCTCGTCGTCGTCGAGCAGATGAACCACGGACGCCGCCTCGGCACGCCCTGGGGCATTTCGGAAGCGGCCTTCAACGCCCGCGACCACGAGCTGACCTATCAGTACACCAATTTCGGCGTGCCGACGCTCGGCCTGAAACGTGGTCTCGGCCAGAATGCCGTCATCGCGCCCTATGCCTCGCTGCTGGCGACGCAATATGCGCCCAAGGCGGCGCTGGAAAACCTCGAACGTCTGAGAAAACTTGGCGCGCTCGGCGTCTACGGCTTCCACGATGCCGTGGACTTCACGCCGACCCGCGTGCCGGAGGGCAAGACCTGCGCCGTGGTGCGCAACTACATGGCGCACCATCACGGCATGTCGATCGCCGCGGTCGCCAACGTCGTCTTCAACGGTGCGCTGCGCGAGCGGTTCCACGCCGATCCTGTCATCGAGGCGGCCGAGCTGCTCCTGCAGGAGAAGGCGCCGCGCGACATTCCGGTCATCAACGCCAAGCGTGAGCCGGAGACCGTCGGCAGCACCCAGGCCGACCTGCTGCGCCCGGAAATCCGCATCATCAAGGAACCCTTCTTGAAGGAGCGCGAGACGGTCTTCCTGTCGAACGGCCACTATGCCGTGATGCTGACGGCGACCGGTGCCGGCTATTCGCGCTGGAACGGCCAGTCCGTCACGCGCTGGAAGCCCGATCCGACGGAAGACCGCTGGGGCTCCTTCATCTTCCTGCGCGATACGGCGACGAACGACTGGTGGTCCGCTACCGCCGAGCCGAAGCGTGCGGAAGGCGAGGTGACGAAGACCCAGTTCGGCGACGACAAGGCGGAATTCATCAAGACCGTCGGCACGCTGACCAGCGAGGTCGAATGCATCGTCGCCACCGAGCACGATGCGGAAGGCCGCCGCCTGACGCTGCTCAACACAGGGCCGGAAGACCGCTTCATCGAGGTGACCTCCTATATGGAGCCCGTCATCTCGACGGACGAGGCCGACAATGCCCACCCGATGTTCTCGAAGATGTTCATCCGGACGGAGATCGGCAAGCGCGGCGACGTCATCCGCGCCGAGCGGCAGAAGCGCAATCCGAACGAGCCGGACATGGCGATCGCCCACCTCATCGTGGACAATGCCGGGCCTTCGCGCCGCACCGAGGTCGAGACGGACCGTCGCCGCTTCATCGGCCGCGGCCGCGCGCTGACCAATGCCGCCGCCTTCGATCCGGGCGCGCAGCTTTCCGGCACGGACGGCTTCACGCTCGATCCGGTCATGGCGCTGCGCCGCGTCGTGCGCGTGCCGGCGGGCAAGAAGGTCAAGGTCATCTTCTGGACCATTGCCGCGCCGAGCCGTGCGGAGCTGGACGCCGCCATCGACCGCTACCGCCACCCGGACAGCTTCAACCACGAGATGATCCATGCCTGGACGCGCTCGCAGGTGCATATGCGCCATGTCGGCGTCACCTCGCAGGAGGCGGCGAGCTTCCAGATGCTCGGCCGCTACCTCACCTATCCGGACATGCACCTGCGCGCCGACACCGGCACGATCGAGAACGGCCTCACCGCCCAGTCGGCGCTCTGGCCGCTGGCGATCTCGGGCGATTTCCCGATCTTCGTGCTGCGCATCAACGACGAGATCGACGTGGAAGTCGCCCGCGAGGCGTTGCGCGCGCAGGATTACCTGCGCCATCGCGGCGTCATCGCCGATCTCGTCATCCTCAACGAGCGCGCCGCCTCCTATGCGCAGGACATGCAGCACACGCTCGACCATATGTGCGAGAACCTGCGCATCCGCAGCCAGTCCGACGGCGCGCGCCAGCATGTCTTCACGGTGCGCCGCGACCTGATGGACGTCACCACCTGGCAGGCGTTGCTGGCGACGGCCCGCGCGGTCTTCCACGCCCGCAACGGCACGCTCTCCGACCAGATCGCCCGTACGGTCTCCCTCTTCGCAACGCCCCGCGGGGAGGAGGAGGCAAAGACCGAGACGACGCCGGCGCCCGCGCCGAAACTGCCTGCTCTCGTTGGCGAACCGGTGGAGATCGACGGCAAGGGTCTCACCTTCTGGAACGGTTTCGGCGGTTTCAACGAGGAGCGCCGGGAATATGCCGTGCGGCTTCGCGGCGGCGAGGCGACGCCCCAGCCGTGGATCAACGTCATCGCCAACCCGCATTTCGGCTTCCACGTCTCGGCGGAAGGCGCAAGCTACACCTGGAGCCGCAATTCGCGCGATTTCCAGCTGACGCACTGGACGAACGATCCGGTCATCAACCGGCCGGGCGAAGCGTTTTACGTGCGGGATCGCGAGAGCGGCGCCGTCATCGCGCCCTTCGCCGCCCTCTCGCGCAAGAAGTCGGTCAAGTTCGAGGCCTGGCACGGCCTCGGCTATTCCGCCTTCCGTAGCTGGGAGGACGGTATCGAGCTCGACCTCGTGCAGACGGTCGACCCGGAAGAGCCGGTCAAATATTCCCGTCTCGTCCTGAAAAACACCGGCGAGACGGAACGCAGCCTGACGGTCTACGGCTATGTCGAATGGGTGCTCGGCAACAATCCGGCGAAAACCGCGCCCTTCGTTTTGACCAGCCATGACGAGGAGAGCGGTGCGCTCTTCGCCACCAATCCCTACAGCTTCGACTTTTCCGGCCGGACCAGCTTCTTCGCCGTCGACGCGCCGGTGGCGGGCTTTACCGCCAGGCGCCGCGAATTCATCGGCCGCGGCGGCGATATCGTGCTGCCGGCCGCCGTTGCGGCTGGGCAGGCGCTTTCGGGCTCGGCCGAGGGCATCGGCGATCCCTGCGCGGCCCTCGCCGTCGAGATCGTCCTGAAGCCGGGCGAAAAGCGGGAACTCCTCTTCGTGCTCGGCGATACGGCCGATACGGAGAGCGCCCGGACGCTCGCCGAAAAGAGCCGCCAAGCCGATTTCGACGCCGTCATGGCCGCCGTCCGTGCCTATTGGAGCGATTTTACCGGCACGTTGCAGGTCAAGACGCCGGATGCCGCGCTCGACCGCATGGTCAACGACTGGCTGCCCTATCAGGCGCTGGGCTGCCGCATCCAGGCGCGTTCGGCCTTCTACCAGGCGAGCGGGGCCTTTGGCTTCCGCGACCAGTTGCAGGATACGCTCGCCTTCATCCTGCATCGTCCGGAGCTTGCCCGGGGGCAGATCCTCAATGCGGCCTCGCGCCAGTTCGTCGAGGGCGACGTGCAGCATTGGTGGTTGCCCGACAGCGGGGCCGGCGTGCGTACACTGATCTCCGACGATGTGGTGTGGCTCGCCCATGCGGTGGACTATTATTGCCGCACCACCGGCGACCGGGCGATCCTCGATGAAACGCTCGCCTTCATCGAAGGCGCGCCGCTCGCCGAGGGGCAGCACGACGCCTTCTACACGCCGGAGCGCTCCGCGCAGGAAGCATCGCTCTACGAGCATTGCGCCCGCGCGCTCGATCTTGCGCTCCGCCGCACCGGGGAGAACGGCCTGCCGCTCATCCTCGGCGGCGACTGGAACGACGGCATGAACCGTGTCGGCGAGGCGGGCCGGGGCACGAGCGTCTGGCTCGGCTGGTTCCTGGCGGGCACGCTCTCCGGCTTCATCCCCGTTGCCCGCGAGCGCGGCGATCATCCCCGCGCCGACCTCTGGCAGGAACATCTCGGCCGCCTCAAGGTGGCGCTGGAAACGGCGGGCTGGGACGGCGGCTACTATCGCCGCGGCACGTTCGACGACGGCACGCCGCTTGGTTCGGCGGAAAACGCCGAATGCCGGATCGATTCGATCGCGCAGAGCTGGAGCGTGCTGTCCGGCATCGGCGATGCGGAGCGGTCGCGCCAGGCGATGGATGCGGTCATGGACAACCTCGTCGACCGGGAGAACGGCGTCATCCGTCTGTTCACCCCGCCCTTCGTCGAGACGCCGCAGGACCCCGGCTATATAAAAGCCTATCCGCCGGGCGTGCGGGAGAACGGCGGGCAATATACCCATGCAGCGACCTGGGTCGTGCTGGCGCTCGCCCGCCTCGGCCGGGCGGAGGATGCCTGGACCTGCTTCAGCATCCTCAACCCCGTCAACCATGCATTGAGCCCGGACGCGGCCGAACTCTACCGCGTGGAACCCTATGTCGTCGCCGCAGATGTCTATGGCGAGGGCGAGCGCACGGGGCGCGGCGGCTGGTCCTGGTATACGGGCTCGGCCGGCTGGCTCTACCGCGCGGCGGTGGAAGGCATTCTCGGCATCCGAAAGGAAGGCGGCCGCCTCTTCGTCAATCCGGCGCTGCCGGCGGCATGGAGCGGCTACGAAGCGACGCTCGATCTCGACGGCAGGAAACTGTCGATCCGCGTCGAGCGGGCCGGCGACGGTGGATGGCAGACATGTGTGAACGGCTCTGTCATCAAATCTTCAAACGAGGGCTATTTGCTCTGATCCACGCCATGTGGATCAGAGCATCATGACAGACAAATTTGGACCGACAGGCGCCGTGCCGCGGCAACGCGACACACGCCTCGACGTCTTCCGGGCCCTTGCCCTCCTGACGATCTTCGTCAACCACGTTCCCGGCCAGTATCTGGAACACCTGACGCACAAGAATTTCGGCTTTTCCGATTCGGCGGAAGCCTTCGTGCTGATTTCCGGCATGTCCGTGGGGCTCGCCTACGGATCGCGCTTCGCCATCGGCGAACGCCTTGCCGTGACGCTGCGCATCCTGCGCCGGGCTCTCACGCTCTATGTCGCCCATATCATGACGAGCATCGTCACCTTCGCGATCTTTGCCGGCGGGGCACTGTGGTTCGACCGGCCGGATCTGCTCTCGGAGATCAACCTGCGCGCTGTCGTCGACCGTACGGAACAGGGCGTCGTCAGCATGGTGCTGCTCGGCCATCAGTTCGGCTACAACAACATCCTGTCCATGTATGCCGTCGTCTTCCTGATGCTGCCCGGCTTTCTCTGGCTCTACCGGCGCAGCGCCATGCTGCTGCTCGCCGTGTCCGGCACGCTCTGGCTCTGCGCGGGCGTCTGGCACATCGCGCCGTCGAACTTCCTGGACGACGGCTACTGGTTCCTCAATCCGCTGTCCTGGCAGTTCCTGTTCGTCATCGGCTTCGTCGGCGTGCTGCGGGCGAGGAAAAAGGGGATCGCGCGCAATCCGGTCCTGCTCGCGCTTTCGGCGGCCTATCTCGTCGTCACGATGCTCTGGGTCGTGTTCTCCTGGTGGAGCATCGACTTCTCCTACGGCCTGCCGGCGGTGCTGACGGGCTTCGACAAGACGTTCCTCTCGACGACCCGGCTCCTGCATGTGCTGGCGGGGGCCTATCTCGTGGCGACGATCCCGGTCCTCTCGAACTGGGCCGCGCTGCCGCTCTCCCACCCGCTCGTCGCGATCGGGCGGCATTCGCTCGCCGTCTTCATCTTCGGCACGATCCTCGCCATGGCGGGGCAGGTGATGATGTTCGTTACGGGCAAGAACCCCCTTATCGGCACGCTCTATGTCTTGCTCGGCATCGTGCTGCACTTCGCCTATGCACGCTACCTCGACTGGCAGGCCGCCGTCATCGCCCAGAATGCAAGACGGCAGGGCCTTGGGGCCCTGCCGGTCAAGGGGAGCGATGCTCCGCGGTGACGACGCCGATCAGGCGGCGGTGTGGCTCTTGCGCACGTCGTCGTCGGTCAGGATGCCGCTGGCGCGCAGCAGGGCGGCGAAGCGGCCGTTGCTCTGGCTGAGATCGTTGAACGTGCCCATCTCGGCGATCCTGCCGTGATCCATGAAGACGACGAGGTCGGCCTCGCGGACGGTCGACAGGCGATGCGCGATGATGAAGGTCGTGCGGTTGCGCCGGAGCTGGTCGATTGCCGTCTTCACGCGCGCTTCCGTCTCCACGTCGAGCGCGCTGGTCGCCTCGTCGAGCACGAGGATCGGCGCGTTCTTGAGGATGGCGCGGGCGATGGCGATGCGCTGGCGCTCGCCACCGGACAGGCGGTTGCCGCGCTCGCCGACATGGGTCTCGTAGCCGCCCTGGCGCGAGGCGATGAAGTCGCCCGCCGCGGCCGCTTCCGCCGCCGCCTCGATTTCCGCCTGCGTGGCGCCTTCGCGGCCCAGGCGGATATTGTCGGAGATCGAGCGGTTGAGCAGGCCCGCATCCTGGAACACGGTGGCGATCGAGCGACGCAACGACTTGCGCGTCACCGTCGAGATGTCGACGCCGTCGATGAGGATCTGGCCGGACTTCGGCTCGTAGACGCGCTGCAGCAGGTTGACGAGCGTCGTCTTGCCGGCGCCGGTCGGACCGACGATGGCGACGGTCTGACCTGCCTCCACCGTGAAGGAGACGTCGCTGACGCCCTGGGTGGCATTGGCGAAGTCGAAATTGACGTTGCGGTACTCGACCTTGCCCTTGACCTCGCCGAGATCGCCGGCGCCCGTCGGTTCCTCGCGCTCCTTGACGGCGTCTTCCAGCGTGAAGAAGTCCTCCAGCTTGGCGCGCGCCTCGAAGATCTGCGTGGCGAAGGCCTTCATCTGGTCGAGGCGGCCGATGAGCAGGCCTGCGAAGCCGATGAAGGCAATGACGTCGCCCACCTTGATTTCGCCCCGCTGCACCAGAACCGTGCCGATGACGAGGATGGTCATCATCGAGATCGTCGAGGCGATGCGGTTCAGCGCGCTCGCCAGCGCCCACCAGTCGAGCACCGGATACTGTGCATTGATCAGGCGTTCGGCAAAGCGCTTCAGCTCCCGCGTTTCGGCTTCGATGCGGTTGTAGCTGTGCACGACCGAGACGTTGCTGATCGAGTCCGACACATGGGAGAAGACGGTGTGATAGTGGTTCTCGACCGAGGCCTGGCCTTCGCGGGTGCGGTTCATCACCACTTTGCCGATGATGACATAGGCAACGCCGAGCACCAGCAGCACGAGCGAGAGGCGATAGTCCATCGCAAACGCCGTGGGAATGAGCAGGACGAGCGCGACGGCGGTGGCGAGGTGCGTGCGCATGAATTCGAGCCAGAGGCCGAACAGCGTCTCGCAGGCGCGCAGCAGCGTGTGCAGCGCATTGGAGGTGCCGCGCTGGCTATGCCAGGCGAGCGGCATGGAGATGATGCGGCCGAAGGCTTCCGTCAGCAGGCTCGCCCGCCGGCCATGTGCCAGCCGGTCGGCCTCGCGCGCGACGAGCACGAAGGCGATCGTGTTGAACAGGCCGAAGCCCGCCCACAGGAGAAGCATGGGCGTCACGTCGCCCTTGGTGGAAATGGCATCGATGATGCGGCCGAACAGGACCGGCTCGGCAATGGTTATCACCGCGAGCACGATGTTGGCGGCGACGACCGAACCGACGCGGATCTTGTAGACCCCGAGATAGCTGAGGGCTCTTGCATAAACCTGAAACAAAGACACGAATGCGGGCCTTTCCGGCAATACCTGTTATGCGGTGCAGCATTGGCACCTTCCGTCCCTTGGCTCAGCCTATTAATCAGCGGAAGGGGCAAAAGTTCTCCCCGGCCAAGCAAATTTCATGACTCGGCTGAAATCTTGCGTGATTATGCGATTTCAGGCCTGCCATGCGTGCAAAGCGATTGATTTTCGCTCCGCCTTCCTGCCATCTGTCAGATGGGGACAATGAATGGGGCGCTTGGGCCGATTGCGGCCGGGTTCAGCTTTATCAGTTGGTTAACAAAGCTATTCAAGCGCGGGGCACATGAAGATCAACTTGCTGGTGCAGTTTCTTGCACTGATCGACGAGTTGCGCGGCCGGGAGGAAACCACGGCCGAGTTCGAGCGTCTTATCAAGTTGTACGGGTTCGATTACTACGGCCTCCTCCAGGCGCCGAAGCCGGCGGAAGACCCGCCGAGCCTGCTGCTTGCCGGCCATTGGCCCAAGGGCTGGCTCGAAACCTATCTGCGCAAGCGCTACATGCAGGTCGATCCGACGATGCGCTATCTCGGCCATGCGCAGGCGGGCTTCCGCTGGCGCGACACGCTCGGCGCCTTCCGCCTCAGCCCGCACCGCAAGCGCATGGAGCGCATGATGGTGGACGCGCGGCAGAACGGACTGGAGGACGGTTACGTGTTCCCCGTCCATGGCCGTCGGGGACTTCTCGGCAGCCTCAGCCTCGGCGGCAAGCCGATCGACCTGGAAAGCGTGGAAGTCGGCCTGTTCGACGGAATCGCGCGGCGGCTCTACTGGAAGCTCATCCATGCCGCCGATCCGGAGGCCGCCGCCCGCCTTTCCGCCATCGTGGACGTGGAATTGACACGCCGCGAGATGGAGGCGCTCAGCCTCCTGGCCGAAGGCATGACCTCCCATGACATCGGCCGGGTTCTCGGCATTTCCAGCCATACGGTGGACTGGTACATGAACGGCATCCAGGAAAAGCTCGGCGCGCGCAACCGGCACCACGCCATCGCCATCGCCTTCCGGCTGGGGCTCGTCTCCTGAGCCGCCGCGGCTCACCGCTCTTTGCGAAAACGTTGTATCCGTCTGGTTTTGCGCAATTCCGTTGCGCCATGCCCCGGCGCACCTTTGCGGAACTTGCCCTCCAGGCCGCAAATCTTTCGCCGGATGGCGACTCCAAAATTGAACTTTGAAAATTACCCGCTAATAATCCTCTTCGCGGGTGCAGCATTTCCCGCTTCCAAGTCATTGAGGAGTCCGACTTGCCCATTTCCAAGATCCTTGTCGCCAACCGTTCAGAAATCGCCATCCGCGTGTTCCGCGCGGCCAATGAACTGGGGCTCAAAACGGTCGCGATATGGGCGGAAGAGGACAAACTGGCGCTGCACCGCTTCAAGGCGGATGAGAGCTACCAGATCGGCCGTGGCTCGCACCTGGCCCGCGATCTCGGCCCCATCGAGAGCTATCTTTCGATCGACGAGGTGATCCGTGTCGCCAAGCTTTCCGGGGCGGATGCGATCCATCCGGGCTACGGCCTCTTGTCGGAAAGCCCGGAATTCGTCGATGCCTGCGATGCGGCCGGCATCACCTTCATCGGCCCGCGGCCCGATACGATGCGCCAGCTCGGCAACAAGGTCGCTGCCCGCAACCTCGCCATTTCCGTCGGCGTGCCGGTCGTGCCGGCGACCGAGCCGCTGCCGGACGACGAGAAGGAAATTCATCGCCTCGCCGCCGAGATCGGCTATCCCGTCATGCTCAAGGCCTCCTGGGGCGGCGGCGGGCGCGGCATGCGCGCCATCCGCGATCCGAAGGACCTGATCCGCGAGGTGACGGAAGCCAAGCGCGAGGCCAAGGCCGCCTTCGGTAAGGACGAGGTCTATCTCGAAAAGCTCGTCGAGCGCGCCCGCCACGTCGAAAGCCAGATCCTCGGCGATACGCACGGCAATGTCGTGCATCTCTTCGAGCGCGACTGCTCCATCCAGCGCCGCAACCAGAAGGTCGTCGAGCGCGCGCCCGCGCCCTATCTTTCGGATGCGCAGCGCCAGGAATTGGCCGACTATTCGCTGAAGATCGCCCGCGCGACGAATTACATCGGCGCCGGCACGGTCGAGTACCTGATGGATGCCGACACGGGAAAATTCTACTTCATCGAGGTCAACCCGCGCATCCAGGTCGAGCACACCGTCACGGAAGTCGTGACCGGCATCGACATCGTCAAGGCGCAGATCCACATCCTCGACGGCGAGGCGATCGGCACGCCGCAATCGGGCGTGCCGAAGCAGGAGGATATCCGCCTCAACGGCCATGCGCTCCAGTGCCGCATCACCACGGAAGACCCGGAACAGAACTTCATTCCCGACTACGGCCGCATCACCGGCTACCGCTCGGCCTCCGGCTTCGGCATCCGCCTTGACGGCGGCACGGCCTATCCGGGCGCGGTCATCACCCGCTTCTACGATCCGCTGCTCGTCAAGGTCACCGCCTGGGCGCCGAACCCGGTCGAGGCGATCACCCGCATGGACCGCGCGCTGCGCGAGTTCCGCATCCGCGGCGTCGCCACCAACCTCACCTTCCTGGAAGCCATCATCGGCCACGAGAAATTCCGCGACAACAGCTACACGACCCGCTTCATCGACACGACACCGGAACTCTTCCAGCAGGTGAAGCGCCAGGACCGCGCGACGAAGCTGCTCACCTACCTCGCCGACGTCACCGTCAACGGCCATCCGGAGGCCAAGGGCCGTCCGAAGCCGCCGGCCGACGTCGCCAAGCCCGTCGTGCCCTTCATCGAGGGCGACATCCCCGCCGGCACCAAGCAGAAGCTCGACGAACTCGGGCCGAAGAAGTTCGCCGAATGGCTGCGCGCCGAAAGCCGCGTCCTCCTCACCGACACGACCATGCGCGACGGCCACCAGTCTCTGCTGGCAACCCGCATGCGCACCCACGACATCGCCCGCGTCGCCGGCACCTATGCGCGCGCCCTGCCGCAGCTCTTCTCGCTCGAATGTTGGGGCGGCGCCACCTTCGACGTCTCCATGCGCTTCCTGACGGAAGATCCGTGGGATCGCCTTGCCCGTATCCGCGAGGACGCGCCGAACCTGCTGCTCCAGATGCTGCTGCGCGGGGCAAACGGCGTCGGCTACAAGAACTATCCAGATAATGTCGTGAAGTACTTCGTGCGCCAGGCGGCCAAGGGCGGCATCGACGTCTTCCGCGTCTTCGACTGCCTCAACTGGGTCGACAACATGCGCGTCTCGATGGACGCCGTCGCCGAGGAGAACCGCATCTGCGAGGCGGCGATCTGCTACACGGGGGACCTCCTCAATTCCGCCCGCCCGAAATACGATCTCAAGTATTATACCAACCTCGCCGGCGAGCTGGAAAAGGCCGGTGCGCACATGATCGCGCTGAAGGACATGGCGGGCCTCCTGAAGCCCACCGCCGCCCGCGTGCTGTTCAAGGCGCTGCGCGAGGCGACCGACCTGCCGATCCATTTCCACACCCACGATACGTCGGGCATCGCCGCGGCGACCGTGCTTGCCGCCGTCGAATCCGGCGTTGACGTGGTGGATGCGGCGATGGATGCGCTGTCGGGTAACACGTCGCAGCCCTGCCTCGGCTCGATCGTCGAGGCGCTGAAGGGGTCGGAGCGCGATCCGGGCCTCGATCCCGAATGGATCCGCCGCATCTCCTTCTACTGGGAGGCCGTGCGCTTCCAGTACGCCGCCTTCGAAAGCGACCTCAAGGGGCCGGCCTCGGAAGTCTATCTCCATGAAATGCCGGGCGGCCAGTTCACCAACCTCAAGGAACAGGCCCGCTCGCTTGGGCTCGAAACCAAGTGGCACAAGGTCGCCCAGGCCTATGCCGATGCCAACCAGATGTTCGGCGACATCGTCAAGGTGACGCCGTCCTCCAAGGTGGTGGGCGACATGGCGCTGATGATGGTCAGCCAGGACCTCACCGTTGCCGACGTGGAGAACCCGGCCAAGGACATCGCCTTCCCGGAATCGGTCGTCTCGATGCTGAAAGGCGATCTCGGCCAGCCTCCGGGCGGCTGGCCGGCGGGCCTGCAGAAGAAGGCGCTGAAGGGCGAAGAGCCCTATACGGCCGTTCCCGGCTCGCTGCTGCCGCCGGCCGATCTCGATGCCGAGCGCAAGGCCATCGAGGACAAGCTGGAGCGCAAGGTCGACGATTTCGAATTCGCCTCCTATCTCATGTATCCGAAGGTCTTCACCGACTATGCGCTGGCCGCCGATACCTACGGCCCGGTCAGCGTGCTGCCGACGCCGGCCTATTTCTACGGCCTTGCCCCCGGCGAGGAGCTTCAGCCGGAACTGGAGAAGGGCGTCTCCCTCGTCATCCTGCACCAGGCGAAAAGCGAGCCGGATGCACAGGGCATGGTGAAGGTGTTCTTCGAGCTGAACGGCCAGCCGCGCCTCATCAAGGTGCCGGACCGCAATCGCGCCGCCACCTCGGCCGTGCGCCGCAAGGCCGACATCGGCAATGCCGCCCATCTGGGCGCGCCGATGCCGGGCGTCATCTCGACGGTCTCGGTCTCGGCAGGCCAACAGGTCAAGGCCGGCGACGTGCTGCTCTCCATCGAGGCGATGAAGATGGAAACGGCGCTGCATGCGGAAAAGGACGGCACGATCTCGGAGGTCCTCGTCAAAGCGGGCGACCAGATCGACGCCAAGGACCTGCTCGTCGTCTTCGGCGCCTGACCGGCGGGGCAGGGTCGTAAAATCGCGAAAGGATGTGGGATGGAGGCTCCATTCCACATCCTTCTCTTGTTTTCAGGCCGTTTCGGACGCAAAACCAGCGCTCGCTTTTCCCGAAATCGCCTTTGAGACCCTGAGGCTTCCATGAGCTTCGTCATCCGCACCGCCGCCCTCGGCGACATCTCCGCCTTCACCGAAATCTACCGCGAATCCGTGCTGAACGGGGTGGCGAGCTACGAGATCGACCCGCCGTCGCTCGACGAGATGGAGGCGCGCTTCAAGGCGATCACCGGCAAGGACTATCCCTATATCGTCGCGGTGGAGCAGACCGGCCTCATCCTCGGTTATGCCTATGCGTCGGCCTTCCGCACACGGCCGGCCTATCGCTGGCTCGTCGAGGATTCGGTCTATCTGGCGCCGGAAGCGCGCGGCAAGGGTGTCGGAAAGGCGCTGCTGGCGGAGCTCATCCGCCGCTGCACGGCGCTCGGCTTCCGGCAGATGGTGGCGGTCATCGGCGGGGCGCATCCGGCCTCGATCGCCGTGCACAGCGCTTTGGGCTTCGCGCATAGCGGCCGGATGACGGCGACCGGCTTCAAGCACGGGCGCTGGCTCGACACGGTCTTCATGCAGCGCGCGCTCGGCGAGGGTGCGCAAACCGAGCCGTCGGCGACGGATTTTCCGGGAACGATGGCGTAACGGTTCACGTCTCGACGAGACGGAGCACCTTGTCGAAGATCTTCAGCACCTGTTTCAGCTCGTGGCCGCGCTTCAGGATGGTGCCATGCGTGTTGATCACGCTGTAGGCACCCTGCTTGGCGGCGAGCTTCGGGTTCTTCTCGATGCGGTAGAGCGGCATTTCGCCGGAGCGCTTGAAGACGGAGAACACGGCCCTGTCGCGCAGGTGGTCGATGGCGTAGTCGCGCCATTCCCCTTCGCCGACCATGCGGCCATAGACCCAGAGGATTGCGTCGAGTTCCCGTCGATGGAAGGTTACCGGCAAGGGGTCCCTGCTGTTTCGGTAATCCAGCAGGTCGACCACGACGTTGGAAGCCTGCAAATCCGGCTGATCTGTCATCGGTTCTCCGCGCTTCGTCCATGACGGCTCGGTGACAGTGTGCCTGAGCGGTGTCGAAATGCAAGGCGGATGGACAGGGCGGACGTTCTCGCAAAAATCCGTCTCGCCGCAATTCAGACAAACAGACGCCCAAATTACAGGAGAGAGTTCGCCGGTCGCAGCTCGTACCGGCCCGCTGCCTTGTGCGGGAAGCGGCTGGTACGGGAAGCGTCTGTCGAAGTCGCCCTGTATTCCGTTGCCGGTGACTTCGTCCAGGTCCGGTCCGTCTTTCTTCGAACCCTCAAGCCCCAAGCCCCTCGAAGAAGCCGGACCGGACCTCCCCTGGAACGCTCGCGCGCTCCAGGGTGTTCGTTTTCTCCATGCTGTTTCCGCAAGGCCGCTGCAGGCGCTGCACAGGGTGCAGTTGTCCTAGCGCGAAGCCTTGTCGCCCGTCAGCACCGTCGCGCCCAGGATGGCGCCGGGCGTATCGGCCGTGCGCATGCGCTGGAGCAGCACGGCGCAGCCGCCGGACTTCTTTTTCTTCTTCAGCATGTCGGCGGGCAGCACCAGGTTGGTTTCCTTGCCCTCCCACATGCCGATCGTCTCCATGTCGGTGACAGCGTGCCAGTAGTTCACGATCTTGCCGCGGTTCTCGCCCTTTTCGATGTTGATCGTGCGCTCGCGCTCGAAATAGGCGATGACGATATTGGCCTTGCCTTCGCCGCCGCCGACGCGGATGCGCAGCTCGTCGTTCTTCACCTCGACGTCGACGGGCACCTGGAGGCCCTTGTTTTCGCCGGGCATCGCGCCGATCCGCGAGCGGATGCCGGTGATGTCGGCGCCGTTGATGTGCTCGCGGCCGTTCAGCACGGCCTGCGGCGTATAGACGCCGTTGCGGCCGAACATGCGGGCATAGGCATATTGCCGGTCGGTATTGTCCTTGGAAGCGAGCGTGTCGGCCCAGCCGAGATAGTTCCAGTAGTCGACATGATAGGAGAGTGCGACCACCTCGCCCTCGCGCGCCAGCGTCTCCAGCGCCTTGTCGGCGGGCGGGCAGGACGAACAACCCTGGCTGGTAAAAAGCTCGACGACGCCTTTCGGGCGAACGGTTTCTCCGGCAAGGGAAGCGTCAATGCCGGCTCCCAACATCAGCAGGATCGCCAGACAGTGCGGTATGTGCGGTCTCGGCATGATCAATTCCAGTGGAGCGCCGGCAAATGCCAGCCTTTTGAGCCCGTCATACGCGCTTGCCGCTTCAACAGGAAGTCACGATGGAGTGAAACCGATAGTGGAGATTTCCGGTCCTGAAAACGGGAAATGCCGGGGCGAAAGCCCCGGCATTTCATCGTTCAAGCGGAAATCGCTCAGGCTGCGAGGTCTCTGAGGACGGTTTGCAGGATGCCGCCGTTGTTCATGTATGTGACCTCGTCGAGGGTATCGATGCGGCAGAGCAGCGGGACGTCCCTGACGGTGCCGTCGGCATAGGTGATCCTGGCGATCTTCTTCTCGCGCGGCTTGATGTCGCCTTCCAGGCCCTCGATGGTGACGGTCTCGTCGCCCTTCAGGTCGAGGGAGGCCCAGGTCGTGCCGTCCTCGAAGACGAAGGGCACGACGCCCATGCCGACGAGGTTGGAGCGGTGGATGCGCTCGAAGGACTGGGCGATCACGGCCTTGACGCCGAGAAGGTTGGTGCCCTTGGCCGCCCAGTCGCGCGAGGAACCGTTGCCGTATTCCACGCCCGCGAAGATGACGAGCGGAACGCCCTCCTCCTTGTACTTCATCGCCGCGTCGTAGATCGACATCTCCTCCTTCGTCGGATAGTGGATCGTGTAGCCACCCTCCTTGCCGTTCGGCCCCAGCATGTGGTTGCGGATGCGGATATTGGCGAAGGTGCCGCGCATCATCACCTCATGGTTGCCGCGCCGCGTGCCGTACTGGTTGAAGTCGGCGACGCCGACGCCATGGCCGATCAGGTAGCTGCCGGCAGGCGAGGCCGCCTTGATCGAGCCGGCCGGCGAGATGTGGTCGGTGGTGATCTTGTCGCCGAACAGGCCCAGCACCCGCGCGCCCCTGATGTCGGAAAGGCCCGAGCCGGTCTTGCCCATGCCGACGAAGTAGGGCGGGTTCTGCACATAGGTCGACTGGTCGTCCCAGGCATAGGTCTGGCCCGCCGGCACCTGCACGGCCTGCCAGTTGGCGTCGCCCTTGAACACGTCGGCATATTTGGAGGCGTAGAGCTCGCGCGTGACATACTTCATGATGAAGGCCTGGATCTCCTGCGAGGAGGGCCAGATGTCCTTGAGGTAGACGGGCTTGCCGTCCCTGTCCTCGCCGAGCGGCTCGCTCGTCAGGTCCTTCTGCACGGAGCCGGCCAGCGCATAGGCGACGACGAGTGGCGGGGAGGCGAGGTAGTTCGCCTGCACGTCCGGCGAGATGCGGCCCTCGAAGTTGCGGTTGCCCGACAGGACGCCCGCGGCGATCAGCCCCTTGTCGTTGATCGTCCTGGAGACCGGACCCGGCAGCGGGCCGGAATTGCCGATGCAGGTCGTGCAGCCGAAGCCGACGAGGTTGAAGCCGAGCGCGTCGAGATCGGCCTGCAGGCCGGACTTGGCAAGGTATTCGCCGACGACCTGCGATCCGGGCGCCAGCGACGTCTTCACCCACGGCTTGGTCTTCAGGCCCTTGGCGACCGCGTTGCGGGCCAGAAGCCCGGCGGCGATCAGCACCGACGGGTTCGACGTGTTGGTGCAGGACGTGATGGCGGCGATCGCCACGTCGCCATGGCCGAGATCGTAATCCGTGCCCTCGACCGGATAGCGGTTCTCGAGCTGGCCCGGCTTCTTGTAGTCGTTCTCCATCGCGCTCGCAAAGCCCGAGGCGATGTTCTCCAGCGGGATGCGGCCTTCCGGGCGCTTCGGGCCGGCCATGGCCGGAACCACGTCGCCGAGGTCGAGCTCCAGCGTGTCGGTGAAGACGAGGTCGGAGCCGTCGCCGTCACGCCACATGCCTTGAGCCTTCGAATAGGCCTCGACCAGCGCGATGCGCTGTTCTTCGCGGCCCGACATGGTGAGGTAGTTGACCGTCTCGGCATCGACCGGGAAGAAGCCGCAGGTCGCGCCGTATTCCGGACCCATATTGCCAATCGTCGCGCGGTCGGCCAGCGTCATGTTGTCGAGGCCGGGGCCGAAGAACTCGACGAACTTCGACACCACGCCCTTCTTGCGCAGCATCTGCACGACCATCAGCACCAGGTCGGTCGCCGTCACGCCTTCCTTCAGCTTGCCCGTCAGCTTGAAGCCGATGACCTCGGGCAGCAGCATGGAGACCGGCTGGCCGAGCATGGCCGCCTCCGCCTCGATGCCGCCGACGCCCCAGCCGAGCACGCCGAGGCCGTTGATCATCGTCGTGTGGCTGTCCGTGCCCACGCACGTATCCGGGTAGGCGACGATCTCGCCGTCTTCGTCCTTGGTCCAAACCGTCTGGCCCAGATATTCCAGATTGACCTGATGACAGATGCCCGTGCCCGGCGGAACGACGCGGAAGTTCTTGAACGCCTGCTGGCCCCACTTCAGGAAGCGGTAGCGCTCGCCGTTGCGCGCGTATTCCAGCTCCACGTTGCGGGCAAAGGCGGTCGGCGTGCCGAACTCGTCGACGATGACCGAATGGTCGATGACGAGGTCGACGGGCACCAGCGGGTTGATCTTCTCCGGATCGCCGCCGAGCGAGACCATCGCATCGCGCATCGCCGCAAGGTCGACCACCGCCGGAACGCCGGTAAAATCCTGCATCAGGACGCGCGCCGGGCGATAGGCGATCTCGTTCTCCACCGTGCCCTTGTTGGAAAGCCATGCGGCGACCGACAGGATGTGCTCCTTCGTCACCGAACGACCGTCCTCGAAGCGCAACAGGTTCTCCAGCAGCACCTTCATCGAATAGGGCAGCTTCGAGACCCCGGCAAGCCCGTTCGCCTCGGCCTTCGGCAGGCTGTAATACACATAGTCGGTGCCGTTCACCGTCAAGGTCGAACGACAATTGAAACTGTCTAGGGATCTGGACACGTTATACCCCGTTCCGTCTGGTCGCCAGAAACTGACGTACGAACGCCCGCGCGCCAAAGCGCCTGTCGGGATGCGGGTGCGGCCATTTCCGCTGTCCGTACCCGGAATTCACTCCCGTGTTCGGCGCTGAACATCAAATTCACGCCGACCGCTGGCGTGTCGCCGGCGTTATAGATAATTTCTAAGAAACGTTCCAGAGTGCCGGCCGGCAAATCGGGACAATTTTTTGCGTTGCGACCAAGGTCGTAAAGGGAAAGTGAAACATCATGCGGCTCGTCGCCGAAGGATTGAGTGCCAAGCGCGGCGAGGATTTGATTTTCCACGATATTTCCTTCGAAATCGCCGGCGGCGAGGCGCTTGTCGTCAAGGGGCCGAACGGCTCCGGCAAGTCGACGCTGCTGCGGGTGCTCGCGGGCCTTCTGCCGGCGGAATCGGGAACGGCGAAACTTCTTGCTGCAGCGCAACCGGTCGAGCGCGTCGGCGAGGCCGCGCATTATCTCGGCCACCGCAATGCGATGAAGCGCGAGCTGACGGTGGAGGAGAACCTTACCTTCTGGAAGGCCTTCTTCGGCGATTTTGCCGGAGGCGAGGGCGTCACCGTCGATGCGGCGGTGGAGGCCGTCGGTCTCGGCGGCATCGCCCACCTGCCGTTCGGCTATCTCTCGGCCGGCCAGCAGCGCCGCATGGCGATGGCCAAGCTGCTCGTCGCCTGGCGGCCGGTCTGGATCCTCGACGAGCCGACGGCGGCGCTGGACGTCGCAGCCGAGGAGATGTTTTCCGGCCTCGTCATGGCGCATCTGGCCCGCGGCGGCCTCGCCATCGCCGCGACGCACCAGCCGCTCGGGCTTGAGGGTGCGCGGGAGCTGCGGCTGGCGGGGTTCGTGTCGGTCGACGCGGGAGGCTGGGCATGATTCCCCTTCTCTTGCGCGATATCAAACTCTCCGTGCGTGCCGGCGGCGGCGCGTTGATCGGTGTCCTCTTCTTCATGACGGTCGTCGCGGTCATTCCCTTCGGCGTCGGGCCGGACCTCAACCTGCTCTCGCGCATCGGCCCGGCGATCCTGTGGATCGGCGCGCTGCTCGCCGCGCTGCTCGGGCTCGACCGGCTGTTCCAGGCCGAGCGTGAGGACGGATCGCTCGATCTTCTCCTGATGCAGGAGACGCCGCTGGTGCTGACGGTGTTCGTCAAGTGCCTGGCGCACTGGATCGCGACCGGCCTGCCGCTCGTTATCGCCTCGCCGCTGCTCGGGCTCTTCATGAATATGGACGAGATTGCGATCGGGGCGACGACGCTGACGCTGCTTGCCGGCACGCCGGCACTCACCTTCATCGGGGCGGCGGGGGCGGGCATTGCCGTGGCGCTGCCGCGCGGCGGCCTGCTCGTGTCGATCCTCGTTCTGCCGCTCGCCATTCCCGTGCTGATCTTCGGCGTCAGCGCGGTCCATGCGGCGATTGAGGACCCGGCGCCCTTCCTGCCGCCCTTCCTCGTCCTCGTCGCGCTCAACCTGTTCTTCGCCGTCATCGGCCCGGTGGCGGCGGCGGCGGCGCTTCGGCTTTCGAGCGACTGACGCGACGAATTGACGGGAATGTGATTGCGGCAGATCAATTGAAGCGGGGGGGCTTCCGCGTTAAAGAACCATCATGAGCGAACCAAGCCTTGCCATCCGCAAATTCAGCGACCTCGCCAACCCGACCCGGTTCCTGGCGCTGGTCGCGATCGTCTGGCCCTATCTTGCCGGGCTGACGCTCTGTCTTTTCGCCGCGGGGCTCTATCTCTCCTTCACCACGACAGGCGACTACCAGCAGGGCGAGACGGTGCGCATCATGTATGTGCATGTGCCGGCGGCCTGGCTTTCCATGATGTGCTATACGGTCATGGCGCTTTCGGCGCTCGGCACGCTCGTCTGGCGCCATCCGCTCGCCGATGTGTCCGCCAAGGCGGCCGCGCCGATCGGCGCCTGCTTCACGCTGGTCGCCCTCATCACCGGCTCGCTCTGGGGCAAGCCCATGTGGGGCACCTGGTGGGTGTGGGACGCGCGGCTCACCTCCGTCTTCGTTCTGTTCCTGATGTATCTCGGGCTGATCGCGCTCAACCGCGCCATGGACGATCCGACGCGGGCGGCCAAGGTGAGCGCTGTGCTCATCCTCGTCGGCTTCGTCAACATCCCGATCATCAAGTTCTCCGTCGAATGGTGGAACACGCTGCACCAGCCGGCCAGCGTCGTGCGGCTCGACGGGCCGACCATCGACCCGGAATTCCTCTGGCCGCTCCTCGTGATGGCGGTCGCCTTCACGTTCCTGTTCTTCACGCTGCACGTCCTTGCCATGCGCAACGAGATCCTGCGACGGCGCATCGCCGTGCTGCGCCGGTATGCCGCCCGCTCCGCCGGCCGCCCGGGAGATGCGGCATGAGCCATGCCTTCTATGTGACGGCATCCTATGTCGCCGCCTTCGCCGTCGTGGCGGTCCTCGTCCTGTGGGTCTGGCTGGACCATCGCGCGCGCCACCGCGAGTTGGCGCAGCTCGAAGCGGCAGGCATCCGCCGCCGTTCGGCGCGCAGCGGGGAAAAGCCATGAGCAGCACCGACGGCAATGCGGGGAGCGGCGGCAAGCGCACGCGCCTCGTCCTTGCGGCGCTTCCCCTGGCGATCTTCGCGGGCATGGCGGCGATCTTCTTCACCATGCTGACCGATCCCAACCGCAACACGTCCGAAATCCCCTCCGCGCTGATCGGCACCAAGGCGCCCTACCGCGACCTGGAGCCGCTGGTCGGGGCGATGAAGGACGGCGCGCAGGTGCCGGCGCTGACGGCCGAGAGCGGCAAGGGCAAGCTGACGCTCGTCAATTTCTGGGCGTCCTGGTGCGTGCCCTGCCGGCAGGAGCATCCGGTCATCCTGGCGCTGTCCAAGGACCCGCGCCTCAATGTCGTCGGCGTCAACTACAAGGACGGAAGCGAGAACGCGCTGCGCTTCCTCGGCGAGCTTGGCAATCCCTTCTCCGCCATCGGCCTCGACCCCGTCGGCAAGATGGCGA
The DNA here is from genome assembly GCF_001652565.1 of Shinella sp. HZN7. Taxonomy (NCBI): domain Bacteria; kingdom Pseudomonadati; phylum Pseudomonadota; class Alphaproteobacteria; order Hyphomicrobiales; family Rhizobiaceae; genus Shinella; species Shinella sp. HZN7. The sequence goes on along the minus strand of NZ_CP015736.1, from coordinate 4,040,571 downwards.
TCGACTGGGGCGTCTACGGCATCCCGGAATCCTACCTTGTCGGCCCGGACGGGACGATCCTCTACAAGAAGGTCGGCCCCTTCGACGACAGGAGCCTCAAGGACGGGCTTTATCCCGCCATCGAAAAGGCGCTCGGCACGCCGGCGCAGGCCGGCTGAGACAGGCCGCCGACCGGGCCATGGAGCCCGGCCGGAATGGCCATCAGGCGGCGAGGCCCTTCTTTTCCAGCATGGCCTCCGGGCTCGGCAGCTTGCCGCGGAAGGCCTTGTAGGCGTCTTCCGGATCGACCGAGCCGCCGACGGCGTAGATATAGGTCTTCAGCCGCGCGGCCATGGCCGGGTCGAAGGCATCGCCCGTCTCGGTGAAGGCGGCGAAGGCGTCGGCGTCGAGCACCTCCGACCACATGTAGGAATAGTAGCCCGCCGAATAGCCGTCGCCGGAGAAGACGTGCTGGAAATGCGGCGTGGCGTGGCGCATGACGATGGATGCCGGCAGGCCGATCGTTTCCAGCACCTCCTGCTGCACCGCCATCGGGTCCTCGACGGTGCCGCGCGTGTGGAAGGCCATGTCGACGAGGGCGGAGGACGTGAACTCCACCGTCGCGAAACCGGAATTGAAGGTGCGGGCGGCGAGCACCTTGTCGAGCAGCGCCGCGGGCATCGCCTCGCCGGTCTGGTAGTGCACCGCATAGCGCGTCAGGATCTCCGGCACGGTCAGCCAGTGCTCATAGAGCTGCGAGGGCAGTTCGACGAAATCGCGCGCGACGCCGGTGCCCGAGACCGAGGGGTAGGTGACGTCGGAGAGCATGCCGTGCAGGGCATGGCCGAATTCATGGAAGAGCGTGCGCGCATCGTCGAGCGAAAGCAGCGCCGGCTTGCCTTCGGCAGGCTTGGCGAAGTTGCAGACATTGTAGATGATCGGCAGTTCGCCGACCGTGCCGTTCTTGAGCGGCAGGCGGTGCTGGCTCTGGTAGGAGCTCATCCACGCGCCCGAGCGCTTGGAGGCGCGGGCGAAGTAGTCGCCGAGGAACATGGCGACGAGCCGGTCGTCGCGGTCGCGGATCTCGAAGACGCGGACATCGGGGTGATAGACCGGCACGCCGGTCTTCTCGACGGCGCGGATGCCGAACAGCCGCCCGGCGACGTCGAAGCAGGCGTCGATGATCTTTTCCAGTTGCAGATAGGGCTTCAGCTCCGCCTCGGAGAAGCTGAACTTCTTCGCGCGCAGCTTTTCGGCATGATAGCGCCAGTCCCAGGGCATGACCGCATGGTTGTGGCCTTCCTCCGCGGCGAGGGCGGCGAGTTCCGCCTCTTCCTCGCGCGCCCGCGCCACGGCCTTTTCCCAGACCTGCATCAAGAGGCCGTTCACTGCCTCCGGCGTCTTGGCCATGGTGTTGTCGAGTTTCAGCGCGGCGAAATTTTCGTAGCCGAGCAGGCCGGCCTTTTCGGCGCGCAGCGCCAGCGTCTCCCTGACGATGCCGCGATTGTCCGTCTCACCTTTATTCTCGCCCCGCGCCACCCAGGCGCGAAAAGCCTGTTCGCGCAGGTCCCGGCGGGCGGAGAAGGTGAGGAAGGGCTCGATGATCGAGCGCGACAGCGTGACGGCGAAGCGGCCGTCCTCGCCGCGTTCGCGAGCCGCGGCGGCCATGGCGTCCTTCAGGAAGTCCGGCAGGCCGTCGAGCGCATCGCCCTCGTCGAGCAGGAGCGCCCAGTTCTTCTCGTCGGCCAGCACGTTCTGGCCGAATTTCGCGCCGAGCCCGGCCAGCGTCTCGTTGATCGCGGCGAGCCGGTCCTGTTCCGGCTTTGCCAGCCTGGCGCCGGACTTGACGAAGCCCTTCCAGTGCCGCTCCAGCACGCGGGTCTGTTCCAGCGAGAGGTTCAGCGTCTCGCGGGCCTCCCAGAGCGCGTCGATGCGGGCGAAGAGCGCGGCATTGGTGCCGATCTTCGAATAGTGCCGCGACATCTTTGGCGCGATGTCGCGTTCCAGGGCCTGGATCGTGTCGTTGGTGTTGGCGCCGGCCCGGCTCCAGAAGAGCGCGGAAACGCGGGAGAGTTCGTCGCCGGCAATTTCGAGCGCGGCGATCGTGTTGTCGAAGGTCGCGGGCTCCGGATTGCCGGCGATGGCATCGATCTCCGCCTCGTGCGCGGCGAGCGCGGCGGCAAACCCGTCCGCGAAGGCGTCGTCCTTGACGAGATCGAAACGCGGCAGGCCGTTGAGGCCGGTCCACTCGACGAGGGCGGGATCGATGCGCGTTTCGGTCATGGGAGTCTGGTCCTTTCTGGCAAATCAGCGTGCGGCGAATATAGGAATGGAGGGGGGCTTTGGTACAGGGCGGCCGCGCAAAATAGCCGGGAACCGCTGGGCGATCACGGCGTTAGGGCACGAGCGGCGGCCCGCCTCTTGACGCGGAGGGCAACTTCGGTGAAAAGATGGCCATCCGCGGCCTTTGACATCGGGTTGCCGCGGTGAACCTTGGTGCCGGGCCCCTCTGGCGAGAGTTTTTACGGCGCTCTCGTGATGTCGGTACCGCCAGCAATTAGCCGGCGGATTCATACGCACATGAACATCCTGACAATGCCTGACCCGCATGCCCTTTGCGGTATGCGTTTTTCGCTTTCCCGTACCTCCAGCATGGAGGCGCTGTCATGATCGGCAACGGCGAAGGCAAATCCACCCTTTCCTACCTGAAGTGGGCATTCATCTTCACCGCCATCGGCTTGGTGCTCGGCGCCTGGCTCGGCTGGCAGACGACCGGAACGCTTTCCGGCATGGCGACCGTCTTCTTCATCTGCGCCGTGCTTGCGGTGCTGGAGATCTCGCTCTCCTTCGACAACGCCATCGTCAATGCGAACAAGCTCAAGGACATGACGCCGGTGTGGCAGCACCGCTTCCTGACCTGGGGCATCATCATCGCCGTCTTCGGCATGCGCATCGTCTTCCCGCTGCTGATCGTGGTGATCGCGGCCCGCATCGGCCCGTTCGAGGCGATCCTGCTGGCGGCCCGCGAGCCGGCGGAATATGCCCGCATCATGAACGACGCGCATCTGCCGATCGCTGCCTTTGGCGGCACCTTCCTGATGATGGTCGGCCTTACCTACTTCTTCAACCATGAGAAAGACGTGCACTGGATCGGCTTCATCGAGAAGCACATGGCCCGCTCGGCCACCGTCAAGGGCATCGAGATCGCCTTCGTGCTGCTGCTGATCCTGGTCTTCTCGAACCTGCTCGAGGGCGAGGACGCCAATACCTTCGTCTTCTCCGCCATCTACGGCCTCCTGACCTTCCTTGCGGTGGAAGTCGTCGGCGGCTTGCTCGATGCCTCGCAGAAGGCGATGTCGGAAGCGGCCAAGGGCGGCCTCGGCGCCTTCATCTATCTGGAAGTGCTCGATGCCAGCTTCTCCTTCGACGGCGTCATCGGCGCCTTCGCGCTGACGCAGAACCTCTTCATCATCGCGATCGGCCTCGGCATCGGCGCCATGTATGTGCGCTCGATGACGATCATGCTCGTCGACAAGGGCACGCTGGCCGAATACCGCTACCTGGAGCACGGCGCGTTCTACGCGATCCTCATCCTCTCGGTGGTCATGTATTGCCAGACGCTGGTGCACATTCCGGAAGTCATCACCGGCCTTGGCGGCGCGACGCTGATCGGCATCTCGCTCTGGTCGTCGATCCGCTACAACAAGCGGGAACGTGCGCGGGAAATCCATGGCGACCTGCACGGCTCCGACCGCGTGGCGGCCCATCTCGGCGAACGCGCCTGAGGCACCATGGGCCGGCCGTTCCGACGGCCGGCTCCTTCGTCTTCAGAAGAAGACGAAGCCCCGAATACAGAAGGCCCGCCGGTCTTGCGACCAGCGGGCCTTTTTGTTCAAGGAATTCTCTCTACGGCGTCAGACGCGCGGGAAGTCGGCGGGATTGATGCCGAGCGTTCTCAGGTCGCGTTCCTTCGGGCGGCGGTGCCCTTCGACAGCCGCGGCGGCTGCATTGGCAGCGCTCAGTACGGCGAAGGCCCGGCCGAAGAAGCCCTGGGCGAAGGAGTTGCGGAGGGTGGTCATTGGATTGCTCGCTTTCTGTTTTAGCTTACGAGCAGAAGATGATGTCTCGGGCCTCAAAGGACAAGTAACGGAATCTCAGCCCAGCCATGCAACGGACGCAGGCCGGAAATGGGCGTTTCCGGCCTGCGTCTTGTTCGGCCTTGGGAGGGACCGTCGGTAAGGTTCAGTCTTCGTTGGCCGCGAACTGCGAGAGCACTTCGCCCTTGCCGCGGGCGCGCAGGATGAGCGGCACGACGACGGCGAGGATCGCCAGCACGAAGAGTACGGCAGCGATCGGCGACAGGAAGAGCGCGGAGACATCGCCCTGACTGATCGCCAGCGCCCGGCGCAATTGCTGCTCCGCCATCGGCCCGAGGATGAGGCCGACGACGACGGGCGCGATCGGATAGCCGAAGATGCGCATGGCAAAGCCGAGCAGGCCGAAGACGAGCAGCATGCCGAGTTCGAAGACCGACGGGTTGGCGCCGATCGTGCCGAGCGTCGCAAAGAGCAGGATGCCGGCATAGAGCCAGGGTTTCGGGATCGTCAGCAGCTTCACCCAGAGGCCGATCAGCGGCAGGTTTAAGACCAGCAGCATGAAATTGGCGATGAGCAGGCTGGCGATCAGGCCCCAGACGAGCTGCGGATTGGTCGCGAACAGGAGCGGGCCTGGCTGCAGGCCGTATTGCTGGAAGCCGGCGAGCATGATCGCCGCCGTCGCCGTGGTCGGCAGGCCGAGCGAGAGCAGCGGCACGAGCGTGCCGGCGGCGGACGCATTGTTCGCCGCCTCCGGGCCGGCGACGCCCTCGATGGCGCCCTTGCCGAACTCTTCCTTGTGGCTGGAGAACTGCTTTTCCGTCGAATAGGACAGGAAGCTGGCGATATCGGCGCCGCCGGCCGGCATGGCGCCGATCGGGAAGCCGATGAAGGTGCCGCGCAGCCACGGCTTCCAGGAGCGGGCCCAGTCCTGCGCGCTCATCCAGATCGAACCCTTCACCGCCTCGACCTTGTCGGGGATGCGGTCGCCCTGGCAGGCGACGTAGAGCGTCTCGCCGATGGCGAACATGGCGACGGCGAGCGTCGTCACCTCGATGCCGTCGAGCAGGTCCGGAATGCCGAAGGAAAGCCGCGCCTGGCCGGTCTGCTGGTCGATGCCGATGACGGCAAGGCTGAGGCCGACGAAGAGGGCGGTGAGGCCGCGCAACGTCGAATCGCCGAAGGCCGCCGAAACGGTGACGAAGGCGAGCACCATCAGCGCGAAATATTCCCGCGGGCCGAAGGAGAGCGCGAACTTGACCACGAAGGGCGCGATGAAGGCGAGACAGAGCGTGGCGATGAGACCGGCCACGAAGGAGCCGATCGCCGCCGTCGCGAGCGCGGGTCCGCCGCGGCCGGCGCGGGCCATCTTGTTGCCCTCGAGCGCGGTGACGACGGAGGCGCTTTCGCCCGGCGTGTTGAGCAGGATCGAGGTCGTCGAGCCGCCATACATGCCGCCGTAGTAGATGCCGGCGAACATGATGAGGGAGCCGGCCGGATCGAGCTTGTAGGTGACGGGCAGCAGGAGCGCCACGGTGAGGGCCGGGCCGATGCCGGGCAGAACGCCGACGGCGGTGCCGAGCGTCACGCCGATCAGCGCATAGAGCAGGTTCATCGGCTGGGCGGCGATGGTGACGCCCTGCAGCAGGAATTCGAATGTACCCATCGTCAGCTCCTCAGAAGAACAGGTGTTCCAGCGGCCCGGCGGGCAGCGAGAGCTGCAGGAAGCGGCCGAAGATGATGTAGACGACGAAGCTGAAGGCGATGCCGATCGGCAGCGAGATCCACAGCTTGCGCCGGCCGAAGCCGAAGGCGGTCAGGGCGAAGAGCATGCCCGTCGCAATCGAGAAGCCCGCGGTCTTGAGCAGCAGCATCTGCCCGGCAAGGCCCGCCACGATGAAGACGACCGGCTTGACCTCGATCGGCTCGCGCTCCGGGAAGTCGCCGCGCCAGGCTTCGAAAGCCGTCCAGACGGCGAGCAGGGCAAGGCCGATGGCAACGACATGCGGCACGGTGGCGGGGCCGATGCGGGAATAGTTGCTCATCTCCGCAAGGCGTCCGGCATCCCACCAGATCACGGCGGCGATGGCGAAGAGGACGGGGGCGATGACCAGCGCCGCCCGGTCGGGGCGGCGCCTTTCGTTGGAGGGGACCCCGCTCATTTGACGAGCCCGATGTCCTTGAGGATGCTTTCCGTCGCGGCGACGTCCTTTTCGAGCTGCTCCTTGAAGGCATCGCCGGCCAGATAGGTGTTCTGCCAGCCCTTCGTCTTCAGGGTGTCCTGCCAGGCGGCGGAGTTCACGACCTTCTCGATATCGGTGTTGATGGCTGCCACCTGCTCGGCCGAAAGGCCGGGCGCTGCGGCGACCATGCGCCAGTTCTCGACGACGACGTCGAGGCCGCCTTCCTTGATGGTCGGGGCGTCGATGCCGTCCACGCGCTCGGCGCTGGAGATGGCGATCAGGCGCAACGTGCCGGCCTTCACCTGGGCCTCGAACTCGCCATAGCCGGAAATGCCGGCTGTCACCTGGTTGCCGAGGATGGCGGCAAGCGCCTCGCCGCCGCCGGAATAGGCGATGTAGTTGATCCTGGTCGGATCGACGCCGGCGGCCTTGGCGATCAGGCCGGCCGTGATGTGGTCCGTGCCGCCGGCCGAGCCGCCGGCCCAGGAAACGGCGCCCGGATCGGCCTTCAGGGCCGTCACGAGGTCGCCCATGGTCTGGATCGGCGAAGCGGCCGGAACGACGATCGCTTCATATTCGCCGGTGAGGCGGGCGATCGGCGTCACGTCGTTGAGCGTCACCGGCGACTGGTTGGTGAGGATCGCGCCGACCATGACGTAACCGCCGACAATGAGGGCGTTCGGGTTGCCGCTGTTCTGGCTGGCGAACTGGGCAAGGCCGATCGTGCCGCCGGCGCCCGGAACGTTCACCACCTGCACGCTGCCGGAGATCTTCTCGTCCTGCAGGACGGTCTGCAGCGAACGGGCGGTCTGGTCCCAGCCGCCGCCCGGGCCGGCCGGGGCGATGATCGTGTAATCGGCGGCGAGCGCCGGAAGCGCCATGGCGCCGGCGATGAGGGATGCCAGGAAGAAGTGTTTCAAGAGTGTATCCTCCGTCAGGCGCGGCTTTGCGCGCATCGTTGCCTCTGGCGGGAGGATGGGCGGCCGGTGGCGGCGCGAACGGATGTCCGCGGGCGCGATCTCGGCAGAATTCTCCTCCCGGTCTTCCGTCCGCCTCCACGGACGATGAAGAGCCCAAAGGCACCACAGGAAGCTGACATCTACCTGACATTGCGCTGCCGCATGGCCGCGCTTCGCGCTACTGCGTGCGCAGAACCTCGTTCCAGCGGGCGATGAGCCGGGCCCGCTTCACCTGGTCGAGATAGACCATCAGGCCCGGGCTGACAGGTACGGGCTTGAGCTGCGCGCCGAGCAGCGCGCTCATCGTGCGCGCCGTGTTGGTGCCCGACACTTCGGGGCTGACGGCGGCGATCTGCAGTTCGCGGGCCATGATCGTCTGGCCCTCCTTCGACATGAAGAAGGCGAGGTAGCGCCGGCCGAGTTCGGGGGAGGCGGCGGCCTGCGGCACGAGGCCGATGCGCGACATCACGACGGTATAGTCCTTCGGCAGCACGATGCCGACATCGGGATGGCGCGAGGCCCAGTCCGCCGCGTAGGAGCCGAGGATGTTGTAGCCGAGCACGAAACGCCCGTCGGCGACGCGCTCCAGGATGGCCGAGCTGGTGGAATAGAGCTTCACCCCCGCTGCCCCCATGGCCTGGATCACCGTCCAGATGTCGCCGAACTGCTCCTGATCGCGCGCCATGAAGAGGAAGCCGACGCCGGAACGCTCGATGTCGTAGGTGCCGATGCGGCCGTAGACCTTCTCGCCCTGCCGCTTGAGGTAGTCGACGAACTCGGCGCGCGAGGCCGGCGGCTTCTCGTCCTTGAAGCTCGGCTTGTGGTAGACGAAGACGGCGGGCTCGAAGGTCAGCGCATAGGCGGTGTTGCGCCAGTTGGCCCAGGCCGGCCAGCGGTCGCTCATCGGCAGGTCGCTGCGCTGGGCATAGCCGTCATTGCTGAGCTTGACCTGGAGGTCCATCGCCGAGGAGAAGGCGAAATCGGCCGTCTTCTCCCCGGCATCCGTCTCGCGCACGATGCGGTCGTAGACCTCGCCGGTCAGCATCTCGTCATAGCGCAGCGCCACATCCGGATTGGCCTGCTGGAAGCCCTCGATCATCGGCCGGGCGAGCGGTTCGTCCAGCGAGGAATAGACGACGAGCACCGGCGCATCCGCATCGCCGTTGCGGGCCGGGAAGAAGGCCGGCTCGGAAAATGCGGGCAGGGGCGCTGCCAGGAGCGCGAGAAGCATGAGGACAAGACGCATGGGGCGACCTTGCCAAAGCGCGAGGCCGTTCACAAGTGCGCCGCCCGCCGTTAAGTTCACGGCGGGAGGACGAACGGCGTGCGCATTCTGCTGGTCGAGGACAACGAAGCCCTGGCGGATGGCCTGTCCGCCATCCTGAAGGGCACCGGGCATGCGGTGGACGTGGTGCGCGACGGCGCCTCCGCCGATGCCGCCATCGCGTCGGAGAGCTTCGACCTCGTCATCCTCGACCTCACGCTGCCCGAAATGGACGGCCTCGACGTGCTGCGCGCCATGCGGGCGCGCCGGAGCAAGGCGGCCGTCCTGATCCTCACCGCCCGCGGCGCGCCGGAGGAGCGGGTGCGCGGCCTCGACCTCGGCGCCGACGACTACATGATAAAACCCTTCGACATCTCGGAATTCGAGGCGCGCGTGCGCATGCTGCTGCGCCGGCAGGCGGGGCTGCGCTCGGCGGCGATCACCTTCGGCGGCGTCGTGCTGGACCTCAACTCGCGCAGCTTTTCCGCCGACGGCGCGCCGCTCGACATTCCCGCCCGTGAACTCGGCCTGCTCGAAATCCTCTTCATGCGCGCCGGAAAGGTGGTCGCCAAGGAAGCGATCATGCAATCGCTCGCCGCCTTCGACGACGATCTCTCGGCCAATGCCATCGAGCAATATGTCAGCCGGCTCCGCAAGAGGCTGGCGCCGCACGGGCTGACCGTGCGCACCGCCCGCGGCATCGGCTACTATCTCGACAAGGCGCCCGCCGCTTGACGCTCCTTCCGGCCTCATCGCTGCGCCGCCGCCTGCTGCTCTGGCTGCTCGTCTCGACGGCGGTGATCGGCACGGTCGCGCTCGTCGATACCTATCACGAGGCCGTCAAGACGGCGAACGAGGTTTCCGACCGGGTGCTCGCCGGGTCGGCGCTGGCGATTGCCGAGCGGGTCGTGGTGACGGAGAACGGCACGCTCGAGGTGGACATTCCCTATGTCGCCTTGGAAATGCTGACCTCGGCCGCGCAGGACCGGGTCTTCTACCGCGTCGACGGGCCGCCCGGCCAGTTCATCACCGGCTACCAGACCCTGCCGACGATCCCGGAGACGGCGGGCCAGCCGATGGGCTTTGGGGATGCGACCTTCCGCGGCGAGCCGATCCGCATCGCGGTGCTGCAGCGTTCGGCGTCGACCGGCATCAATTCCGTGCCCTTCGCCGTCACCGTCGCCGAGACCACCATCGCCCGCCGCCAGCTGACCCAGACGATCCTGCTGCGGTCGGCGCTGCGCCTTGCCATGATGATCGCGGGGGCCGCCCTCATCGTCTGGATCGCCGTCACCGTGTCGCTCCGGCCGCTCTACAGGCTCAGCGACGCCATTGCCGAACGCAGCCCGAACGACCTGCACCCGATCGAGCAGCGCGTGCCGAGCGAGGTGCAGGGGCTCGTCGATACCGTCAATTCCTTCATGGTGCGCCTGCAATCGGCGCTCGACGCGCTCCGGCATTTTTCCGGCAATGCCAGCCACCAGCTGCGAACGCCGCTCGCCATCATCCGCACCCAGCTCGCGCTGGCGAGCCGCGCCGGCACGCTGGAGGAGGCGCAGGAGGCCGCCCGCAAGGGCGATGCCGCCGTCGCTCATGCCGAGCGTATCCTCGCCCAGCTCCTGCTGATGGCCAAGATCGATGCCGCCGGCTCCAACGAGCCGCAGAAGACGGCGCCGGTCGATATCGCCGCACTCGCCCAGCAGCTCACCGCCGACCGCGTGCCCACGGCCGCCGAGGCCGGCATCGATCTCGGCTTCGAGGGAGAGGGACCTGCCTTCGCCCGCGCCGAGCCGCTGCTTTTCGGCGAGCTCCTGCGCAATCTCCTGGAAAACGCCATCGCCTATGCCGGCAACGGGGCGGAGGTGACGGTTCGCGTGCGCCGCGCCGCGGGTGCCGTGCTTCTCGGCGTGGAGGATAATGGTCCCGGCATTCCGCCCGAACGCCGCGGCCTCGTGCGCCAGCGCTTCTCCCGCGGCGAGCATCGCGATGCGCCGGGCATGGGCCTCGGCCTGCCCATCGTGGAGGAAATCGCCGCCCTGTTCGATGCGACGATGGTGCTGGACAGCGGTGCGGACGGCCGGGGCCTCTGCGTGACGATCCGCTTCCCCGCGGTGGATGGTTAGGACGGCTGCTGTCCGGGAGGGCGCGCCGCCCTCCTGCCCTTCTCTGGCGAAGGGGCGCCGAGCTTGAAGCAGGGCAGCCATGACGGTGCCGAATGGCAGGTCGAGAATGCCGATTATCCTATTGAATTTTCAGCATTCCGGTTATTTTCATTCGGGTGGTGCCCGAAAAATTTGCCGTTTCGCAAGGCAGCCATGCGCCGCAGTCGTGGCTTGGCGGTTGTTCCTTCCGGCAATGCATAGTAAGCTACGCTTACAATAAGCCAGAAAGTGAACATGTCCTCTCGACCCGATCCCGACGCCCTCGGTTTCGTCCTCATCGACGTTGCCCGCATGCTGCGCAGCGCTTTCGAGCGCCGCATCGCCACCGCCGGTCTCGGCCTCACGCCGGGCGAGGCGCGCACCCTTGTGCGCATCGCCACGCTGGAGGGCAGCCGCCAGCTCGACATCGCCCAGCGCATGGGCATCGAGCCGATGACGCTCTCGACCTATCTCGACCGCCTGCAGAGCCTCGGCTTCATCGAGCGCCGTCCCGACCCGGCCGATCGCCGGGCCAAGCTGATCTTCACCACGCCGGCGGCCGGCGCCCTCATCGCCAGTATCCGCACCGAGCAGATCGAGCTGATGGAGCATGTGACGAGCGGCATCGGCCCGGAGGAGCTGGAACTGATCCGCGACCGGCTGAAGCGGCTGCGCGCGAATCTCTGTGCCCTTGAGGAGGATAGCGCCGCTCCGGCGCTCGCAAAGGACGCCGGCCGATGACGACGCCGCGCATGAGCGAGCGCCGCACCAGCGTCATCGCCGCCTTCCTCGTCGCGCTCGGTCCCGTTTCCATGGCGCTCTATACGCCGGCCATGCCGGAGCTTGTGCGCGCCTTCTCCTCGACGGAATCGGCGATCAAGCTGACGCTTTCGCTCTATTTCGCCGGTTTCGCGCTGTCGCAGCTCGTCTCCGGCACCATGTCGGACGTGCTCGGCCGGCGGAAGACCACCCTGATCTTCATGACCGTCTATCTCGCCGGCAGCTTGATGGCGGCCTTCGCGCCGAGCGTCGGCGTGCTCCTGGCCGGCCGTCTCGTGCAGGGCATCGGCGCGTCGGTCGGCATGACCGTCTCGCGCGCCATCGTGCGCGACCAGTTCACGGGCACCGAGGCCGCCCGCATCATGAACATGGTCGGCATGATGCTGGCCGTCGGCCCGGCCGTCTCGCCGACGCTCGGCGGCTTTGCGCTCGGCCTGTTCGGCTGGCAGTCGATCTTCTTCCTGATGGTGGGCTTTGCGCTGGCGGCCTGCGGTGCGGTCTATTTCTTTATGGCCGAGACCACGGTGCGGGATCCGGCGAAGGGCCGCATCGGCCCGATCCTTGCGGGCTACGCAGCGCTTGCCACGAGCCGCCGCTTCGTTTCCGCCACGCTCGTCATGGCCGGCGCGGTCGGGGCGCTCTACGGCCAGGCGACCATGCTGCCCTTCGTCCTGATCGGCACGGTCGGCCTGACGCCGACGGAGTTCGGCGTCGGCATGCTCATGCAGTCGGGTTTCTTCTTCGCCGGCACGGTCTGCGTGCGCCTTCTGATGCGCACGGTCGCGCCCGCCCGGATCGTCCTGCCCGGCCTTTGCTTCATCGGCTTTGCCAGCTTTTTGATCGCGCTCACGTCGCATCTGCTGACGCCGAGCTTCCTCAGCGTCATGGGGCCGGTCGGCATCTACGCCTTCGGCATCGCCTTCGTCATGCCCTATATGATGACGGCCGCCATGGAGCCCTTCCCCGAGATCGCCGGTTCGGCTTCCGCGGCCATGGGCTTCATCCAGATGGGGGCCGGCTTTCTTGCGGGCCTGCTTGCCGCCGCCATCGGCATGCCGCTTTTCGCCTTCGGCACCATCATTCCTGCCATGGGCCTGATGGGGATCCTGTCCTACGCCTGGTATCACGCGATCTGCAGCCGCGATGCGCAGCTTGCCGCCGAGCCGGCGGAATAACGCCTGCCGGAAACGAAAAGGCCCGCTGCCGGGAACGGCAGCGGGCCTCTTGTCTGGTCGCGATCCGGCGATCAGCCGCGGCGCTTGCGGGCAGCGAGCGTGCGCAGGCGCAGCGCGTTCAGCTTGATGAAGCCGGCGGCATCCTTCTGGTCGTAGGCGCCCTGGTCGTCCTCGAAGGTGACCAGCTTGTCGGAATAGAGCGACTTGTCCGATTCGCGGCCGATGACCATGACATTGCCCTTGTAGAGCTTCAGCGTCACTTCGCCCTCGACATGCTCCTGGCTCTTGTCGATGAGGGCCTGCAGCATCTCGCGCTCCGGTGAGAACCAGAAGCCGTAATAGATCAGCTCGGCATAGCGCGGCATCAGCTCGTCCTTGAGATGCGCGGCGCCGCGGTCGAGCGTGATCGATTCGATGGCGCGGTGCGCGGCGAGCAGGATCGTGCCGCCGGGCGTCTCGTAGACGCCGCGCGATTTCATGCCGACGAAGCGGTTTTCCACGAGGTCGAGGCGGCCGATGCCGTTGTCGCGGCCGTAATTGTTGAGGGTCGCCAAAAGCGTCGCCGGCGACATGCGCACGCCGTTGATGGAGACGGCATCGCCGCGCTCGAAGCCGACCTTGATGACGGTCGCCTTGTCCGGTGCGGATTCCGGGGAAATGGTGCGCATATGCACATATTCCGGTGCCTCGACGGCCGGGTCTTCCAGCACCTTGCCCTCGGAAGAGGAGTGCAAGAGGTTCGCGTCGACCGAGAACGGCGCTTCGCCTTTCTTGTCCTTGGCGACCGGGATCTGGTGCTGCTCGGCGAATTCCAGGAGATGCGTGCGGCTCTTGAACGACCAGTCGCGCCAGGGTGCGATGATCTTGATGTCGGGGTTCAGCGCATAGGCGGACAGCTCGAAGCGGACCTGGTCGTTGCCCTTGCCGGTCGCGCCGTGGGCGATGGCGTCGGCGCCGGTCTTGGCGGCGATCTCGATGAGATGTTTGGAGATCAGCGGGCGGGCGATCGAGGTGCCGAGCAGGTAGACGCCCTCGTAGACGGCATTGGCGCGGAACATCGGGAAGACGAAATCGCGCACGAATTCCTCGCGCACGTCCTCGATGAAGATCTCCTTGATGCCGAGCATCTCGGCCTTCTTGCGCGCCGGCTCCAGCTCTTCGCCCTGGCCGAGATCGGCGGTGAAGGTCACGACTTCCGCGCCAAGTTCGGTCTGGAGCCATTTCAGGATGATCGAGGTGTCGAGGCCGCCCGAATAGGCCAGCACGACTTTCTTCACGTCTTTGTGTGATGCCATGGTGATGAGGTCCGTTGCATGGAGGGACGCGGCAAACCCGCGAAAGCCCGGTGTCGCGGCACTTTTAGCGAGATTGGCGCGTGACGCAAGGGCGCGTGCCGCCGCATGGCGGCGCGCGGGCGGATTTGACCCTGTCGGCATAGACCCCATATCTTCCCGAGTGGACCATGGAAGGGGATGATCCCATGACGAACGTTCAAGACATTCTCAAGGAATCCAATGTCGCCGTCATCACCGGCGGGGCCGCCGGCATCGGCCTTGCCGCCGCAAAACGTTTCGCCGAGGCCGGCATGTGCGTTGCCATCGCGGACCGCAATGTCGACCGGCTGGGCGAAGCCCGCGTCGAGCTCGAAACCATCGCCGGCGAGGCGAATGTCATGGCCGTGGAGACGGACGTCGCGCACCGGCATGAGCTGGAGGCGCTGGAGCGCGCCGTGCTGCAACGCTTCGGGCGCGTGCATGTGCTGATGAACAATGCCGGCATCCAGCCGGACACCTCCATCTTCAGCGCCGAGGCGAACTGGGACCATATCCTCGCCGTCAACCTGATGGGTGTCATCCACGGCACGCAGGTCTTCGGCCCGAACATGCTGGCCCATGGCGAACCGGGTCTCATCATCAATACCGGCTCCAAGCAGGGCATCACCACGCCGCCCGGCAACCCCGCCTACAATGTCTCCAAGGCCGGCGTGAAGGTCTTCACCGAGGCGCTCCAGCACGAATTGCGCAACACGGCGGGGGCACGGCTCTCGGCCCATCTCCTGATCCCCGGCTTCGTCTTCACCGAGCTGACGAAGGGCGAGCGGACGGAAAAGCCGGATGCCGCCTGGACGCCGGCCCAGACCGTCGATTTCATGATGCAGAGCCTGGAGCGCGGCGATTTCTACATCCTGTGCCCGGACAACGACGTGCCGCGCGCGCTTGACGAGCGCCGCATGGCCTGGGCGGTCGGCGATGTCATCGAGAACCGCCCGCCGCTGTCGCGCTGGCACAAGGACTATGCCGAAAAGTTCCGCGCCTTCGTCGAAGGCGCCTGATGCCGGCGAGCCTTGCCCAGGCATCCCGACAGGGCGACGGGTGAGGGGACAAAGGATTGCCGTTACAGCCGATCATAGACTTTGATTGGCGTTTTCCGGAAAGCCGGATTAGAGGTTTTTCACCTCCTCCGGCTTTCAGGGCTTCGCCATGGACTTCCTGCCCACGCTTCCGACGCTTCTCGCCTTCACGGCCGCGAGCCTGCTGCTCGCGATGACGCCCGGTCCCGACATGACGCTGTCGATCAGCCGTGCGCTCTCGCAGGGGCGCGGGCCGGCGCTCTATGTGGTGGCCGGCACCAGCCTCGGCATCGTGGTGCACACGCTGCTGGTCGCCTTCGGCATCTCCGCCCTCATCACGGCCTCGCCGACCGCCTTCCTGATGCTGAAGACCGGTGGCGCCGCCTATCTCCTGTGGCTGGCCATCCAGGCGATCCGCTACGGCTCCAGCCTCTCCGTCAAGGCGACGGCGGGGCCGCGCGGGACGGCGCTTGCCAATATTTCCAGCGGCTTCTGGGTGAACCTGCTCAATCCGAAGGTCATCATCTTCTTCATGACCTTCCTGCCGCAGTTCATCAGCGCGGGCGATCCCGATGTCACCGGCAAGCTGATTTTCCTCGGCCTGTTCTTCATTGTCGTCGGCATACCCGTGAACATCCTGGTGATCCTCGCCGCCGACAAGCTGGCATCCTGGCTCCAGCGGAACCCCAGGGTGCTGCGCGGCATCGACTATACCTTTGCCGGCGTCTTCTCCGTCTTCGCGGCGAAGATCCTGTTCACGCAGGCGCGCTGAGCGGGGTCACACCCGGTAGCGGTAGTGACCGGTGAGGGGATAGGCGAAGAGCACGTCCTCCAGCCGCGCCCCGGCACCGATATTGTGCACGAGGAGGGGGCGCGCGCCGTCGGCACTGCGGTCGTCCGCCACGATGCCGATATGCGGCAGGTTGCCCGGCAGCATCTGCGAGACGATGTCGCCCGGCCGGTAGTCCGCGCTATCCCTGCTGGCCGGCAGGGCGGCACCCGCCCGCTTCAGGAAGGTCTGCAGGTTCGGTACGCGGCGATGGTCGATGTTGCGGTCGGTGCGCTTCAGGCCCCAGAGCGCCGGATAGGCGGAAAAGGCCTTGCGCATGTCCTCGTGCACGAGGACCTGGAGATCGATGGCAAGGCCGTCGCGATAGGCGCGCACGATGACATCGGTGCACACGCCCCGCTCCCGCGGCACGTCGCCGCCGGGATAGTCCAGCCGGGAATAGGCGGGATCATAGGTCAGCGTGACGCCGATCTGCCGCCGCGCCGCGACCACGAGTTTTTGCGCGCCGTCTTCGGCCGGTTGTGCCCGCAAGCCCGCCGGCAAAACGAGGGCGGCCCCCGAGACCAGGCCGCCTGCAAGCAGCGTGCGACGAAACAGCATGGGCGCCTCCTTCTCCAAGGCGGCACGCTGCGCAGGGAATCGGGCGCTTTGTTGGCACCTCAGCCGATCAGCAGCGCGTCGTCGTCCAGCGTCTGGCCACGCATCTTGCGGAACATGGCGATCAGGTCCTCGACCTGCAGCGTCTTGCGGCTGTCGCCAGCGACGTCGAGAACGATCTCGCCGCCGTGCAGCATGACGGTGCGGTGGCCGTAGTCCAGCGCCTGGCGCATGGAATGCGTCACCATCAGCGTCGTCAGCCTGCGCTCGGAGACGATCTTCTGCGTGAGGGTCATGATGAACTCGGCCATGCCGGGATCGAGCGCCGCGGTGTGCTCGTCGAGCAGCAGCACGTCGGAGCCGGCGAGCGTCGCCATGACGAGCGAGACGGCCTGGCGCTGGCCGCCGGAGAGCAGGTCCATCCGGTCGCGCATGCGGTTTTCGAGGCCGAGGTTCAGTTCGGCGATGCGCTCGCGGAAAAGTGTACGGCGCTGGGGGCCGAGGGCGGAGGCAAGGCCGCGCCGTTCGCCGCGGCGGGCGGCGAGCGCAAGGTTCTCCTCGATGGAAAGCGCGCCGCAACTGCCCGTCAGCGGGTCCTGGAAGACGCGGGCGACGCGGCCTGCGCGGGCGGCGGTGCCCTGGCGGGTCACGTCCGTCGTGCCGATCTTGACCTGGCCTTCGGTGGCGATGACATCGCCGGCGAGAACACCGAGCAGCGTCGACTTGCCGGCGCCGTTCGAGCCGATGACGGTGACGAACTGGCCTTCCTCGATGGTGAGGCTGACGCCGTTCAGCGCCTGCTTCTGCAGTGGTGTGCCCTTGCCGAAGACGACCTTGATATCGGAAACGGAGATCATCAGGCGGCTCCCCCGCGGCGAAGGCGCGGCAGGACGAGCGCTACGGTGACGAGCAGGGCCGTCACGAAATTGAGGTCGGAGGCCTGGAGGCCGAGCACGTCGGAGGAGAGCGCGAGCTGGATGGCGATGCGGTAGAGGATCGAGCCGAGCACGCAGCCGATCAGCGCGATGAGGATGCCCCTGGCACCGAACAGCGTCTCGCCGATGATGACGGCGGCAAGGCCGACCACGATGGTGCCGACGCCCGAGGTGACATCTGCAAAGCCGTTCGTCTGGGCAAAGAGCGCACCGCCGAGTGCGACGAGCGCATTGGAGAGCGCGATGCCGAGATAGATCTGGCGGTTGGTGTCGACGCCCTGCGCGCGGGCCATGCGGGCATTCGCCCCCGTCGCGCGCATCGAGAGGCCGGCATCGCTTTCCAGGAAGCGCCAGACGACCACGACCGCGACGACGACCAGGATGCCGACGAAGAGCGGGCGGACGTAGAAATCGCGCAGCCCATGGCCGAAGAACGGGCTGATCATCGTGTCGGCATTGATCAGCGCGACGTTCGGCTTGCCCATGACGCGCAGGTTGACCGAGAAGAGCGCGATCATGGTCAGGATCGAGGCGAGCAGGTTGAGGATGCGGAAGCGCACGTTCAGCATCGCCGTGACGAGGCCGGCAATGGCGCCGGCCACCATGGCGACCGCGGCGGCGATCCACGGGTTGACGCCTGCGATGATCAGCACGGCTGCGACGGCCGCGCCGAGCGGAAACGAGCCGTCCACCGTGAGATCCGGAAAATCCAGCACGCGGAAGGCAAGGTAGACGCCGATCGCGACGAAGGCATAGACCAGCCCCAGTTCGACGGCACCCCAGAAGGCAATCAGGCTCACGGTTTCGGCTTTCTCTTTGTCACCCGTTCCGCATTTTCCGCGGGAAGGGCCTTCTTAACAGATCAACCGCTGCCGGGCGATCCGGCAGCGGTTGATTCCGATTGGAAATGTCCGGGAAACCCGGGCTTATTCGATCACGCGGGTCGCGCGGCCGACGACGGCTTCCGGAAGCGTGACGCCCATCTTGGCGGCAGCACCCTTGTTGACGACGAGGTCGGTGCCGGCGGCAACCTTCACGGCGATGTCGCCCGGGTTCTCGCCCTTGAGGATGCGCACGACGACTTCGCCGGTCTGTCGGCCGACGTCCTTGTAGTTGAAGCCGAGCGCCGCGATGGCGCCGCGCGAGACGGAATCCGTGTCGGCGGTGAAGAGCGGCAGCTTTGCCTCCTCGGCAACGGCGACCGCGCCTTCCAGCGCGGAGATGATCGTGTTGTCCGTCGGGATGTAGATCGCATCGGCGCGGCCGACGAGCGCGCGGGCGGCACCCTGGACTTCGGCGGACTTGGTGGCGGCGGATTCGACGACGGTCAGGCCGGCCTTCTCGGCCTCTTCCTTCAAGACGGCGAGCAGCGACACCGAATTCGCCTCACCCGAATTGTAGAGGTAGCCGATCGTTTTGGCTTCGGGCAGGATTTCCTTGATCAGCGCCAGGTGCTCGGCGACCGGCGACATGTCGGACAGGCCGGTGACATTGCCGCCGGGCTTGTCCATGTCCTTGACGAGCTGTGCGCCGAGCGGGTCGGAGACGGCCGTGAAGACGACCGGGATGTCCTTCGTCGCGGAAACCACGGCCTGGGCGGACGGCGTGGAGATCGGCACGATGACGCTGGGGTCCTCACCGGCGAACTGGCGGGCGATCTGCGCGGCCGTCGCGGGGTTGCCCTGCGCCGATTCGTAGAGGAACTTCAGGTTCTCGCCTTCCTTGTAGCCGGCGGCCTCCAGCGCTTCCTTCACGCCGTCACGGGCGGCGTCGAGGGCCGGATGTTCGACGATGGCGGTCACGGCAACCGTGACGTCCTCGGCCTTGGCCGGCAGCGAAATCGCGAGCGTGGCCGCGAAAGCGAGCAGAAGGTGGCGCATGGATGGTCTCCCTAGAATGATTTTAGGCTGGTTCTAGGCAAAACGTGCCTTCAAATCAATTCTCGGAATCGACTGCTTCAATCACAATTCATGATGGGATGGGTGCGGCAAAGTGCCGAACAAGGGGCATTGTCCGCGCCCGCCCCTCGGAGAAGCGTCTCGCACGGGGAGGATGGCCGGCAGGCATTGCCCACCCACTTCGTCATCCTCGGCCCCGAGCCGAGGATCTACCTGACACCCGCGGCGTGGATGCTCGGGTCAAGCCCGAGCATGATGGAAGAGAGGTTCTCAACCTCGGGAGGATGCGGCCCCCGGCGCGACCGGATGAAGGCCCCTCAGTCGTCCTCGCCGTGCCCGACGATCATCATCGCCTCGAAGGCCATGCGGTCGACCTTGCGCATGCGCTCGGATTCCGATTTCAGCTGGCCGCAGGCGGCGAGGATGTCGCGACCGCGCGGGGTGCGGATCGGCGAGGCATAGCCCGCCTGGTTGATGAAATCGGCGAAACGCTCGATCTGCTCCCAGTCCGAACACTGGTAGTTGGTGCCCGGCCAGGGATTGAAGGGGATGAGGTTGATCTTCGCGGGAATGCCCTTCAACAACTGCACCAGCAGCTTGGCATCCTCCAGCGTGTCGTTGACGTCCTTCAGCATCACATATTCGAAGGTGATGCGCCGGGCGTTCGACAGGCTCGGATAGGCGCGGCAGGCGTCCAGCAGCTCCTTTAGCGGATATTTTTTATTGATCGGCACCAGCATGTCGCGCAGGTCGTCGCGCACGGCATGCAGCGAGATGGCCAGCATGACGCCGATCTCCGAGCCGGTCCGGTAGATCTCCGGCACGATGCCCGAGGTCGACAGCGTCACGCGGCGCTTGGAGAGCGACAGGCCGTCGCCGTCGGTGGCGATCAGCAGCGCCGTCTTGACGCTCTCGAAATTGTAGAGCGGCTCGCCCATGCCCATCATGACGATGTTGGAGACCTTGCGCCCTTCCGCCGGCACGATGGCGCCGGCCGGCGTGTCGCGGTCCGGGAAATCGCCCAGCCGGTCGCGGGCGAGCAGCAACTGCGAGAGGATTTCCTCGGCCGTCAGGTTGCGCACCAGCTTCTGCGTGCCGGTGTGACAGAAGGAGCAGGTGAGCGTGCAGCCGACCTGGCTGGAAATGCAGAGCGTGCCGCGGCCTTCCTCGGGAATGTAGACGGTTTCGATCTCGACCGGCCGGCCGGCGCCGCGCGGGGGGAAGCGCAAGAGCCATTTGCGGGTGCCGTCGCTGGAGATCTGCTCGTCGACGATCTCGGGACGGGCGATGGTGAAATGCGTCTTCAGCATTTCGCGCATGTCCTTGGAGACATTGGTCATGTCGTCGAAATCGGAAACGCCGCGCACATAGAGCCAGTGCCAGAGCTGGCTGACGCGCATCTTCACCTGGCGCTCGTTGACGCCCTTTTCGACGAGCGCGCGGCCCATCTCCTCGCGCGAAAGGCCGATCAGCGAGGGCTTTTCAGCGGCGGGAAGGGTGCGCACGAGCGGCGCCTTGACGGGCTCGGCCGTGTTGAGAAAGTCCATGCTTGCCATCGGGTCATCCTCAAGATCATGGCACGCCGGCGCAGGTTCCTGCGCCGCAAGCGGTCCATGCTCGATAGAAGTTCATTGGGGGCCTGCCGGTGCCGCTCGATGCGGCGCAAGGCCCGGTTGCCGGCCCTTTAGCATTGTTCCGGCACAAAGTCACCTGTCCGCCCGGCCGCTGAAAACGAAAAGGCCGGCGGAGGCGCCGGCCTTTTCCGTTTCTGCCTGCAAGACGGATCAACGGCAGCTTTCGATCTGCTTCAGCGCCGCCGAAATGCCCGACAGCGAATAGGAGTAGGACGTGCCCGTGCCGCGGCGGGATTTCGCCTGGACCTGCATGTCCCTGCCGCCCTTCATGGCCGCAACGAG
Source organism: Shinella sp. HZN7 (assembly GCF_001652565.1). NCBI lineage: Bacteria > Pseudomonadati > Pseudomonadota > Alphaproteobacteria > Hyphomicrobiales > Rhizobiaceae > Shinella > Shinella sp. HZN7. The sequence continues at coordinate 4,019,510 of NZ_CP015736.1, read as the reverse complement.
GGCCGGCTCTTCCGCGGCGTTCTCCACCCAGGCCGAATTGCCCTTGGTGAACATCACGAAGGTGCGCCCGTCGATGACGACGTTGACCTTGGAGGCCTCCTGCAGCGGATAGCCCATCATCGCCTGCGGCTCGTAGCTGATGTTCTGGCCCGGGCGCTGGGAGACGAGGAAGAAGACGTCGCCGTGGTCGACGCCGGCCGGGTTCTTCTCCTTCGGCACCGACAGCACGTAGCAGACCTTGCCGCCCTTTGCCTGGTAGGAATAGGCACCCCAGGCATTGAACTGCTGAATGCGCGTCGGCGTCTGGGCCGAGGCAACGCCTGCGGTCACGACGACGAGGGCGAGTGCGGTTGCGAGCTTTCTTACGAACATGTTTTCCTGCCGGTTGTCTTGCCAGTGATTGCCCGGCCGAAGGCGGTGCCCTCGATGCCGGTGTCGGCCACGCATGATGACGATTTGATTTATTTTGACTTAATTCAGGTTACCAAACCGTCAACATGCATTCATTTTACAAAGGTCTGCCGCGCCGCACCGGGACAAATTTGCGTCGAAATACGCCGCTGCCTTCCAGAAACGCCGCCGCTCTTCGTTGGTGCAATTCCGCTTCGCCTGTTTGCCGGAACTGCTGAGAAAGGCGCGCGTGCCCAGTCCCCATTTGGTGAGATAGAACCCGTCGAGGCCATTTAAGGCACAAGGAATAGGGCAAGAATTTGACTTCTCGCCCTGAGGTCGAGCGCGGGAAGGGCGGCGGCCGGGTTCAGCCGGCCGGCTGCGCATCCGGCTCGTCCGCGAGCGCCTTGTCGGCGGCCACGTAGTGGTCTTCGCGGATATGCCCGCGGATGGCGGCGAAGGCGGCCGTCAGCACGGCGATGTCGTCGGAAAAGCCGACCAGCGCGAAGAAATCCGGAATGCCGTCGAGCGGCAATACGAAATAGGCGAGGGCGGCGAGCAGGATGCCGCGTACCTTGGTCGGCGTGCGGGGATCCAGCGCGCAATAGTAGGCGGCGACGAGATCGCGGGAGAACGGCACCTGCCGCATCGCGCGCTTGAGGACCGGCCAGAACCGCTTCTTCACGCGGTTCTCCTGACGCTCCTGCTCGTCCTCGTCTCCCGGCAGAAGGATCTCGCCGATCTTCACATCATCCATGCACGGCCTCCTTCAGGTGGCGATGCCGGAAAAAACCCGGCGGGAATGATATGGGAACGGCTTCACGGGTCTTCAACTCTTCGTGCGCAGGGCCGCCGCCTTGTCCATTGCGGTCGCCAGCTTGACATCGAGCTCGGTGAGACCACCCGCATCGTGGTTCGTGAGGCGCACCTCGACGCGGTTGTAGACGTTGAACCATTCGGGATGATGGTTGAATTTTTCCGCCGCCAGCGCGCCCTCGGTCATGAAGCCGAAGGCCTCGCGGAAGGTCTTGAACTTGAATGTCTTCTGGATGGCGATGCCGTCATCCGAGCGGGTCCAGCCGTCAAGGGCCGCGATCGCCGCGGCGATCGCCTCTTCGCTCAGCTTTTCCTGTTTCATGGCGCGCTCCTTTCCGGTCGATCCTACCATGGAAAACGGCGCCCGAAGGCGCCGTGTTCCGTTTGCGATGAAAGGCGGTCAGACGAAGAACTGGCCGCCATTAGCCGAGATGGTCGAGCCGGTGATGAAGCCGGCATCGTCCGAGGCGAGGAAGACGACGATGCGGGCGATCTCGTCCGGCTCGCCGAGGCGGCCGACCGGGATCTGCGGGATGATCCGCTCGTTCAGCACCTTTTCCGGGATGGCGCGCACCATTTCGGTGCCGATGTAACCCGGGCAGATGGCGTTGACCGTGATGCCCTTGGCGGCGCCTTCCTGGGCGAGCGCCTTGGTGAAGCCGAGGTCGCCGGCCTTGGCGGCGGAATAGTTCGCCTGGCCCATCTGGCCCTTCTGGCCGTTGATCGAGGAGATGTTGATGACGCGGCCGAAGCTGCGGTCGCGCATGCCGGACCAGACCGGATGGGTCATGTTGAAGAGGCCGGTGAGGTTGGTGTTGATCACCGCGCCCCACTGGTCCGGGGTCATCTTGTGGAACATCGCGTCGCGGGTGATGCCCGCATTGTTGACGAGGATGTCCACCGGACCGAGGTCGGCCTCCACCTTGCCGATCCCCTCGACGCAGGATTCGTAGCTCGAAACGTCCCATTTGTAGACCGGGATGCCGGTCTCCGCCTTGAAGGCGTTCGCGGCATCGTCATTGCCGGCATAGTTCGCGGCCACCGTGTATCCCGCGGCCTTCAGCGCCACCGAAATGGCCGCGCCGATGCCCCGCGATCCGCCCGTTACCAATGCTACCCTGCTCATGTGGCTCACTCCCCTGAAACTGTTTTTCGAGTCGACCCGTCGCCCCGCCGGCGGCGGGTCATGGCAAAGCAGTCCGTAAGCTAATGCTTACATGCTCTCAACGCACATCGCCACGCCCATGCCGCCGCCGATGCAGAGCGTGGCAAGGCCCTTCCTGGCGCCGCGGCGCTTCATCTCGAAGAGGAGCGTGTTGAGGATGCGGGCGCCGGAGGCACCGATCGGGTGACCGATGGCGATGGCGCCGCCGTTGACGTTGACGATCGAAGGATCCCAGCCGAGGTCCTTGTTGACGGCGCAGGCCTGGGCGGCGAAGGCCTCGTTGGCTTCCACGAGGTCGAGGTCGCCGATCTTCCAGCCAGCGCGCTCCAGCGCCTTGCGGGAGGCGGGGATCGGGCCGGTGCCCATGATCTTCGGGTCGACGCCGGCGGTCGCCCAGGAGACGATGCGGGCGAGCGGCTGGATGCCGCGGCGTGAGGCTTCGGCTTCGCTCATCAGGAGGGCGGCGGCGGCGCCGTCATTGATGCCGGAGGCATTGGCGGCCGTCACGGTGCCTTCCTTGTCGAAGGCGGGCCGCAGCTTGGCCATCGAATCGAGCGTCGCGCCATGACGGATATATTCGTCGGCGTCGACCGTGACGTCGCCCTTGCGGCCCTTGACGATGAAGGGGACGATCTCGTCCTTGAAGCGGCCGTCCTTCTGGGCGGCCTCGGCCTTGTTCTGCGAGGAAACCGCGAAGGCATCCTGCTCGTCGCGCGAAAGCTGCCACTGCTTGGCGACGTTCTCGGCGGTGATGCCCATGTGATAGCCGTAGAAGGCGTCGGTCAGGCCGTCCTTGATCATCGTGTCGATCATCTTGAAATCGCCCATCTTCACGCCACCGCGCAGGTGCGCGCAGTGCGGCGCCATGGACATGGATTCCATGCCGCCGGCGACGATGATGTTCGCATCGCCCGTGGCGATCTGCTGCATGCCGAGCGCGACCGCGCGCAGGCCCGAGCCGCAGAGCTGGTTCATGCCCCAGGCGGTCGCCTCCTGCGGGATGCCGGCCTTCATGGCGGCCTGGCGGGCCGGGTTCTGGCCTTCGCCGGCCGGCAGGACCTGGCCGAGGATCACCTCGTCCACCTCGCCCACTGCCACGCCCGCGCGCTCCAGAACCGCCGAAATGACCGCCGCCCCGAGCTCGTGGGCAGGCGTGTTGGCGAAGGCTCCGTTGAAGGAACCGACCGCGGTGCGGCCGGCGCTTGCGATGACGATGGATGGGGTGCTCATATGTGCTTCCTCAGTTCTGACGACCTTGCGGTCGGCCTTGGAACCAGGCCCGGCGCGCGAACGGCGCGAGCTTGGCGGTTCTCCCGAAATCAAAACTGGCAAAGCGGAGGGGGAGAGTCAAACGGGATATCCGGTGCCGCTAAAATTTCATGGAAGCGGCATGCAGCATGAAAAACCATGTTGCGCAGCATTGCTCGCCGCATCGCACAATTCGATTGTCAGCGCGCGTCTTTTTGCCGATACTCGCCGGGACCAAAAAAGAAATGGAAATACGGGGATGAGGAGACCCTAATGGCCAGGAACGACGGTCAGATCGTCATCAAGAAATATGCGAACCGGCGGCTCTACAACACGGGCACGAGCACCTATGTGACGCTGGACGATCTCGCGGTCATGGTGAAGAAGGGCGAGGATTTCACCGTGCAGGATGCCAAATCCGGCGAGGACATCACCCATTCGGTGCTGACGCAGATCATTTTCGAGCAGGAATCGAAGACCGGCAACACGCTTTTGCCCATCTCGTTCCTCCGCCAGCTCATCTCCTATTATGGCGACCAGATGCAGATGGTGGTGCCGAGCTATCTCGAGCACTCCATGCAGGCCTTCACCGAGCAGCAGTCGCAGATGCGCGAGCAGATCAACAAGACCTTCGGCGACACGCCGCTCGGCAAGAACCTGCAGGTGCCGATGGCGCTGATCGAGGAGACGACGCGGCGCAACACGGAACTGTTCCAGCAGGCGATGAAGATGTTCTCACCCTTCGCCAATGCCGCGCCGCCGAAGGAGACGCGCAAGGCCGAGGCCAAGGATCTCGACGAACTGAAGGAACAGCTACGCGCGCTGCAGACGAAGCTCGACAACCTCAGCTGAAAACGGGCCGGCGCGGGCAGGCCCGCGCCCGTCACAGCCCGATCGAAAGATCCCGGCTCGCCGTGCGGATCGACACGGCAAAACCTGCGATGACATCGATGAAGGTGATCGTCATCAGGATGAAGAAGATCTGCGTCGCCGCGCCCTGCACCAGCAGGAACTCGACGAGAAACACCACGAACAGCACCATGGAGAGCATGTGATCGAGCAGTGCGCGCGAGCCTGGGCGCGTGGCCTTCAGGATCTCCACGAAGAGCAGCACGAGCGCGATCAGGATGAGGAGGTCGCCGAAGGCCATGGTCCAGGTCGTGCCGGACAGCATGTTGACTGCCATCACCTCGCTGTCGAGCACGGCGACGCCGCCGTCCCCGAAAAGGCCGGTCATGGCGAGGTTGTAGAGGGCGAACGGGATGATCAGCAGCGGTATGGCCAGAAGCATGGGCGGCGGTCTCCTAGGGCAATTCCAGCAAAAGTGCGAAGCGGTCCTGCGCCCGGAACTGCGTAAAACAAACAGATAGGGCGTTTTCGCGATTCGAAGAAAAGCGGAAATACCCTAACGATCATCGTCGCACGAGCGGCCTCATGGCCCTCTTAGCCCAAGAATCGGCACAAGAAAATGTCGTCGCGGCGGCGGCCAGGCATTCCGGGGGCGGATGGCCCAAAAGAAAAGGGCCGGCAAGCCGGCCCCTGATCTCTGCTGATGCCGAAAACGCTTACGCGTTTTCCTTCGGCGTCAGAACCTGGCGACCGCGGTACATGCCGGTCTTCAGGTCGATATGGTGCGGACGGCGCAGTTCGCCCGAGTTCTTGTCTTCGATGTAGGTCGAACCCTTCAGAGCGTCTGCGGAACGGCGCATACCGCGCTTGGACGGGCTCGTTTTTCTTTTCGGTACAGCCATTTCACTAACTCCACTTATCGGGCAAACACATCCACGGGCCACCGGATGGGCGACAGGGACATGTCTTTATCTCGGAAATTGGGCCGGCTTATACACAGCAAAATCCCGCTTGACCAGTCCCCGGACGGTTTTTTTCGATTCCGCCGGTCAGACCTCGTCTTCGGGCACGATCCACGGCTCGGCCAGCGCCGCCGTCTGCCACGTCCGCCAGGCCGGATGCGCCTTCATGCGCGCCATATAGGCCAGGACGGTTTCGTCGCGTGTCAGGCAATAGGCCTCGAACCGGTTGACAACAGGCGCATACATCGCATCGGCGGCGCAAAAGGCGCCGAACAGGAACGGTCCGCCGGAGCGCGCGAGCGCCGTCTTCCAGATCGTCTCGATGCGGGCGACGTCATCCGTCACGCCGTCCGGCAGGTCGATTTCGCCCGGCTTGCGGCGGATGTTCATCGGGCAGGCGTTGCGCAGCGCCCGGAAGCCGGAGAGCATCTCCATCGAGATCGCCCGCGCCTCGGCCCGTGCCGCGCCGTCCTTCGGCCAGATGCCGGCATCGGGAAAGAGCTCGGCGACATATTCGATGATCGCGAGCGATTCCCACACCCGCACCGCGCCATGGTGCAGCACCGGCACCTTCCCCGTCGGCGAGATCTTGATGAATTCCGGGTTGCCGGCGGGAAAGTCGAAGGGGATGACCTTGTCGGTGAACGGCACGCCGGCCGCCGCCATGGCGATCCAGGGCCGGAAGGACCAGGAGGAATAGTTCTTGTTGCCGACATAGAGGATGAGGTCCGACATGGTGCTCCCGCGCGCTTTTGACATGGCGGAGACCCTAGGTCTTCACCGGGGCCGGCACCAATGAAAAGGCCTGAACTCACTCATAAAGGCACTTGATATATTCGCCTGAGCGGCTGGCGCGCCGCTCGATGAGGTGGGCGAGGCGCTGCAGGCCGCGGCCCGGCTTTCCGGCATTGCGCTCGTAGGGATTCGGCAGCGAGACGGCGAGAAGGGCGGCCTGCCGGCGCGAGAGCTTGGCGGCCGGCACCTTGAAATGATGCTGCGCCGCCGCCTCGATGCCGTAGATGCCGGGGCCCCATTCGGCGATGTTGAGGTAGATCTCCATCAGCCGCCGCTTGCTCCACACGAAATCCGCCGCGACGGCGAGCGGCAGTTCCATTGCCTTGCGCACGAAGGAGCGGCCGTTCCAGAGGAAGAGGTTCTTGGCCGTCTGCATCGGGATCGTGCTGGCGCCGCGCGTCTGCTCGCCGGCCAGCGCCTCGTTGACGACGGCGCGCATCTCGCCCCAGTCGACACCGGCATGGCGGCAGAACTGACCGTCCTCGGACATCATCACCGCCTGCACCAGGTTGGGCGAGATATCGTCGAACGCCACCCATTGCCGATCGTAGCCGCGCAGGAGCGCGAGATCGCGCAGCATCAGCGTGGAAACCGGGCGCACGAATTCGATCGTGTAGAGCAGGATCAGCACATAGGGCAGCGCGACGATGGCCAGGACCACCAGCACGAGGCGTCGCCAGTTCCGGCGAAGCCGGCTCATCCAACCGTCCTTCTCACCGGCTTCTGTCTCCGTGTTGACCGTATCTGCGCGTGTTTCCGGTACGATGTCCAAGAGCCGGCGTCCGTCCTTCCGTCGTTGCGCCTTCATACCGTCACGGCTCGCCAAAAACCAGTCTGCGGCGCGATTCTTTGAAGCAGCCCGGGCATGGCCGTTGCTTCGGCCCGGAGCCCATGCCAAAGAGCGGCCATGAGCGAACGTTACCAGGAATTCCAGTCCCTGCTGAAGGGCAATGCCGAGGCGGTGGAGGCGCTGCTGGCAATGCTGCTGTCCGGCAGCGTCGCGGCGGACGAGATCGCCCGCCCCGAACGGCTGCTCGCCGCCATGCGCCACGGCGTGCTCAACGGCGGCAAGCGGCTGCGGCCCTTCCTCGTCATCGAATCCGCCGCGCTCTTTCCGGGCGTGGAGCGCACGGCGGCGCTGCGCGTCGGCGCCGCGCTCGAATGCATCCACTGCTATTCGCTCGTGCATGACGACCTGCCGGCCATGGACGACGATGACCTGCGCCGTGGCCAGCCGACCGTGCACATCGCCTTCGACGAGGCGGCAGCGATCCTTGCCGGCGACAGCCTGCTGACGCTCGCCTTCGACATCGTCGCGGCGCCCGAAACGCGCCTGCCCGATGGCACCAAGACGGCGCTGGTGCTGGCGCTCGCCCGCGCCGCCGGCATCGGCGGCATGGCCGGCGGCCAGGCGCTCGACCTTGCGGCCGAGACCGATGCGCCGGACGAGGCGGGCATCGTGACGCTGCAGAAGATGAAGACCGGCGCGCTGCTGCGCTTTGCCTGCGAGGCCGGCGCGATCGTTGCGGGCGCCTCGGCGGGGGACCGGCTGACGCTGCGCCGCTATGGCGAAACGGTGGGCCTTGCCTTCCAGATCGCCGACGACCTGCTCGACCTCACCGCCGATGCCGCGACCATGGGCAAGGCGACCGGCAAGGATGCCGATCGCGGCAAGGCGACGCTGGTCGCCCGGCGCGGCCAGGCCTGGGCGGAGAACCGCCTGCGCGAACTCGTTGCGGAGGCCGAGGCGCTTCTTGCGCCGTTCGGCCAGCGGGCCGGCATCCTGATCGAAACCGCCCATTTCATCGCCAATCGCAGGAACTGACGCCATGAGCAAATTCTGGTCGCCCATCGTCGCCACGCTCAAGCCCTATGTTGCCGGCGAACAGCCGCGCATTCAAAACCTCATCAAGCTCAACACCAACGAAAACCCCTACGGCCCGTCACCGAAGGCGATCGCCGCCATGCAGGCCGCTATCGCCGACAGCCTGAAGCTCTATCCGGATCCGAGCGCGCTGGCGCTGCGCCAGTCGATCGCCCGTTTCCATGGGGTGGACGCGGACGAGGTCTTTGTCGGAAACGGTTCGGACGAGGTGCTGGCGCACGCCTTCGTCGCGCTCCTCAAGCACGACAAGCCGCTCGTCTATCCCGACATCACCTACAGCTTCTACCCGACTTACTGCCGGCTCTTCGGCATTCAGTCGGAGGAGATTGCGCTGAAGGACGACTTCACCATCGATCTTGCTGACTACGATCGGCCCTGCGGCGCCATCATCCTGCCGAACCCGAACGCCCCCACCGGCATCGGCCTGCCGCTTGCCGCCATCGAGGCGCTGGTTGCCGGGCACCCGGACCAGCCGGTGGTGGTCGACGAGGCCTATATCGACTTCGGCGGTGAAAGCGCGATCCCGCTGACCAGGAAATACGACAACCTGCTCGTCGTCCACACACTGTCGAAGTCCCGCTCGCTGGCGGGCCTGCGCGTCGGCTATGCCATCGGCCAGCGCCCGCTGATCGATGCGCTGGAGCGCGTGAAGGACAGCTTCAATTCCTATCCGCTCGACCGCATCGCGCAGGCCGGCGCCGCGGCCGCCATCGATGATCGCGAATGGTTCGACGAGACGCGGGACAAGGTCATCGAGACGCGCGAACGCGTCACCGGGGCGCTCCGCCAGCGCGGCTTCGAGGTGCTGCCCTCGCAGGCGAACTTCGTCTTCGCCCGTCATCCGGCCGTGAGCGGCGAGGCGCTGGCGAAGGGTCTGCGCGAGCGCGCCGTGCTGGTGCGCCATTTCGCCAAGCCGCGCATCTCCGATTTCCTGCGCATCACCATCGGCACGCCCGAGGAATGCGACCGGCTGATCGCCGCTGTCGAGGAGATCGTCTGAGGTTTGGAGCATTTCCAGGAAAGCGGATCCCGGTTTCCATGTGGAAATGACAAACCCTCCAGGGCCGCCCCTACTCGGCGGCCGCCTGGCCCTGGCCGTAGCGCTTCTCGATATAGTCGTTGACGAGCGTCTCGAATTCGCCGGCGATGTTGGTGCCGCGCAGCGTCATGGCCTTCTTGCCGTCGACATAGACGGGAGCGATCGGCAGTTCGCCGGTGCCGGGCAGCGAGATGCCGATATCGGCATGCTTGCTTTCGCCCGGGCCGTTGACGATGCAGCCCATGACCGCGACCTTCAGCCCCTCGACGCCCGGATATTTTTCCCGCCAGACCGGCATGTTCTTGCGGATGTCGTCCTGGATCTTCTGGGCGAGTTCCTGGAAGACCGTGGAGGTGGTGCGACCGCAGCCCGGACAGGCGGCGACGACGGGGATGAACTGGCGGAAGCCCATGACCTGCAGCAGTTCCTGCGCCACCTGCACCTCGCGGGTTCGGTCGCCGCCGGGCTCGGGGGTCAGCGAGATGCGGATCGTGTCGCCGATGCCCTGCTGCATGAGGATGCCGAGCGAGGCGGAGGAGGCGACGACGCCCTTCGTGCCCATGCCGGCTTCCGTCAGGCCAAGATGCAGCGCATGGTCGGAGCGCGCCGAGAGCATCGCATAGACGGCGATGAGGTCCTGTACGTTGGAGACCTTCGCCGAGAGGATGATGTGGTCGCGCGGCAGGCCGATCTCCTCGGCAAGCTCGGCGGACAGCAGCGCCGACTGGCAGATCGCCTCGCGCATCACCTGCTGGGCGGTCAGCGGAAAGCCCTTGTCCTGGTTCTCGTCCATCAGCCGGGTCAGGAGCTCCTGGTCGAGCGAGCCCCAGTTGACGCCGATGCGCACCGGCTTGTCATGGCGGATCGCCGTTTCGACGATGGCGGCGAACTGCCTGTCCTTCTTGTCCTTGAAGCCGACATTGCCGGGATTGATGCGGTATTTCGCCAGCGCCTCGGCGCAAGCCGGATGGTCGGCGAGCAGCTTGTGGCCGATATAGTGGAAGTCGCCGACGAGCGGCACGTCCATGCCGAGGCGCAAGAGGCGTTCGCGGATCTTCGGCACCGCCGCCGCGCTCTCGTCGCGGTCGACCGTGATGCGCACGATCTCCGAGCCGGCGCGGTGGAGGGCGGCGACCTGCGCCACCGTCCCGTCGATATCGGCCGTATCCGTATTGGTCATCGACTGCACGACGACCGGCGCACCGCCGCCGACGAGCACGCCGCCGACATCGACGCCGACGGACCGGCGTCGCGGCTTCGGTTCAAAGTCGAAGGAGAAGGACATTCTGGAGCCTCTTGCTCGAAAACCGGCCGCGCACGGCATCGCTCGCGCAGCCTTTGCCCTCAGGTGGATCAGGAAACCGGGCTTGTCAACCGCCGGGACGGGAACGCGCGACGATTTGATCGCCGCCCGTCCCGCGTTCAGGGGCGTTCCCGCACATCCGCATGCACGGCATGGTGCGAGAGCAGCAGCACGACGATGAAAAGCACCGGCAGCAGGGCGAAGATGATGGAAAAGCCCGTATGCTCGGCGATGAAGCCGATGACGGAGGGGGCGAAAAGGGAGCCGGAATAGCCCATGACCGTCGCGACGGAGAGCGCGACCCCTTGAGCGAAGCCGGGCAGGTTGCCGGCGGCGGAAAAGGCGATCGGCACCATGTTGGAAATGCCGATGCCGCAGATGGCGAAACCGAGGACCGCTACATAGGCATTCGGCGCGATGCCCGAGATCACCATGCCGATCATCGCCATGACGGTGCAGAACCGCAGCGTCCTCACCGCGCCGAAGCGGTCGCGTACATGGTCGCCGGCAAAGCGCATGGTGGCCATGGTGAGCGAGAAGGCGCCGAAGGCGAAGCCGGAAACCGCCAGCGAGGCGCCGAGTTCGTCGCGCATGTAGAGCGCGCCCCAGTCGAGGATCGCGCCTTCCGGCACCATGGAGAACAGCGCCATGAGGCCGATCAGCCAGGGCAGCAGCGTCGTCGGCAGGCGCACCTTCTGGCGCTTCTCGCTGGGGTGCGGCGCATCGTGCAGCACGAAGGGCCAGGCAAGGCCGAGCGCAACGGCGCCGAGCCCGGTGAGCAGCACCGCATGGCCCATCACGCCAAGGGCTTCGATGAGGAAACCGCCGGTCGTGGCGCCGAGGAAGGCGCCGAGGCTCCAGAAGGCGTGGCAGGACGACATGATCGCGCGCCGCATGGATTTTTCGACCTCGACGGCATTGCCGTTCATGGCGACGTCCATCGCGCCCATCAGGCCGCCGAAGAGGAAGATGGCGAAGGCGCCCAGCGGAACGGTCGGGGCGAGGGAGAGCAGGATCAGGGTGGACAGGAAGAGGATCGCGGCGCCCTTGACCGTGCGCGTCGTGCCGTAATGGGCGATCAGGATGCCGGCGATCGGCATCAGCACGAGCGAGCCGATGCCGAAGCACATGATCATCAGGCCGAGCCCGGATTCGGAGAGCGACAGGCGGCTGGCGAATTCCGGGATCTTCGGTGCCCAGGCGCCGGCGAAGATGCCGTTCAGCAGGAAAAGGCCGGAGACGGCAAGCCGCGTCGGTGGAAAGGCGGTTTTCGCGAAAGTGGTGCCTTTGATGGCATTTTCGGGCGTCGTCATGGGAGGTCCGTTTCGGGATGCTGGGAGGGGCGCCTATCCGGCCCGCAGGATGTCGATGCCGGTGGCTGCGAGCAGGGCGGCTTCGCTCTCGCCCGCATCCGCCTCGATCACGGCGCTGGCCACGCGCGGCAAGGGGATGACGGAATAGGGGGCTGCGGTGAAAAGCTTGTCGTTGGTGACGATGACGATCACCGTCCGGCTGCGCGAGGCGACGAAGCGCTTGAATTCCGCCTCCTCGAACGTGTCGGCGGTGACGCCGGCCTCCGGATCGATGCCGCAGACGCCGAGCACCAGGATGTCCGGCCGCAGGGCCTCGGCGTCGCGCATCGCCTTGGCGCCGATCGCCGCGCCCGAGCGGGCATCGATCAGTCCGCCGAGCTGGATCGTCGCGATGTCGCGTTCGAGAAGCGCCGCGGCAATGGCCGGCCCGTTGGTGGCGACGGTAAGGCCGGCGCCTGCCGGCAAGGCGCGGGCGAGCGCGACATTGGTGCTGCCGGCATCGAGGAAGACGGTGGCGCCGGCGGGGATGAGACCGGCGGCCGCGCGGGCGAGCGCCGCCTTGCGTTCGCCGGCAATCGCCATGCGCTCGTTCATCGTGGTGGAGGCGTGCGTCATGCGGAGAGCCCCGCCATAGACCCGGCGGCAGAGGCCGGAGGCCGCCATTTCACGCAGGTCCCGCCGGATCGTGTCTTCCGATACGCCGAGTTCCTGCGCCAGCTCCGCCGCGATCACCCGCCCCGAAAGGTCGAGCCGCGCGCGGATCAGGTCTTGCCGTTCGTCAAGCAGAAGAAGGTCCTGTCCCGACATTGCCGAATCCAATCATGCATGATTGCGTAGCAATGCGCATGAATCGGCAGAAACGTCAATGAACGGGGATCATCACGTTTGATTGCCGGACGAAACGGTAAGGTTTTTTAGCACGACGCCGATGAAGAGGCCCGGGTTGAAACCAGGCCCCTGCGGGCTGCTCCACCGTCAGGCGTATCAGGCGTAGGCGAAATCCGTGGTCTTGCTGACCAGCACGGCGCGCAGTTTTTCCAGCGCCCGGTTCTCGATCTGGCGCACGCGCTCCTTGGAAATGCCGAGCACGGCGCCGAGTTCCTCGAGCGTCGCGCCGTTCTCCGCCAGCCGCCGGGCGCGGATAATCTTCATCTCGCGCTCGTTGAGCTGGCCGAGCGCGGCATGCAGCCAGTGATGGCGGCGTTCACCGTCGATGCTGCCTTCCGCCTGCTCGTCGGGAAGGGGGGCATCGCTGGTGAGAAAGTCGAGCCGGTTCGAGCCCTCCCCCTCGGCGGAGGAGATCGGCGCCTGGAGCGAGACGTCGGAGGAGGAAAGGCGGGCATCCATGGTGCGCACGTCGGCGGTGCTGACACCGAGCGCGGCCGCGATCTCCTGGTGCATCGCCTCGGCGGTGAGGTATGTGTCGCCGCGGGCGAGGCGCGCGCGCAGGCGCCGCAGGTTGAAGAAGAGCGCCTTCTGCGCCGAACTGGTGCCGCCGCGCACGATCGACCAGTTGCGCAGCACATAGTCCTGGATCGAGGCGCGGATCCACCAGCTGGCATAGGTGGAAAAGCGCACCTGCCGTTCCGGCTCGAAGCGGGCAGCGGCTTCCAAGAGCCCGATATAGCCTTCCTGTACGAGATCGCCGAGGGGCAGGCCGAAGTTCCTGAACTTCCCGGCCATCGAGACCACCAGGCGCATATGGGCCATGGCGATGCGGTTGCGGGCTTCCTGATCCTTGTTGTTCTTCCAGGCCTGGGCCAGCGCCTGTTCCTCGTCCCGTTCGAGATAGGGCGCGGACATTGCGAGCTTGATCATGCGGCGGTCTGCGGTCGTCGTAGCCATGGGGGTCTCTCCACGTTAACCGAACCGGCGCAAGCAGGCCCATTCCTGCTCCTGGCCTTGCGCCCTGCTTGACGATGACGTTTCGGAAAGACCAACGGATCACTCGAAAACGGTTTTCGAGAAAATAAAGTGGGCAAGCCACACCGCCGGGCGCCCGAAGCCGGTCGTCCTCGCGTGAGCAACGGCCGACGACCGGAAAAGTTCCCATAAAAAAACCCGGCTGTTGCCAGCCGGGCTTTAAAATCGAGCGTGCCGCCCTAGATCAGGCCGCTTCGTCCTGCGAGTCGTCCTCTTCGATGGACTTGCCACGCTTCGGACCCTTGGCGAGGTTCGTTTCGACGAGGCGGACGGCCTCGGTTTCCGACATCTTGTTGACGGCGGCGATTTCACGGGCCATGCGGTCGAGCGCGGCTTCATAAAGCTGGCGCTCGGAATAGGACTGTTCCGGCTGGTTTTCCGCGCGGTAGAGGTCACGGACCACTTCGGCGATCGAGATCAGGTCGCCCGAATTGATCTTGGCATCGTATTCCTGCGCGCGGCGCGACCACATGGTGCGCTTCACGCGTGCCTTGCCCTGGACAACCTTCAGCGCGCGGTCGACGAAATCGGTCTCCGACAGTTTGCGCATGCCGATCGAAACGGCCTTGGCAACCGGCACCTTGAGACGCATCTTGTCCTTTTCGAAATCGATGACAAAAAGCTCAAGCTTCATGCCGGCGACTTCCTGCTCCTCGATGGCCACGATCTGGCCAACGCCGTGAGCGGGATAGACGATCGATTCACCGGTCTTGAAGCCCTGGCGCGTGGAAGATTTCTTCTGCTGGGTCGTCATTCTGTTCAAATACTCCCTGTTACGCTCCCGGCATGGCCGGGTGGGTCCGGGGACCCGGGAAAGACGGGGGGCACCGTTGCGGTGTCACCACTCTGGTCCGTCCGCCATGCGCAAAAAGGTCCCCGGCGACGCGTTCACATTTGAGCAACCGGAGCTGCCTATGGGAGGTGAGCGGCGTCGAGGGATCGTTTGCTTTCGTGGTGGTGTTCGGGCACGCAAAATGCCGCGATGTGGATCAGTATCGGGACCCTACCACAAAAAAGTGCCGAAATCAATAATTTGCTTCGCATGGGTCATCAAGCCTGTCCCATCGCCTTTTGACGGGAGCATGCTTTTTTCCCCAGCTTCGCTTGCCGCGCTATGCGGCGATCAATCGCCCTGGCCCGGATTGGGAGAGAAGTACTTCTCGTACTTGCCTTCCACGCCGTCCATTTCCTTCGCTTCCGGCATCGCATCGCGCTTGACCGTGATGTTCGGCCAGATGGCGGCGAATTCCGTGTTGATCTGCAGCCACTTGTCGAGCCCCGGCTCGGTATCCGGCTTGATCGCCTCGGCGGGACATTCCGGTTCGCAGACACCGCAGTCGATGCATTCGTCGGGGTGGATGACCAGGAAATTCTCACCCTCGTAGAAACAGTCGACGGGGCACACTTCCACGCAGTCCGTGTACTTGCAGCGAATGCAGTTGTCGGTCACGACATACGTCATGAGGAACTCCAGAATCGTCATAAGGCGGGTGCGGACGAGACCATCCGTCACCGCAGTATCCGTCACGCGATCGGCTTGCCGGACATGAGAGACCGCGCGCGTAAAGGGCCGTCCGGAGGCTGAGGTAAAGGCTTTGCGGGCGGTTTGCAAGCGTAATACATGCGCTGCCGGGCGCATGCGAGGTATAGAATTCTAATCCTCGTCGTCGCCGGGAAAACCGTGCAGGCGGTCGGTTTCGCGGCGTTCCCGCTTGGTGGGCCGGCCGGCGCCGCGTTCGCGCGTCGCCTGCTCGAAGAGCGAGCGCTCCTCGCGCGGCGGTGGGGGCGGCGTCATGTCGCTGTAGAGAAGCCGGGCCTCCTCGTAGGGCCCGCGGCGTTCGCCCGGCTGCAGCACCTTCACCACCATGTCGTGCCGGTCAAGCGAGAGCACCACGACATCGCCGGGACGCACCATGTGCGAGGGCTGGCGGATGTTCTGGCCGTTGACGCTGACATCGCCCGTTTCCACGGATTTCGCCGCCAGCGAGCGGGACTTGCGCAGCCGCGCGAAGAACAGCCATTTGTCGATGCGCTGTCGCGCCTGACCTGCCGGCTGTTCCTCGTCGCGTGCCATCGGCCTACTTCTTCATCTGCTCCTTGAGCGCTGCGAGCTTGGCGAAGGGGGAATCCGGGTCGATCGGCTTTTCCTTGCGGGGCGGCCGGGCTTCGAATTTCGCCTGCTGCGGCTTGCCGCCGCGATCGGGGCGATGCTCATTCCGATCCGGGCGATTGCCGCCCTGCGGCTTTCCGTCGCGGCCCTTGGCCTGGTCGGGCCGGCCGCGGCCGCCGTCACGCCGCTCGCCGCGTTCGCCGGCCGGCTGGCCGCGATGGCGATCACCGCCGCGACGCTCGCCCTGTCCCTGACGCTCACCGCCTTGGCGGTGGCCCTGGCGCTGGTTGTCGTGGCGCGAGCCCGGGCGCCAGAGCAGCACGGGCTTGGCTTCGACCGGTTCGCCTTCTGCAGCGGCTTCTGCCGGTACCGGATCTTCGACGGTCTCGGCGGCCGGGGCTTCGACGGGGGCAACCGATGCCTCGACGGCGGCAGCCGGGGCTTCGCCTTCGCCCTCCGCCGCATCGGCGTCGTGTTCGTCGGACGCTTCCGTATTTGCTTCGGCCGGCGCTGCGGCGGCGGCATCGGCCGGAGCCGGGGCCTGCGCGGCGAGATGGGCGGCGACTTCCTCGGCCTTCACGCTGTCGGCGCGGTAGCCGAGGCCCTTGAGGATCTCTTCCATGTCGTCCGGCGTCGCGCCGAGGATGGAGAGCATGGCGGTCGTCGCCATGAAGCGGCGGCCGTCATAGGCGCCCTCGGGGCGCGGCGTGCCCGGCTTCCA
This sequence comes from Shinella sp. HZN7, assembly GCF_001652565.1. NCBI lineage: Bacteria > Pseudomonadati > Pseudomonadota > Alphaproteobacteria > Hyphomicrobiales > Rhizobiaceae > Shinella > Shinella sp. HZN7. The sequence goes on along the minus strand of NZ_CP015736.1, from coordinate 4,002,991 downwards.
CTGCAGCAGCGGGCGGATGAGGTCGGCAAGGCGCTCCAGGATGTCGATGCGCACGGCCCGCTTGCCGAGGAAGCGGAAGCCGGCGAGCTTGTAGAAGGCGCGCTCGAAGCTCGGATCGGTGACGACGGAGGTGCGGCCGGCGGCGAGCACCGGGATGAGGTCGCCGTAGCCCGGCTTGTCGAGGCCGTCGTTCTTCAGCGCCCAGAGCAGGGTGATGAGCTCGGCCGGGGCCGGCTTCAGGAGCGCGGGCATGAAGATGTGGTAGGCGCCGAAGCGGATGCCGTGCTTGCGGATCGAGGCGCGGGCTTCCTGGTCGAGCGACTTCACGTCCTCCGCCACGTCGCGGCGGAAGAGCACGCCGAGGTTTTCGACGAGCTGGAAGGCGAGGCCCTTGGCGAGGCCCTGCAGGTCTTCGGCGCGCGAAAGGTCGTCGAGCGGCTTCAGCACGGTCGCGATGTGATGGTTCACGAAACGCTCGATGCGGGCGGCGACGTGGTCGCGCGCATTGCCGGTCAGCTGCTCGTCGGAGAGCAGGATGACGCGCGGGCGCATGACGTGGTCGCTTGCCGCCAGGCGCGCGACGGGATCGCCGAGCCAGCGCACGGTGCCGTCGGAGCCGAGCGCGAGATCGCTGTTGCCGGCGGCGTGCAGGCGTGCGGCGCGGGCTTCGAACTCCAGCGCGAGCGCCTTCTGCGCAGCCGCTTGCACGGCCTTCGCATCGGGACCTTCCGTTCCGGAGGCCAGCGTAAACCGGAAACCGGCCAACTGCCCGACATGATGTCCCTCTACGAAGACATCGCCATTCACACTGATTTCAGCTTCCAGCATCGCATTCTCTCTCAGGCGCTTCATGAGCACAGATGTCCTGCGATCAACAAAGCGTTTCGTCAACCGTTCATGTAGCGCATCGGACAATCGGTCTTCGATTTCCCGCGTCTTTTCCTGCCAGTGTGTCGGATCGGCAAGCCATCCGGGCCGATTCGACACATAGGTCCATGTCCTTATCTGTGCGATTCGTGCCGAAAGCGTGTCGATCTCGCCATCGGTTCTATCGGCGCGGCGCACCTGGTCGGCCATGAAGTCTTCGTTAACTGTGCCGCGTTTTATGAGATCCGCATAGAGCGTCGAGATGAGGTCGGCGTGCTGGGCGGGGGTGATGCGGCGGTAGTCTGGAAGCGCGCAGGCCTCCCAGAGCTTTTCGACACGTTCCGGCGTCGTCGCGAGATCACGGACGTCGGGGTAGCGTGACAGGTGCTCCAGCGCCTGCTGGTCGACGGCCGGCAGCGCCCGCGTCAGCCCGCCTATCGGCGGCGGCGCATCGAGCGACTTGCGCAGGTTCGCAAGAGACGAATAGTCGAAGCGGGGCGTGCGCCATTGCAGGACGCGCACCGGGTCGAACTGGTGCGTCTCGATGCGCTTGACCAGCTCGTCGTCGAAGGGATCGACGCGGCCCGTCACGCCGAAGGTGCCGTCGCGCAGGTGCCGGCCGGCGCGGCCGGCGATCTGGGCGAGCTCGGCGGGATTGAGGTTGCGGAACTGGTAGCCGTCGAACTTGCGGTCCTGGGCGAAGGTGACATGGTCGACGTCGAGGTTGAGGCCCATGCCGATCGCATCGGTCGCGACGAGATATTCGACGTCGCCCTCCTGGTAGAGCGCGACCTGGGCGTTGCGGGTGCGGGGGCTAAGTGCGCCGAGCACCACCGCCGCCCCGCCGCGCTGGCGGCGGATCAGTTCGGCGATCGCATAGACCTCGTCGGCCGAGAAGGCGACGATGGCCGTGCGCTGGGGCAGGCGGGTGATCTTCTTGGAGCCGGAATAGAAGAGCTGGGAAAGCCGCGGGCGCTCCACGACGTTGAGGCCCGGCAGCAACTGTTCGAGGATCGGCTTCATGGTGGCGGCGCCGAGCAGCAGCGTCTCGTCGCGGCCGCGCAGATGCAGCACCCGGTCGGTGAAAATGTGGCCGCGTTCGAGATCGCCGGCAAGCTGCACCTCGTCGATCGCGACGAAGGAGGCGCGCGTCTCGCGCGGCATCGCCTCCACCGTGCAGACCGAATAGCGCGCCATGTGCGGCGTGATCTTCTCCTCGCCGGTGACGAGCGCCACATTGTGCTGGCCGACCCTGTCGACGAGGCGCGTATAGACCTCGCGCGCCAAGAGGCGCAGAGGCAGGCCGATGATGCCCGTCTCATGTGCCACCATGCGTTCGATTGCGTAGTGGGTCTTGCCCGTATTGGTCGGGCCGAGCACCGCGGTGACCCCGCGGCCGCTCAAGATCATGGGTGCTTGCGACAAGTCACGCCCCGGCAGGTTTCAACTCTCGCCGGACGCATCCGGCAGGCAACAGATGCCCATCGAGGCGGACAATGGCAAGGGGCAAGGCGAAAAGCGCCGCTTTTCTCCAGCATTGAACGGTGCCTGGAACAGTCTGCGAACAAATCGGAGACGAATCGCTGACATGGGATGATTCAGGGTTTGTTCACCACAATGGACTGGCGGGGTTGGCTGCGGCGCCACGAAATACCGAATCGCATCAAGGATTAAGCGCGATGCGGCTGCGCCCTGATGGGCCGACCGGCGCGAAGCGAAGTCGCGAGCGGCCATGATTCCATCTTCCCGTGTCGGACCGTGACCGCTTCGTTCGTCCTTGAGGGGTGACAAGCGGAGACAAACCAGATGAAGATCCATTTCAGCCGTAATCCCAACCCTCGCCTGACGGTCGCTGCGGCCCGATTCTTGGACGCTGACGTCGAATTCGAGTTCGCCGCTCCCCGCGCTCCGGGCCAGGCGGAGCGTTACATTTCACTCAATCCGAACCTGCTGTTGCCAATTCTGGAGCTGCCCGGCCGGACGTTGTGGGAGAGCGATGCCATCGTCTGCTGGCTCTCGCGCAGCGCCGGTTCGAACTTCTGGCGGACGGACGACGAGGAACCGGACATGATCCGCTGGATCAGCTGGGCGAAGGAAAACTTCGTCAAGGCATGCGACATCGTGCATTGGGAGCGCGGCACGAAACAGCGTTACGGCTTCGGGCCCTGCGACGAGCGGATGGTTGAAGAGGGACTGCAGCAGTTTCACAAGGCCGCCGCCATGCTGGAGAGCGAACTGGCAAACCGCGCATGGCTCGTCGGCGATGCGGTTTCCTTTGCGGATTTCCGCATGGCGACGTTTCTGCCGTTCAACGACGCCGCCCGGCTGCCGCTCGCCGAATATCCCGCGATAGAACGCTGGAACGAGCGGCTCGAAAAGATGGATGCGTGGCGCGATCCCTTTCAGGGCCTGAACGCACCCGATTTGCCGCCGCTGCCCGGTTAGGGCGGTCCTCTCCTGGAGATGTGCGCCGTATCGCCGGTCAAACCGGATGGTCGCGCAGGTCCGCGCCGTCCCAGCCGCCGCCGGACTCGTAAAGCGGGAAAACCTCTTCCGTGAGGTATGGCCCGCCGCCGACGGATTCCTTCGAGGACATCAGCACGAAGCGGTTCACCGTGAAGGGGGCGGTGTGGAAATTGCCGCGACCGGAAAGGTAGTGGGCGACGTCCTCGATGCGGGCGTTGCGCAGGCGGGCGAGCGTGACGTGGGGCGTGAACTTTCGCGGATCGGCGGGAAGGCCCAGGCGCTGGCAGATGCGCTCGATTTCGCCCTGGAGGGCGTACATTTCCGGCGCCTGCGTCACGCCGGCGAAGACGGAATGCGGCTTCTTCGAGCCGAAGGAGCCTAGGCCCGACAGGGCGAGCTGGAATTCCGGGCGCTCGATGCGGTCGAGCTTGTCGACCACCTCGTCGGCGGTGCGGCCGTCGATATCGCCGATGAAACGCAAGGTAATGTGGAAGTTCTCGACATCGATCCAGCGGGCTCCGGGAAGTCCGCCTCTCAGCAAGGAGAGGCTCATGGCAGCATTGCGCGGCACTTCGAGGGCGACGAAAAGTCTCGGCATGGCGACTTCTCCCTGCTGGAATGTACTGTCAGCGAATCACGCAATGGATTTTTGCGCAACCCTTATTTCGCACCCGCGAAAACTACTCCTTCGCCGGTATCGATTTGATGAACGCTTCGGCGGCCGGAAGCATCGTCGCGACCATCACGTCAACCCCCTCGGAATTCGGATGCATGCCGTCGTCGAGCTGCAGGTTCGCCTTGGTGACGACCCCGTCGAGGAAGAACGGATAGAGCGCGGCGCCGTGCTTTTCCGCCATGCGCCGGTAGATGCTGTTGAAGCGCTCGCCGTAGTCGGGGCCCATGTTCGGCGGGGCCAGCATGCCGGCAAGCAGCACCGCGATGCCGCGCTCCTTGAGGCGCGTCAGCATGGCGTCGAGGTTCTTCTCCGTCTGTTCCGGCGGAATGCCGCGCAGCGCGTCGTTGGCGCCGAGTTCCAGAATCACGCCTTGCGTGCCCTCGGGGATCGACCAGTCGAGCCGGGCAAGGCCGCCGGAGCTCGTGTCGCCGGAAACGCCGGCATTGGCGATCTCGACCTCGTAGCCCTTTTCGCGCAGCGCCTTCTCCAGCTTCACCGGAAAGGCGTCCGTCGCGGGTAGCTGGTAGCCGGCCATCAGGCTGTCGCCGAAGCCGACGAGCTTCACGGGCTCCGCCCGGGCGGCATTCACGGATAACAAAGCTGTGATTGCAAGTGAGGCGAAAAATCCAAGCGCCGCTTTAAACGACATGTTGCTGATCCTAGATTGCTGGCATTCCAGTTGCTTCAAGACATATAGGGCAGAATTCCTTGGCCAAAACCATCATCGATCTCAAAAAAGCCGATCTCACCCTCGGCCGGGCGGCCGCCTCCGTTCATGTGCTGAAGGGGATCGACCTTTCGATCGAGGGGGGCGAATCGGTCGGCATCGTCGGCCCGTCCGGCTCCGGCAAGTCGACGCTCCTGATGGTGCTGGCCGGGCTCGAACGGCTGGACAGCGGCGAGATCCATATCGACGGCGCGGGCCTGCACGGCATGACCGAGGACCAGGTGGCCGATTTCCGCGGCCGCAATATCGGCATCGTCTTCCAGTCCTTCCACCTCATTCCCAACATGACGGCGCTGGAAAACGTCGCTGTGCCGCTGGAGCTCGCCAATGTGCGGGACGCCTTCGAGATCGCCCGGCGGGAACTGACGGCGGTCGGCCTCGGCGAGCGCCTGTCGCACTATCCCGGCCAGCTCTCGGGCGGCGAGCAGCAGCGCGTGGCGATCGCCCGGGCGCTCGCGCCCTCGCCGAAACTGCTGATCGCCGACGAGCCGACCGGCAACCTCGACACCGAGACCGGCCGGCAGATCGCCGATCTTCTCTTCGCCAAGCAGGCCGAGCGCGGCATGACGCTGGTGCTGGTGACGCATGATCCCGCGCTCGCCGCCCGGTGCAGCCGGCAGGTTGCCATGCGCTCCGGCGAGATCGTTTCCGGCGCGGCGCCGATCAAGGCGACGCTGGCCGAGGCGGTGCCGGCATGAGGATCGGCACGGTCCTCAGACAGTTTCCGCTGGCGCTTCGCCTGGCGCTGCGCGAAATGCGCGGCGGCCTCAAGGGGTTCTACATCTTCCTCGCCTGCATCGCGCTCGGAACGGCGGCGATCGCGGGTGTCAATTCGGTGTCGAGCGCCATCACCCAGGCGATCGCCTCGCAGGGGCAGACCCTGCTTGCGGGCGACGTGCGCTTCGAATTCAACAACCGCTTCGCGACCCCGGAAGAGCTGAAGCACTTCCAGGGGCTGGGCGATGTTTCCCTCTCCTCCAGCCTGCGCTCCATGGCGCGCCTGCCCGACGGGTCCGACCAGACGCTGGTCGAGGCGAAAGGCGTCGACGGCGCCTATCCGCTCTACGGCACGCTGGAAACCAGCTCCCAGCAACCGTCCGCGACCCTCTTCGCCAGGGACGGCGAGGCCTTCGGCGCGGTCGTCGCGCCGCTGCTGCTCGACCGTCTCGGCATCGCCGTCGGCGACGAGATCCTGCTCGGCACGGCCAGGCTGAAGGTGACGGCGACGCTGGTGCGCGAGCCGGACGCGGTTTCGGAAGGGTTCGGCTTCGCGCCGCGGCTGATGATCTCGGAAGAGGCCATGCAGGCGAGCGGTCTCGTGCAGACCGGCAGCCTCGTGGAGAACGCCTACCGCATCCGGCTTGCCGATGCCGGCATGTCGCTGTCCAGGGTGCGGGCGGACGCCACGAAAGCCTTCCCGCAGGCCGGCTGGTCGATCCGCACCTCCAACAGCGCGGCGCCTTCGCTCACCAACAACATCACGCGCTTCTCGCAGTTCCTGACGCTGGTCGGCCTGACGGCGCTGATCGTCGGCGGCGTCGGCGTTGCCAATGCGGTGCGCGCCTATCTCGATTCCAAGCGCTCCGTCATCGCCACCTTCAAGTGCCTCGGCGCGCCGGCCTCGCTGGTGGCGCTGGTCTATCTTGCGCAGATTGTGCTGATCGCCGTGGTCGGCATCCTGATCGGCCTCGTGGCGGGCGCGCTGATGCCCATGGTGGCGATGGGCTTCCTCGACGGCGTGCTGCCGGTGCCGGCGGAGGCGACGATCTATCCCGCGGCCCTGCTGCTCGCCGCCGTCTTCGGCCTCTTGACGGCGCTGGCCTTCGCCATCATGCCGCTCGGCCATGCCCGCGAGGTGCCGGCGACGGCGCTCTTCCGCGAGCAGGGTTTCGAGGCAGGACGCCTGCCGAGCTGGCCCTATGTCGCGGGCGCGGCGCTGCTTCTTGCGGCGCTCGCCGGGCTTGCCATCGCCACGGCCTATGACCGCTACATCGCCGTCGTCTTCCTCGGGGCGATCGCCTTCGCCTTCGTCGTGCTGCGCGCCGTCGCCATGCTGATCACCGCGCTCGCGAAACGCAGCCCGCGCGTCAATTCGCCGGCCTTGCGGCTGGCGGTCGGCAATATCCACCGGCCGGGCGCGCTGACCTCCTCTGTCGTGCTGTCGCTCGGCCTCGGCCTTGCGCTTCTCGTCACGTTGACGCTGATCGACGGCAATCTGCGCCGGGAGCTCACCGGCAACCTGCCGGAGCGCGCGCCGAACTTCTTCTTCGTCGATATCCAGGGCAGCGAGCTCGACGGGTTCCGCACCGTGCTGCAGGCGAACATGCCCGACGGCAAGATCATCGAGGTGCCCATGCTGCGCGGCCGCGTCATGGAGCTGAACGGCGTCGAGGTCTCGAAGGTCAAGGTGCCGCCGGAGGGGCAATGGGTGCTGCGCGGCGACCGCGGCATCACCTATGCCAAGCGCACGCCGGAAAACTCCACGCTTGCCGAAGGCGAATGGTGGCCGGAGGATTATTCCGGCGAGCCGCTCGTCTCCTTCGCTGCAGAGGAGGGCCGCGAACTCGGCCTCAAGATCGGCGACAGCGTGACGGTCAACGTGCTCGGCCGCAACATCACGGCGCGCATCGCCAATTTCCGCAATGTCGAATGGGAATCGCTGTCGATCAACTTCGTCATGGTCTTCTCGCCGAACACCTTTGCCGGCGCGCCGCATGCGTGGCTGGCGACGGTGATCGACCCGCAGGCGACGGCCGGGCAGGAGGCGGCGACCTTGAAGGCCGTCACCAATGCCTTCCCGACGATCACCAGCGTGCGCGTCAAGGATGCGCTCGACGTGGTGAACGAACTGGTCGGCCAGCTCGCCACCGCCATTCGCGCCGCCGCGGCCGTCGCGCTCATCGCCTCGATCCTCGTGCTCGCCGGGGCGCTCGCCGCCGGCAACCGGGCGCGCGTGCACGATGCCGTGGTCCTCAAGACGCTGGGTGCGACGCGCGCCACGCTGATCCGCGCCTTCAGCTACGAATATCTCATGCTGGGGTTGGCGACGGCGGTCTTCGCGCTCTTCGCCGGCGGGGTGGCGGCCTGGTTCGTGGTGAGCCGCATCATGACGCTCCCGTCGAGCTTCCTGCCGGACGTCGCCGTCATGACGGTCGTCACGGCGCTCGTCATGACCGTCGGCATCGGCCTTGCCGGCACCTGGCGCATCCTGGGGCAGAAGGCCGCGCCCGTGCTGCGCGAGCTTTGAGACCGGCAGGATCCGGGGCCCCGTAGGGGCCGCGGGTCTTGTACGAGACACAATTCATGCGCATATTGAACGCAGGCAAGCTGGAGCCCCGCAGCGGATGCCCGGATTCCGTGCCGACCATCGGCGAATAAACGGGAACCCGACACCGTCACCACAGGGGGCTTTACGAGAGGAAAACATGGCTGATCTTCGCAACTACCAGACCCGAACGGCCCATGCCGGCGCTCAGGCCGGTGCCGTCATCGACGAGGGCCTGCGCGCCTATATGCTCCGGGTCTACAACCTGATGGCCCTGGGCCTCGCGATCACCGGGGTCGTGGCGTATTTCGCCTCGCAGGCCGCCTTTGCCGGTGGCCAGCTCACGAGCTTCGGTTACGCGATCTATGTGAGCCCGCTGAAGTGGGTCGTGATGCTCGCCCCGCTGGCGCTGGTCTTCTTCCTGAGCTTCCGCATCCACAAGATGAGCGTTTCGGCCGCGCAGGCGACCTTCTGGGTCTATGCCGGCCTGATGGGCCTGTCGCTGTCGTCGATCTTCCTGATCTATACCGGCGCCAGCATCGCGCAGACCTTCTTCGTCTCCGCCGCCGCCTTCGGCGCGCTGTCGCTGTTCGGCTACACGACGAAGCGGGACCTCTCCGCGATCGGCTCGTTCCTGATCATGGGCCTGTTCGGCCTGATCATCGCCTCGCTCGTCAACCTGTTCCTGCAGTCCTCCGCGCTCGACTTCGCGATCTCCGCGATCGGCGTCCTGGTCTTCGCGGGCCTGACGGCCTGGGACACGCAGAAGATCAAGGAAATGTATTTTGAAGCCGACGAGGTCGCCGTTGCCGGCCGCAAGGCCATCATGGGCGCGCTGACGCTCTACCTCGACTTCATCAACCTCTTCCTGTTCCTGCTGCGCTTCCTCGGCAACCGCGAGTAACGCCAAGCCGGATGAAGGGTTGAATGAAAGAACCCCGCCGGAGACGGCGGGGTCTCACTTCGAAGAGAGACAGTCCGCCAAACTTCTCCTCCGTGATGGTCGGGCTTGACCCGACGCTTTGGGCACGCCGGTGGATCCTCGGCTCAAGGCCGAGGATGACGTCGGGGGTGAGGCGAGGTTCGCCAACAAACAAAAACCCCGCCGTTTCCGGCGGGGTTTTTGTTTGGCAAGATGCCTATTCGCTGATGATCTTGAACTTTTCGCCCGGGCGGACGGTGCTTGCCGCCGTCATCGCGTTGATCAGGCGGAAGAGGTCGAGCTTGCGGTCCGTGCCCATCATCCGCCCTGCCAGCGAGGCGACGGTGTCGCCTGCCCGCGCCGTGACGACGCGCACGCGCAGCGGCTTCAGCGAGGCGACTTCGGGCGGCGTCAGCTTGCGGAACGAGGTCCTGAGGATCGCGGCGGTCGGCTCCAGCGCAGTCGAGCCCACCGGAACCGCCGTCAGGAAGCGGTAGATCTGGTTGTCGATGCGCACGACCGTGACGTCGAATTCCCAGCGGTCGGCCGCCGCCTTGGCCGTCGCCGCCTCCAGCCCGTTGATCGTGATAGGCTGGATCGTCTCCGGCTTGAGCCCGGTCACCCAGCCGCTCGAAATGTAGTTGACGAGGTTCTGCTTGCGGCTGTCGGCGACACCGTCGAAGCGGATCGCGACATCCCCGGGACCCGTCGCCAGCACCGCATCGGCCTTGTTGTCGATCTGGAAGCCGGCCGGCACGTCGAAGCGGATGCCGAGCTTGCCGTGCAGGAAGGTCTGGCCGCGCACATAGCCTTCTTCCGGCGCATCGCCGTAGAGCAGGCCATCGATGCCGGCGAGATAGTAATCGCGGCCGCGGTCGCCGATCGAGCCTTCCGCCCCGAAGGCCCGGGCATGCAGGCGCGCCAGCTCCACGCGCTGCGGCGCGTTCGGGTGGCTCGACAGGAAGTCGAGGCTCTGGTCGGAATCGGGATCGACCGCGGTGAAGCGGGCATAGGCCGCCATGGAATCGAGGAAGCGGGCGGCGGCATAGGGGTCGTAGCCCGCCTCGCCCAGCATGCGCACGCCAATGACGTCCGCCTGGAGTTCCTGGTTGCGCGAGAAGGCGGCAAGGCGCAGCTTTCCGCGCGCCAGGGCCTGCTTGCCGGCGATGTTGCTGGAAAGCACCTCGGCCACGACGCGGCTGGCGATGACCTCGGCCTCTTCCTTCTTCTGTCGCTCGATGCCGTGGTTGGCGGTGACGTGCGCCATTTCGTGCGAGAGCACGGCGGCGACCTCCGAGGCGTCGTTGGCGAGTGCCAGCAGGCCGCGGGTCACGTAGAGATAGCCACCCGGCAGTGCGAAGGCGTTGATCGCGGGGGAATTCAGGATGGTGATGCGGTAGGACTGGTTCGGGTTTTCCGAAACGAGCGTCAGCGCGCCGGCAATGCGGGCGACCAGCCGCTCGGTCTTGGCGTCCTTGTATTCGCCGCCGTAGCTCGCGACGATGCGCGGGTGCTCGCGGGCGCCCATCTGGGCGCGCGGGTCGTTCTTCTGCACCTCTTCGACAATCTGCGGATTGGACGAGGGCGAGATCGTCGGCTCATAGGTCTGCTCGATGATCGACTGGCAGCCTGACAGAAGCGTGCCGGCAAGCATCAACGCCGCAAGGGGCTTCAAAACCCCGCGTCCGCATACCATTGCAGCTTCCTGCGATGCTCTCGCCATATCTCTTGCCCACAGCCCGAACCGGGTCCTCGAATGGATGAGATAGACGCACCATACCTGGCCGGCAACTCCCGATTCGACAAACGCTTCCCTTGTGGCTCCGGTGACACAGGGGGGCGTCCAAATTGTGGCGTGCCGCCGGAACGCCCCGCCGGTCGCGCCGCTAAAGCGCGGAATGACCGAGGAATTTTGCAACGGCCGGTGGTTCCCGACGCGAGAGGAAATCGCCGACGGGCTCATCGAGAAGGATCGCGCCCGCCTCAAGGAACATCACCCGGTCGGCCAGCCGGCGGATGTCCTCCGGCTGGTGGGTGATGAAGAGCATCGTGCTCTTCGTCTCGCTGCGCAGTTCCGCCAGAAGTTTCGCCATCTCCGCCCGCATGGCCGGATCGAGCGCGGCGAAGGGCTCGTCGAGCAGGAGGATGGGTCGGCGCCGCACCAGGGCGCGGGCGAGCGCCACGCGCTGCCGCTCGCCGCCGGAAAGCGAGCCCGGCAGGCGCCGCTCGTAGCCGCCGAGGCCGACGCGCGCGAGCGCCGTGAACACGCGCTGGCGTGCCGGCGCATCCAGCCGCAGCGCCGGATCGATGCCGAGGCCGACATTGTCGGCGATCGTCAGATGCGCGAAGAGATTGTTGTCCTGGAAGATGATCGAGACCGGCCGTTCCGCGGGATCGCGCCCCGCCATGTCTTCGCCGAGCAGCCGGACATCGCCCGAAGCCGGCGCCTGGAAGCCGGCGATGACGTTGAACAGCGTCGATTTTCCTGCGCCCGAGGGGCCGGCCACGGCGACTGCGGCACCGGTGGGAATGGCGCAGTCGAAGGAAAGCCGCTTCTCCTCGAAGCGCACGATGACATCGGTGAGGCGGATGGCAAGGTCAGGCATCGGCGCTTTGTCTTTCGGTCGGGCGCTCCGCCGTGGTCGAGGGCAGCGTCAGGAGAAGGCATATCACGCCGAGCAGCAGCGCGATGCCGGCGGCGTCCGCCGTGCGATAACTCGCCATGCGGGAGAAAAGCAGCCAGGGCAGGGTGATGAAGCCTTCCGCGCCGAAGATGGCGACGGCGCCGAGATCGCCGAGCGACAGCGCCATGGCGAAGGCGAAGGCCGTGAGCAGCGGCTTCTTCAGGGCCGGCAGGTCGATCCATCGCAGGCGATGCAATCCGGTGACGCCGAGGCTGAGCGCGAGCCGGGTGGTGCGCGAGAGGTGGGTGCGATAGGCCGGCTCCAGCACGCGCACGACGAAGGGCAGCGCCATCAGCGCATTGAGGACGGTGATGACGGCAGGGGCGAAGCGCCCGGTCTCGCCGAAGGTCCTCAGCACGAGGAACCAGCCCGTGGCGACGACGACCGGCGGCACGAGCAGGATGAGCGAACCGACCGCCGGCAGTGCGCGGCCCATCAGCCGCGTCGCGATGCCCGCATCGCCCGTTTCGGCAAGCCGCGGCACGAGCACGATGGGCAGCGCGATCGCGAGGCTGAGGCAGGCTGAGGCGAAGGAAATGGCAAGGCTGGTGAGGAGCGCCCGGTGCAGCAGCGGATCGAGCGCCAGCCGGCCGAGATCGGCGGAAAGGCCCGAGACGAGGGTGGCGGCGAGCGGGGCGGCGGTGAAGAGGGTGAAGAGAAGGATGACGAGGCCGTCGGGGACGCGCCGCCTGCGGCCGTCGAAACGGCGGATGGCGCGGCCCGCCGTCATGCCTTCCTCGGGCGGGCGGGCGAACAGCGAGATCAGCCAGAGCAGGCTTGCCGTGACGAGGATCTGCAGGAAGGCGAGCAGCACCGCGCGCTGGGGGTCGAAATCGAAGCGCAGCGCCTGGTAGATCGCCACCTCGATCGTGGTCGCGGCCGGCCCGCCGCCGAGCGTCAGCACGATGGTGAAGCTCGTCGTGCAGAGCATGAAGACGAGGCCGGCGATGCCCGGCAGGACCCGCCGGATCACCGGCCATTCGATCAGCCGGAACACCGCGCCGCCGCCCATGCCGAGATTGGCGGAGGTCAGCCAGTATTCCGCCGGAATGCGGTCGAGGGCCGCCAGCAGGAAGCGCGCGGCGAGCGGCAGGTTGAAGAAGACGTGGGCGATCAGGATGCCGGCAAGCCCGTAGACGCTGACCGGGTTCTGCAGCCCGGCAAGCCCGAGCAGGTCGTTGACGACGCCCTGCCGGCCCCAGATCTCGATGACGCCGAGCGCGGCGACCAGCGCCGGCAGGCCGAGCGGCACGACGGACAGCCGGATGATCCAGACGCGGCCCGGAAAATCCCGCTGCCGGGCGAGCGCCCGGGCGACGGGAATGGCGAGCAGGACGGACAGCAGCGTGGAGAGCGTCGCCTGCAGCAGCGTGAACCGCGCGACGCGTCCGATATAGGCATCAAGGAGCGGCGCACCGGCGCCAGGGCCGGCATGAGCGAGAAGCACGGCCGTCGCCGCACCGACGAAGGCGAGCACGGTGCCGAGGGCGAGGCCCCCGGCGACACGCAGCGTCCGTCGCTCAGTGCGGGCGAAGATCACGTTACCTGGCGCTCATCGCCGCCAGCCATTCGTCGATCCAGGCCTTGCGGTTGGCCGCGACCTCGTCCGACGACATCAGGAAGGTCTTTTCCGGCTTCACCAGCGCGTCGAAGGCTGCAGGCAGCGGATCCTTCGTCTTTGCGGCCGGCATCATCCAGTTGGTCTCCGGGATGATCGACTGGAAGTCCGGGCCGGTCATGAAGGTGAGGAACTGGCGGGCAAGATCCTTGTCGTCGGCGGTGCGCGTCAGGCCGGCGACCTCGATCTGCACGTAGTGGCCCTCGGAGAAGGCGGCGGCCTTGTAGCGCTCGGTCTGTTCCGCGATGACGTGGTAGGCGGGCGAGGTCGTGTAGGACAGCACCATCGGCGCCTCGCCCTTGGTGAAGAGGCCGTAGGCTTCCGACCAGCCGGGTGTCACCGTCAGCACGCGGTCCTTCAGCTTGCCCCAGGCCCCGGCCGCCTCGTCGCCATAGACCGACTTCACCCACAGCAGCAGGCCGAGACCCGGCGTCGAGGTGCGCGGGTCCTCGATGACGATTTTTTGCGACGGGTCGCCCTCGACCAGCTCCTTCAGGCTCGTCGGCGGGGTCTTGAGCGTCTCGCTGTCATAGACGACGGCGAAATGGCCGTAGTCGTAGGGCAGGAACGTGTCGTCGGAAAAACCGCCCGGCACCGTCAGGCCTTCCGGCGAAAGGCCGTGCGCCTCGAAGAGGCCGGTCGCCTTGGCCTCGGTGATCAGGTTGGTGTCGAGGCCGAGCACCAGGTCGGCCTTCGTGCCCTCGCCTTCGAGCTTCAGGCGCGTCAGGAGTTCCACGCCGTCGGCAACGCCGACCCATTCGACGGTGCAGCCGCAGGTTTTCTCGAAGGCTTCCTTGACCTTCGGGCCGGGACCCCATTCGGCGACGAAGCTCTCATAGGTGTAGACGGTCAGCGTCTTTTCCTGCGCCAGCACGGGAAGGGCGAGGGAAACGGCGAGCGCCGCGATGGTGGAGAAAAGTGTCTTGCGCATCCGCGCCTCCTTGCTGTTCACAAAACGGGAGTAGGGCGCTGGATGTGCCGTCTAATCCCTCCGCCGGTACGAGCCGGATCAGGTTCTTCGGGTTGGCGAAACCGCCTCTCAGCCAGCGGATCGAAATCCGCGGGCACCCCGTTAGAGCAAGGCAAGGCATAATCCCGCTTGCGGCGGGGCGCAAGAGGGCGGCGGCAAGCAAAAGGCCGGCGAAAGCGCCGGCCCCGACCTGTCAAAAAGCCTGCCTGCCTCTTTTCGGTCACGCGATGAAACGCTCGGGGCGATAGGGGCCGATATTGATGACGGTCCGCTCGCCCAGCATCTTTTCCGCCAGCACGCGGCCGGTGATCGGGCCGAGCGTCATGCCGTGATGGGCGTGGCCGAAGGCGAACCAGAGGCCGGCGTGGCGCGGAGCCTTGCCGATGATCGGCATCATGTCCGGCGTGCAGGGGCGGGCGCCCATCCAGGGCTCCTCGTCGCGGCGTTCGGCGAGCGGGAAGAATTCCCGCGCCACCTTTTCGGCCCGGCGCAACTGCACCGGCGTCTTGCGCGTGTCGCGCTTGGCGAATTCGGCCCCGGTGGTGAGGCGGATGCCGCGCTGCATGGGCGCGAGGAAATAGCCGCGCTCGGCATCCAGCACCCAGTTGTTGAGCGTCGCGCCCTCTTCCGCACCGTAATGCATGTGATAGCCGCGCTTGACGGCGAGCGGGAAGCGGTAGCCGAGCTTGCGCGTCACCGTATCGGCCCAGGGACCGAGCGCGACGACGACTTCCTTGCCTTCGAGCGGGCCTTCCGGCGTGGCGATGCGCCAGCCTTCACCTTCCAGCACATGCTCGATGGTCGCTGCATCGCCCGACTTGAGTTCGCCGCCGAGCGACTGGAAATAGGCGAGGTAGCGCTTCAGGAGGCTCTGCGGATCGAGGATCGACCATGGGTCGGTCCAGCGCAGGCCGCCGGTGAGCTCGGCGCGGATGGACGGCTCGACCTCGGCCACCTCCCGCGTCGTCAGCTTCTGGTGGTTGACGCCGAAATTGGCCGACAGCTTTTCGGCGTCCGCATAGGCCTTGTCGCGCTCCTTCTCCGTGCGGAAAACCTTCATCCAGCCGTCCTTGCGGATGAGGTCGTCCGCGCCGGACGCGGCGATGAGGTCGGCATGTTCGGAAATCGAGTTCTCGATGAGCGGCGCATAGAGATGGGCGATGCTCTGGTGCTGGCGGAAGCCGGAATGCCACCAGTAGCGGGCAAGGAACGGAATGATGCCGGGGATCGCCGAGGGGTGGTAGTGCGCGTCGATCGTGTTGTTCAGCGCATAGCGGAAGAGCGCGCCGAAATCATGCGGGAAACCATAGGGGAAGACGCCCTCGCGCTGGATCAGGCCGGCATTGCCGTAGGAGGTTTCTTCCGCCGCGCCGCGGCGGTCGACGAGCACCACCGACTTGCCGCGCCGGAGGAGATGGATCGCGGTCGAAATGCCGACCACGCCCGCGCCGAGAACGATGACATCCGTCTTCATGAGCCTGCCCCAGGAGATTTTCGTTTGCGCATCAATGCATGCGGGCTCGCGCCAAGGCAAGGCGCGTCATTGTCCCGCCAGCCGCAGCAGGTTTTCGATCGCCGCGTGTTCGAAGCCGCCGATGCCCTCGGAAATATCGGCCTTGATGGCGGACGCCACGGCGTCCTCGTCGCGCTTGCGCAGCGCGGCGATCGCTTCCTGGTGGCGATCGACGAAATAGAGCTGGGCGACATGCTCCATGGCGATACCGAGGAAGGGGCCGAGCTGGAGCCAGATGCTCTCCACCATCGGCATGATCACCTGCTCGGGATTGGCGGTATAGAGCGTGCGATGGAATTCCTGGTTCAGGAGCAGGGCATTGGCATTGTCCTTGCGGGCGATCGCCTCGTCCTGCGCCCTGTCGATCTCTTCCAGCCGGTCGATCCGGCGCTCCGTGATATGCGGCACCGCCCGGCGCGCGGCATGCTGCTCCAGCACGGAACGCAGCGAGACGAGTTCGCTGAACCGGTCCGCCGTCATGCGCGGCACCATGATGCGCCTGTTGTCGAGCACGCGCAGCGCGCCTTCCGACGAGAGGCGGCGCAACGCCTCGCGCACCGGTGTCGGGCTACTCTCCATCGCTTCGGCGATGCCGCGGATCGTCAGCGATTCCCCCGGCCGGATCGAGCCGACCATGATCGCCTGGCGCAGGCGCCGGTGCGCATATTCATGCGTCGTCATGCCTTCCGGCCGGTCCAGTGGCTCAAGCGCCAAGTTGCCCAATCCATCCCTCCACGAAAGGCTGCCAGATGCTATCCTATGCTTTGTGACAGGTTCTAGCAGCTTGACCCCCGACAAGAAAGTGTGCATATTTTGAAAATGTGATCACAAAAATAATTATGTGATACGGAAGGGAACCATGACTGCGAACAATGATGCCAATTGGCTGATCAATGCCGACGGCGTGGAGAGCATCCAGGCCGTAGTCTGCGACCTGAACGGCATCCTGCGCGGCAAGCGCGTGCCCGTCGGACAGGCGGAAAAGGTGCTGAAGGGCGGTATCCGCATGCCGCTGTCCATCGTCGGCGTGGACGTGTGGGGCGAGGACATCGTCGGCTCCAGCCACGTCTTCGCCTCGGGCGACATGGACGGCATCTGCAGCCCCACGGGCCGCGGCGCGCTCCCGGTCAACTGGACGCTAAAGCCGTCGGCCGTCGTGCCGCTCTGGCTGTTCAAGGAGGGTGGTGAACCGTTCCTCGCCGATCCGCGCCAGGCGCTCGCCCATATCGTGCGGCAGTATCACGAATTGGGCCTGCGCCCCGTCGTCGCCTCGGAGATGGAATTCTACCTGATCGACGCCGAGCCCGATCATGCCGAGCCGCCGATCTCGCCCTATACCGGCAAGCGTCTCGATTCCGATGCCATCCTCTCCATCGACGAACTCGACGATTTCGGCCAGTTCTTCTCCGACGTCTATGCGGAATGTGAGCGGCAGAACGTGCCGGCGGATTCGGCCGTCGCGGAAAACGGCATCGGCCAGTTCGAAATCAACCTGATGCATACCGACGATCCGTTGAAGGCCGCCGACGACGCGCTGTTCTTCAAGCGCATCATCAAGGGCGTCGCGCGCAAGCACGGCTTTGCCGCCACCTTCATGGCAAAGCCCTACGGCATGCGTTCGGGCAGCGGCATGCACATGCATTTCAGCCTGGTCGACGAGAAGGGCGACAACGTCTTCGACGACGGCACACCCGAGGGTTCCGACATCATGAAGCACGCCGTGGCGGGCCTGATGCGCGGCATGGCGGAATCGACGCTGCTCTTTGCGCCGCACTACAATTCCTACCGGCGCCTGCGCCCCGATACCCACGCGCCAACCTCGATCTCCTGGGGCTACGAGAACCGCACCGCCGCCATCCGCATCCCCGGCGGCAACAACAAGGCGCGGCGCATCGAGCATCGCGTCGCCGGCGCGGACGCCAATCCCTACCTCGTCATGGCCGGCATTCTCGGCGCCGCCCTCGTCGGCATCCGCAACAAATGGGAGCCGCCGGCGCCGGTCTCGGGCCGGGCCTATCTCTCACAACTGCCGCGCATTCCGAGCGAATGGGGTTCGGCCGTCACCGCCTTCGAGAACGGCTCGATCGTCTCCGAAATCTTCGACACCGACCTTCGCTCCATGCTGATCGCCTGCAAGCGGCAGGAAATCGCCGGTTTCGCCGAACAGGTGACCGACTTCGAATTCAGCGCCTACCTGGAAATCGTCTGATGGCCAAGCAAGACTCCTATGCCGGCAACGGTGCCTACCCCGACAGCTACTACGCCGCCTCCCGCAACATCGTCCGCACGCCGAAAGTGCTGGAAGGCGCGGTGACAGCCGACGTCGCCGTGCTCGGCGCCGGCTATTCCGGCCTTTCGACCGCCATCCACCTTGCCGAAAAGGGCTACAAGGTGGTGATGGTCGAGGGCGCCGGCATCGGCTGGGGTGCGTCCGGCCGCAATGGCGGCCAGATCGTCAACGGCCTCAATGCCAGCCTCGACACGATCAAGCGCCGCTATGGCGTTGAGGCCGGCGCCTTCGTCGGCGGCCTGGTGCAGGAGGGCGGCAAGATCATCCGCCGCCTCGTTTCCCAGTACGATATCGACTGCGACCTGAAGACCGGCAACATCTATGCCGCCTATACGCCCGCCCACATGAAGGACCTCGAACACAAGAAGGCCCTGTGGAAGAGCTACGGCATGGACGACCACCAGATGCTCGACAAGGCGGCGATGCGCAAGCTCGTCAACACCGACGCCTATATCGGCGGCATGCTGGATACGACCGGCGGCCACATGCACCCGCTCAACCTCACGCTTGGCGAGGCGAAGGCGCTGGAATCGCTCGGCGGCGTGATCTACGAGCAGTCGCCCGTCACCCGCGTCGAGCACGAGGCGGAAAAGCCGGTCATCCACACGGCGAAGGGCAGCGTGACGGCCAATGTCGCCGTGCTCTGCGGCAATGCCTATCTCGGCCATGTCGTGCCGAAGCTCGTCTCGCGCGTCATGCCGGTCTCCACCCAGATGGTCGCCACCGAACCGCTCGGCGCCGAGCGCGCCGACGCGCTGATCCCGAGCGACATGTGCGTCGAGGACGTGCGCTATATCCTCGATTATTTCCGCCTGTCGGCCGACAAGCGCATGATCTTCGGCGGCGGCACCGTCTACGGCGGCACCGACCCGGCGGACGTCAGGGCAAAGATCCGCCCGAACCTCGAAAAGGTCTTCCCGTCGCTGAAGGGCGTGAAGATCGACTATGCCTGGAGCGGCAATTTCGCCCTCTCCTTCTCGCGCGTGCCGCAGATGGGCAAGATCGGCAAGAACACCTATTTCGCCCATGGCTACAGCGGCCACGGCGTGACCGGCTCGCACCTTTTCGGCCGCATCCTCAGCGAGGCGATCGACGGCGACCTCTCCCGCTTCAGCCAGTTCGAAAAGCTGCCCTGGATCCCCTTCCCCGGCGGGCGCCTGTTCCGCGCGCAATATTCCACCATCGGTTCGTGGTGGTATCAGTTCAAGGATGCCTTCGGCCTCTGAAGACGGCGGTGTTTTGACGACAAGCATTCCTCCCCGGCTTGCTCCGGGGACGAAGGGCATAAGGTGAGCCCTGATTGGCCGTCCCGCCAGTCCGGTGCTGTTTCCTAACGCCGGATCCGCGTCGACAGGATGATCGACGACAGCGTGCGCTCCACCCCGTCGATCGCGCCGATGCGGTCGATCAGGTGGTCGAGTTCGGCGATCGATGCCGCCTCGACCACGGCGATCAGGTCGAAACTGCCGCTCACCGAATGCAGCGTGCGCACGGCCGAGATGGCGTGCAGCTCCGTGGTGATGCGCGCCAGCGTCTTGGGCGCGATGGTGATCAGCACATGCGCCTTCACCATGCCGCTCTCATAGGCATCCGAGAGCTTGACGCCGTAGCCGGCGATCACCCCGTCCCGCTCCAGCCGGTCGATCTTCGCCTGCACGGTCGTGCGGGAAAGACCCAGTTTGCGGGCGATCGTCGCGGTCTGTTCGCGGGCGTTCTCGCTGAGGATGGCGAGAAGTTCGCGATCTTTGGCTCCTAGCGTCGAAATGCTCATTTTCACCGTCATTCTGCCGATATCGATGATGTATTATGCCGGATATGGCGCTTTAAATCGACACCCATCGCCCTCAAAATTAGTGCATCAATTCATGCCGGAGGGAAATCACATGAAGGACATCGTCGTCATCGGCGCAGGCAAGATCGGCTCGACCATCGCCCGCATGCTGGCTCACAGCGGGGATTACCGCGTCACCGTCGCCGACCGTTCGGACGAGCAGCTCGCCGCCATCGAGCGCCACCCTGCCGTTTCGACCGCCGTCGTCGACATTGCCGACGGCTCTGCCCTGCGCGCCCTTCTCGCCGGCAAGTTCGCCGTTCTCTCCGCCGCGCCCTACCACCTGACCGTCGCCATCGCGGAAGCTGCCGCCGATGCGGGCCTGCACTATCTCGACCTCACGGAAGACGTCGAATCCACCCGCCAGGTCAAGCGCATCGCGGAAAACGCCAAGACGGCCTTCATCCCGCAGTGCGGCCTTGCACCGGGCTTCATCTCGATTGTCGCCAACGACCTCGCCAGCCGCTTCGATTCGCTCGAAAGCGTGCGCATGCGTGTCGGCGCCCTGCCGCAGTACCCGTCCAATGCCCTGAACTACAATCTCACCTGGAGCACGGACGGCGTCATCAACGAATATATCGAGCCCTGCGAAGCCATCGTCGAAAGCGCGCTGATCGAGGTTCCGGCCCTCGAAGAGCGCGAGGAATTCTCGCTCGACGGCGTCACCTACGAGGCCTTCAACACCTCCGGCGGCCTCGGCACGCTCTGCGAATCGCTGAAGGGCAAGGTCCGCACGCTGAACTACAAGACGATCCGCTATCCCGGACACGCTGCCATCATGAAGGCGCTGCTCAACGATCTCGGCCTGCGCCACCGCCGCGAAGTCCTCAAGGACATTTTTGAAAACGCCCTGCCGACCACCACGCAGGACGTCGTCATCATCTTCGTGACCGTCTCGGGCCGCAAGGGCGGTCGCCTGATCCAGGAAACCTACGCCAACAAGGTCTACAGCGCCCCGGTTGCCGGCGTCCTGCATTCCGCCATCCAGATCACCACGGCCGGCTCGATCTGCGCCGTGCTCGACATGCTCGCCGACGGTTCGCTGCGCGCCGAGGGTTTCGTCCGCCAGGAGGAAATCGCCCTCGACACCTTCCTCGCCAACCGTTTCGGTCACTACTACGCCCAGGAACACCACGGCGCCCGCGCCGCCTGACCTTCCAGACCCCTCAAACGCCCCGGTTCGGACCGGGGCGTTTTCGCATCTGTGGCTCGGCCGCGGGGAAGTAGAGAACGCCACAAGGCGCGGATCCATAAAAATGGGGCCTCTTTCGAGGCCCCTTTTCTTTTGCCCGATTGGTGGCGCGGCTCAGGCGAGCTTTGCGCAGGCGTCCGCGATGCGCTTCAGCGCTTCCGTCAGTTCCGCTTCCGACGTGGCGCAGGAGATGCGGAAATAGGGGGAAAGGCCGAAGGCCGAGCCGGGCACGACGGCGACATGGGCGTCTTCCAGGAGATAGTCCGTGAAGTCGCTGTCGGCTTCGATGCGCCTGCCCTTCGGCGTCACCTTGCCGATCACGCCCGCGCAGCCGGCGAAGGTGTAGAAGGCGCCTTCCGGGGTGCGGCAGGCAAGGCCGGGGATGGCGTTCAGCGCCGAGACGACGAGGTCGCGGCGGCGCTTGAAGCTCGCCTGACGGTCCTTGAGGAAATCCTGCGGGCCGGTGAGCGCCTCGACCGAGGCGGCCTGGCTGACCGAGGACGGGCAGGAGGTCGCCTGGCTCTGGATCACGGCCATGGCCTTGATCAGCGCCTTCGGGCCGCCGGCATAGCCGATGCGCCAGCCGGTCATGGCATAGGCCTTGGAGACGCCGTTGATCGTCAGCGCGCGGTTCTTCAGGCGCGGTTCGATGGCGACGGGGGTGACGAACCTGAATCCATCGTAGACGATGTGTTCGTACATGTCGTCGACCATCAGCCAGACATGCGGGTGTCTCAGCAGCACGTCGAGGAGCGGGCGGTAGTCGGCCTCGCCATAGGCGGCGCCCGACGGGTTCGACGGCGAGTTGAACAGCACCCAGCGTGTCTTCGGCGTGATCGCCCTTTCGAGCTGCTCGGCCTTCAGGCGGAAACCGGCCTCGGCGTCGCAGGGGATCAGCACCGGCACGCCGCCGCAGATCTCCACGATGTCGGAATAGGAGGTCCAGTAGGGCGTCGGAATGATCACCTCGTCGCCCGGATCGATCGTCGCCATGAAGGCGTTGAACAGGATCTGCTTGGCGCCCGTCGCGACGGTGATCTCGTCGAGCGCATAGTCGACATCGTTCTCGCGGCGGAATTTCTCGGAGATCGCCTTCTTCAGCTCCGGCGTGCCGTCGAGCGCGGTGTATTTCGTCTCGCCGCGGTCGATGGCGGCCTTGGCGGCGGCCTTGACATTGTCCGGCGTGTCGAAGTCCGGCTCGCCGGCGCCGAGGATGATGACCGGCAGGCCGTCCTTCTTCATTGCAGCGGCGCGGGCGCCGATCTGCAGGATTTTCGAGACGCCGATGGCGGCGATGCGCGAGGCGGGCGTGAAGCCCGCCTCCTCTGTCTTGGTCCGGTTATCCATCACGGCCTACTCGATGTCGAAGGAGACGCCCTGGGCGAGCGGCAGGGCCTTCGAATAGTTCACCGTGTTGGTGGCGCGGCGCATATAGGCCTTCCACGCGTCGGAGCCGCTCTCGCGGCCGCCGCCGGTTTCCTTCTCGCCGCCAAACGCGCCGCCGATTTCCGCGCCCGAAGTGCCGATATTGACATTGGCGATGCCGCAATCCGAGCCGTCGGCGGCGAGGAAGCGCTCGGCTTCCTGCATGTTCAGCGTGAAGATCGACGAGGAGAGGCCGGCCGAAACGGCGTTGTGATCGTCCAGGACGGCGTCGAAGTCGGAATACTTCATGACATAGAGGATCGGCGCGAAGGTCTCTTCGAGAACCGGGCCGGCCTGCTTCGGCATTTCGACGATGGCGGGCTTGACGTAGTAGGCCGTGTCCTTTCCGGCTTCCGCGACGCGTTCGCCGCCGGTGACGGAACCGCCTTCGGCCTTGGCTGCTGCCAGCGCCTTCTGCATGCCGTCGAAGGCCTGCTTGTCGACGAGCGGGCCGACGAGCGCCGAGGTTTCCAGCGGGTTGCCGACGGAAACGCTGGTATAGGCCTTCTTCAGGCGCGGCACGAGCTGGTCGTAGACGCTGTCATGCACGAAGAGGCGGCGCAGCGTCGTGCAGCGCTGGCCGGCGGTGCCCATGGCGCCGAAGGCAATCGCGCGCAGCGCCATGTCGAGGTCGGCCGAGGGGCAGACGATGCCGGCGTTGTTGCCGCCGAGTTCGAGGATCGAACGGGCAAAGCGCTTGGCAAGACGCGGGCCGACTTCCTTGCCCATGCGGGTGGAGCCGGTGGCCGAGACGAGCGCGACCTTGGGATTGTCGACGAGGGCTTCGCCGATGGCGCGGTCGCCGATGAGGACCTGCGACAGGTTCGCCGGGGCGTCGCCGAAACGGGCGAGGGCGCGCTCGAAGATCGCCTGCGATGCAAGGGCGGTCAGCGGGGTCTTTTCGGACGGCTTCCAGACGATGGAATTGCCGGCGACCAGCGCCAGCGCGGCGTTCCACGACCAGACGGCGACCGGGAAGTTGAAGGCCGAGATGATGCCGACGACGCCGAGCGGGTGCCAGGTCTCCATCATGCGGTGGCCGGGGCGTTCGGTGGCGATCGTCAGGCCGTAGAGCTGGCGGGAGAGGCCGACGGCGAAATCGCAGATGTCGATCATTTCCTGCACTTCGCCGAGGCCTTCGGAGGTGATCTTGCCGGCCTCGATGGAGACGAGGCGGCCGAGATCGGCCTTGGCGGCGCGCAGTTCCTCGCCGAGCAGGCGGACGAGCTCGCCGCGCTTCGGTGCGGGAACGAGACGCCAGGCCTTGAAGGCGTCGTGGGCGGCGTCGATCGCCTTGTCGGCCTCGGCGGCCGAAACGGTCTTCAGCTTGCCGATCTCCTCGCCGGTGACCGGGCTGTAGGAGGCCATGTCGCCGCCCTGCCAGGCGCTGCGCGCGACGCCGAGCTTGTCGAGAAGGGTTTCGGTTTCCTGTTTCACGTCGACTTTCGTCATGGGGTGTCTCCCTGTCTGTTTTTAGAATGTGATGGTGCCGAGCGGGCCCGGCGAGGTGATGGTTTTCAGCCCGGCCGCAAGCGCGCGGAGCTTTTCCGGGGTGTATCTGTCGTAGAAGGCCTGGTTCTTGCGGCCGATGGCGTGTTCCGCGCTGAAGCTGCCGCCGAATTGCTCGACCGCGACGGTGAAGACCCATTCGCGCAGGTCCGCTTCGAAATCGGAATCGGCAAGCCGCGGATCGTCCTTCGCGACGACCAGGTTGAAATGCACGCCGCCGTCGCCGATATGGCCGAAGTCGCAGATCGTGACGTCCTCGAAGTGATCAGGCATTTCCGCCTTCATATGGGCGAGGAAGGGCATGATGTCACCCCGGCGGAAGGACAGATCGAAGGCGATCAATCGCCCGCGATGCTTCACGCCCTCCGAGAGCGCATGGCGCAGCGCCCAGATCTCGTGCGGCGGGCCGACGAAGGCGTCGGCGAGCGGTGCGCCCTCGCGCTCCCAGATCGCGGCGAGCACCTCTTCCAGCACCGCGTCGAGCGGCTGCTCGCCCGCGCGCGGCGGAGTGGAGCGGGAGATTTCCGCGAGGATGACGAAGTCGGGCACCACGCCGCCCTGGAAGGGATTGCGCAGCGACGGCACATGATCGAGCGCGGCGGCGACCGCATTGCCGGACATGCCCTCGAAGGCCGAGAGATAGCTGCCGAGCGCGTCTTCCATGGCGACGAGCAGCGTCGCGACCTGGTCTGCCGAGGCGGGCACGAGCAGGGCGGTGGCGGACTGTTTCGGGGCGGGTTCGAGGTTCAGCACGCATTCGGTGACGACGCCGAAGGCGCCCGACGTGCCGATGAAGAGCTGTTTCCAGTCGACGCCGGTATTGTTCTTGCGCAGGTCCGAGGAGAGGTCGAGCACGGTGCCGGCCTCGTCGGCGAGCACCACGGTGAGGCCGAGAATATTGCGGCGCACGTCGCCGTAGCGCAGGAACCGCGAGCCGCCGGTGTTCGTCGCGATCATGCCGCCGAGGCGCGGGTCGGCGCCGAGGTCGATCGGGAAGAAGAGGCCGCTGTCTTCCAGCTTGCCGTTGAGGTCGGAAAGGCGCAGGCCCGCCCCGGCCCTGACCGAGCGGTTCACCCGGTCGAGGTCGAAGGGGGCGGTCAGGCGGTCGAGGCTGAGCACGCCCTGTCGGCCGCTCCCGTCGGGCGTCGAGCCGGAGACGAGGCCGGTATTGCCGGACTGCGGCACGAGCGCGATGGCGTTCCGCACGCAATAGGAGATGATGGCGGAGGCCTCCGCCGTCGTGGCCGGGCGGGCGACGAAGGCGGCGCGGCCCCTGTCGTAGCGCGCGCCGGTCTCGTAGGCGGCCATGTCGGCTTCTTCGGTGAGAAGACCCTTCTCGCCGGCAAGGGCCTTCAGCGCTTCGATATGGCGTGCCTCGATCATGCGCTCTTCCGTCACTCCGCAGCGGCAGCCATGTTGACGATGCCGAGGCACATTTCAAGCGACGCGCGCTGGATGGCGGCATAGTGGGCGAATTCGTCGAGGACGGCATGGCCGAGATCGCGCTCGAACATCACCTGGTTCGGGCTGGCGACGAAGTCCTGGGTCGCGTCGTCGCCGAGATTCGACTGGAAGATGCCCGCGGCGCTGACCGGCAGGAAATCCTCGTAGACGATCGGGTCGAAGCGGATGAGACCGGCTTCGATCGCCGTTTCGAGATCGGTGTTGCGGCCGGTGACGGCCTTGCCCTTCTCCGTCAGGCAATAGGTGAAATAGCCGAGGCCCGCCTTGCGGATGCCGTCCCAGTCATCCGGGAAAGCCTTGAAGACGTCGGCAAGCGCGGCCTCGTATTCGGCGGCATTGGAGCCGTCGGCGGCCGGGCGCACGCGGGCGCGCGTCTCGGTGAGCAGCCTGTCGTAGAGCGCGCGGCCCTTCGGCGTCAGCGCCACGCCGCGCTGCTCGATCTCGCCGAAGCGGGCCGTGTGGGAGCCTTGCTGCCAGGCGCCATCGGCGCCGATGTAGGAGACGGCCTCCTCCAGCGCCTTGAACGAGGTCTGGCGCAGGAGGATCGGGCAGGTGCGGGTCGGCGGGCCCTCGACGACGGCCTTCGGGGCGATGCCCTCTTCCGGCATGCGGGCCTGTACCTTGTCGATGTCGAGCGTGCGCGGTGTCAGGTGGTTGATGTGCGGACCCTTGAAGGAGACGACGTCGGCGATCAGGCGATGCGCGTCGTGCAGGCGCCTGTACATGTCGGCGCTGACGATGGCCTGGTCGTGCCAGCGGAAGGTTTCCAGCACTTCGCTGACGAAACGGGCGGCATCGGTTTCATCGAGGCCGCCGTCACGTTCGGCCTTCTCGACGAGCCTGACGGCCTCGTCGGTGAAGATCTTTCGCGCGGCGAGCACGTCGGCCGCTTCTTCACGCAGTTTTTCGTCGGCGATGAGATCGAGGCGCAGCAGCGAGGTGAAGACGCGGAAGGGGTTGCGGCTGAGGCTTTCGGCGCCGACCGGGCGGAAGGCGGTGGAGTGCACGGGAACGCCGGCGGTGGAGAGGTCGTAGTAGCCGACCGGGAACATGCCCATGACGGCGAAGACGCGGCGCATCATGGAAAGCTCGCCCGGCGTGCCGAGGCGGATGGCGCCATGACGTTCCTCGGAGATGCGCTCCAGCGTGTCGGTCGCCTCCAGGCGCTCCCTGAGGACGGGGTCGGCGGCAAGCGTCTCGGCGTTCACCTCGGCCACCAGCGACATCAGCGTGCCATAGGCGGGAACCTCGTTGCGGTACATGGCGGACATCGCGGCGGAGAAGTCCGCGCGGATCTTGTCGGCGGAAACGTGCGAATTTGCTTTCATGGCGAGCGGTCTCATCTCGATGTTGCGCAATTCCGCATGGAAAACCGCTTCACACTTTTCCTGGAATTGCTTTAGAAGGGTGGGAGGCCCTGATCATTCTCAAAACGGATCATACCGGATCGTTTCTTGCCGCGATTGCGACCGTTCTGACTATGTTGATGCGAGGAAAGAATGAAGCTCAGTCGAAGGCTGATCCCCGACGTCACCACGCTGCAGGCGTTCGAATGCGCCGCGCGCCACGGCAGCTTCACGCAGGCGGCCCATGAGCTGAACCTCACCCAGAGCGCCGTCAGCCGCCAGATCAAGGACCTTGAGGAACAGCTGGGCGTGCTGCTGTTCGAGCGCGTGCGCCAGCGCGTGGTGCTCTCCGACGATGGCCGCCGTTTCCTGCCGGAAGTGCGCAAGCTGCTGCACCAGACGGAGGAGACCATGCTGCGCGCCATGGCATCGGCCTCCTCCGAGCACAGCCTTTCCATCGCGACGCTGCCGACCTTCGGCAGCCGCTGGCTGACGCCGCGCATTCCGGGCTTCCTTGCGGAAAATCCCGGCACGATCATCAACATCGCCTCGCGCTCGGCGCCGTTCGATTTCGACGAGGAGAATTTCGACCTCGCGATCCACTACGGCCAGCCGGTCTGGGCGCGGGCGGCCTGTACCTATCTGTGCAGCGAGGTCATTCTCCCCGCGGCAAGCCCGGAGCTGGTGAAATCCTGGAACCTTGCCGAGCCGAAGGACCTGGAGCGGGCGCCGCTCCTGCATCTTGCGACGCGCCCGAAGCTCTGGGCGCAATGGTTCGAGCTGAACGGCGGTTCGGCGGATACGGCCTATCGTGGCCATCGCTTCGACCAGTTCTCCATGGTCATCGAGACGGCCGTCGCGGGGCTCGGCTTCGCGCTGCTGCCGCATTACCTGATCGAGCAGGAGCTGGCGAGCGGCCGGCTCGCCGTCGTCTTCGACCGGCCGATGGAGACGGAGAACAGCTATTATCTCGTCGTGCCGGAAGGAAAGCTCGAAAATCCGCTGAGCCAGGCGTTTCGCGCCTGGATTTCCCGGCAGGTCCCGGCATAGGATTTTCGCGGCCGATCATGCGGCGGGGGCATGACCCCGTTCTCATTTTTTGCTTTAGTCGTCGGGCCGCATGGCCGATTGTGCGGCGAGAAATCCTCCTCCTCCGGAAAAGACTGACGCCCATGCTCAACGACCCGCGCTCCCATGGCCTTTGGGAGATGACCGCTCCGCCCGCCCCCGAAACCGTCGCCTTTTCCGGCAGGGCGGAGGCGGATGTCGTCATCGTCGGCGGCGGGTATACCGGTTTCTCGACGGCGCTGCATCTGGCCGAGCGCGGCACGCGGGTCATCCTGCTCGAAGGGGCGGAGATCGGCTACGGCGGCTCGGGCCGCAATGTCGGCCTCGTCAATGCCGGCATGTGGGTGATGCCCGACGAACTGCCCGGCGTGCTCGGCGACCTGTACGGCAGCCGGCTGCTGGAACTTCTCGGCAATGCGCCGCGTGCCGTGTTCGACCTCGTCGAAAAGCATGCGATCGATTGCGAGATCAACCCGGCCGGCACGCTGCATTGCGCCGTCGGCCAATCCGGTCTCGACGAACTGAAGCAGCGCGCCGAGCAATGGGCCCGCCGTGGCGCGCCGGTTCGCCTGCTGGACGCGGCCGAGACGGCGGCGAAGGTGGGCACGGAGGCCTATGCGGGCTCGCTCCTCGACCTGCGCGCCGGCACGATCCAGCCGCTCGCCTATGCGCGCGGCCTTGCCCGCGCGGCGATTGCGGCCGGCGCTGCGGTCTTCACGGCAAGCCCGGTGACGGGCGCGGAGCGGACGGGAAAACGGTGGACGGTGAAGACCGCGCGCGGCTCCGTCACGGCGGACTGGGTGGTCGTCGCCACCAATGCCTATACGGTGGCGCCCTGGAACGAGGTGCGCAGCGAGCTCGTGCACCTGCCCTATTTCAACTTCGCCACCGCGCCGCTTTCGCCCGAGATGCAGGCAAAGATCCTGCCGGAGCGGCAGGGTGCCTGGGACACGAAGGACGTGCTCTCCTCCTTCCGCTTCGACAAGCGCGGCCGGCTGGTGTTCGGCAGCGTCGGCGCGCTGCGCGGCACGGGCACCGGCATCCACAAGGCCTGGGCGCGGCGCGCGCTGAAAAAGCTCTTCCCTGCGATCGGCGATGTCCCCTTCGAGGCGGAATGGTACGGCAAGATCGGCATGACGACGGACAACCTGCCGCGCTTCCACCGCCTTGCCGAGAACGTCATCGGCTTTTCCGGCTACAACGGCCGCGGCATCGCGCCCGGCACGGTCTTCGGCCGCACGCTGGCGGAGCTCATTTCCGGTGAGATCGCCGAGACGGACCTGCCGCTGCCGGTGAGCGCGCCCGAGGCGCAGTCCTTCCGCTCGATGCGCGAGGGCTATTACGAACTCGGCGCGCAGATCGCCCATTTCGCCGGCGCCCGCTTCTGATTTCGGGGCCGCGCCCGCCTGTTTCCTGCGAAACAGCGGCGGGCGGGACGATGTGAGATCTTCTGATCACCGGATGAGAGAGGCTCATCCCCAACAAGAGATCAGGAGAGACCCATGCGCAAGATCATCGTTTCCGCCACCGTCGCCCTCGTTGCCGCTGTCTCCTTCGCCGCCCCCTCGCAGGCCGGCTACTACAGCTACGGCTACAAGCCGCACTGCTTCATCAAGAAGGTCAAGGCCTACGACTACTACGGCAATGTCATCTTCAAGACGGTCAAGGTCTGCAAGTAAGCGCGTTTCCCGCCGACCTCCCCGAAGGCCCGGATGTCCCCTGCATCCGGGTCTTTGCCGTTTCTGGCGACGCTGGCGGTCGACGACGGCCGCGGTGCCGAATGCCTGCGCAACGCCACTGCGCTTACGGTGCGCATGGCAAGGCGCTTCCAGCGGATGCCGTAAGCGCCTGCCCCGCCCGGTATCAGAGGCGCAGGCCCGGAATGGCGAGGGGATTGTCGGACAGCGCGGCGCGGTCCGGCCGGTCGATCCTCGGCGTGCCGGTGAAGGCATCGAAGAGATCGCGCACGAAGGCTTCCGGCAGGTCCCTGGTGATCAGCACCAGCCGCGTGCGACGGTCGGCGGGGTCGGGCCAGGCGGAAAGGCGCTCCGGCGGATGGAAGACGCTCTGCACGCCCTGCAGCACCAGCGGCCGCTCCGGATTGTTGGACATCAGCACGATGCCCTTCATGCGCAGGAGCTTTTCCCCGTGCGCGGAGCGCAGGAGATCGATGAACATCTCCAGCGCCATCGGATCGACCGGCCGGTCGTGCACGATGCTGAAGGAGCGGATCGTCGCGTCGTGGCGGGTCACGTCATGGGCGTGCTGGTGGGCATGATGGTGATGATGCCCGTGGTCATGGCCGTGATGGTGGTGGTCATGATCGTGGTGATGCGCGTGATCGTGCCCATGATCATGGTGGTCGTGCGCCTCTTCGTGCAGCCAGCGGCGGACGTCCGGGATCTTGCTGCCGGGATCGTAGAGGCCGTTGGCCAGGAGGGCCGGGCCGACGAGGCCGGGCGTGTCGATGTCCGAGACGCTCGCCCGCGGATTGAGTGCGGCGATCTCCCGCTGCACCGCTTCCACCGCCGCGGCATCGGCAAGCGAGATCTTGCTGATCAGCACGCGATCGGCGACGGCGACCTGCTTGACCGCCTCGGGATGGTTGGCGAGCGTCGACAGGCCGTGGACGGCATCGACCACGGTGATCACGCCGTCGAGGCTGAAGGACTGGCTGAGCACCGGATTGCCCATGACGGATTGCAGCACCGGCGCGGGATCGGCAAGGCCGGTCGTCTCGATCACCACGCGCTTCAGCGGCTGGATCCTGCCCGTCTGCATGCGGTCCATCAGGTCGGCGAGCGTATCGACCAGCTCGCCGCGGATCGTGCAGCACAGGCATCCGTCGGAAAGCTCGATGACGCCGTCGCTCGACTGTTCGACGAGCAGGTGGTCAATGCCGACCTCGCCGAATTCGTTGATGATGACGGCCGTGTCGGTGAGCGTCGGATCCTTCAGCAGGCGGTTGAGCAGGGTCGTCTTGCCCGCGCCCAGAAATCCGGTCAGCACGGAAACCGGCACGCGCCGCTCAGCAGGGGTCATGGTCTTTCCAATCAAATAGGGCCAATCAGAAGGTCGTGGGACGCGGGATCGGGATCGGCACGTTGGCAAGGCCGCCGGTATCGCCGACGGCGACCTGTTCGTTGCCCGCGGGCTTGGCCGTGTCCCCGCCGATAAGGCCCGCGAAGACCAGCTTCAGCGGCCGGTTCAACTCATGGATATAGGGCGAGACGAGCTTCTGGCGCCCGGCCTCGTCGCGGCTTTCGCTGCGCACCTTGGCCGCGTGTTTCGAGCAGATCTCCTGCGAAACGTCGGCGACGATGTCGCGCGTCTCGCCATAGGGGCGCAACTGGCCGAGTGTCGGCACATTGCCCGCCTGCTTCGTCAGGCCCTTTTCCAGCATGCCGGCGGAAATGTCCGCGCGCGCGCCGAGGCTGTCGGAGCCGAGCACGACGGAGACGACGCTGCGGCCGTTGCGGGTGGCCGAGGACACCTGGTTGAAGCCGGAGGCGCAGATGAAGCCGGTCTTCATGCCGTCCGCGCCGTCGAAGCGGCCGATCAGCATGTTGAAGTTCGGATATTGCTTCTTGCCGGTGGTGAAACCTTCCAGCGCGAAATAGGAGGCGTATTGCGGGAATTCGCGCTTCAGCGTCACGGCGAGCACGGCAAGGTCGCGCGCCGTCGTGTACTGGCCCTTGCCGGGCAGGCCGTGCGGATTGATGAAATGCGAGGAACTCATGCCGATGCGGGCAGCTTCGGCATTCATGCGGGCGACGAAAGCCTGATCCGAACCGGCGACGGATTC
This sequence comes from Shinella sp. HZN7, assembly GCF_001652565.1. Taxonomy (NCBI): domain Bacteria; kingdom Pseudomonadati; phylum Pseudomonadota; class Alphaproteobacteria; order Hyphomicrobiales; family Rhizobiaceae; genus Shinella; species Shinella sp. HZN7. The sequence continues at coordinate 3,971,353 of NZ_CP015736.1, read as the reverse complement.
GCCGATCGCCACGGCGACGTCGTTGGCCGATTTCACCAGGATGATCTTCAGCGCACTGTCGAGCGTCATCTTCTGGCCGGGCTTGTAGTACATCTTGCTCGGCGGCTCGGCGGCGGCGTTCTTCGTCATCGTCACCGTGCTTTCCAGCGAGACCTCGCCGGCCTTGATCGCGCGGAAGACGGTGTAGGCGGTCATCAGCTTGGTCAGCGAGGCCGGATACCAGCGCTGGAAGGCATCCTCGTGCTCGATGACCTTCAGCGTGTTGACGTCCACAAGGATGCGCGGCGCGGCGGTTGCCGCGGTTGCCAGAAGGGTGGCTGCGAGCAGCAGGCTGGAGCCCAAAAACCATGCGCTCCGGCGCGTCGTTCGTCCGTTCATCTGCAAGGCTGTGTCCTCGAAATCGGGAGTTGTCTCGAACCGTCGCCCTATTTAACCTATATGGCACCGTGATGGCAAAGCCATCGAATGCAGATGGCCGGTTTTGCGGCCGAAATGACAGGAAGTGTTGCATGCCCATCCTCAACCGCGCCGCAGAGATGCAGGACGAAATCGCTGAATGGCGCAGGCAGATCCACCGGGAGCCGGAAATCCTCTTCGCCGTGGAAAAGACCGCCGCCTTCGTGGCCGGGAAGCTGCGCGAATTCGGCGTCGACGAAATCGTGACCGGCATCGGCCGCACGGGCGTCGTCGGCCTCATCCGCGGCAAGGGCGAGGGGCGCACGATCGGCCTTCGCGCCGACATGGATGCGCTGCCGATCGAGGAGGCGAGCGGAAAACCCTGGGCCTCGACCGCCAAGGGCAAGATGCATGCCTGCGGCCATGACGGCCACACGGCCATGCTGCTCGGTGCGGCGAAATACCTTGCTGAGACGCGCAATTTCTCCGGCAATGTCGCGGTCATCTTCCAGCCGGCCGAAGAGGGCGGCGGCGGCGGCAACGAGATGGTCAAGGAAGGCATGATGGAGCGCTTCGGCATTGCCGAGGTCTACGGCATGCACAACCTGCCGGGCATGCCGGTCGGCTCCTTCGGCACACGCCCCGGCCCGATCATGGCGGCGACCGACGAGTTCAGCATCACGGTCAGGGGCCGCGGCGGCCATGCCGCCCTGCCGCACAAGACGGTCGATCCGATCGTCATCGGCGCCCAGGTGGTTTCCGCGCTCCAGACCATCGTCTCGCGTGTCGCCGATCCCATCGCGTCCCTCGTCGTCTCCGTCACCAAGTTCAACGCCGGCTTCGCCCACAATGTCATCCCGGAGACGGCGCAGCTTGCCGGCACCGTGCGCACCCTGAGCGCCGAGATGCGCCAGGAGGCGGAAACCCGCATCCGCCAGATCTGCGACGGCCTTGCGGCCGCCCACGGCGCCGAGATCACGGTCGGCTACCACCGCAACTATCCCGTCACGGCCAACCACCCCGAGGAGACCGGCCACGCCGTCGCCGTCGCGCGCGAGATCGCCGGCGAGGCCGCGGTCGACCCGTCGCTCGATCCGATGATGGGCGGCGAGGATTTCTCCTACATGCTGCTCGCCCGCCCCGGCGCCTTCATCTTCCTGGGCAACGGCGACAGCGCGGGCCTGCACCACCCGGCCTACGATTTCAACGACGATGCCATCCCCCATGGGGTGAGCTATTGGGTCAAGCTCGCCGAAAGCCGCCTCGCGGCCTGAAAACCACTTGGCTAAAAGCCCCGGCTTTTGTATGGGTGCAATCAGTGGTCCCGTAGCTCAGCAGGATAGAGCACCAGATTCCTAATCTGGGGGTCCCGCGTTCGAATCGCGGCGGGATCACCACTTGCTTCTGAGTCGCGGCGCGCTGTTCGCAAGCGCAGAGGATGCGGTGCGGCCGCCATGCTTGTGGCCTTTCGTCCAAGATACCTTCAAAGGGTGACGTCGGCCTGATCATTCAGCCTGTGCACGGCCTTTACTTCGCCTCGCACTCGACGAGGTCGGCGGGCGTGACGACGCAGTTTGCCGGGCGGTCGGCGGTGCAGGCGCCGAGCAAGGCGAGGGCGGCGACAAGAATGAGGTGGCGCATGGGGGCCTCCATCGTGCGGATATTGCTCCCTCGCGTGCCCAAGTCGTGGAGTCGAGTCGCGCGGGGGGTCACCGTTCCCCGAATGTCGTCAGACGTCTTCCTTCTCGCGCTCCGGCGTGACGACACGGGGCTTGGTGCGGATGGACGGCACGATCGAAGGTTTGGTGACGACCTTCGGCTGCGGGGCCTTGAGGCCGAGGAGGCTGCGGATGCGATCGGACACGAGCGGGCGGAAGCGGCTGGCGCGGAAGGGCATGTCGTCGGCGCCGTAGCCTTCCGGGCCATCGTCCTTGCCGCGGTAGAGCTCCATCAGCTTGATGCCGTAGAAGTCGCCGTCGACATAGTGGCGGTAGTGGCCGGTCCAGCGGACCGTGTAGACCTGCCCCTTGCGGATGCCCTGGTCGATCGAGACGTTCTTGAAGCGGTCGTTGATGCAGACGACCTTCTGTCCGACGCGGAATGTGGGCATGCGATGTCCCCCTCCAATGACCGGCCGGCTCAGCCGGTCTTGCGGCAGCTGACGCCCGGCGCGTTCTCGCCCCCGGTCAGGTCGTAGAGCGTTGCCTCGTCGTCCTTCGTCCACCATTCATACTGGCCGCCGGCATATTTGGCGCCGGAGGCCGAGAGCACGTTGGCGGCGATGACCGTCTCTTCGGCGATCCTCAGGACGGCGAGCGAATTGGCGCCGGCATTGATGTATTCGACGACGACGCGCTGCTCAGCGTCGCACTGGTAGTTGATCGTTTCGCGTGCCACGCTCTGTTCGGGGCCTGGCAGGCGGATGACGATGTCGGTGTTGTTCTTGAGGCCGGCGAGGCGGATCGCGGGTGCGCCTTCCTTGCCCGTCAGGTGCAGGATGCCGTTTTCGAGCTTCCACGAGGTCACGGTGCCGAGCGCGTCGAAGAACTTCTGCTCCTGGTCCATGATGGCCGGCGCGCACATCTTGCGCGTCGCGGCGGCGGGGGCGAAGGCGATGTTGCCGTTCTGCACCTTCAGCTTGCCGCGATAGGTGTTGCAGCCGCCATTGCCGCCATAGGAGCCGTCCGGCTTGATTTCCAGCGTCGTCTGCAGGTCGTCGATGACACCATTGCCGCCGATATCCTCGGCAAGCCAGGTGCCGCCGAGACCACCCGGGACCGGCTCGTCGGCATAGGCCGGAGCTGCCGCCATGAAGGCGAGGCAGGCGAGGGTCCATACTCTCAGGCGTCGGTGCACAGATTTCTCCAATCGCGTCAGCGCGGAAGACCGCTTTGCCGGGACGTTATGGCCGTCCGGGCGAAAAGGTCAAGCCGCGGGGTTGCGAAGACGGGCGCAGCCTTCGCTTTACAGCATTTCCATGACTTGTTGCAGGCGTCTTTCGCCTGTAGAGCCTTCTGTCGATAACAAGAAAATCGCGGACTTCACCATGGCTCCCGACGCGCGGCAAAAGCGCCGCATCACCATTCTCGGCTCGACAGGCTCCATCGGCACCAGCACGCTCGACGTGGTGCGACAGCTCGGCGGGCAGGATCGCTACGAGGTCCTGGCGCTGACCGGCAACGGCAATGTCGATCTCCTCGCCGCGCAGGCGAAGGACTGCGGGGCGAGGATGGCGGTGACGGCGGACGAGAGCCGCTACGGCGCGCTGAAGGAGGCTCTTGCCGGCAGCGGCATCGAAGCGGCGGCGGGACGCTCGGCGCTGCTGGAAGCGGCCTCCGGCGAAGCGGACTGGGTGATGGCGGCGATCGTCGGCACGGCCGGCCTTGCGCCGACGCTGGCGGCGGCGAGGAAGGGCGCGGACATCGCGCTCGCCAACAAGGAATGCCTCGTCTCGGCCGGCGACCTCTTCGTCCGGGCCGTCGCTGCGGGCGGCGGGCGGCTCATCCCGGTCGACAGCGAACACAGCGCGATCTTCCAGGCGCTGGAGGACGACCAGCGCCACGCGGTCGAGCGCATCGTGCTGACGGCTTCCGGCGGGCCGTTCCGCACCTGGAGCCGCGCGCAGATGGCCGATGTCACCGCCGATATCGCCCGGGCTCATCCCAACTGGTCGATGGGCCTCAAAATCTCGATCGGCAGCGCCTCCATGTTCAACAAGGCCCTGGAGATGATCGAGGCGAAGCACCTCTTCGATGTCAGGCCGGACCAGATCGAGGTGGTGGTGCATCCGCAGTCGATCATCCATTCTATGGTCGGTTATGTCGACGGCTCGGTGCTGGCGCAGCTCGGCGCACCGGACATGCGCACGGCGATCGGCTATGCGCTGACCTATCCCGGGCGTTCGCCGCTCAATGTCGACCGGCTGGATTTCGCAAAACTGTCGCGGCTCGATTTCGAGGCGCCGGATGAAGAGCGCTTCCCGGCGCTGCGCCTGGCCCGCACGGCGCTGGAGCGCGGCGGCCTGCAGGGCGCGGTGATGAATGCGGCCGAGGAGGTGGCGTTCCATGCCTTTGTCGGCGGGCGCATCGGTTTCCTCGCAATGGCCGATATTGCCGAGGCGGTGATGGACAGGCTCACGCATCTGCCGCCGGCCGCGTCCATGGACGATGTCTTTGCCGCGGACGAAGAAGCCCGGCGGGTGGCCGCCGGGCTCATCGGATAGTGCTGGCTTACGCCGATCCGTCAGGCGACGGCGCGGGCGAGCGCACAGCGCGACCAGAGCGAATGCAGGGCGCCGACGAGGTGCTCGATATCGGCATCGTCATGCAGCGGCGTCGGCGTGATGCGCAGGCGCTCGGTCTTCTTCGGTACGGTCGGATAGTTGATCGGCTGGACGTAGATGCCGAAATTGTCGAGCAGCAGGTCCGAGATCCACTTGCACTTGGCCGCATCGCCGACCATGACCGGCACGATATGGCTCGGATTGGGCATGTGCGGAATGCCGTTGCGGTCGAGCAGGCTGCGCAGCTTGCGCACGCGCTCCTGGTGGGCGAAGCGTTCGACCTGGCTTTCCTTGAGATGGCGGATGGCCGCGGCCGCGCCGGCAGCGATCGCCGGCGGCAGCGACGTCGTGAAGATGAAGCCGGAGGCGAAGGAGCGCACGAAGTCGCAGAGCGCCGCCGAGCCGGCAATGTAGCCGCCCATGACGCCGAAGGCCTTGCCGAGCGTGCCCTCGATAAGGGTCAGGCGGTGCATCAGGCCTTCGCGTTCGGCAATGCCGCCGCCGCGCGGGCCGTACATGCCGACGGCATGCACTTCATCGAGATAGGTCATCGCGCCGTATTTGTCGGCGAGGTCACAGATCTCCTTGATGGGGGCGATGTCGCCGTCCATGGAATAGACCGATTCGAAGGCGATCAGCTTCGGCGCCTTCGGATCGGCGGCGGAAAGCTTGGCTTCGAGGTCCTTCAGGTCGTTGTGCTTCCAGATCACCCGCTCGCATTTCGAATGGCGGATGCCCTCGATCATCGAGGCGTGGTTGCCGGCATCGGAGAAACAGATGATGCCGGGGATCCTGGAACAGAGCGTGCCGAGCGCGGCCCAGTTGGACACATAGCCCGAGGTGAAGAGCAGGGCCGATTCCTTGCCGTGCAGGTCGGCGAGCTCGCGCTCAAGGATGACGTGATAGTGGTTGGTGCCGGAGATGTTGCGGGTGCCGCCGGCACCGGCGCCACACTGGTCGATGGCGAGCTTCATCGCCTCGGTCACCTTGGGATGCTGGCCCATGCCGAGATAGTCGTTCGAGCACCAGACCGTGACGTCCTGCGGGCCGTTCGCCGTATGGCGGGTCGCCCTCGGGAAATTGCCCTTCTGGCGCTCCAGGTCGGCGAAAACGCGATAGCGGCCTTCCTGATGCAGGCCGTCCAGCTCGTTCTTGAAGTAGGTCTCGAAGTCCATCCAGAGTCTCCTGTCCGGCGGAAACCCGGACATCATCATCGTTGGCGGTCGTTCAGTCGGCTATATCAGACGCCCTTTTCCCGCAACGGTATCCGCTGCGGCAAATCGGCGCCACCTTTGAACCATTCCAATGTATCCTAAGCCCCCAAAGGCCATTTCCTGTTGATGCATGTCAAGTCTGCATGAAAAAAGGACGGCCTCAACCGTCCTTTTAATCGAACAGTTTCAAGTTTTTCGAGGGGTCAGGCGGCGGCGACGGCGCGCTTGGCCATGACCTTCACGAGATTGGCGCGATATTCCGCGCTGCCGTGGATGTCCGAGAGCAGGTCGCCGGCATCGACGGTCACGCCCGCTGCGGCATCGGCTGACCAGTCGGCGGAAAGCGCGGCTTCCAGCCCGGCATGGCGGAAGACGCCGTTGGCGCCGGCGCCTGTCACCGCCACCCGCACGCCGCCGTCCTGCGCCTTCGCCACGAAGACGCCGGTCATGGCATAACGCGAGGCCGGGTTCGGGAACTTGGAATAGGCGGCTTTCGCAGGCATGTCGAAGGTCACCGCGACGACGATCTCGCCGTCTTCCAGCGCCGTCTCGAAGAGGCCGGTGAAGAAGTCGTCGGCCGGGATCTCCCTGGCATTGGTGACGATCGTCGCGCCCAGCGCCAGCATGGCGGAGGGGTAGTCGGCGGCCGGGTCGTTGTTGGCGATGGAGCCGCCGATCGTGCCCATATGCCGCACATGCGGGTCGCCGATATGGGCGGCGAGGTGGCAGATCGCCGGGCAGGCGGCCGCAAGCTCGGGCGAGGCCGAGACCTCGGCATGCGTCGTGCCGGCCCCGATGCGCACCCGGCTGGCGTTGACGGAGATGCCCTTCAACTCCGCGATGTGGCGGAGGTCGACGAGATCGGACGGGGCGGCGAGGCGCTGTTTCATGGTGGGAATCAGCGTCATGCCGCCGGAGACGTATTTCGCCTCATCGGAAGAGGACTGCAGGGCGACGGCCTCGGCGATCGAGGAGGGGCGATGGTAATTCGTGGCGTACATGGCGTCCTCCGTCAGTTGCCGGCGGCCAGCGCCGCCGCCCAGACCTTCTGGGGCGTTGCCGGCATGGTGAGGTCATTGTTGCCGATGGCGTCGGTGATGGCGTTGATCAGTGCCGGCGGCGAGCCGATGGCGCCCGCCTCGCCGCAGCCCTTGATGCCGAGCGGATTGCCCGGGCAGGGCGTCACCTGGTGCGAGACCTTGAAGGAGGGCAGGTCGTCGGCACGCGGCATGGTGTAGTCCATGTAGCTCGCCGTCAGAAGCTGGCCCGTCTCCGGATCGTAGTGCACGCCTTCGAGCAGCGCCTGGCCGATGCCCTGGGCAATGCCGCCATGCACCTGGCCCTCGACGATCATCGGGTTGATGATGTTGCCGAAATCGTCGGCGGCGACGAACTGGACGATCGTCGTCTTGCCGGTTTCCGGATCGACCTCGACTTCCGCGATGTAGCAGCCGGCCGGGAAGGTGAAGTTGGACGGGTCGTAGAAGGCGCCTTCCTTGAGGCCCGGCTCCATGCCGGAGGGCAGGTTGTGCGCGGTATAGGCGGCCAGCGCCATCTGGAACCACGGCACCGACTTGTCCGTGCCGGCGACCTTCAGCGCGCCGTTCTCGATGACGATGTCGCTCTCGTCGGCCTCCATCAGGTGGGCGGCGATCTTCTTGGCCTTGGCCTCCACCTTGTCGAGCGCCTTGACGATGGCGGACATGCCGACGGCGCCGGAGCGCGAGCCGTAGGTGCCCATGCCCATCTGCACCTTGTCGGTGTCGCCGTGCACGATGGAGACGCTGTCGATCGGCACGCCGAAGCGTTCGGCGACGAGCTGGGCGAAGGTCGTCTCATGGCCCTGGCCGTGGCTGTGCGAGCCGGTCAGAACCTCGATCGTGCCGACGGCGTTGACGCGCACCTCGGCCGATTCCCAGAGACCGACGCCGGCGCCGAGCGAGCCGACCGCCGCCGACGGCGCGATGCCGCAGGCCTCGATATAGCAGCTCATGCCGATGCCCCGCTTCATGCCGCGGCTTGCGGCTTCCGCCTTGCGGGCGGGAAAGCCGGTCCAGTCGGCGGCCGCCATGGCGGCTTCCAGCGAGGCCTCGTAGTCGCCGGCGTCATAATTCATGATGACGGGCGTCTGGTGGGGGAAGGCGCGGATGAAGTTGATGCGGCGAAGCTCCGCCGGCGAGACGCCGAGCTCGCGCGCGGCCGTCTCCATGGTGCGTTCGAGCAGGTAGGTCGCTTCCGGCCGGCCGGCGCCGCGATAGGCGTCGACGGCGGCGGTGTTGGTGTAGACCGCGCGCACATTGGCATGGATGGCCGGGATGGCGTACTGGCCGGAGAGCAGGGTGGCATAGAGATAGGTCGGCACAGAGGAGGAGAAGAGCGACATGTAGGCGCCGAAATTGGCGATCGTGTCGACCTTCAGGGCCGTGATTCGGTTGTCGGCATCGAAGGCCATCTTGACGGTCGAGACATGGTCGCGGCCGTGCGCATCGGTGAGGAAGGCCTCGGTGCGGTCGCTCGTCCATTTCACCGGCACGCCCGCGCGCTTGGAGGCCCACAGACAGACGATCTCCTCCGGATAGATGAAGATCTTCGAGCCGAAACCGCCGCCGACATCCGGGGCGATGACCCGCAGCTTGTTTTCCGGCGCGACATTGTAGAAGGCGCTCATGACGAGGCGGGCGACATGCGGGTTCTGGCTGGTCGTGTAGCAGGTGTAGTGGTCCTCGGCGGAATCATAGATGCCGAGCGCGGCGCGCGGTTCCATCGGGTTCGGCGCGAGCCGGTTGTTGACGATCCGCATTTCCGTGACATGGGCGGCCGCGGCGATGGCCGCATCGGTGGCGTCGGAATCGCCGAGCTGCCAGTCGAAGATGAGGTTGCCGGGCGCCTCGGGGTGGAGCTGCGGCTGGCCGGCTTCGAGTGCCCTGACGGCGTCGGTGACGGCCGGCAGCACCTCGTAGTCGACGAGGACGGCCTCGGCCGCATCGCGCGCCTCGCCCATGCTGTCGGCGACAACCACGGCGACGGCGTCGCCGACATAGCGCACTGTCTCGTGCGCGATCGGCCGCCAGGCGCCCATCTTCATCGGCGAACCGTCCTTGGAATGGATCATCCAGCCGCAGATCAGGTTGCCGATGCCGTCGTCGAGCATCTCTCTGCCGGTGAGCACGGCCATGACGCCGGGCATGTCCTTTGCCGCCGACGTATCGATGCTCCTGATCTTCGCGTGCGCATGCGGCGAGCGCACGAAGGCCGCATAACGCATGCCCGGCACGGACATGTCGTCCGTGTAGCGGCCCTGGCCCATGAGGAACCGCTTGTCTTCCTTTCGCGCGACACGCGCGCCGATGCCTTCGACACCCATCTTCATCTCCTCCAGAGAAGTGAGGCAGTAGGCGTTAGCCAATAGGCGCTGGGGATTTCACCGTCGCGCAATTGGCCGCCCTGCTGGCTACTGCCTATTGCCTAACGCCTATTCCGCTGCCTGCCGGCCTGCCGCGCCCATTTCCGCGGCGGCGGCCAGGATGGCTTTCACGATGTTGTGGTAGCCGGTGCATCGACAGATATTGCCTTCGAGGTTTTCCCGCACCGTCTTCTCGTCGAGCCTTGCGTCGTAGCGGTTGATCATGTCGACCGCGCTCATCACCATGCCGGGCGTACAGAAGCCGCATTGCAGGCCGTGATTGGCCTTGAAGGCGGCCTGGACAGGGTGCAGCTCGCCATTGGCCGCAAGGCCCTCAATGGTGAGGATCTCGGCGCCGGCGGCCTGGGCCGCCAGGATCGAACAGCTCTTCACCGCCTTGCCGTCCATATGCACGACGCAGGCCCCGCACTGGGACGTATCGCAGCCGACATGGGTTCCGGTGAGACTGAGCTGGTCGCGAATGAAATGGACGAGCAGCGTGCGGTCCTCGCACTCGCGGCTCACCTTCCGGCCATTGACGGTCATTGCCACTTTCGCCATGCGTTCCTCCCTGGCGGTTCATTGTCCGCTGGGGCGATCGATCCGACGTCACATGCAGCGGGCGTCCTCACGACGCGGGCCTGGGATCAAACGACACCAGCATTGTCTGCACTGTATTCGTAGCGGGAATGCCGCCGGCCGTTCCTCCGACCGCCGGTGCGGCATCAACAGTCATATCATTTGACTTTTTGCGGCGGCGATCAACCGGTACTTTCAGGCAACCGCGAAATTTCTCGTGACCGGTCGAAGTGTTGGGGCCAATCAAACGAAATGGAAACGATATTTATTCGCACGCCAAAAAAATACTTCAATGCCATGGACTTCCCGATTTCCGGGTATATTTTCGACCTTGGACAAACCTGACCGTTGAAGACGGCCGGGGTATGTTGCCTGAGTAGAAGGGGATAGGGCGGACCCGGCAAACGTGGCCGCTGCTCAACTTTGGAGAACATCTTCATGAAGAAAGTCATTGCGCTCGTTCTGGTCGGCCTGGCCGTGGCCAGCTGCACGCAGACCGAAAAGGGTGCGGGTATCGGCGCCGTCTCCGGCGCGATCATCGGTGGCGCGGTTACGGGTAACGTGCGCGGTGCCGCCGTCGGCGCGGCCATCGGCGGTGTCTCGGGTGCTGTCATCGGCAGCGTCTCCGAACAGCCGGGCCAGTGCTACTACCGTGACCGCTACGGCCGCCGCTACATCGACCGTTGCCCGTCAGGTTACTGATAGTCGGTTCATGCAACCTATGCGAAGCCCCGGAGTGTCTCCGGGGCTTTTGCTTTTACGGGTGTGGCGTAAAATCACCGCTGCGGTGCTTCAAATCTTGTCTCCATCCGTGTAAAACCGCCGTTAACATTACGGAAAACCTAACGCGTTAGGGTCTTTTCCTGCCTGAAAGCTCCGTATGAGACGGGGCGCCTGAAGTCTGTGACGGAAAGCTGTCGGTCCGCCGCGCGCACCGCACCTGAAGGAGAAAGGCGATGGATAGCTGCGGATGCGGGATAAAGTGAACCGGCCGGAAAAGAGTATTGCGTTTCTGAGAGCTGGCACCGCGCTCGCGGTTGCTGCTGCGCTGGTGTGTGGTCCCTTGTCGGCTCCGCCGGCCTCTGCCTTCGAGCTCTTCGGCATGAAGTTCTTCGAGGGTGACGACGAGGAGGCGGCCGCCGCCGTCATCGATCCCGTGAACTACACGCTGACGCTCGATCCCGGCACGGACGACGACGACCTCAAGCAAGCGATCGAGAACACCGCGCGTCTCAAGCAGGACGAGGGAACGCCGGTCTCCGGCGATCTCGGCCTCGTCATCAAGGCGCGCGACGACCGCGACCGCATCCTCGCCGCGCTTTATGAAAAGGCCCGCTACGGCGGCGTGGTGACCGTGACGGTCGGCGGGCAGGACCTCGATTCGCTGCCGCCCAATCCCGAATTCAACCAGCGTGGCGCCGTTCCGGTGACGATCAGCGTCGAGCCCGGTCCGGCCTTCACCTTCGGCGAGGTCGCCTTCTCCGGCGATGCGGAGGGGCGCAATCCGGCTGATTACGGGCTGGTGCCCGGCGCGCGGGCCGATTCCACCCTCATCCTGAAGGCCGGCGAGAAGGTCGTCGTCGACCTGAAGGCCGAAGGCCGGCCGCTGGCCAGGCTCACCGAGCGCAACGCGACGGCGGACCACAAGACGCAGACCGTCGACGTGGTGATCGCGGCCGAGGGCGGTCCGGTCGCGCCCGTCGGCGAGGTCGGCGTTTCCGGCACCAAGACGGTCGATCCGGATTTCGTGCAGCGCTATTCGCGCATCAATGCCGGCCAGCCCTATTCGCCGGAAGCACTTACCAAGGCGGCCGAGCGGCTGCGCACGCTCGGCGTCTTCTCCAGCGTGACGATCCGCGAGGCCGACAAGCTGGCGCCGGACGGTTCGCTGCCGATGACCATCGAGGTCTCCGAAGGCAAGCACCGCTATTTCGGCGTCGGCGCGCAATATTCGAACACGGACGGCCTGGGCCTGCAGGGCTACTGGGGCCACCGCAATCTTTTCGGCCAGGCCGAATCCCTGCGCCTCGAAGGGTCGGTCAACCGGATCGGCGAGTCGGATATCGGCAATCTCGACTATTCGGTGGGCATCCTCTTCTCCAAGCCCGGGGCGTTCGGGCCAGCCTCGACCTTCAATGCCAGCCTCAAGGCCTCGATCGTCGATCCCGATGCCTACAAGGCGTTCACCACCACGGCCGCAGCCGGCGTCAGCGTCGAGCTTTCCGACAGGGATACGGTCAGCGCGGGCGGCGAGGTCATGTGGAGCGATGTCGAGGATGCCTTCGGCAAGAACAAGTACCTCACGCTCGCCATCCCGATCGAATATGTGCGCGACACACGCGACGACAAGCTGAACCCGACGGAAGGCTATCGCGCGATGATCAATGCGAAGCCGAGCTACGAGATCGAGCGCGGCACCTTCTTCTCCAGCTTCGAAGGCGCGATCACCGGTTACCAGGCGTTCGGCGAGGAGAAACGCTTCGTGCTGGCGGGGAAGCTTGCCGCCGGCACGATCATCGGCGGCGACGAACTCTCGGACATTCCGGCGACGCGGCGCTTCTTCCTCGGCGGCGGCGGCACGGTGCGCGGCTACGGTTACCAGGAGATCTCGCCGCGCGACGGCCGCAACAAGCTGCTCGGCGGTCGTTCCTATGTCGCGGCCACGGCCGAGGCGCGCATCGGCGTCACCGAGACGATCGGCGTCGTGCCCTTCATCGACGTCGGCACGGTCTCGACTGACGAAGTGCCCGATTTCAAGGACATCCGCGCCGGCGCGGGCATCGGCCTGCGCTATGCGACGCCGTTCGGGCCGCTGCGCCTCGATGTCGCCGTGCCGCTGAAGAAATATCCCGGGGGCACCTCCTTCGGCGTCTATGCCGGCATCGGCCAAACCTTCTGACTGTCGCCTCAATTTTCGTCTAGACTCTTGATCGGCCGCGCGATTCAGATTCAAGACGGACCGGAGCGATTCCTTGCGCTCTTCGCACGCGAAATGGATAAGGCATGAACAGGCTGTCCCGAATTCTCCGCGCCACGCTCCGTTATCTCGGTTATGGCCTTGCCATTCTCCTGGTTCTTCTTGTCGCGTTCATCGGTTTCGTCGGTTTTACCGATGCGGGCGCGCGTTTTGCCGTCTCGCAGGTGGAGAAGATCGCCGCGGCGAGCGGGCAGGTGATCTCGATCAGCGAGCCCTCGGGCCTGCTCACGGGCAAGCTGCGGGCCGGCACGATCACGGTGGGGGACGCGAAGGGCACCTATGCGGAAATCCGCGACCTTGCCGTCGACTGGTCGCCCTGGGAGCTTCTGTTCTTCAGCTTCGAGGCCGAGCGCGTCTCCGCCTCTTCCGTTTCCCTGCTGCGCCTGCCGGAGCCGAAGGCCGATGCGGAGCCATCGGACGAACCGTTCACCCTGCCGGTGGAGGTGCATGTCGGCGCGCTGGCGATCCCGGAACTTTTCGTCTCCGGCACGGTCGCCGGGCGGGACCAGCGCATCGTCGTTGCCGGCAGCGGCGATGCGACCGCCGAGAGCGTTGCGATAAAGCTCTCCGCTTCCGAGAAGGCGCGGCCGGATGCCCGGGTCGCCGCCGATATCGTCTTCAATCCGGCCGGTAACGAGCTTCGCCTCGAAGCCGACGTCGCCGAGCCGAAGGGCGGGCTGCTCGCGGCGCTGCTCAAGCTGCCGAACGATCCGGCCGTGGCGATCCGCCTGACGGGCGACGGTCCGCTCTCGCAGTGGACCGGCCGGCTTTCCGCATCGCTCGACGGCACGGAAATGCTGAGGGTCGACGGCCGCCACGATCTTTCGGCGAACGGCCTGCACACGATCGCGCTCAATGGCGGCGGCACCTTCGATGCGCTGATGCCGCCGCAGCTTCGCCCGCTCTTTGCCGGCGAGACGGGCATCGACGTGGTCGCGGCCTTCGACGGTTCGGACATGCTGCGCATCGAGAAGGGTTCCATCTCGACCGGTGCCATGACGCTGGCCGCCTCCGGCACCGTCAGCGCCAAGGGCGCGAACGACCTCGACGTCAAGCTCTCCGGCAAGGACGGGCCGATCGATTTCCGCTGGCCGCTTGCCGGGGGCGATGCGCGCGTACTGATCGAGGGCGCCGATATCTCGCTGACCGGCGAGGCGAGCGCTGCGGCGCTTGAGGCCAATGCCACCGTGGTTTCCGCCGAACTGCCGGCCGGCCGGGTGGAGAACATCCGCCTGACGGCTAGAAGCGATGCCTTCAACGTTGCCAGCCAGTCCGGCCGCATCGACGCGACGCTGGAAACCGGGCTGACGGCCTTTGCCAACGCCGATCTCGACCGCATGGTGAAGGGGCCGGCGAAGCTGGTTGCGACGCTGAATATCTCGCCGGATGAAATCGCCTTCGATCCCGCGACGCTCGAAAGCGCCAGCATCGGCGGCACGCTCTCCGGCCGCTACGGGCTGCAAAGCCGCGAGGCCGACGTCAATTTCCGCCTCTTCGCGCTGCCGGCCGTGCTGCCGCCGGCGCTGGCCGGCAAGTTCGACACGACGATCGCGATGGAGGGGCGGGTCCAGGTGGCGGGTGACGGCGCCGTTCAGGTTTCCGGCCTCCAGGTCAAGTCCGGCACGCTGGAGACGGCGGGCACGGTCTCGCTCGGCAATGGCACGCTCGATGCCGCGCTGACCGGCAAGGTGCTGGACCTCGGCAAGCTGCTCGCCGATGCGGCGGGTGAGGCGGCCTTCGAACTCTCCGCCACCGGCCCCGTCGCGGGGCTCGATGTGTCCGCCAAGGTCACGTCGAGCGGGGCGACCCTCTCCGGCCGCACGCTCAGCGACCTCGTCGTGACGCTGACCGGCAAGGCCGTCGCCGACAGCCCGTCCGGCGAGCTGACGGCGACCGGTGCGCTCGACGGCCAGCCGATCAATGTGCGCTCCAGCATCACCTCGCAGGGCGGGCGCATCTCCGTGCCGGTGCTGGAGGCAGAGATCGGCCCGAACACGCTGAAGGGCTCGCTCGCGCTGGCGGAGAACTTCATGCCTGATGGCACGATCCGCTTCGATTTCCCCGATCTCGGCCTGCTCGCCGCCATGGCGGGGCAGCAGGCGGCCGGCGATCTTTCCGGCCAGGTGGAAATCGCGACCGGCAATGGCAGGACGTCCGCGACCATCCAGGCTTCGGGCTCCGCCATCCGGCGCGATACGCTGAGCATCACCAGGCCGGTCGTCGATCTCGCCATTGCCGATCTCGCCACCGCCGCGATATCAGGCACGGTGCGCGCCGAGCGGGTCGCTTCGGGCGAGAACCGGCTGGACGCGCTGAAGCTCGACTTTTCACGCGAAGGGCAGGCGACCAATTTCGACCTGACCGGCCGCCTCGACGACGCGCCGCTTCTGACGAAGGGCAAGGTCATCCAGCGCAACGGCGGGCTGGACGTCGCCCTTGAGGCCTTCGAGGCGGCACCGCGGGGCATCGCCTTAAAACTGGCCAAGCCGACGACGATCGGTGTTGTCAACGGTGTCGCCGCGCTCGACGGGCTGACGATCCAGGCTGGCCGCGGCTCCATCGCGGTCTCCGGCCGGGCGGGCGAGACGCTGGATTTGTCCGCCCGCCTTACGGCGCTGCCGGCTGCGCTCGTCAACAATTTCGCCGCCGGCCTCGGTGCGGAGGGCACGATCGACGGCACGGTCACGGTGAAGGGCCGCGCGTCGGCGCCGGTCGTCACTTATGCGCTGGACTGGGACGGGGCGGCGACGAGCCAGACCCGCGGCGCAGGCATCGGGGTGCTTTCCATCAATGCCAAGGGTGAATATTCCAACAACCAGGTGCGGCTCGATACGGTGCTTTCGGGCGGCGGCGGCCTCTCCTTCCGCGGCGGCGGCACCGTCGGCATCGGCGGGGCGACGCCGCTCGGGCTCAAGTTCAACGGTACGGTGCCGTTCGGCCTGCTGCAGGGCCAGCTTTCCGCCCAGGGCTTCGTCCTGACCGGCAATGCCGATGTCGATGTCTCCATCGGCGGCACGGCGGCCGCACCCTCGATCACCGGCAGCATCACGGCCGGCGGCGCGCGGCTCGTCGACGTGCGCCGCAACCTCGCGGTGGAGAACCTGACGATCCGCGTCACCATGGATGGGCGGCAGGCGGTGATCGAGACGGTTTCCGGCCGGCTCGCCAGCGGCGGCCAGCTTTCGGCCAGCGGGCGCGTCGGCATCGATCCGGCGAGCGGCTTTCCGGTAGATGTCGCCGTCAAGCTCGGCGACATCACCTATGTCGACGGCACGCTGGTGACGGCCAATGTCGCGGGCGACCTGACGCTGAAGGGGCCGGTGGCCGGACTTTCGCTCGGCGGCAAGCTGCGCATCAACAAGGCGAACATCACCATTCCGCAGAAACTGCCGGCTTCGCTCTCCGAAATCGACATCAAGCACCGCAACGCGCCGGCCGACGTCAAGCGCATGACGGCGGACGTGCAGCGTGACCAGGGCAGCAGCGGCGCCTCGCGCGGCATCGCGCTGGACCTTACCATCGAGGCGCCGGGCCAGCTCTTCGTGCGCGGCCGGGGCATCAATGCGGAACTCGGCGGCAGCCTGAAGATCACCGGCACCTCCGCCGCGCCGGTCGTGTCAGGTGGTTTCGAACTGGAGCGCGGGCGCATGGAGATCCTGACGCGCCGCCTCGACTTCACCAGCGCCCATATCGGCTTTGCGGGGGGGCTCGTGCCGACGGTCAATCTGGTGGCCGGCAGCACGGTTGGCTCGACGGAAATCACGGTGACGGTGGCCGGCCTTGCCAACAACCCGACGGTCACTTTCGCCTCCTCGCCCTCGCTGCCGCAGGATGAGATCCTGGCGCAGCTCATCTTCAACCGCTCGATGTCGAACCTTTCGGCGGTGCAGATCGCCCAGCTCGCCTCGGCTGCCAGCCAGCTTGCCGGCGGCAGCTCGACCGGCCTGCTCGACAGCCTGCGCAGCAAGCTCGGCGTCGACGACCTCGACATCACGACGGATGCGGAAGGCCGGGCGGCGGTCTCGGCCGGCAAATATCTCAACGAGCGGACCTATATCGAGCTGAAGCAGGACCCGGAGACGAACGGCGCCAAGGCGGTCATCAACCTCGATGTCGGCCGCGGCCTGAAGCTGCGCGGCGAGGCCGGCAGCGGTGGCAGCGCGGGAGCGGGCATCTTCTACGAGAAGGAATATTGAGGGCACGGCGGAGGCTGCCGGGTGCTTTCGCGGTGACGCGGGGCCTTTTGCGTGCGGGGCGCAACAAACCGCGCCGCGTTTGAAAGATTTTAACCAGGCCGTGCATAGGATCGGGGCACGAAGCAGATGAAACTGGAAAGACCCCGATGACCTCCATCAAGACGGCCGGCTTTGCCGGCGACACGCTCGAAATCATCGCATTCCGCCTGCACGATCAGGAATTCTGTGTGAAGACGACGACGATCCGCGAAATCCGCGGCTGGGCGCCGTCCACGCCGATCCCGCATTCCCCGCCCGATGTCATCGGCGTGATGAACCTGCGCGGCACCGTGATCCCGATCATCGATCTCGCCCACAAGCTCGGCATGAAGAGCACCGAAGCGAACGAGCGCAGCGCCATCGTGGTTGCCGAAGTGCACAGCATGGTCGTCGGCCTCGTCGTCGATCGCGTCTCCGACATCCTCACCATCCGCAGCGAGCAGATCCAGCCGGTGCCGGAAGTGACGACCTCCTTCGACAAGGTCTATGCGGAAGGCATCATCGCCCATGAGAACGGCATGATCTGCTTCCTCAACCTGGCGCGCATGTTCAAGGAGCGCGACGTGGAAGACATGGCGGCCTGATCCGTCCCGAACATCGTTGGAATGAAGAACCGCCGTGCGATTGTACGGCGGTTTTTTTGTTGCCGGTTTGTTTATGCAACTTTAACGATAGTTTGCTTGCGCGCAGGACGGAGCTCACCTAACGTAACTTGAGTTCCGAACTCCAGGTTCAGGCGTAAAGCATTGTTATATAGTATCTTCATAATCTTGCCGTTCGATTTTCATGGATTCTTAAGCCTGCAATGCCATCTTTGATTGTAGATGCGCATTTCATCGCTCCGGCATGAAGCCTCTCGCGAAGATTGTTTTCACCGCTGCCAGTGCGCGGTCGCCGCGGCGTCCGCGCCTGAGTGTCAACACATGAGGATCGCCATGCGCGCAATCCCGGCCGTGGCATCGCACAGAGGGACAGGTCATGCTTTCATTCGCAAAATCCATGGATGCGGGCCATATCTTCGACGCGCTGTCGCGCTCGCAGGCCGTGATCCAGTTCGATCTCACCGGTACGATCCTGACCGCCAACGAGAACTTCTGCCGGACGCTCGGCTACGAGCTGAAGGAGATCGTCGGCAAGCATCATCGCATGTTCTGCGAGGCGGCCTATACGGCGAGCGAGGAGTATCGCCAGTTCTGGGCGCGGCTCGGACGGGGGGAATACGATGCCACCAGCTACAAGCGCCTGCGCAAGGATGGCGGCGAGATCTGGATCCAGGCCTCGTACAATCCGGTCTTTCGCGGCGGCAAGCCCTACAAGGTCGTCAAGTTCGCGACAGACATCACCCAGGCGAAGATGCAGGCGAGCGAAGACGCCGCCAAGCTCGATGCGATCTCCCGCTCGCAGGCCGTGATCGAGTTCACGCCAACGGGCGAAATTCTTCATGCCAACGAGAATTTCTGCGCGGCGCTCGGCTATGACCTTTCCGAAATCCGCGGCAAGCATCATCGTATGTTCTGCGATCCCGCCTATGTGCAGACCACGGCCTATGTGGATTTCTGGAGAAGCTTGGCCGAGGGCCGCTTCATCTCCAATGAATTCGTGCGTTACGGCAAGGGCGGGCGCGAGATCTGGATCCAGGCGGCCTATAACCCGATCCGCGACCTTTCCGGCCGGGTCTACAAGGTGGTCAAGTTCGCGACGGATGTGACCGAGCGCATGTCGGCGATCAACGCGCTCGGCGGTGCGCTGAAGGCGCTGGCCGAGGGGGACCTGACGCAGACCCTCGCCACGGCCTTCGTGCCGTCGATGGAGACGGTGCGCAGCGACTTCAACGAGGCGGTGGCCGGCCTGCACGAGGCGATGCGCACGGTCGAGAGCAACGCCAATGCGATCGCCTCCGGTGCGCAGCAGATCCGCTCGGCGGCGGACGACCTCGCCAAGCGCACCGAGCAGCAGGCGGCTTCCGTCGAGGAAACCGCTGCCGCCCTCGACGAGATCACCACGACGGTCGGCGATTCGAGCCGGCGGGCCGACGAGGCCGGCATGCTGGTCGGCAAGACCCGGGCGGGCGCGGAAAAATCCGGCGCGGTCGTCAAGAAGGCGATCGACGCGATGGGTCAGATCGAGCAGTCCTCGCGGGAGATCTCCAACATCATCGGCGTCATCGATGACATCGCCTTCCAGACCAACCTCCTGGCGCTCAATGCCGGTGTCGAGGCGGCACGGGCGGGCGAGGCGGGCAAGGGCTTCGCCGTCGTGGCACAGGAGGTGCGCGAGCTCGCCCAGCGGTCCGCCAGCGCCGCCAAGGATATCAAGGCGCTGATCACCACCTCCGGCGAGCAGGTCAGGAGCGGCGTGGCGCTGGTCGACGAGACGGGGCGGGCGCTTCAGGAGATCCTGGTGCAGGTGCAGGACGTGCATGCCAACGTGGTGGCCATCGTCGAGGCTTCGCGGGAGCAATCGACCGGGCTTCGCGAGATCAACCAGTCGGTCAATGCGATGGACCAGGCGACGCAGCAGAATGCGGCGATGGTGGAAGAGAGCACGGCGGCAAGCCACGCCATGGCGCGGGAAGCCGATGCGCTGCACGCGCTCATCCGCCGGTTCCGGCTAGCGGGCAACCCCGCCCAGCCGGTGCAGCGCACGCCGTCGCCCACCCCCGTATCGCAGCTTCATGCCATGGCGCGCAGCATGCGTGCGCCGCGCGGCTCCACGGCGCCGGCAACGGAGAACTGGTAAGAGTTCTGAGGGCACCGCGGCATGAAAACGGCCGGCAGCAATGCCGGCCGTTCGCGTTCTCGGGATGGAATCAATGGGCGGCGGCGTTGCCGGCCCGTGCTGCCGGCGGCACTTCGGCCGGCGGCGGGCGGTGGATCAGCGGCGCGGCCTGAAGGACGAGGCTGTCGAGCCCTTCGCCGCCATGGTTGTCGACGATGTCGAAGAATTGCCGGCGCATGCGCGGCTCCCAGAACTTGTTGATATGGGTCGCCACGCCGTTCGCCGCCTCGCTCGCCGGCTGCGAGTGGAAGAAGGTGGCGATCTGGTTTGCCATCCTGACGAGCTTGTTGCCTTCCGACATTCCTGTCTCCTAACCGTTGCCGATCCGGCGTTGCGTGCCGGAGACGATGCGCTCCGCGCCGGTGAAAATCTCGAACTCCTCGCCGCGCACCAGCGCGATCAGCGTCATGCCGGCCTCTTCGGCGGTGCGGATGGCGAGCGCCGTCGGCGCGGAAATGGCGATGATGAAGGGGCTGCCGATGATCGCGGTCTTCTGCACCATCTCGACGGAAACGCGGCTCGTCACCACGACGGCGCCGGTGCTGCCCGCATGGCCCGCCCGCCGCGCGGCGCCGACGAGCTTGTCGAGCGCATTGTGCCGGCCGACATCCTCCCGCACGGCGATGAGGCCTTCGCCCGGGACGTAGAACCCGGCGCCATGCACGGCGCGCGTCACCATGTGCAGCGGCTGCTGGCCGTTCAGCAGGCGTACCGCCTCGACGACCGCATCTTCGCTGAGCGTAAGGGAGGAGGCACGCACCGAGGGCGTCACGCGCACGGCCTGCTCGATCGATTCGATGCCGCAGAGCCCGCAGCCGACGGGGCCGGCCATGTGGCGGCGGCGGGCGGTCAGCGCGTCGTTCTGCGCGTCCGCCAGCCGGATCTGCACGTCGATGCCCTTGTCCTCGGCTAGCACCTCGATGGTCTCGATCTCGCCGGGATCGGTGATGATGCCCTCCGTCAGGCTGAAGCCGACGGCGAAATCATCGAGGTCGGCGGGCGTCGCCATCATCACGGCATGGGTCGAGCCGGCATAGGAGAAGGCGACCGGGGTTTCCTCCGGCACGAAGCGCTCGCCCTCCGCGAGCCGCCCGTTGCGGCGGGCGATCTCGGCGACCTTGGTCGTGGTGGAAAAATCCGGCACGCCGCTATCCTACTCCGCTGCCTCCAGCTTGCCCCTGATCCGGCGCGAGCGACGGGCCAGTTCGTCATATTCGATCTGCCAGTCGGATGGGCCGTTCGACGGCGAGATCTGCACGGCGGTCACCTTATACTCCGGACAGTTCGTCGCCCAGTCGGAGAAATCGGTGGTGATGACATTTGCCTGCGTCGTCGGGTGGTGGAAGGTCGTGTAGACGACGCCCGGCGCGACGCGATCGGTGACGAGGGCGCGCAGCGTCGTCTCGCCGGCGCGGCTGGCGAGGCGCACCCAGTCGCCGTCGCGAATGCCGCGGTTTTCCGCATCGTGCGGGTGGATCTCCAGCCGGTCCTCCTCGTGCCAGACGACGTTTTCCGTGCGCCGCGTCTGGGCGCCGACATTGTACTGGCTGAGGATGCGGCCGGTCGTGAGCAGCAGCGGGAAGCGCGGGCCGGTCTTCTCGTCCGTCGCGACATATTCCGTGCGGATGAACTTGCCCTTGCCGCGCACGAAGCCGTTGATGTGCATGATCGGCGAGCCCTTGGGATTCTTCTCGTTGCAGGGCCACTGCACCGAGCCGTTCTTCTCCAGATAGTCGTAGGAGACGAGGGCGAAGCTCGGCGTCGTCGCGGCGATCTCGTCCATGATCTCGGAGGGATGGCTGTAGTTCCAGGCAAGGCCCATGGCCCTGGCGAGGTTCTGGGTGACCTCCCAGTCCGCATAGCCGTTCTTCGGCGTCATCACGCGGCGCACGCGGTTGATGCGGCGCTCGGCATTGGTGAAGGTGCCGTCCTTTTCGAGGAAGGTCGAGCCCGGCAGGAAGACATGGGCGTAGTTCGCCGTCTCGTTGAGGAAGAGGTCCTGCACGACAACACATTCCATGGCGGCCAGGCCTGCGGAGACGTGCCTGGTGTCCGGGTCGGACTGGAGGATGTCCTCGCCCTGGATGTAAAGGCCCTTGAACGTGCCCTCGACGGCGGCGTCCAGCATGTTGGGGATGCGCAGGCCCGGCTCGTTGTTGAGCGTCACGCCCCAAAGCTTCTCGAAGATCTCGCGCGTCGCGTCGTCGGAGATATGGCGGTAGCCCGGCAGTTCATGCGGGAAGGAGCCCATGTCGCACGAGCCCTGCACGTTGTTCTGGCCGCGCAGCGGGTTCACGCCGACGCCCTCGCGGCCGATATTGCCGGTCGCCATGGCAAGGTTGGCGATCGCCATGACGGTGGTCGAGCCCTGGCTGTGCTCGGTAACGCCGAGGCCGTAATAGATCGAGCCGTTGCCGCCGGTGGCGAACAGGCGGGCGGCGCCGCGCAGCGTCTCCGCCGGCACGCCGGTGAAGGCTTCGGTTTCCTCGGGGCTGTGGCGCGGCTCGGCGACGAAGGCGGCCCAGTCCTCGAACTCCGACCAGTCGCAGCGCTCGCGGATGAATTTTTCGTCGTAGAGGCCTTCCGTCACGATGACATGGGCGAGCGCCGTGACGACGGCGACGTTCGTGCCGGGCTTCAGCGGCAGGTGATAGGACGACTTGATGTGCGGCGAGGAGACGAGCTCGATGCGGCGCGGATCGATGACGATCAGCTTGGCGCCCTGGCGCAGGCGCTTCTTCAGGCGCGAGGCGAAGACCGGGTGGCCGTCCGTCGGGTTGGCGCCGATGACGATGACGACATCCGTGTGCTCGACGCTGTCGAAATTCTGCGTGCCGGCGGAGGTGCCGAAGGCCTGGCCGAGGCCGTAGCCCGTCGGCGAATGACAGACGCGGGCGCAGGTGTCGACATTGTTGTTGCCGAAGCCGGCGCGGATCAGCTTCTGGACGAGGAAGGTCTCCTCGTTGGTGCAGCGCGAGGAGGTGATGCCGCCGATCGAATCCCGGCCGTACTGGTACTGGATGCGGCGGAACTCGGCGGCGACATGGGCATTGGCTTCCTCCCAGGTCACCTCGCGCCACGGGTCCGAGATCTTCTCGCGGATCATCGGGTTGAGGATGCGCTCCTTGTGGGTCGAGTAGCCATAGGCGAAGCGGCCCTTGACGCAGGAATGGCCGCGGTTCGCCTGGCCATCCTTCCAGGGCACCATGCGCACCAGCTCCTCGCCGCGCATTTCCGCCTTGAAGGAGCAGCCGACGCCGCAATAGGCGCAGGTCGTGACGACGGAATGCTCCGGCTGTCCGATCTCGATGACGGATTTCTCGGTCAGCGTCGCCGTCGGGCAGGCCTGCACGCAGGCGCCGCAGGAGACGCATTCGGATTCGAGGAAATGCTCATGCATGCCGGGCGAGACGCGGCTGTCGAAGCCGCGGCCCTCGATGGTCAGCGCGAAGGTGCCCTGCACCTCCTCGCAGGCCCGCACGCAGCGCGAGCAGACGATGCATTTCGACGGATCGTAGGTGAAATAGGGGTTCGATTCGTCCTTCGGCATCCAGCGGGCGTTGATCTCGCCGTTGTTGCGGGCCTTGACGTGGTTGTCGCCCTCGTAGCCGTAGCGCACGTCGCGCAGGCCGACCGCCCCGGCCATGTCCTGCAGCTCGCAGTCGCCGTTCGCCGCGCAGGTGAGACAGTCGAGCGGGTGGTCGGAGATGTAGAGCTCCATCACGCCCTTGCGGATGTCTTTGAGCCGGCTCGTCTGGGTGTGGACGACGAGGCCGGGCGCCACCGGGGTCGTGCAGGAGGCGGGCGTGCCGTTGCGGCCCTCGATCTCGACGAGGCAGAGCCGGCAGGAGCCGAAGGCATCCACCATGTCGGTGGCGCAGAGTTTCGGCACCTTTATGCCGGCTTCCATCGAGGCGCGCATGATGGAGGTGCCCTCGGGAACGGTGATCTCGTTCCCGTCGATGGTGAGCGTCACCATCCTTTCCGAGCGGGAGGCGGGAGTGCCGAAGTCGATTTCTGGAACGAGGGGCATGGGAACCTCCGGGTCAATCCGTTGCGCCGCGGGTGGGCGGCGACTTCACTTGTTTCTACGACGTCTTCTCGGCGAGCGTCGCCGCGACGAGCGCATTGGCATGGCCATGGCCGAGGCCGTGCGTTTCCTTGAGGAACGCGACGATCTGCATATGCGCCTTGCCGTCCTGCGCGCGGATGATCTCTTTCCAGTGCTCGATCGGCTGACCGTAGGTCTTCTCGATCGAGGGGAAGTAGGATGCCGGGCCCTTGACCTTTTCCGTCGCGCTCATTCCGCCGCCTCCACCATCGGGGCCGGGGAAAAATCCTCCGGGAAATGCGTCATGGCGCTCATGACGGGATAGGGCGTGAAGCCGCCGAGTGCGCAGAGCGAACCGAACTTCATGGTGTTGCAGAGGTCGGCGAGCAGTTCGCGGTTCTTCTCCGGCTCGATGCCCCGGGCGATCTTGTCCGCGGTCTCGACGCCGCGCGTCGAACCGATGCGGCAGGGCGTGCACTTACCGCAGCTTTCGACGGCGCAGAATTCCATGGCGAAGCGCGCCTGCTTCAGCATGTCGACCGTGTCGTCGAAGACGGTGATGCCGGCATGGCCGATGAGGCCGTCCTTCGCGGCGAAGGCCTCGTAGTCGAAGGGCGTGTCGAACAGGGCGCGCGGGAAATAGGCGCCGAGCGGGCCGCCGACCTGGACGGCGCGGACCGGCCTTCCGGAGGCGGTGCCGCCGCCAATCGTGTCGACGATCTCGCCGAGCGTCAGGCCGAAGGCGGTTTCGTAGAGCCCGCCATGCTTGACGTTGCCGGCGATCTGGATCGGAATGGTGCCGCGCGAGCGACCCATGCCGAAATCGCGGTAATAGGCGGCGCCCTTGTCCATGACGATCGGCACGGAGGCGAGCGAGATGACGTTGTTGACCACCGTGGGACGGCCCATGAAACCCTGCAGGGCCGGCAGCGGCGGCTTGGCGCGCACGATGCCGCGCTTGCCTTCCAGGCTGTTGAGCAGCGCCGTCTCCTCGCCGCAGACATAGGCGCCGGCGCCGACGCGGATTTCCATGTCGAACGCCCTGCCGGAGCCGAGCACGGATGGGCCGAGCATGCCGGCGGCGCGCGCGATGGCGACGGCCTCGTTCATCACGGCGATGGCGTGCGGATATTCGGAGCGGGTGTAGACGTAACCCTTGGTGGCGCCGGTGGCGAGGCCCGCGATCGCCATGCCCTCGATCAGCACGAAGGGATCGCCCTCCATGATCATGCGGTCGGCGAAGGTGCCGCTGTCGCCCTCGTCGGCATTGCAGACAATGTATTTTTGGTCACCCGGCGCATCGAGAACCGTCTTCCATTTGATGCCCGTCGGGAAGCCCGCGCCGCCGCGGCCGCGCAGGCCGCTGTCGGTGACTTCCTTGACGATGTCGGCGGGCGCCATCGCGATGGCCTTTTTGAGGCCCCGGAGGCCGCCATGGGCCTTGTAGTCCTCGAGCGAGACGGGATCGATGACGCCGCAGCGGGCGAAGGTGAGGCGGGTCTGGTTCTTCAGGAACGGAATCTCTTCCGTTCCGCCAAGACAGAGCGGGTGGGCCTTGCCGTCCAGCAGGCCGGCATCGAGCAGGCCGGGCACGTCGGCGGGCCTGACGGGCCCGTAGGCGATGCGGCCTTCAGCCGTCTCGACCTCGACCAGCGGCTCCAGCCAGTGCATGCCGCGCGAGCCGTTGCGCACGATCGCAATGTCGAGCCCGCGGGCCTCCGCCTCGCGGGAGAAGGCCTTGGCGACGCGGTCTGCGCCGAGCGCAAGGGCTGCGGCATCGCGGGGAACGTAGAGACGAACGGTCATCGGCGTGCCTCCGCGACGAGTTCCTTCGCCAGATCCGCATCGACCCGTCCATGCACCTCGCCGTCGAGCATCGCGGCGGGTGCGCAGGAACAGAGCCCGAGACAGTAGATCGGTTCGAGCGTGACGGCGCCGTCCAGCGTCGTCTGGTGGAAATCGATGCCGAGCAGCGCCTTCACGCGCTCGGCCAGCTCGTCCCCGCCCATCGACTGACAGGCCTCGGCGCGACAGAGCTTCAGCACATGCCGCCCGGTCGGATGGTCGCGATAGTCGTGATAGAAGGTGACGACGCCATGCACCTCGGCGCGCGACAGGTTGAGTTCGCGGGCGATCACCGGCAGGCTCTCCTGCGGCACGAAGCCGAACTCCGCCTGGATCTCGTGCAGGATGGGAAGAAGCGGCCCTTCGAGCCCCTTCAGTTCGCTGACGATCGCCAGCGTTCTTGCGCCGACATCGCTGCCGGATACGTGCACATTCATCGTCAGGCCTCCCAACCGACACGAATGAACCGCAAGGCCTCCGGGTTCTGTCGCGCCGATACCATTGAAACTGCTCGGCGAAGACCGGAACCCTGTCGATCCACGCGTTATTCTAACAGCTTCTCAGCCGGGAGACGACCGGTCAATAAAGCAAAGCCGTTGATCGATAGAAAAATCCTATCAATCGATCCCCTTCTCCGCCAGCACGCGCGCTTCGTGCAGCAGGGCGGACACGAGCGGGGTGAAGGGCTCGCGATGGGTGGCAACGAGGCCGACGGTGTGGTGCGGTTCGGGTTCGACGAGGGAAACCATACTTATTTCGTCAGGAAATCCAAACGATTTTGCGACGTTTCGCGGCATGATGCTCGCCCAGCGTCCCGTGCGCACATGGGAGAACAGCACGATCATCGAGTTGGCTTCCAGCGAGGGTTCCACCGAAACGCCGGCTTCGGCAAAGTGCCGGTTGATGATGCGGCGGTTCTGCATGTCGGCGGTCAATAGGCAAAGCCTAACGCTGCCGGCTTCCTGCCAGGTCACGGTCGCGCGATCGGCAAAGGGCGTGCCCTTGGCGGTGACGAGGCAATAGTGCTCGTGCAGCAGCGGCACGCTCGTCACGCGGCCGAGCGGCTCGTTCTCCAGATAGGTGAGGCCGGCGTCGATCTCCAGGTTCTCCAGGAGGCCGAGGATCTTGATCGACGTGGTCGAGACGATGGAGAAGGTGACGTCGGGGTGCTTTTCCTGGAAGGGTGCGGTGATGCGCGGCACCATGGCGAGCGTCGTCGGGATGGCGGCGAGGCGGATATGGCCGGACAGGCCCTTGCGCGCCGCGCGCATCTCCTCGCGCATGGTGCGCGTGTCGCCGACGATGCGGCGGGCCCATTCGAGCACGCGCTGGCCTTCCGGCGTCAGGCCCTGGTAGCGCGAGCCGCGCACGACGAGCATCACGCCCAGATGGTCCTCCAGCTGGCGGATCGCCGCCGAAAGCGTCGGCTGCGAGATGCCGAGTTCTTCCGCCGCCCGGGCGAAATGTTTCTCGCGGGCGAGCGCAATGAAGTATTCGAGCTTGTCTATCATCCCGTGCCTCCGCGTCCTTGATACAAAAGAACAGTGGCGGCACCAATGCCCCGCGCCCTATATCTGGGGCGGATGGATGATCACGAGGAGGACGCCATGACGTTTCAGGCATTGCTGGTCGAAAAGGATGCAGATGGCGCGGTTTCCGCATCTGTCCGGGAACTGGAGGATTCGCGGCTTCCGGACGGCGATGTCACCGTCGCCGTCGAATATTCGACGCTCAACTACAAGGACGGGCTCTGCATCAACGGCAAGGGCGGCCTGGTGCGTACCTTCCCGCATGTGCCGGGCGTCGATTTCGCCGGCACGGTCGAAGCCTCGGACGATCCGCGCTACCGGCCGGGCGACCGGGTGGTGCTGACCGGCTGGCGGGTCGGCGAAGTCTGGTGGGGCGGGTACGCGACGCGGGCGAAGGTCAAGGCCGACTGGCTGGTGCCGCTGCCCGAGGAGCTTTCGACCCGGCAGGCCATGGCGATCGGCACGGCGGGGCTCACCTCCATGATGTCCGTCATCGCGCTGGAAGAGGCCGGGCTCTCGCCGCTGAAGGGCGAGGTGCTGGTGACGGGCGCGGCGGGCGGCGTCGGCTCGGTGGCGGTCGCGCTGCTGGCACGGCTCGGCTATTCGGTCGCCGCCGTCACGGGGCGGCCGGAAACGGCGGGCTACCTGAAGGAACTGGGTGCCGAAACGATCGTCGACCGCGGTGAGCTGTCGGAGGCGAGCAGCAAGCCGCTGGAATCGGAGCGCTGGGCCGGTGCCGTCGATGCGGTCGGCGGCGACATGCTGGCGCGGGTGCTCAAGCAGATGAAATATGACGGCGCCGTCGCCGCGGTCGGCCTTGCCGCCGGTGCCGCGGTTCCCTCCTTCACCGTCATCCCGTTCCTCCTGCGTGGTGTCAGCCTGCTCGGCATCGATTCGGTCATGCGGCCCTACGACCAGCGCGTCGATGCCTGGAACCGCATCGCCGCCGACCTGCCGATGGACAAGCTGGAGGCCATGGTGGTGGAGCACCGGCTGTCCGACCTGCCGGAGCTGGCCGGCAGGATCCTCGAGGGCAAGGTGAAAGGCCGCGTCGTCATCGACATCAATGCCTGATCGAGGCCTGATCTCAGCAGATCAACTGGCCCCCGTTCACCTCCAGCACCTGGCCGGTGATATAGCCGGAAAGGGCCTTGGAGGCGAGGAAGAGATAGGCGGGGGCGCAGTCCTCCGCCGTGCCGAGCCGCTGCAGCGGAATGGTCTTGCGCGTCGCCTCCAGCTTTTCGGCCGATGAATAGCGCGAATGGAAGTCGGTGGTGATCGTGCCCGGCGAGACGCAGTTGACGCGGATGCCGTCCGGCGCGAGCTCGCGTGCCAGCCCCTTGGAATAGGTCGACACGAAGGCCTTGGTCGCCGAATAGATCGCCGAACCCGGGCTGCCGCCGGTCAGCGCCGAGATCGAGACCGTGTTGACGATGGCGGCGCTTGGCGCCCGCCGCAAGGAGGGCAGCAGCGCGCGCGTCACCTCGACGACGGAGGTCTGGTTGAGGCGCACGATGGTTTCGTACTGTTCGTCCGTCAGCTCGGCGGCCGGGAAGCGGCCGACCATCGTGCCGGCATTGTTGATCAACACGTCGACATGCGGGAAGAGGCTGTCCACCCGCTGCAGGATCGCCCCGATGCCGCCTTCGACGAGGAAGTCCGAATAGACGATATGGGCGCGGGCCTCCGCGACGGCGGCTTCCAGGAAATCGGGCAGGGGACCGGATGCCGCGCGCCCGCCATGCAGCAGCACATGGGCGCCGCAATCGAGGAACTGCCGGGCGGTCTCCAGGCCGATGCCGCGCCCCGCGCCCGTCACGACGACGTTCGCCCCCTTGAACAAGGCTGGATGAAACATGTGCTGTCCTCCGATGCTGGCCGCGACCTGCTGCCCGCCCAGTATCACAAAAAGTGGGGCGCACTCCAAGAAGGCGGGGCGGATCAATTGATGTGCTTTCGTTTTTGCATATTATGAAAACAAACGAAAGCAATGGGAGGAGCCGATGTTTCTGACAGGTCGCCAGGCGGAAATCCTCGATCTCGCCAAGGCCGAGGGCCGCGTGCTCGTGGAAGACCTTGCGGCACGCTTCTCCGTGACGCCGCAGACCATCCGCAAGGATCTCAACGATCTCTGCGATAACAAGGTGTTGACGCGCATCCATGGCGGGGCGCTGTTCCCGAGCGGCAACGAAAACGTCAAATACGAGGCGCGCCGCTCCATCGCCGCGCCGGAAAAACAGGCGATCGGCCGAGCCGCCGCCGCCATGATCCCGGACAATTCCTCGCTCTTCATCAATATCGGCACGACGACGGAGGCGGTGGGCGAGGCGCTGCTCGATCACAAGGAATTGATGGTCATCACCAATAATATCAACGTCGCCAACCGTTTGCGCGTCTACCCCTCGATCGAGGTGGTGATCGCCGGCGGCGTCGTGCGCGGCGCGGACGGCGGCATCGTCGGCGAGGCGGCGGTCGATTTCATCCGCCAGTTCAAGGTGGACTATGCCGTCATCGGCGTTTCCGCGATCGATGAGGACGGCGCGCTGCTCGACTTCGACTATCGCGAGGTGAAGGTGGCGCAGGCGATCATCGCGAATGCGCGCCATGTCATCCTGGTTTCGGATTCGACGAAATTCGAAAGGACCGCGCCGGTTCGCATCGGCCACCTTTCGCAGGTCCACACCTTTATCACCGACAACTGTCCTTTCGAGGGCATTCGAAGCATTTGCCAGGAGCATGACGTGCGTCTCGTGGAGACGTCTTCGCTCGCCTGAAAGGAGGAAACGGTATTTTCACTCGCATTCGTTTGACATTCGAAATGTTTTCGTTTTAACTCCACTGGCTTTCGCAACTGCGCAGGATTTGTGCGATGCGAAATGGGGAGGGAACTTTGAACGGCGACGTGATCCGCGATATTTTCGTTATCGGTGGCGGCATCAACGGCTGCGGCATCGCGCGCGATGCGGCGGGCCGTGGTTATTCGGTCGTGCTTGCCGAGATGAAGGACTTTGCGTCGGGCACGTCCTCGGCCTCCACCAAGCTCATCCATGGTGGCCTGCGTTACCTCGAACATTACGAATTCCGCCTGGTGCGCGAGGCGTTGATGGAGCGCGAAGTGCTCTGGGCCATGGCGCCGCACGTCATCTGGCCGATGCGCTTCGTGCTGCCCTTCCAGAAGGGCGGCCTGCGCCCGGCCTGGCTCATCCGCCTCGGCCTGTTCCTGTATGACTATATCGGCGGGCGCAAGCTGTTGCCGGCCACCCGCACGCTCGACCTTGCAAAGGACCCGGCCGGCGGGCCGCTGAAGAAGCTCTTCCGCAAGGCCTTCGAATATTCCGACGGCTGGGTGGACGATGCGCGCCTCGTCGTCCTGAATGCCCGTGACGCCGCCGATCGCGGCGCGGATATCCGCACCGGTACCAAGGTCGTCACCGCGCGCCGCGAAAACGGCCACTGGACCGTCGAGACCGAGAATGTCGAGACGGGCGCGCGTGAAAACGTTCGTGCGCGCATGCTGGTCAATGCGGCAGGCCCCTGGATTGACAAGGTCCTCTCAACCGCCTTCGGCCGAAACGACGTGCACAATGTCCGCCTCGTGCAGGGCAGTCACATCGTCGTGAAGAGGAAGTTCTCCGATCCGCGCGCATACTTCTTCCAGAACCCGGACGGGCGTATCATGTTCGCCATTCCCTACCAGGAAGAATTCACGCTGATCGGCACGACCGACCAGGACTATCAGGGCGATCCCCGGGATGTTCGCATCAGCGACGCGGAAATCGATTATCTTTGCGCCTCGGCGAGCGAATATTTCGCCGAACCCGTGACGCGGAACGACATCGTCTGGACCTATTCCGGCGTGCGCCCGCTCTTCGACGACGGCGCCAGCAAGGCGCAGGAAGCGACGCGCGACTACGTGCTGAAGGTCGAGGGCGGCGATGGCCAGGCACCGCTGCTCAACATCTTCGGCGGCAAGCTCACCACCTACCGGCGCCTCGCCGAATCGGCGCTGGAGAAGATCGAGGATGCGATCGGCGCGAAGGGAGATCGCTGGACGGCCGGCTCACGCCTGCCCGGCGGCGATTTCAAGGTCGACGGGTTCGATGTCGAGGTGAAGGCGCTTTCCGCGCGGTTCGCCTTCCTCGCCCCGGCCCATGCCCGCCGGCTCGTTCGGCTCTACGGCACGCGGGCGGCAGCGATGCTGGACGGTGCGAAGGGCATCGACGATCTCGGCCGGCATTTCGGCAGCGACCTCTATGAGCGTGAAGTGCGCTGGCTGATGAAGGAGGAATGGGCCCGGCATGCCGAGGACGTGCTGTGGCGGCGGACCAAACGCGGATTGCATCTGACGGCCGCGGAGGCGGCCGCACTGGAAGACTACATGGCGGCCGCACAGGCGGCTCCCCACTAGCGCCCTCATCCGGTGGCTGGGAGGAACGACGGAGACAGGAATGCTGGAACTTAAGAACATCGCGAAGGTGGCGGGGGCGGAGACGCATATCCATCCGACCAACCTCGTGCTCGAGCGCGGCTCGCTCAACGTGCTGCTCGGCCCGACGCTTTCGGGAAAAACCTCGCTGATGCGGCTGATGGCCGGCCTCGACAAGCCGACATCCGGTTCCGTCTGGTTCGACGGCAAGGACGTGACGGGCGTGCGCGTGCAGGATCGCGGCGTCGCCATGGTCTACCAGCAGTTCATCAACTATCCGGCGCTGACCGTCTACGAGAACATCGCCTCGCCGATGCGCATCAAGGGCGCCGATAGCGCGACCATCGACCGGGAAGTGCGCAAGGCGGCCGATCTTCTGAAGCTGACGCCCTATCTCGACCGCACGCCGCTCAACCTTTCGGGCGGCCAGCAGCAGCGCACGGCGCTCGCCCGCGCCATCGTCAAGAATGCCAGCCTCGTGCTGCTCGACGAGCCGCTCGCCAACCTCGATTACAAGCTGCGCGAGGAACTGCGCCTCGAACTGCCGAAGATCTTCGCCGCCTCCGGCGCGATCTTCGTCTATGCGACGACGGAACCCTCCGAGGCGCTGCTGCTCGGCGGCAACACGGCGACGCTGTCGGAGGGCCGCATCACGCAGTTCGGCCGCACGATCGACGTCTATCGCCGTCCGAACGATCTTCTGACGGCCCGCACCTTCGCGGACCCGCCGCTCAACACCATGCAGGTGCTGAAGAACGGTGGCCATTTCGAGATCGGCGGCAAGCCGGTCCTGCCGGTGCCGGCGCATCTCGCGGCGCTGCCGGACGGCCCCTGCACCATCGCCTTCCACCCGCATCACCTGGCGCTTGCGAGCCAGCATCCGGCTTCCGCAAGCCTTCAGGCGCGCACCGCGATTTCGGAGATCGCGGGCTCCGAGAGCTTCATTCACATCGAATTCGAGGGCAGCCGCTGGGTCATGCTCTCGCCGGGCATCCATGACATCGAGCCGGACGCGGTCATCACCGTCCATGTCGACACGCGCCACCTGATGGCCTTCGGCACGGATGGCAGGGCGATCGCGGAACCCGCGGCCGCGGCGGCCTGAGGAGGAGACCATGGCACGCATCAATCTCGACCACATCCGCCACGCCTACGGCGAAAAGCCGAAATCGGAGGCGGACTATGCGCTGAAGGAAGTGCACCACGAGTGGAACGACGGCGGCGCCTATGCGCTGCTCGGTCCCTCGGGCTGCGGCAAGACCACGCTGCTCAACATCATCTCCGGCCTGCTGCAGCCGTCCGAGGGGCGCATCCTGTTCGATGGCAAGGATGTCACGTACCTTTCGACGCAGCAGCGCAACATCGCGCAGGTTTTTCAGTTCCCGGTCATCTACGATACGATGACGGTCTACGACAACCTCGCCTTTCCGCTGCGCAACCGTGGCGTTGCCGAGCCCGAAGTCGACCGTCGCGTGCGCGAAATCCTTGAGATGATCGATCTTTCGAGTTGGGCGAAGAAGACGGCGCGCGGGCTCACCGCCGACCAGAAGCAGAAGATCTCGCTCGGTCGCGGCCTCGTGCGCAACGACGTCAACGCCATCCTCTTCGACGAGCCGCTGACCGTCATCGACCCGCACATGAAATGGGTGCTGCGCTCGCAACTGAAGAAGCTGCACCGGCAGTTCGGCTTCACCATGGTCTACGTCACGCATGACCAGACCGAGGCGCTGACCTTCGCCGACAAGGTGGTCGTCATGTATGACGGCCAGATCGTGCAGATCGGCACGCCGGCCGAGCTTTTCGAGAAGCCGAGCCACACCTTCGTCGGCTACTTCATCGGTTCGCCGGGCATGAACGTGCTGCCGGCCTCCATCGATGGCAGCAGCATCAAGATCGGTGAGGAGACGCTTACGCTCGACTACCGGCCGCAGGTCGCCGCCGGCGCGAAGACGGAACTCGGCATCCGCCCGGAATTCATTTCGCTGTCGCGCGAGGGCATGCCCGTCTCGATCAGCAAGGTCGAGGATATCGGCCGCCAGAAGATCGTGCGCGCCGAATTCGCCGGCAAGCCGATCGCCATCGTCGTTTCCGAGGACGGCGAGATCCCGGCCGAGCCGCGTGTCACCTTCGACCCCGCGGCCATCAACATCTACGCCGATTCCTGGCGTGTCGGCAGGGAGGGCTGACGATGAACAAGACCTGGAACAACAAGGCCTGGTTCATGGTCCTGCCCGTGCTGCTGCTCGTCGCCTTCTCGGCGGTGATCCCGCTGATGACGGTGGTGAACTATTCGGTCCAGGACACGTTCGGCAACAACCAGTTCTTCTGGAACGGCGTCGGCTGGTTCTCGGACGTTCTGGAATCCGACCGTTTCTGGCAGGCGCTCGGGCGCAACCTGCTCTTTTCCGGCATCATCCTTTCCATCGAGATCCCGCTCGGCATCCTGATCGCGCTGAACATGCCGAAGAAGGGTCTCGGCGTGCCGGTCTGCCTGGTGCTGATGGCGCTGCCGCTGCTCATTCCGTGGAACGTCGTCGGCACGATCTGGCAGGTCTTCGGCCGCGTCGACATCGGCCTGCTCGGCCGCACGCTCCATTCGCTCGGCATCAACTACAACTATGTCAATAATGTCTTCGATGCCTGGATGACGCTGATTATCATGGACGTCTGGCACTGGACGAGCCTTGTCGTGCTGCTGTGCTATGCCGGCCTCGTCTCGATCCCGGAGGCCTATTACCAGGCCGCCAAGATCGACGGCGCGTCGCGCTGGGCCGTGTTCCGCTACATCCAGCTTCCGAAGATGAAGCGCGTGCTCCTCATCGCCTTCCTGCTGCGCTTCATGGACAGTTTCATGATCTATACCGAGCCCTTCGTCGTCACCGGCGGCGGCCCCGGCAACTCGACCACCTTCCTGTCGATCGACCTCGTCAAGATGGCGATCGGCCAGTTCGACCTCGGCCCGGCCGCGGCCATGTCCATCATCTACTTCCTGATCATCCTGCTGCTCTCGTGGATCTTCTACACGGTCATGACCAGCAGCGACGAACAGGCGTGAGGGAGGAAACCATGACCTCACAGGCAACCACCGCAAAC
Source organism: Shinella sp. HZN7 (assembly GCF_001652565.1). Taxonomy (NCBI): domain Bacteria; kingdom Pseudomonadati; phylum Pseudomonadota; class Alphaproteobacteria; order Hyphomicrobiales; family Rhizobiaceae; genus Shinella; species Shinella sp. HZN7. The sequence goes on along the minus strand of NZ_CP015736.1, from coordinate 3,936,545 downwards.
ACAATCCAGACGAGCGTTGCGAGCAATGCCGGCGCGAAGGCCAGGGCCGGCTCGAAGCGCAGCCTCTCCTGGCTCGTGCCGACGCTCTACATCGTCTTCCTGATGCTGCCGATCTACTGGCTCGTCAACATGAGCTTCAAGACGAACCAGGAGATCACCGGCGTCTTCTCGCTCTGGCCGCAGTCGCCGACGCTCCGGAACTACACCGTGATCTTCACCGATCCGGCCTGGTATTCCGGCTATATCAACTCGATCCTCTACGTGGTCTTGAACACGGTCATCTCGGTCGCCGTGGCGCTGCCGGCGGCCTACGCCTTCTCGCGCTACCGCTTCCTCGGTGACAAGCACCTGTTCTTCTGGCTGCTGACCAACCGCATGGCGCCGCCGGCCGTCTTCGCGCTGCCGTTCTTCCAGCTCTATTCTGCCTTCGGCCTGATCGACACGCATATCGCCGTCGCCATCGCGCACTGCCTGTTCAACGTGCCGCTCGCCGTCTGGATCCTCGAGGGCTTCATGTCCGGCGTGCCGAAGGAGATCGACGAGACCGCCTATATCGACGGCTATTCGTTCCCGAAGTTCTTCGCCAAGATCTTCGTGCCGCTGATCGCCTCGGGCATCGGTGTCGCGGCTTTCTTCTGCTTCATGTTCTCCTGGGTCGAACTGCTCATCGCCCGCACGCTGACGACGACGGACGCAAAGCCCATCGCCGCCACGATGACGCGTACGGTCTCGGCCTCGGGCATGGACTGGGGCGTGCTCGCCGCCGCCGGGGTTCTGACCATCATTCCCGGCGCGCTCGTCATCTATTTCGTCCGCAACTACATCGCCAAGGGCTTTGCCCTGGGGAGGGTCTGATGGCCGCCGTCGCAAACCGCAACAACCGCTGGCCGGTGGCGCTTGCCGCCGTGCTCGCCGCCTATGCCGTCATCACCGGCCTCCTCGTCATGGCGATCCCCGTCAAGGACGGCGCGCGCGACTGGTTCGCTTCGCTCATTCCGGGCGGCTGGATGGCCTGGTCGTTCCCGACGGCCATGTTCTTCCTGACGATCTTCACGCTGATCGCGCTGATGGCGGTGTGGGAATATGCCCGTCCGGGCGGGTCCCCGCGCGTCGGCATCCTGCGCTTCGAGACGACCCGCGGCGACCGGCTCTTCGTGTCGCTGCTCGGCTCGGCGTTCATTCATCTCGCATGGCTGGGGCTCGTCGGTCCCAACCTGTGGTGGGCTCTTGCCTTGTCCGTGGTCTACGCCATCGGCGTGTTCCGCTTCGTCTAGGCAAAGGAAAGGAAGGCCCCGGGGAGAATAGGGGCCTTCGCGCATGCAATCGCAAAACCCCAAGGGAGGATCAATATGCGAAAGCAACTTCTGACGACGACGGCAGTCATGCTGCTGGCGTTCACCGGTTCCGCATTCGCGGACATGGACGCCGCCACGAAATTCCTCGATGCGGAAATCGGCGACCTGTCCACGCTCGACCGCGCCGGCCAGGAAGCGGAGATGCAGTGGTTCATCGATGCCGCCAAGCCCTTCGCCGGCATGGAGATCAAGGTCGTCTCCGAAACGATCACCACGCATGAATACGAATCGAAGGTCCTTGCGCCGGCCTTCACCGCCATCACCGGCATCAAGATCACCCACGATCTGATCGGCGAAGGCGACGTCATCGAGAAGCTCCAGACGCAGATGCAGTCGGGCGAGAACATCTACGACGCCTATGTCAACGATTCGGACCTGATCGGCACCCATTGGCGCTACCAGCAGGCCCGTTCGCTGACCGATTTCATGGCGAACGAAGGCAAGGACGTCACAAATCCCGGCCTCGACCTCGACGACTTCATCGGCAAGTCCTTCACGACGGCGCCGGACGGCAAGCTCTACCAGCTTCCCGACCAGCAGTTCGCGAACCTCTACTGGTTCCGCTACGACTGGTTCAACGACGAGAAGAACAAGGCGGACTTCAAGGAGAAGTACGGCTACGACCTCGGCGTTCCGGTCAACTGGTCGGCCTATGAGGACATCGCCGAGTTCTTCACCGGTCGCGAGATCGACGGCAAGAAGGTCTATGGCCACATGGACTACGGCAAGAAGGACCCGTCGCTCGGCTGGCGCTTCACCGATGCCTGGCTCTCGATGGCCGGCAACGGCGACAAGGGCATCCCGAACGGCCTGCCGGTCGACGAATGGGGCATCAAGGTCGACGAAAATTCCCGTCCGGTCGGCTCGTGCGTCGCCCGCGGCGGCGACACCAACGGCCCGGCTTCGGTCTATGCCATCCAGAAGTACCTCGACTGGCTGAAGGCCTATGCACCGGCAGCAGCCGGCGGCATGACCTTCTCCGAATCCGGCCCGGTTCCTTCGCAGGGCGAAGTCGCCCAGCAGATGTTCACCTATACGGCGTTCACCGCCGACTTCGTGAAGGAAGGTCTGCCGGTCGTCAACGAGGACGGCACGCCGAAGTGGCGCTTCGCCCCGTCGCCGCACGGCGTCTACTGGAAGGAAGGCATGAAGCTCGGCTATCAGGACGTGGGTTCCTGGACGCTGTTGAAGTCGACGCCTGAAGACCGCGCCAAGGCTGCCTGGCTCTATGCGCAGTTCGTCGTCTCCAAGACGGTCGACGTCAAGAAGAGCCATGTCGGCCTGACGCTCATCCGCGAATCCTCGATCGCCCATCCGTCCTTCACGGAGCGGGCGCCGAAGCTGGGCGGTCTGATCGAGTTCTACCGTTCGCCGGCCCGCGTGCAGTGGTCGCCGACCGGCACGAACATCCCGGACTATCCGAAGCTGGCACAGTTGTGGTGGCAGGCGATCGGCGATGCCTCCTCGGGCGCCAAGAGCGCGCAGGAAGCCATGGATTCGCTGTGCGCCGAGCAGGAGAAGGTGCTGGAGCGCCTCGAACGCGCCGGCGTCATGGGCGACATGGGTCCGAAGCTCGCCGAGGAGCACGATCTCGAATACTGGAACAAGGATGCCGTCGCAAAGGGCAACCTTGCGCCGCAGCTCAAGATCGAGAACGAGAAGGAACAGCCGCTCACCGTCAATTACGACGAACTCGTCAAGAGCTGGCAGAAGTAAGCCGAACCGGCCGCGGGTGTTTTTCGCCCGCGGCCTTCATCATCCGATCCCCTTTACCCGCGTGCCGGAAGGTGCGCGGGTCTTTTCGTCTCAGCCGGAATCCATGCATTGCGCAGCGCGGGGTCTTCCGCTAAGAGACCCCGCGGTTTCTCCCGCGCGCTCGCGCGAAACATTGAAAATAGCGGTACACACCATGGCACGCATCGTGATGAAATTCGGCGGAACATCCGTCGCTGACCTCGACCGTATCCACAATGTGGCCCGCCATGTGAAACGCGAGGTCGATGCCGGCCACGAGGTCGCCGTCGTCGTCTCGGCCATGTCCGGCAAGACCAACGAACTGGTCGCCTGGGTGCAGAACATGCCGAAGGTGACGGGCGCGAACTCCCCCTTTTACGACGCGCGCGAATATGACGCGATCGTCGCCTCCGGCGAACTGGTGACGGCAGGGCTGCTCGCCATCGCGCTCCAGTCGATGGACATCAATGCCCGCTCCTGGCAGGGCTGGCAGATTCCGATCCGGACCGACAATGCGCACGGCGCCGCCCGCATCCTCGATATCGACGGCGCGGAGATCATCCGCCGCATGGGCGAGGGCCAGGTCGCGGTCGTCGCCGGCTTCCAGGGCCTCGGCCCGGACAACCGCGTCGCGACGCTCGGCCGCGGCGGTTCGGACACCTCCGCCGTCGCCATCGCCGCCGCCGTCAAGGCGGACCGCTGCGACATCTATACCGACGTTGACGGCGTCTACACCACCGACCCGCGCATCGAGCCGAAGGCCCGGCGCCTGAAGAAGATCGCCTTCGAGGAAATGCTCGAAATGGCCTCGCTCGGCGCCAAGGTCCTGCAGGTGCGCTCGGTGGAGCTCGCCATGGTGCACAAGGTGCGCACCTTCGTTCGTTCCTCTTTCGAGGATCCCGATGCGCCGGGCATGGGCGATCTTCTGAACCCGCCCGGTACGCTGATTTGTGATGAGGATGAGATCGTGGAACAGGAAGTCGTAACCGGCATCGCCTATGCCAAGGATGAAGCGCAGATCTCGCTCCGCCGCGTCGCCGACCGGCCGGGTGTCTCGGCCGCGATCTTCGGCCCGCTCGCCGAGGCGCATATCAATGTCGACATGATCGTCCAGAACATTTCCGAGGACGGCTCCAAGACCGACATGACCTTCACGGTTCCCTCGGGCGACATGGAGAAGGCGCTCAAGGTGCTGGAAGGCGCCAAGGAAAAGGTCGGTTTCGACGTGATCCAGCACGAGACGGGCCTCGTCAAGGTGTCGGTCATCGGCATCGGCATGCGCAGCCATGCGGGCGTCGCCGCCTCCGCCTTCCAGGCGCTGGCGGAAAAGGGCATCAACATCAAGGCGATCACCACTTCGGAAATCAAGATTTCCATCCTGATCGACGGTCCCTATGCCGAACTCGCCGTTCGGACTTTGCATTCCGTCTACGGTCTCGATAAGAAGTAAGGACCGGCCGACTCGGCGCCGATCTTCTGATCGCCGGCGTGGCCCGCGCCGGCAAGGGTAGTGTTATTTTCGGGAGACGCCACGCGATGAGAGACCTCTCCGCGGGTCCGCGCGTTCTTCTCAAGCGGCTGCGCGAATTGATGGCGGAGCCGCTCGAGCCGCAGGAGCGCCTTGACCAGATCGTGCGCCAGATCGCGCAGAACATGGTCGCGGAAGTGTGTTCCGTCTACGTGCTGCGCTCCGATGGCGTGCTCGAACTCTATGCGACCGAAGGTCTCAATCCCGGTGCCGTCCACCTCGCCCAGCTCAAGATGGGCCAGGGCCTTGTCGGCACCATCGCCGCCTCCGCGCGGCCGCTGAACCTCTCCGACGCCCAGTCGCATCCCGCCTTCACCTACCTGCCGGAAACGGGCGAGGAGATCTACCACTCCTTCCTCGGCGTTCCTATCTTGCGCACCGGCAGGGCGCTCGGCGTGCTTGTCGTGCAGAACAAGGCGAGCCGCACCTACCGCGAAGACGAGGTGGAGGCGCTCGAAACGACGGCGATGGTGATTGCGGAAATGGTGGCGACCGGGGAGCTGAAGAAGCTCACCAAGCCCGGCCTGGAGCTGGACCTGTCCCGTCCCGTCGCGATCGAGGGGTCGAGCTTCGGCGAGGGCATCGGCCTCGGCTATGTCGTGCTGCACGAGCCGCGCATCGTCGTCACCAACCTTCTGAACGAGGATTCCGAACACGAACTCGGCCGGCTTGCCGAAGCGCTCGGGTCGCTACGCATCTCGATCGACGACATGCTGTCGCGCCGTGAAGTGTCGATGGAGGGCGAGCACCGCGAGGTGCTGGAAACCTACCGCATGTTCGCGCATGACCGCGGCTGGGTGAGGAAGCTCGAAGAGGCGATCCGCAACGGCCTGACCGCGGAAGCGGCGGTCGAGCGCGTGCAGAGCGAGACCAAGGCGCGCATGATCCGCCTGACGGATCCCTATCTGCGCGAGCGCATGCACGATTTCGACGATCTCGCCAATCGCCTGCTGCGCCAGCTCACCGGCTATGGCGCGAAGCTTTCGGCCAGCAGCTTCCCGAACGATGCGATCGTCGTGGCGCGCGCCATGGGGGCGGCGGAGCTGCTCGATTATCCGCGGCAGAACGTGCGCGGTCTGGTGCTTGAGGAAGGTGCCGTCACCAGCCATGTGGTGATCGTCGCGCGGGCCATGGGCATTCCGGTGGTCGGCCAGGCGGCCGGCGCCGTGGCGCTGGCGGAAAACGGCGATCCGATCATCATCGACGGGGACGACGGCCGGGTGCATCTGCGGCCGCTGCCGGACCTCCAGCGCTCCTACGAGGAGAAGGTGCGCTTCCGCGCCCGCCGGCAGGAGCAGTACCGGGCGCTGCGCGCGGTCGAGCCTGTCACGAAGGACGGCCGCGCGATCAGCCTCCAGATGAATGCGGGCCTGCTCGTCGACCTGCCGCATCTCAACGAATCCGGCGCATCCGGCATCGGCCTCTTCCGCACCGAGCTCCAGTTCATGATCGCCTCGACCATGCCGAAGGCGGAGGAGCAGGAGGCGTTCTATCGCAACGTGCTGAAGCAAGCCGGCGGCCGCCCCGTCACCTTCCGCACGCTCGATATCGGCGGTGACAAGGTCGTGCCCTATTTCCGCGCGGCGGAGGAAGAGAACCCGGCGCTCGGCTGGCGGGCCATCCGCCTGTCGCTCGACCGGCCGGGCCTCCTGCGCACCCAGCTTCGCGCCATGCTGCGCGCCGCGGCGGGCGCCGATCTGCGACTGATGCTGCCGATGGTGACCGAGGTTTCCGAACTGAAGGAGGTCCGCGACCTTCTCCAGAAGGAAATCCAGCGCCAGTCGAAGATCGGTGAGCAACTGCCCAAGAAGCTGCAGTTCGGCGCCATGCTGGAGGTGCCGGCGCTGCTCTGGCAGCTCGACGAGCTGATGGCCGAGGTCGATTTCGTGTCAGTCGGCTCGAACGACCTCTTCCAGTTCGCCATGGCGGTCGACCGCGGCAATGCCCGCGTCTCCGACCGCTTCGACACGCTCGGCCGGCCGTTCCTGCGCATCCTGCGCGATATCGTGCGCGCCGGCATACGCAACGACACGCCGGTGACGCTTTGCGGCGAGATGGCGAGCAAGCCGATCTCGGCCATGGCGCTGCTCGGCATCGGCTTCCGTTCGGTCTCGATGTCGCCGGCGGCGATCGGCCCGGTCAAGTCGATGCTGCTGTCGCTCGATGCGGGCAAGCTCGAAGCGGTGCTGATGCCGGCGCTCGACGATACCAGGCCGACGGCCTCGATCCGCCAGATCCTCACGGATTTCGCGGCCGAGAACGGCGTTCCGCTTTAAAGACCTGACTGGAGTTTAAACGGTGGCGAAGCTTCCCGTTGAAAAGATGCGCGAACTCGAACGCCGTTTCGGCGAGATCGAGGCGCGCATGTCGGCGGGACCGGATTCGGAGACCTATGTGCGTCTTGCCTCCGAATATTCCGAGCTTCAGCCCGTTGTGGCGAAGATCCGCGAATACCAGAAGGTCAGCGGCGAGATCGCCGATCTCGACGCGCTGCTTGCCGACAAGGCGACGGATCGCGAGATGCGCGATCTTGCGGAGATGGAGCTGCCGGAGCTGAAGGAACGGCTGGAGGGCCTGGAAAAGGAGATGCAGATCCTGCTTCTCCCGAAGGATGCCGCCGACGAGAAGAGCGCGATCCTCGAAATCCGCGCCGGCACGGGCGGCTCGGAAGCCGCGCTCTTTGCCGGTGACCTTTTCCGCATGTACGAGCGTTATGCCGCCGCGCATGGCTGGAAAGTGGAGGTCCTGTCTTCCAGCGAGGGCGAGGCCGGCGGCTTCAAGGAAATCATCGCGACCATCACCGGGCGCGGCGTCTTCGCCAAGCTAAAGTTCGAATCGGGTGTGCACCGCGTCCAGCGTGTTCCGGAGACGGAGGCCAGCGGGCGCATCCATACCTCGGCGGCGACCGTTGCCGTGTTGCCGGAGGCGGAGGAGATCGACATCGAGATCCGTCCGGAGGATATCCGCGTCGACACGATGCGCTCCTCGGGCGCCGGCGGCCAGCACGTCAACACGACGGACTCGGCCGTGCGCATCACCCACCTGCCGACCGGCCTCGTCGTGACGAGTTCGGAAAAGTCGCAGCACCAGAACCGCGCCAAGGCCATGCAGGTGCTGCGCTCGCGGCTCTACGACATCGAGCGCCAGCGCGCGGAAAGCGAGCGCTCCGCCGACCGCAAGAGCCAGGTCGGCTCGGGTGACCGTTCCGAGCGCATTCGCACCTACAATTTCCCGCAGGGCCGTGTCACGGACCACCGCATCAACCTGACGCTCTACAAGCTCGATCGCATGATGGTCGGCGAGATCGACGAGGTGGTCGATGCGCTGGTCGCCGACTATCAGGCGGGCCTCCTCGCGCAGCTCGGCGAACAGGGCCGATGAACGGCGCGACGCTCGCCGAGGTGCTGGCCGCGGCGCGGCGCCGGCTTGCCGAGGCGGGCATCACAGACCCAGCCGGCGATGCGCGAACCCTGCTCATGGGTCTGCTGGACCTGACGCCGACATCCTTCATAACCGAGGGCAATCGCGCCCTGGGGGAGGACGAGCGACAGGCCGTCGACGACGCGCTCGCCCGCCGCATCGCGCGCGAACCGGTCCACCGCATCCTTGGCCGCCGGGCCTTTTCCCGGCTCGACCTCGCGCTGTCGCCGGAAACGCTGGAACCGCGGCCGGACACCGAGGTCCTCGTCGATGCGCTCGTGCCCCATGCAGAGCGGATCGTGCGTGCGACGGGCGGTTGCCGCATCCTCGATCTCGGCACCGGAACGGGTGCGATCTGCCTGGCCCTCCTTGATCTCGTGCCCGGGGCGACCGGGGTGGGGGCCGATCTTTCGGCCGGCGCCCTTGAAACGGCGCGGCGCAATGCCGATATCAACGGGGTCGCGGATCGCTTCGAGGCGGTCGAGAGCGACTGGTTTGCAGCCGTGACCGGGGTGTTCGACATCATCGTGTCAAATCCCCCCTATATCGTCCGCTCCGTGGTCGGAACGCTGGACGACGAGGTCCGGCTCCACGATCCGATACTGGCACTGGATGGCGGGGAAGATGGGCTCGATGCCTATCGCGCCATCGCTGCCGGAGCGGGCGATCATATCAGGGATAACGGCCTGGTGGCTTACGAAATCGGTTACGACCAGAAGGATCAGGTCACGGCGATCATGCGTGAAAAGGGTTTTTCGCGGATTGCGGCGATCAAGGATCTTGGCGGCAACGACCGTGTTCTTCTCTTTACAAGGGCGGTTGCCCTGTAATTTGCTGCGCAAGCACAGCAAATTCTGCGACCGCAAAGAAAAGGCTTGGAATCGGGAAAGAAGCGGGATAGGTTGCGGCCACGCACTGGGCAAGCGGTCATGGCACAGAGATTCGTTCCTGCATGACCCGATCGCGAGGATTGCTCTCTCGAAGAGTTGCTAGGGTTGAAGACTGCCTAGTGCGGGTACCTGTTAATTTGACGTCTTACGGCGACAGGACCACCGACCGGCGTGGTTTGCCCGCGGGTAAGGATGCTTGATCTGGCGTGGCCCGATCAGGCGTGCAGACACATGATCATCAAGACACGATACGTTAGGTGAGTGACATATGAGGCCAGGACAGCAAAACAAGCGCGGCCGCGGGCGTAACAACAACAATAATAACAACAATAACAACAACCAACACCGCAAGGGCGGAAATCCTCTGACACGGACCTATGACAGTTCCGGTCCGGACGTGAAGATCAGGGGCACGGCCCAGCATATCGCCGAGAAATATTCAGCGCTTGCCCGCGACGCCCAGAGCGCCGGCGACCGCGTCATGGCGGAAAACTATCTGCAGCATGCCGAGCACTACAACCGCATCATTGCCGCCGCCCAGGCGCAGATGCAGGACCGCTTCCCGCGGGACGAGCGCTCCGACAATGCCGAGCGGACCGATTATAACGACCGCGACGGTTTCGAGCGGGACTCCGACGAGATCGATTCGACCGCCGTCGACGAGCCCGCACCCGTTGCCGCTGCTGCGCCGACCCCGGTCGCCGCGGCTCCCGCCGCAGTCGAACAGCCCGTCATCGATGGCACCGGCCCGCAGCCGGTGATCGAAGGTACGCCGGCCGAAGTCTCGCTCGAGGACGAAGCTGCAGCTCCCGCCGCCGGCCGCGCTCCGGCGCGCCGCCGCAGCACGCCCCGCCCGCGCCGTCCGCGCCGCGGCGAGGCAGAGGCCGCCGGTGAGGGCGCACAGCCCGCCGGCGATGCCGCTCCGGCCCTCGAAGCCTCGGAATAACGGCATTTCGATACCCCAGAAGAACCCGGCCTCGTGCCGGGTTCTTGCGTTTCGCAAGGCGCCTGCGAAAAATCTCGAACAGCGGCCGGACGCTCCCTTTAATTCGGGAAAACCTCCACCATATTCGCTTCAGGCGGTTGATCGGTCGCAAGGCCGGACGATCGCAAGCATGACAGGCTCGCCTTGATGGGGGCCTTATCCTGAAACGTCGACCGGTGCCTCGAAGGGCCGGCCGAGTCCTGGAGGTGAATGATGAACATTGAAAAATACTCCGAACGCGTTCGCGGCTTCCTGCAATCCGCCCAGACGAAGGCGCTGGCCGACGGCAATCCGCAGTTCACGCCCGAACACGTCCTGAAGGTGCTGCTCGACGACGAGCAGGGCATGGCGACGTCGCTGATCGAGCGGGCCGGCGGCAATGCGCGTGACGCGCGGATCGCCAACGATGCCGCGCTTGCCAAGCAGCCGAAAGTTTCCGGCGGCAACGGGCAGGTCTATCTCTCCCAGCCGCTTGCAAAGGTTTTCTCCACCGCCGAAGAGGCCGCCAAGAAGGCCGGCGACAGCTTTGTCACCGTCGAACGCCTGCTTCTGGCGCTCGCGATCGAAAAATCCGCGGCGACGTCTGATATCCTGGCGAAGGCCGGCGTGACGCCGGCCAAGCTCAACCAGGTCATCAACGATATCCGCAAGGGCCGCACCGCCGACACGGCGAGCGCGGAGCAGGGCTTCGATTCGCTGAAGAAGTTCGCACGGGACCTGACGGCCGATGCGCGCGAAGGCCGGCTCGATCCGGTGATCGGCCGCGACGACGAGATCCGCCGCACGATCCAGGTCCTGTCGCGCCGCACGAAGAACAATCCGGTCCTCATCGGTGAACCCGGCGTCGGTAAGACAGCGATCGCCGAAGGCCTTGCGCTGCGCATCGTCAACGGCGACGTGCCGGAGAGCCTGAAGGAAAAGAAGCTGATGGCGCTCGACATGGGCGCGCTGATCGCCGGTGCGAAATATCGCGGTGAATTCGAGGAGCGCCTGAAGGCCGTGCTTGCCGAAGTGCAGGCGGAAGACGGCGAGATCATCCTGTTCATCGACGAGATGCACACGCTGGTCGGCGCCGGCAAGGCGGACGGGGCGATGGACGCCTCCAACCTGCTGAAGCCCGCGCTCGCCCGCGGCGAATTGCACTGCGTCGGCGCGACCACGCTTGATGAATACCGCAAGCATGTCGAGAAGGACGCGGCGCTCGCACGCCGATTCCAGCCCGTCATGGTGGACGAGCCGACCGTCGAGGACACGATCTCGATCCTGCGCGGCCTCAAGGAGAAGTACGAGCAGCACCACAAGGTCCGGATTTCCGATTCGGCCCTGGTCGCCGCCGCCACGCTCTCCAACCGCTACATCACGGATCGCTTCCTGCCGGACAAGGCGATCGACCTGATGGACGAAGCCGCTTCGCGGCTGCGCATGCAGGTGGATTCCAAGCCCGAGGAACTGGACGAGCTCGACCGTCGCATCATCCAGCTCAAGATCGAACGCGAGGCCCTGAAGAAGGAGACCGACCGCTCGTCGCAGGATCGCCTCGAAAAGCTGGAGATCGACCTCGCCGCGCTGGAAGAGGAAGCCTCTGCGCTCACCGCGCGCTGGCAGGCGGAAAAGTCGAAGCTCGGCCGCGCCGCCGACCTGAAGCGCCAGCTCGACGAGCTGCGCAACGAACTTGCCATTTCCCAGCGCAAGGGTGAATTCCAGCGCGCCGGCGAGCTTGCCTATGGCATCATTCCGAAGCTCGAAAAGGAGCTGGAAGAGGCCGAAGGCCGCGATGTCGGCGATGTCGATCCGATGGTGCAGGAGGTCGTGACCCCCGACAACATCGCCCATGTGGTCTCCCGCTGGACGGGCATTCCCGTGGACAAGATGCTGGAAGGCGAACGCGACAAGCTCTTGCGCATGGAAGACGAACTCGGCAAGTGGGTCGTCGGCCAGGGCGATGCCGTCCAGGCGGTTTCCCGCGCCGTTCGCCGCGCGCGCGCCGGCCTGCAGGATCCGAACCGGCCGATCGGCTCGTTCATCTTCCTCGGCCCGACGGGCGTCGGCAAGACGGAGCTGACCAAGGCGCTCGCCCGCTTCCTCTTCGACGACGAGACGGCGATCCAGCGCATGGACATGTCGGAATACATGGAGAAGCACTCCGTGGCCCGGCTGATCGGCGCGCCTCCCGGCTATGTCGGCTATGAGGAAGGCGGTGCGCTCACCGAATCCGTCCGCCGCCGGCCCTACCAGGTCGTGCTGTTCGACGAGATCGAGAAGGCGCATCCGGATGTCTTCAACGTGCTCCTGCAGGTCCTCGACGACGGCCGCCTGACCGACGGCCAGGGCCGTACCGTGGACTTCCGCAACACGATGATCATCATGACCTCGAACCTCGGTGCCGAATATCTGACGGCACTCGGCGAGAACGAGGACAGCGACAGCGTCCGCGACCAGGTCATGGATGTCGTCAAGATGGCGTTCCGGCCGGAATTCCTGAACCGGATCGACGAGATCATCCTGTTCCATCGCCTCCGGCGGTCGGAAATGGGCGCGATCGTCGACATCCAGCTCACGCGCCTGCGCAAGCTGCTGGAGGATCGCAAGATCGTGCTCGACCTCGACGAGGACGCCGTGCACTGGCTGGCCGAGAAGGGCTACGACCCGGTCTATGGTGCGCGTCCCCTCAAGCGGGCGATCCAGAAGCATCTTCAGGATCCGCTGGCGGAGAAGATCCTTGCCGGGGATATCCCGGACGGCTCGACCGTCAAGGTGACCGCCGGTTCCGACCGGCTGCTCTTCTCGCCGCGCGCCGTCGCGGCAAGCAAGGCCGCCTGAGGCAGGCTCCGGTCCTGACCAGAACGAAGCGCGGGCTCTGCCCGCGCTTCTTGCGTTTCATGCCTTCCGTCGGCCATGCCTTGCCCTTCGGCCGCAAAATCTTTCCCTTTCTGAAGAACATGCGCTAAGGGCATCAGCCATGACCATGCCGGTATCGACAGACCCGAAATTCGTCGTCCTTCTCGGGGGCGCGCTCATCGTGACGCCGCGTCTTCGCGCGGACATGGCCGGCGCGCGCGTCGTCGCCGCGGATGGCGGCATGCGGCATGCGGAAAGCCTTGGTGCCGTGCCGGAACTCTGGGTGGGCGATTTCGATTCGACCCCGCCCGAGCTTGTCGCCGCCTGGCCGCAGGTCGAGCGACAGCCCTATCCCGCCGCCAAGAACGAGACCGACGGGGCGCTTGCCGTCTCGGTCGCGGCCGAGCGCGGGGCACGCGCCATTTTGCTCGCCGGCGCGCTGGGCGGGGAGCGCAGCGACCATGCGCTGATGCATCTCCTCTATGCCGTCTCGCTGGAGGAGATGGGGTTCGCCGTGAAGCTCACCTCCGGTGAGGAGGAGGCCTGGCCCCTGCTGCCGGGCCGTCGCGACATCGACCTGCCGAAGGGCAGCCTCTTCTCCATTCTCGGCCTTGCGCCCCTTTCGGGCCTCACCATCGACAATGCGCGCTATCCGCTGAAGGACTTTTCGCTGCCCTTCGGCTCCTCGCGCACCATCTCCAACGTGGCGGAAGGCCCCATCCGCCTTTCGCTCGCCGCCGGCCGCGCCATTCTCATCGCCCGGCCCTACGATCTTTCAGGAGCCTGACCCTTGGCACCGCCCATTCTCAAACTCGACGACATCTTCCTCAGCTTCGGTGGCACGCCGCTGCTCGCCGGCGCCAGCCTGCAGGTGGAGCCGGGCGACCGCATCTCACTCGTCGGCCGCAACGGCTCGGGCAAGTCGACGCTGATGAAGATCGCCGCCGGCCTTGCCGAGGCGCAGTCCGGCGAGGTGTTCCGTCATCCTTCCGCGACCATCCGCTACCTGCACCAGGCCCCGGATTTCGACGGCTACGACACGGTCGCGGCCTATGCGGAGGCGGGCCTCGGGCCGAGCGACGATCCCTATCGCGTCACCTATCTGCTCGAACATCTCGGGCTTACCGGCAGCGAGGACCCGAAATCGCTGTCGGGCGGCGAGGCGCGCCGGGCGGCGCTGGCCCGGGTGATGGCGCCGGAGCCGGACATCCTTCTCCTCGACGAGCCGACCAACCATCTCGATCTTCCGACCATCGAATGGCTGGAAGGCGAGCTGCAGTCCACCCGCTCGGCCCTCGTCGTCATCTCGCACGACCGCCGCTTCCTCGAAAAGGTGTCCAACGCCACCGTCTGGCTGGATCGCGGCCAGTCGCGGCGGCTCAACCGCGGCTTCGGCCATTTCGAGGCCTGGCGCGACGAGGTGCTGGAGGCCGAGGAGCTGGAGCAGCACAAGCTCGGCAAGGCGATCGAGCGCGAGGAGCACTGGCTGCGCTACGGCGTCACCGCAAGGCGCAAGCGCAACATGCGCCGCCTCGGCGCGCTACACGATCTGCGCGCCCGCTATCGCGGCCACAAGGGGCCGCAGGGCAGCGTGCAGGCCAGCGCCTCCGATGCGCAGGAATCCGGCAAGCTGGTGATCGAGGCGGAGAAGATCACCAAGGCCTATGGCGAGCGCACTATCGTCGCGCCGTTCTCGATCCGCGTGCATCGCGGCGATTGCATCGGCCTCGTCGGCCCGAACGGCGCCGGCAAGACGACGCTGCTCAAGATGCTGACCGGGCAACTGGCGCCCGACAGCGGCACCGTCAAGCTCGGCACGAACCTGGAGATCGCCACGCTCGACCAGCGCCGCGAGGACCTCAACCTCGACGACACGCTCGCCCATTACCTCACGGACGGGCGCGGCGAGACGCTGCTCGTCAACGGGGAACAGCGGCACGTCACCGGCTACATGAAGGAGTTCCTGTTCCAGCCCGAGCAGGCCCGCACGCCGATCCGCAACCTCTCGGGCGGTGAGCGCGCCCGGCTGATGCTGGCGCGCATCCTGTCGCGGCCGACAAACCTCCTCATCCTCGACGAGCCGACCAACGACCTCGACATCGAGACGCTCGACCTCCTGCAGGAGATCGTCGCGGGCTTTGCCGGCACCGTGCTGCTCGTCAGCCACGACCGCGACTTCCTCGACCGCACCGTCACCTCGACCATCGCACCCGCCGACCCGGAAAGTCCCGACGGTCGCTGGATCGAATATGCCGGCGGCTATTCCGACATGATGGCGCAGCGCCGCGGCGCGATCGAGGAGAAGCGCAAGGCGGAAAAGGCCGAGAAGGCGAAGGCGGTCGAGACATCCGCCGCGGCCCCGGCGGAGAACAGGGGCAAGGCGAAGCTCTCCTACAAGCAGAAATTCGCCCTGGAGAACCTGCCGAAGGAAATGGAGAAGGCGGAGAAGGAGATCGCCGCCCGCGAGGCGAAGATGGCCGATCCCGCCCTCTTCACCAAGGATCCCGCCACCTTCAACAGGCTGGCCGCGGAGATGGAAAAGCTGCGCCAATCCCTGACGGCGATGGAGGAAGAATGGCTGGAACTGGAAATGCTGCGCGAGGAGCTGGAAGGGTAGGCGACCTCGAAATCAGGGTTGCCGGGGCCGTGTTCCATCCGGAACAGCGCCGTGCCCGGCAATATGGGACAGTCTGATCACTGGATGAGAGGAGCTCATCCTGTAACCCGGAAGAGATCAGGAGAGTCCCATGCGCAAGTTCGTCATTTCCGCCGTCGTCGCCGTCGTCGCCGCTGTTTCCTTCGCCGCCCCGTCGCAGGCCGGCTATTACGGTTACGGCCACAAGAGCTACGGCTGGAAGAGCTACGGCCACGGCCATCACGGCTACAAGAAGCACTACCGCGTCAAGCGCCACCATGACGGCTACTACGGCCATCGCTGGGGCGGCGGTTGGGGCGGCAAGGTCTATTACAAGAAGCGTTACTACAGCTACTACTGAGCTGCCGCCTTTTTTGTAGAAGCAAGGCCCGGATGCCCGTCGCATCCGGGCCTTGCCCGTTTCCGGCCATGGATTGATTCATCGCCTGACTAGCGCTATTTAAACGGCTCGTGGTGATTTGGCCGGCCGGCTTGCAGCCACGTTAAACAAGTCGCTAAAGGGCCGCGCGAGGAAAAACCTTCCGTGGACCGGTTGCGACACTGTTGCGGCCGGTTTTGTTTTTCGATCGAGTGAGACATGCCCATCAAGATTCCCGATACGCTTCCCGCCTTCGAAACCCTCGTCAACGAGGGCGTGCGGGTGATGACCGAGACGGTGGCGATCCGGCAGGATATCCGCCCCTTGCAGATCGGGCTGCTCAACCTCATGCCGAACAAGATCAAGACGGAAGTGCAGATGGCGCGCCTTGTCGGCGCCTCCCCGCTGCAGGTCGAGCTGTCGCTGGTGCGCGTCGGCGGACACCGGGCGAAGAATACGTCGGAAGAGCACCTGCTCGCCTTCTACGATACGTGGGAGGAGGTGCGGCACCGCAAGTTCGACGGTTTCATCATCACCGGCGCGCCTGTCGAGACGCTCGACTACGAGGACGTCACCTATTGGGACGAGATGAAGCAGATCCTCGACTGGACTACGACCAACGTTCATTCGACGCTGAATGTCTGCTGGGGCGCGATGGCGGCGATCTATCATTTCCACGGCGTGCCGAAGCACACGCTGGAGGAAAAGGCCTTCGGCGTCTACCGCCATCACAACCGCAAGCCTTCGTCGGTCTATCTCAACGGTTTCTCCGACAATTTCGAGGTGCCGGTCTCGCGCTGGACGGAAATCCGCATCGAGGACATCCGGGCGGTGCCGGAGCTCGACATCCTGCTCGATTCCGACGAGACCGGCGTCTGCCTCGTGCGGGAGCAGGCCGGAAACCGCCTCTATATCTTCAACCATGTGGAATATGATTCCACCTCGCTCGCCGACGAATATTTCCGCGATGTCTCGGCCGGCGTGCCGATCAAGCTGCCGAAGAACTATTTCCCGCACAACGATCCGTCGCTGCCGCCGCAGAACCGCTGGCGCGGCCATGCGCATCTGCTCTTCGGCAACTGGATCAACGAGATCTACCAGACCACACCCTACGATCTGGAAAAGATCGGAACCGGAGCCTGACCCATGAGCCGTGTCGTCATTCGCCCGCTGCATGAAGATGATGAAGGCGAATGGCGACGCCTGTGGACCGCCTATCTCGCCTTCTACGAGACGGTGCTGCCGGAGGAGGTCTATGCCACCACCTTCGCCCGGCTGACGGGCAAGGCATCGGAGGGCGAGTATCGCGGCCTCCTCGCCACGCTCGACGGCAAGCCCGTCGGTCTTGCGCACTACCTCTTCCACCGCTCCTGCTGGACGATCGGCAATGTCTGCTACCTGCAGGATCTCTTTGCCGATCCCGACGTGCGCGGCTCCGGCATCGGCCGGGCGTTGATCGAAGGCGTCTATGCCAAGGCAAAAGAGGCGGGCTCGCCCGAGGTTTACTGGATGACGCAGGCGTTCAACACGACGGCGCGCCAGCTCTATGACCGCATCGCCGACAAGACGCCCTTCATCATCTACCAGAAATCCTTCTGAACAGGGCCGTCGAAAAGTATGACTTTTCTGTTGCGGATGAAGGGGAATTGCAGCAGGTTGCCGCGCCGGACCGGCGACCAGCGGAGGAGAGGCGAGCGTGGGCAGCGGAAATGAAATCTTCGGGCGCCTGGAGAATGGCGAAACGGTCGAGCGGATCCGCCTTGCCGGCGGCGGGCTGGTGGCGCATGTCCTCACCTGGGGGGCGGTCATCCAGGACCTTCGGCTTGACGGGCACGATGCGCCGCTGGTGCTCGGCTTCGAGGACCTTGCCGGCTATCTCCATCACTCGCCCTATTTCGGCGCGACGCCCGGGCGCTGCGCCAACCGCATCAAGGACGGGCGTTTCTCGATCGACGACGCGGATTTCCAGCTCGAATGCAACGAGGGTGGGGTCACCCATCTGCATGGCGGCAGAGACGGCATCGGTCGGCAGAACTGGCGCATCGCCGCACAGGACACCGACGTCGTCACCCTGTCGCTGATCGACCCTGCTGGCCGCGCCGGCTATCCCGGCAATTGTGCCATCACCTGCACCTACAGGCTTTCCGGCGAGGGCGTGCTCTCCGTCGTCTATGAGGCCACGACGGATGCGCCGACTCCCGTCAACCTTTGCCAGCACAGCTATTTCAGCCTCGATGGCAGCCCCGACGCGCTCGGCCACGAGATTCGTGTCGCGGCGGAACATTACCTGCCCGTCGATGAAAGACTGATTCCGACCGGCGAGATCCGCCCCGTCGCCGGCACGCCCTTCGATCTGCGGCAATGGACGCCGCTGCGCCGGCAGACGGAGGCGGGCGGGATCGCCTTCGACCACAATTTCTGCCTCTCGCCGCGGCGGCAAGCGAAACGGCCGGTGGCCGAGGTCCGTAGCCCGCAGTCCGGCGTCTCGCTGGAGGTGGCGACCACCGAGCCCGGCGTGCAGCTCTATACCGGCGCCAAGGTCGCCCCGGCCGTTCCGGGGCTGGAAGGCCGCCGTTATGGGGCTTTTGCCGGTTTCTGCCTCGAAACGCAGGTCTGGCCGGACGCCGTCAACCACGGCCATTTTCCGAATGCCGTTCTCCGGCCCGGCGAAGTTTTGCGGCAGGAAACGGATTACGTCTTCCGCAAGGGGTGAAATCCCGCATTGCGGTGCCGGACGGCAACAAAATCGAAACCTTTGTGCCGGAAAAACCAACCCCATGGACCTGGGATGCTGCCAGGTTGTGTGGGATTGAACGTGCCAGGATGGCGGCGCTCGCCCTCAGGGGCGTTGTCCATGAAAATCTCGGATCTCTCCATTTCCCGCAAGGTCGGCCTTCTCATGCTCATGATGGGTCTTGCGGCCGGTACGATCGCCGTCGTCGGCGGTGGCGGTTTGCGCTCGCTCGGTTCGGCGCTGCAGGATACCGGTGCGCGTGAAGAAGTGGCGCGGGAGGCCATGGACCTGCGCATCGACGTCATCGCCATCAGCCGCATGACCTATCAACTGGCGCTTGCACCGGAAAAGGCGGCCGACTTTGCCGCGGAGACGGAAACGCGCGCCAAGGAAATGCTGGATCGCCTGCCGAAGATCGCCTCGACGGCCGATGCCGAGGAGAACAAGCTGCTCGATGGCGTGCGCGAATCGCTGGCGCCCTATTTCGAGGACATCCGGGCCATGGTCACTGTTGCCGGCTCGCCGCAGGGCCAGGATCGCGCCGCCATGCTCGCCGCGCTCGACAAGGCGCTGGAAGGCCAGAAGGCGGTCACCGCCGCGCTCAAGCTCTATACGACCTATTCGGCCGAAACGCTCTCGCAATCGCGCGCCGAAGCCCTCTCGCGCTCGACGACGACGCAGGCCGTGCTGCTGGCAACCGCCTTCATCTGTATCGTCGCGGGCATGCTGCTCAGCACGCTGCTTGCGCGCACCGGCATCGTTCGTCCGATCCAGCTTCTGACCGGCGTGATGTCCAACCTCGCCGCCGGCAAGCTCGACGATGCCATTCCCTGCACCGAGCGCAAGGACGAGATCGGCGCCATGGCGCGCACGCTCGACGTCTTCCGCGCCAACGAGATGCAGATGCGCGAGATGGAGGCGCAGGAAGCGGCCCTCCAGGCGCAGAGCAAGGACCTGCAGGCGAACATCAGCTCGATCGTGGCTGCCGCTGCCGCCGGGGATTTCTCGCGCCGCATCACCAAGGCCTACGAGGATGAGGACCTCCGCCGCTTCGCCACCGGCGTCAACGCGCTGGTCGAGAATGTCGACCGGGGCGTCAGCGAAGTGCGCCGCGTGATCGCCTCGCTCTCCCATGCCGACTTGACGCAGGAAATGGCCGGTCATTTCCAGGGCGATTTCGCCGAGCTCCAGGAAAACGTCAACGGCGCGATGCTGACGCTGCGCAGCACCATGACCGGCATCCTTTCGACCGCCGGCACCATCACCGGCAATTCGCGTGAGCTTTCCGCCGCCGCCGACCAGCTCGCCCACCGCACGGAGCAGCAGGCCGCCTCGCTGGAGGAAACCGCCGCCGCGCTCGAGGAAATCACCACCACGGTGAAAACCTCGACGAGCCGCGCGCTGGAGGCCTCCGAGATCGTGCGCGAGGCGAAGGACAGCGCCGAGAAATCCGGCGATATCGTCCAGAACGCCATCGACGCCATGGGCCGCATCGAGCAGTCCTCGCAGAAGATCAACCAGATCATCTCCGTCATCGACGAGATCGCCTTCCAGACGAACCTCCTGGCGCTGAATGCCGGCGTCGAGGCCGCCCGCGCGGGCGAGGCCGGCCGCGGTTTTGCGGTCGTCGCCCAGGAGGTGCGCGAGCTCGCCCAGCGCTCGGCCAATGCCGCCAAGGAGATCAAGGCACTGATCAACGCCTCGGCAGGCGAGGTGAAGGGCGGGGTGGCGCTGGTGCTGTCGACCGGCGACGTGCTCTCGGAGATCAAGGACCTCGTCAACCGCGTCAACGACCATGTCGTCTCGATCACCCGCGCGGCGCAGGAACAGTCTGCGGCGCTCGGCGAGATCAACACGGCCGTCAACCAGATGGACCAGATGACCCAGCAGAACGCCGCCATGGTGGAGGAGACGACCGCCGCCAGCCAGGTGCTCGCCAGCGAGGCCGCCCAGCTTCAGGCCGCGCTCTCGCAGTTCCATATCGGCGAGGAGCGCGGCAACGCCGCCTACCAGCGCCGGGCGGCGTAAGCCGCATCCCGCACCGCATGCCGAAGGGCCAGCGACCGGAACCGGCCGCTGGCCCTTCTTCTTTTGATCAGAACGAGCTCTTCAGGCTGCTCCGGAGGGCATCGATGATCCGCCGTTTCAGCTCGGCATGGATGTCCGCCCGGGTGCGGCCGCCGGGGTCGTCGCAGATCGGATCCACCTCGCCCACGGATTTCAGCAGGTCGGCGCCGCCCTTCTTGCATTCCGGCAGGAAGCTGAAATGCACGGCGTCCGCGATCGCCGCATAGGAGGCCTGCGGCACCAGCGCCGCCAGTCCGTCCGCGATCACCGCTTCGGGGATCGCGTCCGCAGTGCCGAGATTGATGAAGGTGAGCGGGATGTCGATCGCCTTCAGGCTGTCCGCGACATAGGCCTGGGCCAGCCCCGGGTCCACCGCGACCACCCCGCGCACCCGCGCATCCCGGTTCGATTGCTCGAAGCGGGCCTTGTCGAGCATGCGCAGGTCGACCTTCTCCACCGCCACCGGCTTGTCGCCGACATATCCCCGGCCGCCGGCGAACCAGGCGCAATCCCACTTGCCGTAATCGTCGCAATAGCGGGCATAGGCCTCGAGATCGGCCCGTGCGCCGGCGATCTCCATCGCCGCCGCGCCGCCGAGCGAGAAGCCGACGACGCCGATGCGCGCCGGGTCGATCGTCGCGCGCCAGGCGGTGTCCTGCGAAAAGGCATCGATCAGGGCGGAGAGGTCGGCGGTGCGCTCCCAGAGTCTCGGCGTTGCGGCCGGCGTCGAATCGCCGCTCGTCGTGCCGGGATGGTTCGGCCCGGCGACGACGAAGCCGGCCTCGGCCAGCGCCGTCGCAAGCCAGCTCATGCCCTCCACCCGGCTGCCCGAGCCATGCGAGAGCAGCACGAGCGGAAAACGCCCTTTGGCGACGGATGCATCGCCATGCGCCGGCGCGCCCTTGAACAGCTGATTGTCGCCGATCAGGAGCGGCGCGCCGCCGGCCCTGGCCGGATACCAGACCGTGACGTCGATATCGCGCCCGCGCTCCGGCGCAAAGACGGTTGTCGTGCGGACGCCGACCTCGGCGGCATGGGCGGGCGTGGCGGCGGCGCTGGCAAGGAGGAAGGCGGAAAACAGGGAAAGGATGGACATCGGAACCTCGTTCGATAGGACTTGACCGGCAGATCCTCGCCGCGACCTGCCCTTCGTCGCGTCCTCGATCGTGTTTGAGGTCGCCCTTGATCGCGATCGGGATCATGATGCCCGCCAACGCCAACCGATCCGTGCTGCCCGTGCTCTTCGTTCCCCTGCCTTTCGTCGTCGCCCTCCTGCTGCTCCTGCGTTTCGTCGCGCTCCTGCGCCAGCAGGAAGGTGGCAACCGGCCGTTCCTCGCCTTGATCGGGCTCTGCATCCTGCAATCGATCGCCGTCGGCCTGCGCTGGGGCTATGACGTGACGGCGGTGCGCTATGTCCTGCCCGTGCTGGCGGGCGGCCTGCCGCCGCTGGTGCTGGCGAGCTTCCAGAGCCTCATGCATCGTGATCGGGCGGATCTTCCCTGGCTGAACGCCGCGCCGCCGGTGCTGATCTTCGCCCTCCTGATGCTGGCGCCCGATCTCATCGACGGCGCGCTCGTCGTCATCTTCGTCGGCTATGCCGTCATCCTCCTGCGGCTCGCCAATGCCGGCCCCGATGGGCTGGACGAGGCCCGGCTCGATGGCGCCGTAGGGGCACACAAGGCGCTGCTCATCGCCGCCGGCTCGCTCTGCCTCTCGGCGTCCCTCGACATTGCCATCGTGCTGGATTTCGAGTGGAGCCGCGGCGAGAACGTGCCGATGATCGTCAGCAACGCCAACCTGCTCAGCCTCTTCCTGGCCGGCCTCACCGCGGCGGTCGCTGCCCGCGCCCGCGCCATGCCCGTTCCACCGGAGGAGGGCGATCGGGATGATTCGACGTCGGAACGGGATCGCGACGTGCTGGAGCGGGTCGACCGGCTCCTTGCCGACCAGAAACTCTTCCGCGACGAAAACCTGACGCTTGCGCGCCTCGCCCGGCGGGCAGGCGTACCGGCCCGGCAGATTTCCGGCGCGATCAACCGCCTGACCGGCAGGAACGTCTCGCAATATATCAACGATTTCCGCATCGCGGAGGCCTGCCGGCTGCTGCGCGACACCGACATGCCGGTGACATCGGCCATGCTCGAATCCGGCTTCCAGACCAAGTCGAACTTCAACCGCGAATTCCGCCGGGTCACCGCCATGAGCCCCGCAACCTGGCGCGCCGAAAACCGCCCGCCCCCGTCTTGAGCGCGCAATCCCTGTCGCAGAAAACACAAAAGCCCCGGCGAACCGAGGCTTTGAACCATTAGGAAGAATGGAGCGGGTGAAGCGATTCGAACGCTCGACCCCAACCTTGGCAAGGTTGTGCTCTACCCCTGAGCTACACCCGCTCATCGTCGACGGCCTGGGGTAGTCGGTGGCCGAAGGTCGCTGCGTTGCGGCGACGGGCGGTATATGGCCCAAGGTTTTTTCAAATGCAACAGGGAAATGTCAGATTTTGAAGAAAAAAATGCGGAGACTTTCAAAGTCCCGGATTCTCAGGCGGTTGCGCTCGTGCGGCCGACGTCCTATCAGCGGATGGACGTCAATTGAGCCGGGACAAGCAGGAAAATGACCGAAGCGCAGCCGAAGACCGACAGGGATCTCTTCCAGTTTCTCGATGATCTGGGCATCGCCCACAGCACGAAAGAGCATGCGCCGGTCTTCACCGTCGCCGAATCGGTGGCGCTGCGCGACGAAATTCCCGGCGGCCACACGAAAAACCTCTTCGTGAAGGACAAGAAGGACAATTATTTCCTGATGACCGTCGAGGAGCATGCGACGGTGGACCTGAAGACCGTGCATTCGGTCATCGGTGCCGCGAGCCGCGTCTCCTTCGGCAAGCCGGAGAAGCTGATGGAGTATCTCGGGGTCATTCCCGGCGCCGTCACCGCCTTCGGGGTGATCAACGACACGGCGGGCAAGGTGAAGATCATCATCGATGCGGACCTGATGGCCTTCGACACGATCAACGGCCATCCGCTCAGGAACGATGCGACGACCTCGATCGGTTCGAAGGATCTCCTGCGCTTCATCGAGGCGACCGGCCACGAGCCGCTTGTCTTGAAAGTCACGGCCTGACATACGATCTGGGGCACAGACACGACATCGAGGCGCTTGGCGCCACAGGAGAGACCCATGAGTGCAGGCGACAACCCCTACGCATCGTCTTATGGCGGCCAGATGAACGTCTCGGCGAGCTTTGGCGGCGCGGCACCGGCGGATGACCTCATCAAGGACACGACGACGGCGAATTTTTCGCGCGACGTGCTGGAGGCCTCGCGCCAGCAGCCCGTTCTCGTCGATTTCTGGGCGCCCTGGTGCGGCCCGTGCAAGCAGCTCCAGCCGATCATCGAGAAGGTCGTGCGGGAGAGTGCGGGCCGCGTGAAGCTCGTCAAGCTCAACATCGACGACCATCCCTCCATTCCCGGCCAGCTCGGCATCCAGTCCATCCCCGCGGTCGTCGCCTTCGTCGGCGGCCGGCCGGTCGACGGCTTCATGGGCGCGGTGCCGGAAAGTCAGATCCGCGACTTCATCGACAAGGTCGCAGGCCCCGCCGGCGCGGACGAGAAGGCCGAGATCGAGGCGCTGCTTGCCGAAGCGAAGACACTGTTCGATGCGGGCGACCTTGCCGGCGCGGCCGACCTCTACGGCGCGCTCTTGCAGGCCGATCCGGAAAATCCGCAGGCCCTTGCCGGCATTGCCGAATGCATGATCGCCGCCGGCCAGCCGGAAAATGCCCGCCAGATCCTCGGCAACCTGCCCGAGGCCGTTTTGGCCGACCCGGCCGTCGCGGCGGTGCTGAAGAAGCTCGACCAGATCGAGGAAGCCCGCAAGCTCGGCGATCCCGCGGCGCTCGAACAGGCGCTGGCGCTTGATCCGGACGATCATGCGGCGCGGCTGAAGCTCGCCAAGATCCGCAATGTCGAGGGCGACCGCCAGGCGGCGGCCGATCACCTGCTCTTCATCATGAAGCGCGACCGCGCCTTCGACGACGACGGCGCTCGCCGCGAGCTTCTGCAGTTCTTCGACGTCTGGGGTCCGAAGGATCCGGCGACGATCGCCGCGCGGCGCAAGCTGTCGTCGATCCTGTTTTCCTGAGGCTTTTTCCGGGAGAACGGCGGGGCATCCCTTGAGAAATGCCGCGCCGACCCCACATTCGGGGGAGGCGCGCTGGCGCGGGGCGGGAGACGGATCGCGCGCCGGGCGCAATGGGAAGGCACTATCATGCATGTGGGAAATGCGCGTTATCTGAAGCCGGAGGACCTGCCCGAGGCCATCCCCGTCTTTCCGTTGACCGGTGCCCTCCTCCTGCCCGGCGGGCAATTGCCGCTCAACATCTTCGAACCGCGTTACCTTTCCATGTTCGACGACGCGCTCGCCACGCACCGGCTGATCGGCATGGTGCAGCCCGTCTTCGGCGCCGACCGCGTGGATGACGCCGTGACGGATACGCCCGCCCTCTGCCAGGTCGGCTGCATCGGCCGCATCACCTCCTTTGCCGAGACCGGCGACGGGCGCTACATCATCTCGCTCACCGGCGTCTGCCGCTATCGCCTGCTGGAGGAGATATGCGGTGACAAGTCCTACCGCAGTTTCCGCATCGCGCCCTTCATCACCGACCTTTTGGCGCGCGACGACGAGCAGAGCGTCGACCGCGAGGCGCTGCTCGCCGCCTTCAAGGCCTATCTCGACGCCAACAAGCTGGAGGCCGACTGGGAGAGCGTGGAGCGTGCCAGCAACGCGACGCTCGTCAATTCCATGGCGATGATGTCGCCCTATGGTCCGGCGGAAAAGCAGGCGCTGCTGGAGGCGCCGGATCTCAAGACGCGGGCGGAAACGCTGATCGCCATCACCGAGATCGTGCTGGCGCGCGGTTATGGCGACGTCGACACGATGCTGCAATAGGCGGGCGTGATGAACTCCAGCACCAGCCGCGTCGATCCCAAGCTGCTTGAACTTCTCGTGTGCCCGCTGACAAAGGGGCGGCTGACCTATGACGCGGCCGCGGGCGAACTCGTGTCGGAAAAGGCCAGGCTCGCCTATCCGATCCGCGACGGCATCCCGATCATGCTGATTTCCGAGGCGCGGGAAATCAAGGATTAGACTGCGGGCTGGTCATCGGATCAGATTCGCTGCCCGGCCAGCATGCGCGGATGTCCGCTGCCGGCGGTGCCTTCCGCCTGGCGGATGAAGAAGGATTTCAGCCCCGGCAGGCGATCGACGACGCCGAGGCCGACATCGCGCAGCACGCGCAGCGGCGTCGCATCGTTGGAGAACAGGCGGTTCAGCACATCCGTGGTGATGCCCATGCGCACCGTGTCGAAGCGGCGCCAGCGCTCGTAGCGCTCCAGCACCGAGATCGCGCCGATATCGAGGCCGAGGCGGTCGGCCTCGACGATGGTTTCGGCGAGCGCCGCCACGTCCTTGAAGCCGAGATTGAGGCCCTGACCGGAAATCGGGTGGATGCCGTGCGCGGCGTCCCCCGCGAGCGCGAAGCGCGGCGCGACGAAGGCGCGGGCGAGCGTCAGGCCGAGCGGGAAGGCGCGGCGGCCGCCGACGACCTTCAGCGCGCCCAGCTTGTGGCCGAAGCGGCGCTCCAGCTCCTCCTCGAAGACGAGGTCATCGCTCTCGACGAGGCGGCGGGCATCCTCCGTGCGCTCTGTCCAGACGAGCGAGGAGCGGTTGCCGGTGAGCGGCAGCGTGGCGAAGGGGCCGGCGGGCAGGAAATGCTCCTCCGCCGTGCCTTCATGCGGGCGTTCGTGTTCCACCGTCGTGACGATGCCGGACTGGCCGTAGTCGAAGTGAACGGTCTTGATGCCGGCCATGTCGCGCAGTTTCGAGCGCACGCCGTCGCAGGCGACGAGGAGGCGGGTCCGGCATTCGGTTCCGTCGGACAGGCGGACCGTCGTTGCGTGCTGGTCGGTCGCAAAACCCTCCGCCGAGGTCGCCCAGCGCACGGGGATGCCGAGCGTTCCGGCCTGGCGCAGCAGGCTGCTCGTCACGGCGCGGTTGGGCACCATATGGGCGAAGGGCTGGCCGTCGTCACCGGAGCCGGCGCCCTCGAAGGTGAGGAAGACGGGACGCACGGGATCGGCTGTGCGCGAATCGGTGATCACCATGCGGCGGATCGGCTCCGCCTCGGGCGCGATCTCGTTCCAGATGCCGATGACATCGAGCAGGTTGCGCGCGGCCGCCACGATCGCGAAGGCGCGCTCATCCTTCTGCCAGGCATGTTCCGGCGCGCCGTCGACCACGGTGACGGCGAGATGCGGGGCGGCCTTCTTGATGGCAACGGCCAGCGACAGGCCGACATAACCACCGCCGGCGACAAGAACGTCGAGCATGGTTGCTTCGGGCATGGTGCACTCCTGGCCGCTTGAGGTCTTCTGCCCCTCTATATAGAGGAGGAGGAACCGTATTCCTACCGTCGGAGTCACGTCCAAATGTCGCGTCAGCCTGCGAAGAACCCCGCCATGGATGTCCTTTTGGAGACGCTGGACCTGGAGCGGCTGGAAAGCCGGCTGTTCCGCGGCAAGAGCCCGCAGGTCGGCTGGCAGCGGGTGTTCGGCGGGCAGGTGATCGGCCAGGCGCTGGTCGCAGCGACCCGGACGGTGGAGAAGGCGGGGCGTTTCGTGCATTCGCTGCACGCCTATTTCGTCCGGCCGGGCGATCCCTCCGTGCCGATCATCTACGATGTCGAGAACATCCGGGACGGCGGCTCCTTCGCCACGCGCCGCGTCGTCGCCATCCAGCATGACAAGCCGATCTACTTCATGACCGCCTCCTTCCAGGACGAGGAGAACGGTTTCGAGCATCAGGTGCCGATGCCGGACGTGCCGCAGCCGGAAAACCTGCTCGGCGAGGCGGAGCTGAAGGAACGGTTCATGACCGAGGCGCCGGAGCATATCCGCGCCTACTGGCAGCGGCCGCGGCCGATCGAGCTGCGGCCGGTTTCGCTGGCGCACTATTTTTCGGGAGACAAGCTGGAGCCGCGGCAGAACATCTGGGTGCGCACCACAGGTCCGGTGCCGGCCGAGCGCCACCTGCAGGCGGCCGTGCTCGCCTATCTCTCGGACATGACGCTGCTCGATACCTCGCTCTTCGCGCATGGCACCTCGGTGCTCGACCGCACGCTGCAGGTCGCCAGCCTCGACCATGCCATGTGGTTCCATCGCCCGCCGGTTCTCGACGACTGGCTGCTCTACAGCCAGGACAGCCCCTCGGCTTCCGGCGGACGCGGCATGACCCGTGGCGCGATTTTCACCCGCAGCGGCACCCTGATTGCCTCCGTCGCCCAGGAAGGGCTGATTCGGAAAAAGGCAACTGACTAGTTTTTGCTCAATATCCTATTAATGCCTTATTTTTAATCACATGCGGTGGCGATTTTTTGCGCCGCAGCATGACTTTCATTTTTATCGATTTGATTTCAAAAGCTTAGCCGATCCGTTCGAATCTGGCACGCCCCTTGAATGTGTAGTTCCCAGTCGTGGTCGACGTGACGTCGCCAACGATGAGGAGAGATGGCCCCCGGCTGGGGACAAGCACGAAGGATGGGAAACCAGATGAAAATTGTGATGGCCATTATCAAGCCGTTCAAACTCGATGAGGTGCGCGAAGCCCTCACCGCTGTCGGCATCCAGGGCCTGACCGTGACCGAGGTGAAGGGGTACGGGCGCCAGAAGGGGCATACGGAAATCTACCGCGGCACCGAATATGCCGTCAGCTTCCTGCCGAAACTGAAGATCGAGATCGCCGTGCCTGGCGATGTCGTCGACAAGGCCGTCGAGGCGATCGCGTCTGCCGCCAAGACCGGCCAGATCGGCGACGGCAAGATCTTTGTCTACTCGATCGACCATGCCGTGCGCATCCGCACCGGCGAAACCGATTCCGAAGCGCTCTAAGCAAACGGCAGATCAGGGAGCATTCTTAATGTCGTCTAATTCGATCCTCAACACATTCGCCCGCGTCGGTGTCGTCGCAGCAGGCCTGCTGGCGCCGGTGATGGCCCTTGCGCAGGAAGCAACGGAAACGGCAACCGAAGCCGCGCCGGCCGCAGCCGAGGCCGCGATCAACTCCGGCGATACCGCCTGGATGCTGACCTCGACCGTTCTCGTCCTCTTCATGATCCTGCCGGGCCTCGCCCTCTTCTACGGCGGCCTCGTGCGCAGCAAGAACATGCTGTCCGTCCTCATGCAGTGCCTGGTCGTTTCCGCCGCGATCATGATCGTCTGGGTGGTCTACGGCTACAGCCTCGCCTTCTCCAATGGCGGCGGCCTCAACACCTTCGTCGGCGGCTTCGAGAAGCTGTTCCTTTCCGGCGTGACGCCCGACAGCGTCTCCGGCTCGATCCCGGAATATGTCTTCATCGCCTTCCAGATGACGTTTGCCTGCATCACGCCGGCGCTGATCGTCGGCGCGTTTGCCGAGCGCATCAAGTTCTCCGCCGTCGTGCTGTTCTGCATCCTGTGGGTCACCTTCGTCTACTTCCCGATGGCGCACATGGTCTGGTCGGGTGACGGCGCGCTGATGTGGGACTGGGGTGCGATCGACTTTGCCGGCGGCACCGTCGTTCACATCAATGCCGGCGTTGCGGGCCTCGTCGGCGCGATCATGGTCGGCAAGCGCACCGGCTTCGGCAAGGACATGATGGCGCCGCACTCCATGACGCTGACCATGGTCGGCGCCTCCATGCTGTGGGTCGGCTGGTACGGCTTCAACGCCGGCTCGGCAGCCGCCGCTAACGGCGTCGCCGGCCTTGCGATGATCAACACCTTCACCGCCACCGCCGGCGCGGTCGTTGCCTGGTGCGTGATCGAATCCTTCGCCCGCGGCAAGGCTTCCATGCTGGGTGCGGCATCGGGCGTCATCGCCGGCCTCGTCGCCGTCACGCCGGCCGCCGGTGCCGTCGGTCCGATCGGTGCCATCTTCCTCGGCGCGATCGCTTCGGCGCTCTGCTACTTCTTCGTCTCCGTCGTCAAGAACAAGTTCGGATATGACGACACCGCGGACGTCTTCGGCGTCCATGGCGTCGGCGGCATTGTCGGTGCCATCGGCTCGGGCATCTTCGCCGCCACCTCGCTCGGTGGCGTCGGCTATGCCGAAGGTATCGGCATGGGCGGCCAGGTCTGGATCCAGATCAAGTCGGTCATCGTCACCATCCTGTGGTGCGGTATCGGCTCGGCGATCCTCTACAAGATCGTCGACATGATCGTCGGCCTGCGCGTCACCGTCGAATCCGAGCGCGAAGGCCTCGATCTCTCCTCCCACGGCGAAGCGGCCTACCACTCCTAAGATGCCTGCGGCGGCTCCCAGCGGCCGCCGCCAAACATCCCGTCGCGGTCATAGGACATCTATGCCGCCCTTGGCCCGGACCTTGTGTCCGGGCCCTTTTCGTTTACCGGAGAGAAACCATGTCGCGAGGCTGCATGGTTAACATGCCATTAAGGCTTCCTTCGTAGGGTTCACAGTCAGGCACAGTCCGCGATTCGGCGGAAAAGGTGCGATTTCTTGCGTGGACCATAGGCTTTAACCATGAGCAGAAGCATTTCGGCAGGACTGGACAACCGTCACGACCGCTTCGTTCTGTCGGCATTCGTCTGGCGGCAGGTGCAGATCCTCCTCGGGATCTGCGTCTTCCTCGGCCTTGCCTTCGCCATTGCCGCGCTCTCCACCTGGAATGTCTCCGACCCCAGCCTCTCCTATGCCTCGGGCGGCGAGCCGGCCAACATCCTCGGTTATTCCGGCGCCGTCTTCGCCGATATCTTCATGCAGTTCTTCGGCCTTGCCAGCGTCATCGCGCTGTTGCCGGTCGTCGCCTGGGGCCTGGCGCTGATCAGCGGTCGGCGCTTCAACCGGGTGCCGCAGCGCGCCGGCGCCTGGCTCGGGGGGGCGATCCTCGCCTCCGCGGCGCTCGCCTGCGTGCCCGGGCCCGTCACCTGGCCGCTGCCGACCGGCCTTGGCGGCGTCTTCGGCGACATGATCCTGCGCTTTCCCGCGCTGTTCACCGGTGCCTATCCGACCGGCCTCTTCGCCAGCATCCTCGGCGGCATCATCGCCATTCCCGCCGCCTGGCTGATGGTCTTCGCCGCAGGCCTGATCGGCTCGGTGGCGATCGACGACGAGGAGGATTTCGCGCCCGTCCCGACGCCGAGCCGCGCCCGCACCATCGCCGAGGAAGAGGACGACGAGCGGGAAGGCCCGCTCACCGTCCTTGCCGGCGCCATGACCCATGCCTGGTATACCGGCCAGGCGCGGTTCCGCCGCATCTTCGGCCTCGCCAACCGCCGCCGCAAGGCGCGCGGCATCGAGCAGCCCTATGATTTCAACGAGGACGAGTTCGGCACGCTGAACGAGCCGGCCCGCGCCCGCACGCCGTCCCGCTCCGCCGATCGCGTCGAGCCCTCCCTCGATGGCCGCCGCGTCGTCGCCGCTCCGCCGATGGCCGACGATGACGACGACCTGCCCTTCGACATGGACGAGCCGATTGCCCGCCCCAGCGGCCTCCTCCCCGACGACGACATGGACGACATCGCCGCCGACTGGGCGCCGCGCCGCGCGCCGGCCCGCCCGCCCATGCCGGCGACGACCGCCCGCGTCGTTCCCGCCGCTGCCCGGCCGAAGCCCGGCCAGCGCATCGAGCGCGAGGCGCAGACCTCTTTCGTCGGCCCGGATGGTTTCGCGCTGCCGCCGATCCACCTGCTCGCCGAGCCAAAGGGCCAGGTGCGCGACATGACCCTTTCGGCCGACGCGCTGGAGCAGAACGCCCGCATGCTGGAAGGCGTGCTGGAGGATTTCGGCGTGAAGGGCGAGATCATCCATGTCCGTCCCGGCCCGGTCGTCACGCTCTACGAGCTGGAACCGGCGCCCGGCATCAAGTCCTCCCGCGTCATCGGCCTTGCCGACGACATCGCCCGCTCGATGAGCGCGATCGCCGCCCGCGTCGCCGTCGTGCCGGGCCGCAACGCCATCGGCATCGAACTGCCGAACCAGAGCCGCGAGACGGTCTACCTGCGCGAGCTCATCGCCAGCCGCGACTTCGAGACTTCGAAGGCCAGGCTCGCCATGGCTCTCGGCAAGACGATCGGCGGCGAGCCGGTGATTTCCGACATCGCCAAGATGCCGCACCTGCTCGTCGCCGGCACCACGGGCTCGGGCAAGTCCGTCGCCATCAACACCATGATCCTGTCGCTGCTCTACCGGCTGAAGCCGGAACAGTGCCGCCTGATCATGATCGATCCGAAGATGCTGGAACTCTCCGTCTATGACGGCATCCCGCATCTGCTCTCCCCCGTCGTCACTGATCCGAAGAAGGCCGTCGTCGCCCTCAAGTGGACGGTGCGCGAGATGGAGGAGCGCTACAAGAAGATGTCGAAGATCGGCGTGCGCAACATCGACGGCTTCAACAGCCGCGTCGAGCAGGCGCTGGCCAAGGGCGAGCAGATCAGCCGCACCGTGCAGACCGGCTTCGACCGCCAGACGGGCGAGGCGATGTACGAGACGGAGGAGTTCGACCTCCAGCCGATGCCCTATATCGTCGTCATCATCGACGAGATGGCCGACCTGATGATGGTCGCCGGCAAGGACATCGAAGGCGCCGTGCAGCGGCTTGCCCAGATGGCGCGTGCCGCCGGCATCCACGTCATCATGGCGACGCAGCGCCCCTCCGTCGACGTCATCACCGGCACGATCAAGGCGAATTTCCCGACGCGCATCTCCTTCCAGGTGACGTCGAAGATCGACAGCCGCACCATCCTCGGCGAACAGGGCGCCGAGCAGCTGCTCGGCATGGGCGACATGCTCTACATGGCCGGCGGCGGGCGCATCCAGCGCGTGCACGGCCCCTTCGTCTCGGATGGCGAGGTGGAAGCCGTCGTCGCGCATCTGAAGACGCAAGGCGCGCCGCAGTATCTTGACGCGATCACCGAGGACGACGACGATGACGGCGAGGGTGGTCATGGTCCGGCCGGAACCGCCAATCTCGACGATTCGGACGATCCCTACGACCAGGCGGTGGCTGTCGTGCTGCGCGACGGCAAGGCGTCGACCTCCTATATCCAGCGCCGCCTCGGCATCGGCTACAACCGCGCCGCCTCGCTGATCGAGCGCATGGAGAAGGAAGGGCTGATCGGCCCGGCCAACCACGCCGGCAAGCGCGAGATCCTCGTGCCGACGGAGGATGAAATTTCGGGACGCTGACCGGGAACGGAGCGCCTTTTGCGGCGTTTCGACCGGCAAGTCTCGCGTCAGGGCCGCATGCCATTATGGCGCCGCGTTTGGCCCGCATGAAGAACGCATGAAGGAGACCGACATGATCAGATCGGAAAACGGCCACGCGACCGGAACGCTGACCCGCCGTGGCTTCACCTGCCTGATGGCCTTCACGCTGGCCGCCGGCCTTTCGGCGCTCTCGCCCGTCGAGGCTTCGGCGCAGGCGAGCGGTGCGGCCCAGAAGATCGCCGATCACTTCGCCTCGGTGAAGACGATGATGGGCGAGTTCGTGCAGTTCGGCCCGCGCGGCGAGCAGACCGGCGGCAAGTTCTACATCTACCGTCCCGGCAAGATCCGCTTCAACTACGAGGAGCCTTCGCCGATGCGCGTCATCGCCGACGGCAAGGCCGTCGTCATCGGCAATCGCAAGCTGAAGACCTGGGATCTCTATCCGCTCTCCAAGACGCCGCTCAACCTGCTGCTCGGCGAGAGGATCGACCTTTCCGCCAAGATGGTGCGTAGCGTCAAGGAAGAATCGGACCTGACGACGATCGTGCTCGGCGACAGGAACATGTTCGGCGATTCGACCATCACCATGATGTTCGATCCCAAGACCTACGACCTGCGCCAGTGGACGATCACCGACGCGCAGGGCAAGGACACCTCCGTGATGATCTTCAACGTCAAGACCGGCGTGAAGCTCGACGACAAGGTCTTCTCCATTCCTTACGACGAAGTGCGCAACAAGGGCGGTTAATTCGGGCCTGAGGCCTTTTCCGGTTCGCCCTTCATGCGCTAAGACGCCCCGACCGGCCCGTGAAAACGGGCCGGGTGTTTTTGAGGGCGATGGCATGGCACTTTCGATTGCGACCTGGAACATCAACTCCGTGCGGCTGCGCATGCCGCTCGTCGAGCATTTCCTGAAGACCTTCTCGCCGGACATCCTGTGCCTGCAGGAAACCAAGTGTCCGAACGATCTCTTTCCGTCCAAGCCGCTGAAGGCGCTGGGCTACGAGCATATCGTCATGCACGGCCAGAAGGGCTATCACGGTGTCGCCACCATCTCCCGCCTGCCGCTGACCGAACTCGTCGAGCGGCGCGACTATTGCGGCGTCGGCGATGCGCGCCATGTCTCGGTGCTCTTCCACCATCGGAACAAATCGATCCGCCTGCACAATTTCTATGTGCCCGCCGGCGGCGACGAGCCGGACCGCACGATCAATCCGAAATTCGGCCACAAGCTGGATTTCATCGAGGAGATGAAGCTGCTGCACGCCGAGGCCGAGGCCGGCATTTCCTCGATCCTCGTCGGCGACCTCAACATCGCCCCGCTGGAGCACGACGTCTGGTCGCACAAGCAGCTCCTCAAGATCGTCAGCCACACGCCGATCGAGACGGAAGGCCTCATCGACGTCATGACCAAGGGCGCCTGGGTCGACCTCATGCGCCGCAAGGTGCCGGCCCATGAAAAGCTCTATACGTGGTGGAGCTACCGCTCGGCCGACTGGGTCGCCGCCAACAAGGGGCGCCGCCTCGATCATATCTGGTCCTCCGCCGACCTCGAGCCGCATCTCAGCAACATCGCGGTGATCCGCGAGGCGCGGGGCTGGGAACGGCCGTCCGACCATGTGCCGGTGATTGCGGAGTTCGATTTTTAAGGGATTTGCCCCTCACCCTGACCCTCTCCCCGCAGGCGGGGAGAGGGGACGTGCCCCGCGAACGGCTGCTGGTTGGGGAAAAGTGCGCGGCATATCTCCTTCGCCCCGTTTACGGGGAGAAGGTGGCCGGCAGGCCGGATGAGGGGTGAAACTGCGATTGCAGGTCCTTGTGCAGGAGCCTCTCGTCTCAGGCAAACCGCCCGGCGAGCCCGCGCATCTGGCTGATCATCGCCGAAAGGTTCTCGCGGATGCGCGCGTCCACGAGCACGGCAACGTCGGGATATTCCTCCAGCATGCGGCGGAAGAGCGGGCGGTTGATACGGATGACCTCGCTGTCTTCCGTCGCCACGGCCGTATATTTGCGCTCCACGGCGGAAATCATCGCGAGCTCGGAAAGCAGCGTGCCGGCGCCGGCCGTGCCTTCGTCGCGCGTCGTTCCGTCCCGGAGCGTCGAGGTGAGCCGGAACGCCCCGTAGGCGACGACGAAGCCGCAATCGGCCGAGGTGCCCTCGCGAAACAGCGTCTGTCCCTCCACCAGCCGCCGCCGCTCGGCGCCGAAGGCCATCAGCCGCAGCTTGTCGTCGGCAAGGCCGGCGAAGAGCGGCACGCGGGAAAGAAGGGCGATGTCGTCGCTGAGACCCACGGCGGGCGTTCCTCAAAAGCACGTCCAGGAAAAGTGTGAAGCGGTTTTCCGTCCGGAGTTGCGTGAAAAGCTAAGGTACGATCTTGTAACCGCCGTTCTCTGTCACGAGAATCTCCGCATTGGAAGGGTCCCGCTCGATCTTCTGGCGCAGACGATAGACATGGGTCTCCAGCGTGTGGGTCGTGACGCCGGAATTGTAGCCCCAGACCTCCTCCAGCAGCACGTCGCGCGTCACCACCTTCTGGTCGGCGCGGTAGAGATAGCGGATGATCGCCGCCTCCTTCTCCGTCAGGCGGATCTTCTGGCCGTTTTCCAGCGTCAGCAGCTTCTGGCCGGGCTTGAACGTATAGGGGCCGACGGTGAAGGTGGCGTCCTCGCTGCTCTCGTGCTGGCGAAGCTGGGCGCGGATGCGCGCGAGCAGCACGGCGAAGCGGAAGGGCTTCGTCACGTAATCGTTCGCGCCGGCCTCGAGGCCGAGGATCGTGTCCGAATCGGTGTCGTGTCCGGTCAGCATGATGATTGGCGCCTTGAAGCCGCCCTTGCGCAGCAGCTTCACGGCTTCGCGACCGTCCATGTCCGGCAGGCCGACATCCATGATCAGGAGGTCGATCTGATTGGCGCGGGCGGTCTGGATGCCCTTGCCGGCGGTGGTTTCCTCGAGCGTCGAGAACTCCTCGTAGAGCGAAAGCTGCTCGACGAGTGTCTCGCGCAGGTCGTTGTCGTCATCGACAAGAAGGATTGTGCGGGATGTCATGCTTTACCTCTCGGCATTCCTCTGGAAAGTAAGGGAATTGGGACTTTTGGCAAGCCCGCCCATGGCTTAGCCAGTCAGGTTACCACAAGGCGCGAATATGGCGGAGCAACATGAGCCGGATCACATCTGCTGAACATTGCGTGAAGACGATCCTGGTGCGCCCGGCACCGGGCAGGAAGACCCGCGCCATCGTCCAGGTCGGCCCCCTGCGCCTGCCCGCCGCCATCGGCCGCTCCGGGCGAACCAGCCGCAAGCGCGAGGGCGACGGCGCGACGCCGATCGCCGCCATGCCGCTTCTCTCCGGCTTCCTGCGCGGTGACCGGCTGGCCCAGCCGCAAAGCGCCCTGCCGCTCCGGCGCATCCGACCCACCATGCTGTGGTGCGACGCGCCGCAGCATCCGTCCTACAACCGTCTCGTGCGCGCGCCCTTCAAGCCGAGCCATGAGGAGATGCAGCGCAAGGACGCGCTCTACGACATCTGCCTGGTGCTCGACTGGAACGTGACCACGCGCCGCCGCCATGCCGGCTCGGCGATCTTCTTCCACCTCATCCGCCCCGGCTATGAGCCGACGGCCGGCTGCATCGCCCTTGCACGGCGCGACATGCTGCGCATCCTGCCGCATCTGCGGCGCGGCACGGTCGTGCGGGTGCTCTGAGGATTTTACCGAGGGAGGCTGACATGCGGCGATGCGGAACCTATATCAGCCTCGACCGTCGCCGGGCTTCAAGGCGCCACGGGAAACCCGCCCGGGTTCAAGCACGCCATTTTTTCACGGAGAGATTCTGATGAGCGATCAACCGACAATCCTGTTTCACGACGGCAACAGCATTCCCCAGGTCGGCCTCGGCGTCTGGCAGACCCCGAACGACACGGCCGTGACCGCGGTCAAGGCCGCGCTCGACGCCGGCTATCGCCATGTCGACACGGCCGCGATCTATGAGAACGAGGCTGGGGTCGGCGAGGGCATCCGCGCCTCCGGCATTGCCCGTTCGGAGATCTTTCTCACCACAAAGCTCTGGAATTCCGATCAGGGCTACGATGCGACGCTGAAGGCCTTTGACGCCAGCCTGAAGCGGCTCGGCACCGACTATGTCGATCTCTACCTCATCCACTGGCCGGCGCCGAAGCGCGACCAGTATGTCGATAGCTGGAAGGCCTTCATCCAGCTCCAGAAGGAAGGTCGCGCCCGCTCGATCGGCGTGTCCAACTTCTATCCGGAGCACCTGCAGCGCCTGATCGACGAGACCGGCATCACCCCGGTCATCAACCAGATCGAGCTGCACCCGGACTTCCCCCAGAAGGAGGCCCGCGCCTATCACGACAAGCACCGGATCGTCACCCAGTCCTGGAGCCCGCTCGGTCAGGGCACGCTCCTGGAAAACCCGGTCGTCGCCAGGGTCGCGGCAAAACACGGCCGCACGCCGGCACAGGTCATCACCCGCTGGCACATCGACAACGGGCTGGTGGTGATCCCGAAGTCCGTGACGCCGTCGCGCATCGCGGAGAATTTCAAGGTGTTCGACTTCAAGCTCGACGACGAGGACATGGCGACCTTCGCGAGCCTCGAAAAGGATGGCAAGCGCATCGGCCCCGATCCGATGACGGCGACGTTCTAAGCCAGCCAAACCGCAAAACTCCTCCGTCATCCTCGGGTCAAGCCCGAGGATGACGTGGAGGGTGGGGTGCCGAGCGTCGCTGATACGCGCTGATGGCTGCATTGGGGCGGCTTGGCCGCCCGTTTCGTCTATGGCAGCGTCTTCGGCGTCACGAAGCTTTCGAGCCGGCCTGCTCCCGGCGCAATGTCCGTCCATGTCTCGATGTCGAAAGCGATGACGGCGAGCCCCGCCGTCGGGAATTTTGTCCGTAGCCGCGCCAGCGCCGTTGCCTCGCCCTGTGGCGCGAGCAAGGCCGCCAGATCCTCGAAACCTGGATTGTGGCCGATGACGAGCAGCGTCTCGCTCTCCGCCGGTGCCTGCCGGATCGCCGTGAGGATGGCCGCCGGTTCGGCCTCGTAGATCGGCGCCACCGTGCGGGACGGGCAAGGCTTTGCGAGGGCCGGCGAGACGAGGGCCCAGGTTTCCTGCGTGCGCCGGGCGGAGGAGACCAGCGCGAAATCCGGGTCGAGGCCTTCCGATGCAATGTAGGCGCCCATGCGTGGGGCATCACGGCGGCCGCGGTCGGCGAGGGGGCGGGCGTGGTCTTCGACGCCCTCGGGCCAGGCGGACTTGGCGTGGCGGAGGAGGAGAAGGCGTTTCACGGGGATCTCTCCTTCAAACGAAAAGGCCGGGAGCATGCTCCCGGCCTTCTATCACGATGGCGATGATGCCGTGATCACTTCCAGTCGCGGATATCGACGAAGTGGCCGGCGATTGCAGCGGCCGCGGCCATGGCGGGCGAGACGAGATGCGTGCGGCCCTTGAAGCCCTGGCGGCCCTCGAAGTTGCGGTTCGAGGTGGAGGCGCAGCGCTCGCCCGGCTTCAGGCGGTCGTCGTTCATGGCAAGGCACATGGAGCAGCCCGGCTCGCGCCAGTCGAAGCCGGCGTCCTTGAAGATCCTGTCGAGGCCTTCGGCTTCCGCCTGCTCCTTCACGAGGCCGGAGCCCGGGACGATCATGGCGTCGACGGTCGAAGCGACCTTCCTGCCCTCGACGACGGCGGCGACGGCGCGCAGGTCCTCGATGCGGCCGTTGGTGCACGAGCCGATGAAGACGCGGTCGATGGCGATGTCGGTGATCTTCGTGCCCGGCTTCAGGCCCATATAGTCGAGTGCACGCCACTTGGAGGAGCGCTTGGTCTCGTCCTCGATATCGTCGGGGTTCGGCACGACGCCTTCGACGGAGACGACGTCCTCCGGCGAGGAGCCCCAGGAGACGATCGGCGGCAGGTTGGCGGCGTCGAGCACGACGACGCGGTCGAAATGCGCGCCTTCCTCGGTGTAGAGCGTCTTCCAGTAGTCCAGCGCCATCTCCAGCGCCTTGCCCTTGGGCGCGCGTGGCTTGTCCTTGATGTATTCGAAGGTGGTCTCGTCCGGCGCGATCAGGCCGGCGCGGGCGCCGCCTTCGATCGTCATGTTGCAGATCGTCATGCGGCCTTCCATCGACAGCGAACGGATCGCCTCGCCGGCGAACTCGATGACGTGGCCGGTGCCGCCGGCGGTGCCGATCTCGCCGATGATGGCAAGGATGATGTCCTTGGCCGTCACGCCTTCGGGAAGCTTCCCGTCGACGCGCACCAGCATGTTCTTCGCCTTCTTCTGGATCAGCGTCTGGGTGGCGAGAACATGCTCCACTTCGGAGGTGCCGATGCCATGCGCCAGCGCGCCGAACGCGCCGTGCGTGGAGGTGTGGCTGTCACCGCAGACGATGGTCATGCCCGGCAGGGTAAAGCCCTGCTCGGGGCCGACGATGTGCACGATGCCCTGGCGCACGTCCTTTTCGGAATAGTATTCCACGCCGAAATCGGCGGCGTTCTTGGCGAGCGCCTCGACCTGGATCCGGCTTTCCTCGTTCTTGATGCCCTGGTGGCGGTCCGGCGAGGTGGGAACGTTGTGGTCGACGACGGCGAGCGTCTTTTCCGGCGCGCGCACCTTGCGGCCGGCCATGCGCAGGCCCTCGAAGGCCTGCGGCGACGTCACTTCGTGAACGAGGTGACGGTCGATGTAGAGAAGACAGGTTCCGTCTTCCTGGCGGCTGACGATATGGTC
This sequence comes from Shinella sp. HZN7, assembly GCF_001652565.1. Lineage (NCBI taxonomy): Bacteria > Pseudomonadati > Pseudomonadota > Alphaproteobacteria > Hyphomicrobiales > Rhizobiaceae > Shinella > Shinella sp. HZN7. The sequence continues at coordinate 3,896,973 of NZ_CP015736.1, read as the reverse complement.
GTCGAAAATCTTGTCATAGAGGGTACGGGGTGCGCTCATGGCTCTTCATCCGCTTGGCATGTTTAGGGTACAGGAATTTGGCGAGCCCGTGGCTCGCAGGATCGAGAGCGATCAGGATAGGCGGCTGATAAGCGCCCCGAAGACACGCGCAAAGAAGCGTGCCGGCAGGCGCTTGTGATCCTGCAGCACGACGACATGCCTTTCCGTGCATCCGAACTTGGATTCCATGCCCCGCATATAACGATTTTTTGACGGCACGGCAAGTTGGTGCGCGGCGACCGTCTGATCACCCGCGTGCGCGCAGGGATCATGTCCGTCGGAGACGTCTTTCCAGCGCCCGCAGGGCCAGGGAAAGGCCGATGGTCAGGATGAGGTAGACATAGGCGACGATGGAATAGGTCTCGAAAAAGCGGAACGAGCCCGACGCGTAGACCTTGCCCATCTGGGTGATGTCGGCGACGCCGAGCACGGAGACGAGCGAGGAATCCTTCACCATCGCCACGAAGTCATTGCCGAGCGGCGGCAGGATGACGCGCACGGCCTGCGGAAAGACGACGAGGCGGAAGCGCTGGAAGCGCGACAGGCCAAGCGCCTTCGCCGCCTCGATCTGCCCCTTGTCGACGGACTGGATGCCCGCGCGAAAGACCTCGGCGATGAAGGCGGAATAGCCGATCATCAGCGCGATGATCGCCCGCCACATCAGCGAGAGGTCGCGCACCTGCACAGGCTCCAGGTAGCCGGCGGCAAGGAGCGGGCCGATCGCGAAATTGATCACTGCCACCAGTGCCGGGGCGCCGACGAAGGCGATGTAGAAGAGCAGGACGAGCACCGGCACGCCCCGGATCACCTCCGTGTAGAAGCGCGCGATCTGGCGCAGCGCCTTGCTTTCGGAGAGCGCCATCAGGGCGACGGCGAGGCCGAGCAGGGTGGCGAGCAGGAAGGCGACGAGGGTCACGAAGATCGTCACCCACAGTCCCTTCAGCACGACGCTGAACACCTGCCTGTAGAGGTCATTGGCAATGATGATGCCGGCAAGCGCCAGCGCGATGACGCCGAGGGCGACCAGCCACCAGGGATAGTCGCCCTTCGCCGTATCAGGGGAAGCGGGAGCCATGGCTGCCCGTCACTCACCCATCTTGTAGTCGAGGAACCACTTCTTGTTGAGGCTTTCCAGCGTGCCGTCCGCCGTCAACGCCGCGATCGCCGCGTTGACAGGGGCGACGAGATCGGAGCCCTTCGGGAAGATGAAGCCGAAGTCCTCGGTGCCGAGCGGCCCGCCGACCACCTTGAGCTTGCCGCCCGAGGCATCGACATAGCCCTTGGCCGCGACGCTGTCGGTGAGCACCAGGTCGACGTCGCCGGCCTGCAGTGCCTGCACGGTCGCACCGAAGGTCTCGAACAGCTTGATGCGCGGGTTCTGCTCGTTGCCGTCGAGGATTTCATAGACGGCGGTGTAGAAGGGCGAGGTGCCGGGCTGGGCAGCGATCAGGCCATCGGTCAGCGCCGCGAAGGATTTTGCGTCGTTGAAGCGTTCCTCGTCCCCGCGCACCAGCATGAACTGCTGCGAACGCATGTAGGGGTCGGAGAAGTCGACCTTCTCCTTGCGGTCGTCCTTGATGGTGATGCCGGTCATGCCGATATTGTACTGGTTGTCGGAGACCGCCTGGATCATCGTGTCCCAACTGGCGTTCTGGTATTCGACCTTGAAGTTCAGCCGCTTGGCGATCTCGTTCATCGCGTCATATTCCCAGCCGATCTGCTCGCCCGACTTCGGATCGACGAACTGCAGCGGCGGATAGGCGTTCTCCGTGACGACGACGACGGTCTTGCCGCCGAGATCGGGCAGGTCCGCGGCGAAGGTGACAGCGGGCATGAGGGCGGCGGCGGCAAGGCCTGCGAGAACAGCGCGGCGGGAAAACATCAAAATATGCTCCTGAAATTGTGGCGGCGGAACACTCTCACAGGTTCAGGCAGGGAGGCAAGCACGGCGCTTGCGTGCAAAGGCTTTTCCGTAAAACAAAAAAGCCGTCGGCAAGGCCGACGGCTTCTTCGAATGGATGCGGCTGCCGGATTATTCGGCGGCAGCTTCCGCGGCCTTTGCGGCTTCGGCAGCTTCTGCTGCGGCCTTTTCAGCGGCGAGCGCCTGGGCGGCTGCCACCTTCTCGGCCTCGAGACGTGCCTTTTCCTCGGCAATGGCCTGGCGCTCGGCATCGTTCAGCTTGCGGGCGCGCGTGCCGGTGTTCTCGACGATACGAGCCGACTTGCCGCGGCGATCACGCAGGTAGTAGAGCTTGGCGCGGCGGACCTTACCGCGGCGCACGACGTCGACGCTTTCGACGAGCGGCGAGTAAACCGGGAAGACGCGCTCGACGCCTTCGCCGTAGGAGATCTTGCGAACGGTGAAGCTCTCGTTGAGGCCGCCGCCGGAACGGGCGATGCAGACGCCTTCATAGGCCTGGACGCGGGTACGCGAACCTTCCGTGACGCGCACGTTGACGCGGACGGTGTCGCCCGGGGAGAATTCCGGGAGGGTGCGCTTGGCTTCGATCTTCGCGGCCTGTTCGGCTTCGAGCTGCTGGATGATGTTCATCGGTCTAACCTTCTGGTTCTTCTGAAACAGCCAGAGCGCTCGACGGTCACCTTCTGGGCCATGGCCTCTAAGGTTAGTCCGTTGCCGGACGGAGCGGATTCGCCATTCTTTGATTGCAGGTCGGCGGGAGTAATCCCAAATCCGTGCGGGCCAATACACCAAACGAACCGGCTTGTCATCCCCTAAAGCGCATCGCGACCTTTCCGATGCCCTCCCTGCGCTTCAAAGCTTTGGTTTTGCGCATGCCGCTGTCGCAAAACCGCTGCGCGCTTTTGCGCGACATGCCGCAACGGCAAAAGATTCCGCGCCGGAAGGGCGGTTCTTCGGGCCTTGCCGCCCTTCCGGCGCCACGCTATCACGCGCTTGAGGAGGGCGCAGCCACAGCCGCCGTGCCGGGGGAGCATCATGACCGTTTTCGACGCCATCTTTCTGTTCATCGCGGGCTTCCTGTCGGGCGTGGTGAACGCCATCGCCGGCGGGGGTACGTTCCTGACCTTCGGCGCGATGACGCTGACCGGCCTGCCGCCGATCGTCGCCAACGCCACCTCCTCGATCACCCAGTTTCCCGGCTATGTCACCTCGACGCTCGCCTATGCCAAGGAAATCCGCGCCGACTGGAAGGAAGCGCTGCTGCTCGGCGCGCTGTCGCTTGTCGGCGGCCTTGCCGGGGCCATGCTGCTGCTCTCGCTCTCCAATCCCTCGTTTCGCGCGCTGGTGCCGTGGCTCCTGCTGGCGGCGACCGCGATCTTCGCGGCCGGACCCTATCTCAAGCCCAGGACGCTGAGCCCGGAAAAGCCGATCTCGCCGCTTGGCCTTGCCCTCCAGGGCATCACCTCGATCTATGGCGGCTTTTTTGGTGCGGGCATGGGCATCATGACGCTCGCCGTGCTGGGCCTCACCAAGGGCGGCGACTATCACCGGCTGAACGCGCTGAAGAATTTCGTTGCCGTCGTCATCGCGGCCATGGCGATCGTTGTCTTCGCCAGCGGCGGCGTGGTCGGCTGGCCGCAGGCGGCGGTCATGGTGCCGGCGGGCGCGATCGGCGGCTATGCCGGTGTCTGGGCGGCGCGGCGCGTGCCGCAGCCGGTCATCCGCGGCCTTGTGGTCGCGGTCGGCCTTGCGCTGACGGTCTATTATTTCGTGACGGGCTGAGCGGAGAGAAGATCGGGCCGACGCGCGCGCGTCAACTGTTCCGCCTCCTCGCGCCGCCATTTCTCGATCGCCGCGTGGTGGCCGGAGGTGAGCACGCCCGGGATCTCCATGCCTTCCCAGACCTGCGGGCGGGTATAGTGCGGGTGCTCCAGCAGTCCGCCCTCGAAGCTCTCATGCTCGCCCGAAAGCGCATTGCCCATGACGCCCGGCAGGATGCGCACCACGGCGTCGAGCAGGATCATCGCCGCGGGCTCGCCGCCGGAGAGGATGTAATCGCCGATCGAGACCTCTTCGAGCTGCCGCCCGTCGATGACGCGCTGGTCGACACCCTCGAAGCGGCCGCAGACGATGATGGCGCCGTTGCCTGCCGCCAGTTCCCGGACACGGGCCTGTGTCAACGGGCGGCCGCGCGGGCTCATCAGGAGGCGCGGGCGGCTGTCGCCTTCAGAGGCGTGGTCGATGGCGCGGGCAAGCACATCCGGCTTCAGCACCATGCCGGCGCCGCCGCCGGCTGGCGTGTCGTCCACTGTGCGGTGGCGATCGGTGGTGAAATCGCGGATCTGCACGCAGTCGAGCGCCCAGTCGCCGCGCGCGAGCGCCTTGCCGGAGAGCGACTGCCCGAGAAATCCCGGGAACATCTCCGGATAGAGCGTCAGGATGGTGGCGCGGAAAGCCACGTCACTCTCCGCCGTCTTCTTGCGGCGGACGGCGGCGCCGGCTGCCCGGGCCGTCGTTCCCGTCATCCTCCAGGCCGGCGGCGACGGCGTCGATCAGAAGGCGCCCGCCTTCGAGGTCGATCTCCAGCACGGCCGCTTCGGAGAAGGGAATGAGCACGGGCCGCTTGCCGGGCCCCTTGAGTTCGAGAAGGTCGCCAGCGCCGAAATCGAAGATACCCGTCACCTTGCCGTGGCTGCGGCCGTCGGTATCGACGGCTTCCAGCCCTTCGAGGTCGGCATAGAAGAACTCGTCCTCGTCCAGTTCCTCGTCCGGCAGGTTGTCGCGCTCGATATAGAGATCGGTGCCGGTGAGCGCCTCGGCGGCATTGCGGTCGTTGACGCCGCGAAAGCGCACCACGACGACATTCTTCGCCTCGCGCACTTCGAGCACCTCGAAGGACCGGCCGTCCTCGGTGTGGAGATGGCCATAGTCGCCGATCGCCGTCGGGTCGATCGTATAGGATTTCACGCGGACCTCGCCGCGCAGGCCCTGTGCCGCGCCGACGGTGCCCATGAGGACGGGATTTTCCAGTTTCGCCATGGTTCGGTTCCGTGTGTATGGGACGCCTAGGCTTTATTACGTTCGCGCCACGGCTCCAAATGAAAACGGGCGGCATGAAACACGCCGCCCGCCAGCTTGATGACAAACCTCGCCCCACCCGCTGACGTCATGCTCGGGCCTACCCGAGCATGACGGAGGAGGGGTTGGTCGCGAAGGATTATTCGCCAGCGGCGGCAGCAGCGGCGTCTTCTTCCTTCTGCTTCTTCTCGGCAGCGCGCTCGAGGGCCTTCTTGCCCGGCTTTGCCTTTTCCGGGTTGTTGCGGGCGTCGCGCTTCACGACACCGGCCTCATCGAGGAAGCGGGCAACGCGGTCGGTCGGCTGGGCGCCCTTGGCGAGCCATTCCTTGGCGCGGTCGGCGTCGATCTGGACGCGGTTTGCGTCGTCCTTGCCGAGCATCGGGTTCCAGGAACCGAGCTTTTCCAGGAAGCGGCCGTCGCGCGGCGAACGGGCGTCGGCAACGACGATCTGGTAGTACGGGCGCTTCTTGGAGCCACCGCGGGCGAGACGGATTTTCAGGGACATGTCATTACTCCTTGGATGTGACGTGAACCGCTTTTCAAGCGGTGTTCTGGTTTGCGCCGCTGTGTTCAGCGGCAATGGCTTCATGGTGCCGGATCACCTCGCGGATGATGAAGTTCAGGAACTTCTCCGCGAAATCCGGATCCAGATTGGCATCCTTCGCCAGGCGGCGAAGGCGTTCGATCTGGTATTCCTCGCGCGCCGGATCGGCCGGCGGCAGTTCATGCGTCGCCTTGAGCACGCCCACCGCCTGGGTACAGCGGAAGCGTTCGGCGAGCATATGCACAAGGGCAGCGTCGATATTGTCGATCGACTGCCGGTATTCCCCCAATTGCTGCTTGACCTTCGGATCGATCGTCATGCCGCGTCCCCTCACTTCTTCTTCGGCAGGCCGGGAAGGCCCGGAAGGCCGCCGAGACCGGGCAGGCGTCCACCCCCGAGGCCCGGAAGGCCACCGCCACCGCCAAGGCCCGGCAGGCTGCCCGGCTTGATGCCGGCGGCTTCCGCCTGCTTGGCGAGCGCCTCGAGCTGCTTCGGATCCATCTTGGACAGGTCGGGCATGCCGCCCATGCCGCCGCCAAGGCCCATCTTGCTGGCAAGACCGCCCATCATCTGCTTCATCATGCCGCCCTTCTTGCCGCCCATCATCTTCATCATGTCCGCCATCTGGCGGTGCATCTTCAGAAGCTTGTTGATGTCGCTAGCATCGGTGCCGGAGCCGGCGGCGATGCGCTTCTTGCGGGAATGCTTGAGCAGGTCGGGATTGGCGCGCTCGGCCCTGGTCATCGAATTGATGATGGCGATCTGGCGGGCGAACAGCTTGTCGTCGAGGCCGGCGGCGGACATCTTGTCCTTCATGCCGGCCATGCCGGGCATAAGCCCCATGATGCCGCCCATGCCGCCCATCTTCTGCATCTGTCCGAGCTGGTCGGCGAGGTCGTTGAGGTCGAACTTGCCCTTGGCCATCTTGGCGGCCATGGCGGCCGCCTTCTCGGCGTCGATATTCTCCGCCGCCTTCTCGACGAGCGAGACGATGTCGCCCATGCCGAGGATGCGGTCGGCGACGCGCCGGGGGTGGAATTCCTCCAGCTCGCCCATCTTCTCGCCGACGCCGATCAGCTTGATCGGCTTGCCGGTGACGGCGCGCATGGAAAGGGCCGCGCCGCCGCGGCCGTCGCCGTCCATGCGGGTCAGGACGAGGCCGGTGATGCCGACGCGGTCGTCGAAGTTGCGGGCGAGGTTGACGGCGTCCTGGCCGGTCAGCGCATCGGCGACGAGCAGGATCTCGTGCGGATTGGACTTCCGCTTGATCTCCGCCATCTCGATCATCAGCGGTTCGTCGATATGGGTTCGGCCGGCGGTGTCGAGGATGACGACGTCATGGCCGCCGAGCTTTGCAGCCTGCACGGCGCGCGCGGCGATATCGGTCGGCGACTGGCCGGCGATAACAGGCAGCGTATCGATGCCGGTCTGCACGCCGAGCTGGCGAAGCTGCTCCTGCGCGGCCGGGCGGCGCGTGTCGAGCGAGGCCATCAGGACCTTCTTCTTGTCGCGCGTCTTCAACCGGTTGGCGATCTTGCCGGACGTCGTCGTCTTGCCGGAGCCCTGCAGACCCACCATCATGATGACGACGGGGGCGGCGGCGTTGAGGTCGATCGAGACGCCTTCGGAGCCGAGCATCGAGACCAGCTCGTCATGCACGAGCTTGACGACCATCTGGCCGGGCTTGATCGACTTCAGGATTTCCGCGCCGACGGCCTTTTCGCGCACGGCATCGGTGAAGGAGCGCACCACTTCCAGGGCCACGTCCGCTTCGAGAAGCGCACGGCGGACCTCGCGCAGCGCCGCCGAGACATCGGCCTCGGAAAGCGCGCCACGGCCTGTCAGTCCATTGAGAATGGAGCCAAGGCGGTCCTGGAGTGTTTCAAACATCACGTCTTCCTTCTTGTTTCCGCGTCAGGCGGAAACATCGGTGCCATCCGCGCCAAAAACAAGACGCAAAGCCGAAAAGCACCCGAGGGCGCATCGCGCTGTCGGGTGTTGACCTCCGGGATCTGTTTATACCGCCAATAGGGTCCCGGTCGGTGGCTGCAAGTCTCGTTGCTTGTCGCAGATGGCGCGGCTTAAACAGCAAAGAGGCCGGAAAGTCAAGGACAGCGGGCAATTCCGCTACGCCGTAAATTTTCCGGGAGGTGGCGAGGGCGCATTGCAGTGCGGCGGGGCGCAACCTATCTTTCACCGATGAACCGTCGGACGTTCCTCAAATGGTCGGGCATCGGTGCGCTGGCGACGCTCGCCGGCAGCGGCTTTGGGAGCCGCAGCCTTGCGGCCAAGCGCTATTATGACGGGCCGCTCAGCGACCATTTCGACGGCACGCATTTCTTCAATCCGAACGGCGAGGAGCCGAACAGCTTTTTCGAACTGATGCGCTGGCAGCTCGGGGGCGGGCGCTCCGCCTGGCCGCTCGACTGGCCGAGCCCCTTTCCATCAGCCGTTCCGGAACCGCGTATCGCCGGCGATCGCCTCGTCGTCACGCTGGCGGGCCATGCGGCGCTGCTCATCCAGACCGCCGGCCTCAATATCCTGACCGATCCGGTCTGGAGCGACCGCGCAAGCCCGTTCACCTTCGCCGGGCCCAAGCGGGTCAACCCACCGGGCATCCGCCTTGCCGACCTGCCGAAGATCGACCTCGTGCTCGTCACGCACAATCACTACGACCATCTCGACCTTGCGACGCTGAAAGCGCTCGCCGAGCGGGACGATTGCCGGATCGTCACGCCGCTCGGCAATGATCGCATCATCGTGCCGACGGTCGACAGGGCGCGCATAACGACGATGGACTGGGGTCGCGCGCTGACGGTGGCTGACGGGGTGACGCTCCATTGCGAGCCCTGCCACCACTGGTCGGCGCGCGGGCTCGGCGACCGGCGCATGGCGCTCTGGTCCGCCTTTCTCATCGAGACGCCCGGCGGAAAGATCTACCATGTCGGCGATACCGGCTTTCACCAGGGCATCAACTACCGGGCGATCCGCGAGAAACATGGGCCGATCCGCCTGGCCAACCTGCCGTTCGGCGCCTATGAGCCGCGCTGGTTCATGCGTCCGCAACACCAGAACCCGGACGAGGCGGTTCAGGGCATGGTGGCCTCCGGTGCGGCCTATGTGGCCGGCCACCATTGGGGCACCTTCCGGCTGACGAACGAGGCGATCGACGAACCGCTCGCCGCGCTGGAAGCGGCGCTCGATGCGGCCGGCATCGCCCGCGAACGGTTTCGCGCGCTGCGGCCGGGCGAAGTGTTCGATGTTCCCGCTGTCGCGGTCTGAGCAAGGCACTGGAAATCCGCGGGATTTTCCGCCATATACGGCCGCAACGGGCGTGTTCGGCCCGGATGGGCAGAGTGTAATGACAAAGACGGTCGATTTCGCGAAGATGAACGGGCTGGGAAACATGATCCTGGTCGTGGACATGCGCGGCCGCAGCGATGTCGTGACGCCGGAGGCGGCGATCGCGCTCAACGCCGATCCCGCCACCCGCTTCGACCAGATCATGGCGATCCACGATCCGCGGGTCGACGGAACGGATGCCTTCATCGACATCCTCAACTGCGATGGCTCCAAGGCGCAGGCCTGCGGCAACGGCACGCGCTGCGTCGTGCAGGCGCTGGCCGCCGAGACGGGCAAGAAGGTCTTCACCTTCCAGACCGTCGCCGGCATCCTGAATGCCGTAGAGCATGAGGACGGCACAATTTCCGTCGACATGGGCAAGCCGGTCTTCGACTGGAACCGCATCCCGCTCGCTGAAGAATTCTTCGACACGAGCCGCATCGAACTGCAGATCGGTCCGATCGACGCGCCGGTGCTGCATTCGCCGGCCGCCATGTCGATGGGCAATCCGCATGCCGTCTTCTGGGTCGACCGCGATCCGATGAGCTTCGATCTCGAACGCTTCGGCCCCCTGCTGGAAAACCATCCGATGTTCCCCGAAAAGGCGAACATCACGCTGGCGCAGGTGACCTCGAATGCCTCGATGACGACCCGCACCTGGGAGCGCGGCGCCGGCCTGACGCTCGCCTGCGGCTCGGCCGCCTGCGCTGCCGGCGTTTCCGGCGCGCGCACGGGCCGCACGGGCCGCACGGTCGCGATAACCGTCGCCAGCAGCCCGAACCGCGGCGTGCTGACCATCGAATGGCGCGGGGACGATCACGTCGTCATGACCGGGCCGGCCGAATGGGAGTGGTCCGGCATGCTCGATCCTTCGACAGGCGCCTTCCGCCGCGATGATGCCGAGGCGGCCGCCCTTTGAGCGGCGTAGAGGTCATAACCTTCGGCTGTCGGCTCAACACCTACGAATCGGAAGTGATGCGCGCCGAAGCCGAGAAGGCGGGGCTGAACAATGCCGTGCTTGTCAACACCTGCGCCGTGACGGGCGAGGCCGTGCGCCAGGCGCGCCAGGCGATCCGCCGGGCTCGGCGGGACAATCCGCATGCCCGCATCATCGTCACCGGCTGCGCGGCGCAGACGGAGAAGCACACCTTTGCCGACATGCCGGAAGTCGACGCCGTGCTCGGCAACGAGGAGAAGCTGAAAAGCGCCTCCTACCGCGCGCTGCCGGATTTCGGCGTTTCGGCGGAAGAGAAGCTGCGCGTCAACGACATCATGAGCGTGCGCGAGACCGCGCCGCAGATGGTGAAGCTGATCGACGGCCATGTGCGCGCCTTCGTGCAGGTGCAGAACGGCTGCGACCATCGCTGTACCTTCTGCATCATTCCCTATGGCCGGGGCAATTCCCGCTCGGTGCCGATGGGCGCCGTCGTCGACCAGGTGCGAAAGCTCACCGAGAGCGGCTACTGTGAGATCGTGCTGACCGGCGTCGACGCCACCAGCTACGGCGCGGACCTGCCGGGCCGGCCGAGCCTCGGATACCTCGCCAAGACGCTGTTGAAGCAGGTGCCGGATATCCGGCGTCTTCGCCTCTCCTCGATCGACAGCATCGAGGCGGACGATCACCTCTGGGACCTCATCGCGGACGAACCGCGCTTCATGCCGCATCTGCATCTGTCGCTCCAGCATGGCGACGACCTGATCCTCAAGCGCATGAAGCGCCGCCATTCCAGCGCCGATGCGCGCGCCTTCTGCGGGCGCGTACGCGCGCTTCGCCCCGATATCAGTTTCGGCGCGGACATGATCGCCGGCTTCCCGACCGAAACGGAAGACATGTTCGCCAATGCGGCGCGGCTTGCGGAAGACTGCGGCATCGCCCATCTGCACGTCTTTCCCTACAGCCCGCGCCCCGGCACGCCGGCCGCGCGCATGCCGCAGCTCGACCGGGCGCTCGTCAAGTCTCGCGCCAGCCGCCTGCGCGAGACTGGAAAACGGCTCGCCGAGGCCCATCTTGCTTCCATGATCGGGAAGCGGGAGATCATCCTCGTCGAGAACAACGGCCTCGCCCACACGGAAAATTTCACGCTCGTCGATGCCGCGGGCCTCAAGCCCCGCGACCTTGTGCCGGTCACGATCACCGGCCACAATGGCAGACACCTGACGATGCGGCCCGAAACCGCCCTCTCGCATAACTAGCGGACACATCCTTCATGGCCCTCGGCTTCATCAAGAAGATCTTCACCTTCGGAAAAGACACCGCCCCCGAGCAGAAGCCGGAGGCGGAAGCGCCGGTCGTCGAGCCGAAGGTCGTCGAGGTCGCGCCTGAACCGGCCGCGGAAAGCCTAGAGCCTGCCGTCGTCGAGGAGCGGGACGCGCTGCTCGACGAGGCCGAGGCCGCCAATCCCGAAGCCGCGCAGCATGTGCCCGACGAAGCCGAGCCGGACATCTATCCGCTCCCGCACGCCCCGGATCTGCCCGTTGCGGAAGACCCGGTCGCGCCCGCCGAGATGGAGACCGCCGGTGGCCCGGCGGATGACGCGCCGGCGCCCGATACGGTGGAGGATTCTACCGAGGAAGAGCCAGTCGCTCCCGTCGAGGAGATCGTCGATGCGGAGCCCGTAGCGGCGGAAGAGATCATCGAGCCGCAGGACGAGATCGTCCGGGCCGAAGAAACGGCGCCTGCGGAGACGGAAGACCCGGTCCTCGAAGAGGCGATCCGCAGCGAGCCGAAGGCCGAGGCGCCCGCCTTGCCGAAGGGTTTTGCGGCGGCCGCGCGCGAACCGGTCGTGGACGTCCCGGCGCCGCAGGTGAAGCGCACCTGGTTCCAGCGCCTGCGCGAGGGGCTTGCCCGCACCTCCTCGCAGCTCACCGGCCAGATCAGCAGCCTCTTCACCAAGCGCAAGCTCGACGACGATACGCTGCAGGACCTCGAAGACCTGCTGATCCAGGCCGATCTCGGCGTGGAGACGGCGCTGCGCATCACCGATACGCTCGCCTCCGAGCGCTACGGCAAGGACGTCACGGGCGCGGATGTGTCGCGCATCATGGCGAGCGAGATCACCAAGGTCCTCGGTCCCGTCGCCAAGCCGCTCGCGCTCGACCTCAACCACAAGCCGCATGTCATCCTCGTCGTCGGCGTCAACGGCACCGGCAAGACGACGACGATCGGCAAGCTCGCGGCCAAGCTCTCGGGCGCGGGCCTGAAGGTGATGATGGCGGCGGGCGATACGTTCCGTGCGGCGGCCATCGAGCAACTGAAGATCTGGGCGGAGCGCACGGGCTCCGACATCGTCTCCTCGAAGCTCGGCGCGGATGCGGCGGGGCTCGCCTATGAAGCCTATGAGCAGGCGAAGCTGAAGAAGAGCGACGTCCTGATCATCGACACGGCCGGCCGCCTGCAGAACAAGACGGAGCTGATGGCGGAGCTGGAGAAGATCGTGCGCGTGCTCGGCAAGCTCGATCCCGACGCCCCGCACACCGTTCTCCAGACGCTCGATGCGACGACCGGGCAGAACGCCATGAACCAGGTGGAGATTTTCCGCAATGTCGCGGGCGTCTCGGGCCTGATCATGACAAAATTGGACGGTACGGCCCGCGGCGGCATCCTTGTGGCGATTGCCGCCAAGCACAAGCTGCCGGTCTATTTCATCGGTGTCGGGGAGGGGATCGACGATCTCGAACCCTTCGAGGCCAAGGATTTCGCGGAAGCGATCGCAGGAGTTGAGGCATGAGCAAGGCAACGCTGGACGCCCCGGCCAAGGCGGAGGAGAAGATCAGCCCGCTCCTCAAGATGGTGCTGGAACTCGGCCCCCTCGTCGTGTTCTTCTTCGCCAATTCCCGCGGCGAGTGGCTGGCCGCGCAGTTTCCGGTTCTGGCCGAGATGGGCGGGCCGATCTTCATCGCCACGGGCCTCTTCATGGCGGCGACGGCGATCGCCCTCGTCGTCTCCTGGGTCCTGACGCGCACCCTGCCGATGATGCCGCTGATATCAGGCATCGTCGTCTTCGTCTTCGGCGCGCTGACGCTCTGGCTGCAGAACGACACCTTCATCAAGATGAAGCCGACCATCGTCAATTCGCTGTTCGGTGCCATCCTGCTCGGCGGCCTTCTCTTCGGCAAATCGCTGCTCGGCTACGTCTTCCACGCTGCCTTCAGGCTCACCGACGAGGGTTGGCGCAAGCTGACGCTGCGCTGGGGCCTGTTCTTCGTCTTCCTCGCGGTGCTGAACGAGGTTGTGTGGCGCTCCTTCTCGACGGATTTCTGGGTGGCCTTCAAGGTCTGGGGCACCATGCCCATCACCATTCTCTTCACGCTGTCGCAGATGCCGCTGATCATGCGCCACTCCGTCGAGCAGCCGGAAGAGGGCAAGGCGCCCTGAGGCGCGTCATCGTCCTGTCACCGAATCTTGGGTGAACCGTCATCGTCCCGTTACCGGACTGACATGCCCGGGACTCATGGTCTGCCCGTCGATTCGCGGGCTTGGCCGGAGGTGGCATGGCGATTGTTCCCGAGACGCTGACGCGGCGCTCGTTCCTTCACACCGCAGGGGCGGGCGCGCTCGCGACCTCCTCGGCGCTGGCCGTTCCCTATTATGCGCGGCGCCATGGCAGCCCGGTCTTTTCCCACGGCGTGCAGTCGGGCGATGTCGATTGCTCCTCCGGCATGGTCTGGGCGCGGGTGGACCGGCCGGCCGAGGTGACGCTGGAATATTCGACGACCGAGAGCTTCCTGAACGCGTCGCGCCTGCCCGTCGAGAAGGCGACGATCGCGTCCGACAACACGGTCAAGGCGATGCTGCAGGGCCTCTTGCCGGACCAGGACATCTTCTATCGCTTCACCGCCAGCGATCCCTATTCCAGCCATCTCGTCTCCGAGCCGATCGTCGGGCGCTTCCGCACCGCGCCGATGCGCAAGCGCTCCGTGCGTTTCGTCTGGTCGGGCGACACCGCCGGGCAGGGCTGGGGCATCGACGATGTCGGCATGAAGACCTATTCGACCATGCTGCGGCACGAGCCGGATTTCTTCATCCATTCCGGCGATACCGTCTATGCCGATGGTCCGATCCCCGATGAGATCCGGCTGCGGGATGGCGGGATCTGGAAGAACCGCATCGTCACCGACGAGAAGCGCAACGTGGCGCGCACGCTGCATGAGTTTCGCGGCCAGTGGAAATACAATCTGCTCGACGAGCACCTCTTGTCCTTCAACACGCAATGCCCGACCTTCTTCCAGTGGGATGACCACGAGGTGCTCAACAACTGGTCGGAATCGAGTGACCTTACCGGCGACCGGCGCTATCCGGAAAAGGAGATCGGCGTCTACGAGGCCCGCGCCCGGCGCGCCTTCCACGAGATGACGCCGATCCGCTATTTTCCCACCGAGCCCGGCCGCATCTTCCGCAAGATCGCCTACGGGCCGCTGCTCGACGTCTTCTTCGTCGACCTGCGCTCCTATCGCAGCCCCAACCGGGGTGGCACGGAAAACGGCCTGTTCGGCTGGCGGCAGGCGGATTGGCTGCGGCGGGAGCTGGCGGCTTCGCGCGCCGTGTGGAAGGTCATCGCCTGCGACATGCCGCTCGGCCTCGTCATCTGGGACGACTATGCCAACAGCCTCGGCTACGAGGGTGTCGCCGACGGCCTCAACGGTCCGCCGGCGGCGCGCGAGCGGGAGATCGCCGACCTTCTCTCCTTCCTGCGCGACAATGCGGTCCACAACGTCGTCTGGCTGACGGCGGACGTGCACTACACGGCCGCGCACCACTACGATCCGTCGCGGGCGAAATTCCAGGAGTTCCATCCGTTCTGGGAGTTCGTCTCCGGGCCGCTGCATTCCGGCACCTACGGGCCGAAGCCGCTCGACATGACCTTCGGGCCGGAGGTGCGGTTCATCAAGTCGTCCAAGGGCGGCATCGACAGCAACCTGCCGCCCTCGGCCGGCCTGCAATTCTTCGGCCTCGTCGACATCAACGGGACGAGCGAGGAGATGACGGTGCGCCTGATGGACCGGGAAGACCGGGAACTCTGGAACATCACGCTGCCGCCGGTGCGCGCCTCTTGAGGCCGGGCCCTGTGCGGCGCGGGCAACAGAGTTGCGCCCCGCCTCTTTCGCATTTGCGGAAAAACATGTAAGAGCCCGGCCATTGAAGACGGCGCCCCCCTATACCGCGCGCCCCGAACCTCAGAGATTAAACCATGTCCATCCGCAATATCGCGATCATCGCGCACGTCGACCATGGCAAGACCACGCTTGTCGACGAGCTCCTGAAACAGTCCGGCTCGTTCCGTGAAAACCAGCGCGTCGCCGAACGCGTGATGGACTCGAACGATCTCGAAAAGGAACGCGGCATCACCATCCTCGCCAAGGCCACCTCGGTCGAGTGGAAGGGTCACCGCATCAACATCGTCGACACGCCCGGCCACGCCGACTTCGGCGGCGAGGTGGAGCGCATCCTCTCGATGGTGGACGGCGCGATCGTTCTCGTCGATAGTTCGGAAGGCCCGATGCCGCAGACGAAGTTCGTCGTCGGCAAGGCGCTGAAGGTCGGCCTGAAGCCGATCGTCGCGATCAACAAGATCGACCGTCCGGACGGCCGTCACGAGGAAGTGCTGAACGAGGTCTTCGACCTCTTCGCCAATCTCGACGCCACCGACGAACAGCTCGACTTCCCGATCCTCTACGGTTCGGGCCGCAACGGCTGGATGAACGTCAACCCGGAAGGCCCGACCGATGAAGGCATGGCCCCGCTGCTCGATCTCGTGCTCAAGCACGTTCCCGAGCCGAAGGTCGCCGAAGGCCCGTTCCGCATGATCGGCACGATCCTCGAAGCCAACCCCTTCCTCGGCCGCATCATCACCGGCCGCATCCATTCCGGCTCGATCAAGCCGAACCAGACCGTCAAGGTTCTCGGCCAGGACGGCCAGCTCATCGAAAACGGCCGTATCTCGAAGATTCTCGCCTTCCGTGGCATCGAGCGCACGGCGATCGAAGAGGCCCATGCCGGCGATATCGTCGCCATCGCCGGCCTCACCAAGGGCACCGTCGCCGACACGTTCTGCGACCCGTCCGTCTCGGAAGCACTGAAGGCGCAGCCGATCGACCCGCCGACCGTCACCATGTCCTTCATCGTCAACGATTCGCCGCTCGCCGGCACTGAGGGCGACAAGGTGACGAGCCGCGTCATCCGCGACCGCCTTTTCAAGGAAGCCGAAGGCAATGTCGCGCTGAAGATCGAGGAGTCGGGCGACAAGGATTCGTTCTTCGTTTCCGGCCGCGGCGAACTCCAGCTCGCCGTCCTCATCGAGACCATGCGCCGCGAAGGCTTCGAGCTCGCCGTGTCGCGTCCGCGCGTCGTCATGCACAAGGACGAGGCGACCGGCCAGATGCTGGAGCCGATCGAGGAAGTCGTCATCGACGTGGATGAGGAACATTCCGGCGTCGTCGTGCAGAAGATGTCGGAGCGCAAGGCCGAGATGGTCGAGCTGCGTCCCTCCGGCGGCAACCGCGTCCGCCTCGTCTTCTTCGCGCCGACCCGCGGCCTCATCGGCTACCAGTCGGAGCTTCTGACCGACACGCGTGGCACGGCGATCATGAACCGCCTGTTCCACGACTACCAGCCCTACAAGGGCGAGATCGGCGGCCGCGTCAACGGCGTGCTGCTCTCCAACGAATCGGGCGAGGCCGTCGCCTACGCCCTCTTCAACCTGGAAGACCGCGGCCCGATGGTCATCGACGCGGGCGAGAAGGTCTATGCCGGCATGATCGTCGGCATCCACACGCGCGACAACGACCTTGAGGTCAACGTGCTGAAAGGCAAGAAGCTCACCAACATCCGCGCCGCCGGCAAGGACGAAGCCGTCCGCCTGACGCCGCCGATCAAGATGACGCTGGAGCGCGCGCTCTCCTGGATCCAGGACGACGAACTCGTCGAGGTGACGCCGAAGTCCATCCGCCTGCGCAAGCTCTATCTCGACCCGAACGACCGCAAGCGATTCGAAAAGCAGCGCTCGGCCGGCGCGGCCTGAGCGGTTTTTCCGAAACGGGACGATTTTTAACCCCGGCGCCCACGACAGAGGGGCGCCGGGGTTTTTCATGTGTGTGTCATCGTTTTACGACTTGTGACGTTTGTTAAAAAAGCGTTAACTTTTCGGCGTGCCGCCCGGAACTCGCCTGTGGGCAAAGGAAGCCTCCATGCCCCGCGGGATTCCGGTGGAATCGGTGCCGGAATATGAGTCGTGTTATGAAAACACTGTCGATCGATGTGCGGCGCGCCGAGCCGCAGGATGCACGCGCGATATCCGAGACGCATCGGATATCGTGGCTGCAGGCCTATGGCGGTCTCATCCCGCACAAGCCGCTTATACAGATGGTCGACCGCCGCGGTGAGACCTGGTGGCGCAAGGCGACGCGGGGTCCTGCGACCTTGCTGGTGCTCGACGTCGCCGGCACGGTGGCGGGTTATGCCACGCTCGGCCTCAATCGGGCCCGGGCGCTGCCGCAGGAAGGCGAGATCTACGAACTCTACCTGCGGCCGGAATACCAGGGCATCGGTCTCGGCCGGCTGCTCTTCGGCGAGGCGCGGCGGCTTCTGAAGTCGCTCGGCTGCGAAGGCCTGATCGTCTGGTGCCTGGAGGACAGCGAGCATGCCGAACGCTTCTTCCGCTCCGCCGGCGGGCGCGACATCGCCGAGGGCATGGAGAATTTCGGCGACAAGGAGCTGAAGAAGCTCGGTTTCGTCTGGCCCTGAACCCTATTCGACCGTCTGCGGCAGATACCGCATCGGTTCGCCGGCCAGCCTGCCGCGCGCGCCGTGCCATTGCGGCTCGGCCATGCCGCAGGCGAAGTCATGCGCCTCCTCGTCCGCCACCTTGCGGGCGAGGATATTGGCGTCCTTGTTCTCCAGGGCGTCGACATAGCCGACGACGCAGCTTGTCGGGTTCTGCGCCGTCGCGACCGTCGAGACGACGAGGACCTGGCCATAGCGTGTATCGGTGTCGCTCGTGGTCTCCGGGTCGGAGACGAACCAGCGCACGATGGCCGCGACCGGTTTTCCATCCGCCGCAAGCCGCCATTCGATCCTGGCATTGGTGTGGTTGAACGGACCGAAGCTCTCGAAGGCCTCGTCCAGCCAGGCCTTGCCGACCGGGCCGTAGGCCTGGCTCTGGCGGAGGTCGCCTTCCTTGAAATAAACCGGAAAATCCTTGTAGCCGGCGCATTCAAGGGTGATGCTCGGGCCTTCGTCCTCCTGCGAGAGCATCTTGCAGGCGTCGAGATTGCGGTCGGAATAGGCGCTCTCGTTGGCCTGGGCGGCCGAAGCGGCGAGAGCGGCGACAAAGAGAAGGGGCATCAGGCGCATGGATCATCCTCCGGTCTTCATGGAGACGGGGCACGGAGCTCGTCTATTCGCCTCCGGCGAAAGTCATGTTGCACTGCAATGGGATTCGCATTAGGAAGCCCGCGAACCGAACCATTCCACCTGAGGGAGCCCCCCATGCGTATCGATGCGATTTCCGTTGGCAAGAACCCGCCGGACGACGTGAACGTCATTGTCGAGGTGCCGGTCGGCGGCCATCCGATCAAGTACGAGATGGACAAGGAAGCCGGCGCCCTCGTCGTCGACCGTTTCCTCTACACGCCGATGACCTATCCCGGCAATTACGGCTTCGTGCCGCACACGCTCTCGGAAGACGGCGACCCGATCGACGTGCTGATCGCCAACACCCGCCCGCTCGTTCCGGGCTGTGTCATCAACGTGCGCCCGATCGGCGTCATGGTCATGGAAGACGATGGCGGCAAGGACGAGAAGATCATCGCCGTGCCGGTGCCGAAGCTGACGCGCCGCTACGACAAGGTCGAGAACTACACCGACCTGCCGGAGATCACGCTGAAGCAGATCGAGCACTTCTTCGAGCATTACAAGGACCTGGAGCCCGGCAAGTGGGTGAAGATCGCCGGCTGGCAGGACGTTACCGTCGCCAAGAAGATGATCCTGGAAGCCGTCGAGCGTTATCAGGCGAGCAAGAAGTAAGCGCTCAGCGCGCTCCGGCGCCTTCAAGTCTTGAAACGATGTCCTCCGGATCGCCGTCGATCCGGAGGATTTTCTTTCTCTGGGTATCGCCGCTGACAAGGCGCACGGCGGACTTGGCAACGCCGGCCGTCTTGGCGATCAGCGCCACCAGCGCCTTGTTCGCCCTGCCCTTGTCGGGCGGATCACTGACGCGGGCCTTGAGGTAGCGCTCACCGTCGGCGCCGGTTTCCCAGCCGTCGATCGCATCGCGCCCGCCGTTCGGCGTCAGCCGCACCGTCAGGCGCACATGATCGCCATGGCGGCGGAGCGCGGGGCCGGCCTGTTCGGTCACGGCGCCAGGAGGGCCGGCGCCAGCACGCTGCGGATCACCTGCTCCAGGAAGAACAGGATGACGAGCACGACGAGCGGCGAAAGGTCGACGCCGCCGAAATTCGGCAGGACGCGGCGGATCGGGCGGTAGATCGGTTCGGTCAGCTGGTAGAGCGAGCGGCCGATGGTCGCGATCACCTGATTGTTCGCGTTGATGACGTTGAAGGCATAGAGCCAGGAGAAGATCGCCGAGGCGATCACCAGGAACCACGCTATGCTGATGATGAACAATAGGGTGTTGATGACCGCTATCATTGATGTCTCCAATTGGTTTCGTCTCGACATGTAGCCATTGCGCGCCCTGCCAGCAAGGCCGGGCGCCGGGCGGTGCGGCAACATGTTTAATGGCGCGGGCCTGACGCCGTCGCGGCAAGCGCCCTCAGGCCTCGTGGAAGATGCGCTCGAGGAAGGACGTCATCCAGAGGCGGAGCGCCGCATCGTGCAGGAGGCGCCCGTCGAGATGGGCGCGGCCGGCCTGTGCGCCCGGCAATTCGAAACGGTGCGCGCCGCGCACCACCCAGCGATGCATCATGGCGAGCGTCAGTTCGCCGTGGAACTGGATGCCCCAGGCATTGTCGCCGTAGCGGAAGGCCTGGTTCTCGTAGTGGTGGCCGGTGGCGAGCAGCGTCGCGTCCCGCGGCAGGTCGAAGCCCTCGCGATGGAACTGGTAGACCATGTCCGGCCAGGCCATCAGCGCCGAGCCCGCCTGCGTCGCCGCCAGCGGATACCAGCCGATCTCGGTCCAGCCCTCCGCATGGCCGAAAACCGTGCCGCCGAGGTTCTTCACCAGCATCTGCGCGCCAAGGCATATGCCGAGGAAGGGGCGGTTCTCGGCAAGGGGCACGGAGAGCCAGTCGATCTCCGCGCGCACATAGGCCTCGTCGTCATTGGCGCTCATCGGCCCGCCGAAGACGACCGCGCCCGCATGATGGGACAGCGTGGCGGGCAGCGGATCGCCGAGCACGGGGCGGCGGATATCCAGCGCATGGCCCATCGCCTGGAGGATCTGCCCGACGCGGCCGGGGCTGGAGGTCTCCTGGTGCAGGACGATCAGGACGGGGCGCTTGCGGCGCGGCTTGTGCGGAAAATCGAGCATGGCTCAGCCTTCGTCCGGCTGCTCCGGACCTGCCGCGGCGCCCACGCGTTCGGCCACTTCCTGCCGCTTCATGATGCGCTCCCGGCCGGAGACGCCGAGCAGGTCCGCGATGCGCCAGATGGCATGGTCCTCCATCTCGCTGCGCTCGCCGTCGGCATAGACGATCTCCCAGAGCAGGCCGATCAGGTCGACGCGCTGCTCCTCGGAAAGCTGGCGCTTCAGCTCCGAGGTGAAGCGGAAGAAATCGATCGCCTCGCTCTCCGCATCGGTGCCGGCGGCAACCAGCGCGTCGAGCTCGGTCTCGTCGAGGCCGTAGAATTCCTTCAAGCGGGCGCGCAGCGCCTTCTTCTCGACATCGAGGATCTTGCCGTCCGCTTCCATCACCTGGATGCACAGCGCCATGACCGCGACACGCGGGTCATCGGCAGCAAAGGTCGGTTTGTCACCACCGGCAAGGCTCGCCAGAAACTGCTGCAAGCGTTCGAACATTCAGTGTCGCCCCGTTCCTCAAGCCCTGGAAGGTTTCCGCATCTTTCCGATCAGCGAAAACGCCGCCTTCGTCCGTCAGCCTTTGTCTGGAGCGATCCCGCTGAACCGGAATTGCTCCAGATTCTTGTTTTCACCGCATTGTCCCACGCCGAGGCGATGCCGCTTCGGCCGGACATGCCCTAGAACAGCCGGAAGCCGCTCGTCCCGTCCCGCTTGACGGCGCCTTCCTTGACGCCCGGATCATCCGGCAGGCCGAAGAAGGGGCGCTCCTCTTCCTCCGTGGCCACCGTCTCCCTGACCTTTTCCGGTGTTGCCGCCTTCACCGGCGCAGCCTCCACCACCGTGGCGACGACGACGGGCTTTTGCACGACTTCCACCGTCTCGACCTTTGCGATCTCTTCGACCCGTGCAGCGGGCTTGGCCTCGATGGCAAGCGGCGGCAGGGTGCGGAGCGCCTCGTCAACGGCGGCGGTCGAGCCTTCCTCGATCGGTCCGTCGAGCGGGCTGACCGGCGTCTTCCACTCGAAGGCGTCGAGGCGGCCGGTGACCGGCGAGACGGCCCGCCATTCCGGCGCGGTGATGCCATCGGCCGTCCAGGCCGGATCGCGCGGTGCCTTCAACGCCTGGTTCATCCAGTGGCGGATGCGGCCCTGGTCGCCCGTCTCGGCATCCTCGATGTCGGCGAGCAGCAGGAAGGCGCTTTCGCGGGGCGACAGGCGGGCCGCGGCCTCGGCCTTGCTGCGGGCAAGCGCGAAGTCGCGCGTTTCCAGCGCGGCTTCCGCGACGGCATAGAGCGCTTCGGCATTGTTCGGGCGCATCGCTTCGAGCTTTTCCGCCCGCTTCAGGCGGTCGGTCGCCGAATCGCCGCTGCGCGCACGGACATAGAGTTTCGCGACATCGCCATGGGCCGTGGTCTTCCAGAGTTTTTCCAGGATGGCGGCGGCCTTGCGCAGGTTGTCCTCGCGCAGATAGGCCTTGGCCGCGATGAGGCCGGCGGGCACGAAGGTCTCGTCGAGCTTCAATGCCTGCTGGGCGTCCTCGCGCGCGCCCTTCGGATCGGCATCGAGCCTTGCGGCGGCGCGGGCGGTGAGCAGCACCACCTTGCGGCGGGCATGCGTCTTCTTCTCCTCGGCCGAGCCGGAACGGCCGTCGCCGAGAAGTTTCAGCGCCTCGTCCCAGTCCCCGGCTTCGGAACGGTATTCCAGCGCGGCTTCCGCCGCCCAGGGAAGCTGCGGGGCCTTTTCCGCGGCACGTTCGGCATATTGCCGGGCGGCCTCGTTGGCACCGAGCCGGCGGGCCTCCAGATAGAGGCCGCGCAGGCCGAGTTCGCGCGTTTCCGGATCGTCCGCCATCAGCTCGAATTTCCGGCGCGCGTCGTCATAGCGGCCCTCGATCATCGCCGCCTGCGCCTCGAGCAGGTGGATGAGCGGCTCCTGGTCGGCGCTGAGCAGGCCCTTCGTGCGTCCCAGCATCTTCCGCGCACCGGCGGCATCGCCCGCGCCGGCGGCGATGAGGCCGGTGGAGAGCGCCTGGTAGCCGCGGTCGCGCTTGCGGGCGCGGAAATAGCGCTGGATCGAGTGCGGCGAGGTCCACACGACGCGCACGATCCACCAGGAGAACATCACGGCGGCGACCAGCGAGACGACGAGCGTGGCGGCGACCATCAGGCTCATGTCGGCCCGCTGGCCCTGCCAGATGATGGAAAGCTCGCCGGGACGGTCGGCAAGCCAGGCGAAGCCGGCGGCGAGCGCGAGGACGAAGAGGGCGAAGACCAGAATGCGAATCATGAAGCCTGTCTCCTCAGCCCTGGTTGCCAGCGGCGCCGGTCGTGCCGTTCAGGGCGCCGGAAACGACGGTGCCGATCAGGCCCTCCACGGTGACACGTTCGTCGAGCTTGCGCTTGTAGTCGGCCGCCGCGCTCTGGCCTTTCTCCGGCAGGGTCTGCCATTCGATCTGCGCGCCCTTGAAATCGCCGTTCTGCAGCTTGTTCTCGATGCGCGCGACAATCGCTTCCGGCGTATCGCCCTCGATGCTGCCGACGGGGCGCACGCGGATCGCCGAGGCGGCGCTTGCCATCAGGCGGTTGAAGATGCCTTCGTCGCCTTCGGGCTGGTGCACGGCGTCGAGGATGGCGTCGGCCGTTGCCTGGAAATCGCGCACGAGATCCGAGCGCGACGGTACGCCGATGGCGGCGTGTTCGCGCAGGCCCGCAAGGGACGGATCGTCCGGCGCGATGCTGGCGAAGGCCTCCAGTTCGGCGAGATAGGGGCCGCCGCGATCGATCGCGGTCTTCAGCGCGCTGGCGGCCACGGCCCGCGCCATCTCGATGTCGCTGCGCGGCTCGTCGAGCTTCTGCTCGGCGGCGGCGATGCGTTCGGCAAGCTGGCTTTCCGTCGCGCTGACCGCCTCGGTGGTGCGCGCGATGGCCTCGCGCAGCGCCGCAAGTTCCGTCGTCAGCCGGGTCACGTCGCCTTCGAGCTTGCTGACGGCTTCCGGGCTTGCACCGGCGGCGTCGGTGTTCTCACCTGCCGATCTTTCCAGCGCGGCGATCCGCGTCTCGATCGGCTGGAGATCGACCGGGTTTGCGACCGGGGCTTCGGCCAAGGTTTCGGAAAGCCGCGTCTTCAGGGCCTCCACCTCGTTCGACAGGGTGGAGACGGCGTCGGATTCGCCTGCCCGGTCGGGCCCGAGCGTCGGCAGGTAGCCGCCATATTGCAGGCTGCCGGCGCCCAGGAGCGCGATCAGGCCGCCGAGAATGCCGGCTGCCAGCGTACCGGCATTGCTGCGCTGCGGTGGTGGTGGCGTTTCGGCGCGCACCGGCTCCTCGTAGGTCGTGCGGGCAGGTTCGATCGGCTCGGCCTTTTCCTCGGCGGGCTCGGCGGCGGTTTCAGCCGCCGCGGGGTCCGCCGTTACCGTTTCGGAGGTTTCCGGTACCTGGTTTTCCGGCGTTTCGGTTGTCGCCGCGTCCTCGGCCGCCAGCGCCTCGTCGCTGACGGAGGCGGGAACCGCTTCGAGGTCGATCGTCACGGGTTCGTCGCCTGCCTTCTTGCGACGGGACGGGGTTTCCGGTTCCATGGCGACCTCCTGGCGTTCATGTGCATTGCATTAAACGTAGACAGGGAAGCCAGCGAGGGAAAGACCCTTGCGGCAAATTCCTCCGCCGCCGTCTGCCCTTAGAGCAGATCCAGCAGGCTCTCCTCGTTGGGCGACGAGGCGATGACGGTGGATGCGGCAAAGCGTTGCGGCACGGCTTTGGCGACATTCGCGCTCATGCAGAGCATCAGCGTCGAGAGGAAGCGCTCGGGAATCTCCACGAGCGGGGAAAGCGTGAAGAAGGCCCGCGCGCTTTCGCCGGAATAGAACAGCACGGCATCCGGCACCGGCTTGAGAAGCGCGGCCTCCGCCTCCGTGCGGCGCGGGACGACGGGCACCATGCGGTAGGCCTCCACGGTGCGGAACGGAATGCCGGCTTCGGCGAGGCGCGCCTCGAAGCTGCGCGCGCGCGGCACGCCGGCGAGATAGAGGATCGGTTCGGCCGGCATGCCGAAATCCCGGCAATGCGCGACGATCATGTCGGCAAGGTCCCTGCCGTCGCCGCCGGGGGTGAGCACGGTGCGAAAGCCGGCCGTGCTGGCGGCATCCGCCGAGGCCTGCCCGACCGAGAAGACCGTGGTCAGGAGGTGGCGGTCGATCGCATCGCCGAGACGGCCGAAGAGGCGCGCCACCTCCGCGCTGGTAATGGCGATGGCCGAGTGCCGCTCCGCGAGCGCCGCCTTCACCGCATCAAGATCGTGCTCGGGCTTCGACAGCGGCAGGCAGACGGTCTCGTGGCCCAGCGCCGCGAGCTTGCGGGCGGTGCGGGCCGCCGTCTGTTCCGGGCGAAGGACGAGGACGCGCACGCGGTTCAGCCCCAGCTTTCGAAGAAGTCCGCTCCCGCCTTCTCGCGGATCGCCTGTCCCGCCGCCTCGCCGAGCCGTCCGGCCTCGCTTGCCGGGCCGCTCGTCTCGATCTCGTGGAACCGGCTGCCGTCCGGCGTCAGGATCATGCCGCGGAACTGGAGATGCCCGCCCTCGACCGTCGCATAGCCGGCGATCGGCGTGCGACAGGAGCCGTCGAGCGTGGCAAGGAAGCCGCGTTCGCAGGAGACCGCCGCGCGCGTCGCGCGGTCGTCGATGGCGGCAAGCAGGCTTTCCGTGCCCTTGTCGCCGATGCGGCTCTCGATGCAGATCGCGCCCTGCGCCGGGGCGGGCGGGAAGGAGACGGGATCGAGGATTTCCGTCGGCACGTCGAGCTTGCCGAGGCGTTTCAGGCCGGCATAGGCGAGCAGCGTCGCATCCGCCTGGCCTTCGGCGAGCTTGCCAAGGCGGGTATCGACCTGGCCGCGGAAGACGATGACGTTGAGATCGGGCCGAAGACGCCGGATGAGTGCCTGGCGGCGGAGCGAGGCGGAGCCGACGGTCGCACCCTGCGGCAGGTCGAGCAGGCGCGCGACGCTGCGGCCGATGAACGCATCGCGCACGTCCTCGCGCGGCAGGAAGGCGGAGAGGTGCAGTCCCTCCGGCAGCTTCGTCGGCATGTCCTTGGAAGAGTGCACGGCAAAATCGAGTTCGCCGGAGGAGAGCTGCGCCTCGATCTCCTCGGTGAACAGGCCCTTGCCGCCGATCAGCGCCAGCGAGCGGTCGGTGATGCGGTCGCCCTTGGTCGAGAGCACGACGATCTCGAACATGTCTTCCGGCAGGCCATGGGCCGCCATCAGGCGCGAACGGGTCTCGTAGGCCTGGGCGAGCGCCAGCGGGCTGCCCCGCGTGCCGATCCTGAAAGGTTTTGTTTGCATCCGCCTTGATCCGTTGTTACCGGGATGTCTCGTAACCGGGTTTCCGGCCCATCGCAATCAATCCTAGTGCTTCATGTCGTCCCATCTGACCATTCTGGGCATCGAAACGAGCTGCGACGAGACCGCCGCGGCCGTCGTCGCGCGCGATGCGGAGGGCCGGGGCGATATCCTCGGCGAGGTGGTGCTGAGCCAGCTCGAAGAGCACAGCGCCTATGGCGGCGTGGTGCCGGAGATCGCCGCACGCGCCCATGTGGAAGCGCTCGACAGCCTGATTTCCGAGGCGCTGCTGCGGGCGGGGCGCTCACTTGACGATGTCGATGCCATTGCCGCGACGAGCGGGCCGGGGCTGATCGGCGGGCTCATCGTCGGGCTGATGACCGGCAAGGCGATCGCCCGGGCGACGGGCAAGCCGCTCTATGCCGTCAACCATCTGGAAGGCCATGCGCTGACGGCGCGGCTGACGGACGGGCTCTCCTTTCCCTATCTGATGCTGCTCGTCTCCGGCGGCCATACCCAGCTCGTCCTGGTGCGCGGCGTCGATGACTATGAGCGCTGGGGCACGACGATCGACGACGCGCTCGGCGAAGCCTTCGACAAGACGGCCAAGCTGCTCGGCCTGCCCTATCCGGGCGGCCCGGCGGTGGAGCGCATGGCGAAGACGGGCAACCCCGAGCGGTTCACCTTCCCGCGGCCGCTCGTCGGCGAGGCGCGGCTCGATTTCTCCTTTTCCGGCCTCAAGACGGCGGTGCGGCAGGCCGCGCAGTCGATCGAGCCGGTGACGGAGCAGGACATCGCCGATATCTGCGCCTCCTTCCAGCGCGCCGTCTCGCGCACGCTGAAGGACCGCATCGGCCGCGGCCTCGAACGGTTCCGCACGCTTTTTCCGGATGTCGAGACGCCGGCGCTGGTCGTTGCCGGCGGGGTGGCGGCCAATGCGGAGCTGCGCGCGACCCTGCAGGCGCTGTGCGACAAGCAGAAATTCCGCTTCATCGCCCCGCCGCTGGCGCTGTGCACCGACAATGCGTCCATGATCGCCTGGGCGGGCCTGGAGCGCATGGCGGCCGGTTTCGCGCCCGATGACCTTGCCGTCGCGCCGCGCTCGCGCTGGCCGCTCGACCGCGAGGCGGCGACGGTCCTGGGATCCGGCAAGCGGGGAGCCAAGGCATGAGCAGCACTCCGAGGATCGCCGTCATCGGCGCGGGTGCCTTCGGCACGGCGCTGGCGAGCGTGGCCGCGGCAAGTGCCGGCGACGTCACGCTGATCGGCCGCGACGCGGCGGCCGTCGACCTGATGCGCGCCTCGCGGCGCAACGAAAAGGCGCTGCCCGGCATCGACCTGCCGCCGACCCTTTCCTTCAGCGCCGATGCGGCGGCGATCCGCGGCGCCGGCATCGTGCTGTTCGCCATGCCCTCGCAGGCCCAGCGCGAGGCGGCACGCTCCCTTGCGCCCCTGCTCGCGCCGGGCACGGCCGTGGTGATCTGCGCCAAGGGCATGGAAAAGGGCACCGGGCGGCTGCTGACGGAGGTGCTGGAAGAAGAGCTTCCGGGCCGCGAGATCGCCGTGCTCTCCGGCCCCGGCTTTGCCGCCGACATCGCGAAGGGCCTGCCGACGGCGATGGTGATCGCCGCGCGCACGGCCGAGACCGGCGCCTGGCTGGCGCAGGCCCTTTCCGGGCCGACCTTCCGTCTCTATCCCTCGACCGACCGCATCGGCGTGCAGCTCGGCGGTGCGCTGAAGAATGTGCTGGCGATCGCCTGCGGCATCATCGAGGGGGCCGAGCTTGGCGATTCGGCACGGGCGGCGCTGATTTCACGCGGGCTTGCGGAACTGTCGCGCTTCGTCGCGGCCCATGGCGGGGAGGGCGCCACGGTTACGGGGCTCTCCGGCCTCGGCGACCTCGTGCTGACGGGAACGAGCCACCAGTCGCGCAACCTGCGCTTCGGCATCGCGCTCGGCCGTGATGGCGACGCCGCCGGCTGGTCGGGCGATCTCGTGGAGGGCGCCTTTGCCGCCTCGGTCGCCTCGGGCGTTGCCGCGCAGAAGGGCATCGACATGCCGATCACCGATGCGGTCGCCCGCATCATCGACGGCAGCCTCGACGTGAAGACCGCCATCGGGCAACTGATGACGCGCCCGATCACCCAGGAATGACACAGCGGCCAGGAACAGAAGGAAGGATCGTTTCATGCATTTCGCATTTCTCTGCCAGGACAAGCCCGGCGCGCTGCAGGTGCGCCTCGATACGCGCCCGGATCACCTCGCCTACCTGAACGGCCTCAATGCCGACGGCAAGCTCGTCTTCGCCGGCCCCTTCCTCGGCGATGACGGCAAGCCGACCGGCAGCCTTGTCGTGGTCAAGGCCGAGACGATCGAAGAGGCGCGGCAGATCGCGGAGAACGATCCCTATGCCAAGACCGGCCTCTTCGCTTCTGTCGAGGTGAAGGCCTGGAACTGGGTCTTCAACAATCCGGAGGCCTGATCCGCATGGCATATTGGCTGTACAAGTCCGAACCCTTCAAGTTCTCCTGGGAGAAGCTGAAGTCGAAAGGGGAGGCCGGCGAAGAATGGGACGGCGTGCGCAACTACCAGGCGCGCAACAACATGCGGGCCATGAAGATCGGCGACAAGGGCTTCTTCTACCACTCCAACGAGGGGCTGGAGGTCGTCGGCATCACCGAGGTCTGCGGCCTGTCGCATCCCGATTCGACGGCCGGCGAGGACCCGCGCTGGGATTGCGTCGACATCCGCGCCGTGTGCGACATGCCGAGGCCGGTCTCGCTGAAGGACGTCAAGGCCAACCCGAAGCTCGCCAACATGTCGCTCGTCACCTCCATGCGCCTGTCGGTGCAGCCGGTGACCGAGGACGAATGGATCGAGGTCTGCCGCATGGGTGGTCTCGACAAGCCGCCGCGCTGATGCCGTCTGTTTTTCGCATCGCTTCCTGGGAAAACCGGCTTCCGCCGCTAGGAGCGATCCCCTTGTGAAAACGGATCCTGAGGTCTTCATCCGCGACAATACCGATGTGCTCTCACCGCCGCATGTGCCGGAGGTGACGCTGCATCTTGCCACCGAGGCGCATGACCTCTGGCTGAAGACCGAGGAGGAACTGGAGGAGATCGGCCTGCCGCCACCCTTCTGGGCCTTCGCCTGGGCGGGCGGGCAGGGGCTTGCCCGCCATGTGCTGGATCATCCGGCGCTGGTGGCCGGCACGTCGGTGCTGGATTTTGCCAGCGGCTCCGGCCTTGTCGGCATCGCGGCGCGGCTTTCCGGCGCTGCGGCGGTGCTGGCGGCGGATATCGATCCCTGGAGCAGGACCGCGATCCGCCTGAACGCCGCCCTGAACGGCGTCGACCTCACTTATACTGCCGAAGACATGGTCGGCCGGGACGAGGGCTGGGATGTCGTTCTGGCCGGCGACGTCTTCTATGACCGCGGTTTTGCCGACATGCTCATTCCCTGGTTCTCGGCGCTTGCGGCGCGGGGCGCGCTGGTGCTCGTCGGCGATCCCGGCCGGGCCTATTGCCCGCGCGAGCGCATGGAGGCGCTCGCCATCTATACGGTGCCGGTGACGCGGGCGCTGGAGGACAGCGAGGTCAAGAAGACGACGGTCTGGCGTTTTTGCGAAAGCCCGGCAAGAGCATAACGCTTGTCGTTGCCGTCAGGGGCCCGGGCGGATGACGCAGACGCCGGCTTCCCAGGAACACCCGTTCTGCCCCGGCGTCACCACGATGACCTTCGACCCGCGGTTTTCGACGAGGGGGGCATCGATCAGGTCGTCGTAATAGCGATCCCGGTCGATATAGAAATAGATGCCGTTGCCGGGGTCGCGATAGGCCGAGAGGGCGCCGCCGTAGAAATTGCGGTCCTTGCGCCAGTGGCGGTCGCGATGCCGCTCCACCCGGCGGTCGTCTTGGTCGCGCGGGCGCCAGTCGCGGTGCTCGCGCCGCTCGATGCTGCGGCCGATGAAGCGGCCTTTCGACCAGTCCGCATCGGACTTGTCCGACCAGCCGATATCGGGGCTGCGGTCGCGGGCCGCGGCGGCCGTCATGCCGCCGGCTGCAAGGGCGACCGCAAGCGCTAGAACTTTGGTCGCATGGGACGCTGAAAACAGAGTCATTCTGTCCTGCCTTCCGGATTACGCTTAACAGATCCTTAACGGCAAGATGGGGCAGCGCCCGGCAAAAGTCACGGATTTGGTTATGAATTTTCCCGTTATCGTTAATTGGCGCGGCGCGTCCCGGAATGGCACAAACGCGGCAGGTCGCTTAATCGATTAAATTCA
The DNA here is from genome assembly GCF_001652565.1 of Shinella sp. HZN7. Lineage (NCBI taxonomy): Bacteria > Pseudomonadati > Pseudomonadota > Alphaproteobacteria > Hyphomicrobiales > Rhizobiaceae > Shinella > Shinella sp. HZN7. The sequence continues at coordinate 3,866,958 of NZ_CP015736.1, read as the reverse complement.
TTTTGCACTGCAAGAAGGCTTGTGGTTCCGCTTTCCGGTGATTAAACGTCGCAATCACTGCATTGTGCACAACATACTGCAATTCCGGAGAAAATTTGTCCAGTTTATGGCTCTCCGGGGTTCCGTGAGGTTCAGATGGCGAATGTCACTCGAAGCCGGCCGCTCTCGCCGCATCTCCAAGTCTACAAGCCGATCCCGACGATGGTCATGTCCATCGTGCATCGCATAACCGGTGCCGCCCTTTACTTCGGCACGGTGCTCGTCGCCTGGTGGCTGATCGCCGCCGCCTCGGGCGAGGCCTATTTCGACTGGGTCAACTGGTTCTTCGGCACGCTGATCGGCCGTCTCGTGCTCTTCGGCTATACCTGGGCGCTGATGCACCACATGCTGGGCGGTCTTCGCCACTTCATGTGGGACATGGGCCGCGGCTACGAGAAGCATTTCAACACCAAGCTCGCCATCGTGACCCCGTTCGTCTCCGTCGCCCTGACGGTGCTGGTCTGGGTTGCCGGCTATCTGGCACGCTGAGGAGAGTTTCATGGATATGCGCACTCCCCTCGGCAAGGTTCGCGGCCTCGGCTCGGCAAAGGACGGCACGGAGCATTTCTGGCGCCAGCGCCTGACGGCCGTCGCCAACGTTCCGCTTCTCCTGTTCTTCGTCGGTTTCCTCATCTGCTACAACGGCGCTTCCTATCAGGAGGTGACGGCCGCGCTGTCGCACCCGATCGTCGCCGTCCTCATGGGCCTCGTCGTCGTCTCCGGCCTCATCCACATGAAGCTCGGCATGCAGGTCATCATCGAGGACTACGTGCATGCGGAAGGGGTGAAGATCGCCCTCCTCATGCTCAACACCTTCTTCGCGATCCTGGTCGGCGGGCTCTGTCTTTTCGCCGTCCTCAAAATCGCTTTCGCAGGATAATCCATCATGGCAGCGATCTCCTCCCCGGCGGCCAACGGCAAGGCCTATAATTACGTGGACCATTCCTTCGACGTGATCGTCGTCGGTGCCGGCGGCGCGGGCCTGCGCGCCACGCTCGGCATGGCCGAGCAGGGCCTCAAGACGGCCTGCATCACCAAGGTCTTCCCGACGCGCTCGCACACCGTCGCCGCCCAGGGCGGCATCGCGGCCTCGCTCAGGAACATGACGCCGGACAGCTGGCAGTGGCACCTCTACGACACCGTCAAGGGTTCCGACTGGCTCGGTGATGTCGATGCCATGCAGTATCTCGCCATGGAAGCGCCGAAGGCGGTCTATGAGCTGGAGCACTACGGCGTGCCCTTCTCGCGCAATGCGGAAGGCAAGATCTACCAGCGCCCGTTCGGCGGTCACATGCAGAACTATGGCGAGGGGCCGCCGGTGCAGCGAACCTGCGCGGCCGCCGACCGTACCGGTCACGCCATCCTGCACACGCTCTATGGCCAGTCGCTGCGCAACAACGCGGAATTCTTCATCGAATATTTCGCGCTCGACCTGATCATGTCGGCCGATGGCCGCTGCACCGGCGTCGTCGCCTGGAACCTCGACGACGGCACGATCCACCGCTTCGCGGCCAAGATGGTGGTGCTGGCGACCGGCGGCTACGGCCGCGCCTATTTCTCGGCCACCTCGGCCCACACCTGCACGGGCGACGGCGGCGGCATGATCGCGCGCGCCGGCCTGCCGCTGCAGGACATGGAGTTCGTGCAGTTCCACCCGACCGGCATCTACGGCGCTGGCTGCCTCATCACCGAGGGTGCCCGCGGCGAAGGCGGCTATCTCGTCAATTCCGAGGGCGAGCGCTTCATGGAGCGCTATGCGCCGTCGGCGAAGGACCTCGCCTCGCGCGACGTCGTCTCGCGCTGCATGACGATGGAAATCCGCGAAGGCCGCGGCGTCGGCAAGAACAAGGACCACATCTTCCTGCATCTCGACCATCTCGATCCGGCCGTTCTGCACGAGCGCCTGCCGGGCATTTCCGAGAGCGCGAAGATCTTCGCCGGCGTCGACGTGACGCGCGAGCCGATCCCGGTCCTGCCGACCGTCCATTACAATATGGGCGGCATTCCCACGAATTACTGGGGCGAGGTGCTGAACGCCGACAGCCAGAACCCGGAGCGCATCGCGCCCGGCCTGATGGCGGTGGGCGAGGCGGGCTGCGCCTCGGTGCACGGCGCCAACCGCCTCGGCTCCAACTCGCTGATCGACCTCGTGGTCTTCGGCCGGGCCGCCGCGATCCGCGCCGGCCAGGTGATCGACCGCAACGAGGCGGTGCCGGCGCTGGACGTCGCCGCCTGCGACCGGATCATGGACCGCTTCGATCGCCTCAGGAACGCCAATGGCGGCACGCCGACGGCGATCCTGCGCGACAAGATGCAGCGCACCATGCAGGAAGACGCCGCCGTGTTCCGCACCCAGGAGTCGTTGGAAAGCGGCTGCCGCCGCATGACGGACATCTGGAAGGAACTGCCGGACATCAAGGTCACCGACCGCTCGATGATCTGGAATTCCGATCTCGTCGAGACGCTGGAGCTGGAAAACCTGATGGCCAACGCCATCACCACCGTCTACGGCGCCGAGGCCCGCAAGGAGAGCCGCGGCTCGCATGCCCGCGAGGACTATGCGACCGGCCCGCTCGGCGGCCGCGACGACGTCAACTGGCGCAAGCACACGCTGTCCTGGGTGAACGAGGCGGGCGACGTGACGCTCGACTATCGCCCTGTTCACACCGACCTTATCGCGGACGGGATCGATCCCAAGAAGATCGAGCCCAAGGCCCGCGTCTACTGATCCCGAGGAGAACAGGACATGGTTGAACTCGCTCTCCCGAAAAACTCGCAGATGACCGAAGGCAAGGTCTGGCCGAAGCCGGAAGGCGCCACGAACACCCGTGAGTTCCGCATCTACCGCTGGAACCCCGATGACGGCAAGAATCCGTCGATCGACACCTTCTACATCGACGTCGACGATTGCGGCCCGATGGTGCTCGACGCGCTGCTCTACATCAAGAACAAGATCGACCCGACGCTGACGCTGCGCCGCTCCTGCCGCGAGGGCATCTGCGGCTCCTGCGCCATGAACATCGACGGCACCAACACGCTCGCCTGCACCAAGGGCATGGACGAGATCACGGGTGCGGTGAAGGTCTATCCGCTGCCGCATATGCCGGTCGTCAAGGACCTCGTTCCCGACCTCACGAACTTCTACGCTCAGCACCGCTCGATCGAGCCCTGGCTGAAGACCGTGTCGCCGACGCCGGCGAAGGAGTGGAAGCAGAGCCATGAGGACCGCCTCAAGCTCGACGGCCTCTACGAGTGCATTCTCTGCGCCTGCTGCTCGACGTCCTGTCCGAGCTACTGGTGGAACGGCGACCGTTATCTCGGCCCGGCCGTGCTGCTCCAGGCCTATCGCTGGCTGATCGACAGCCGCGACGAAGCCACCGGCGAACGCCTCGACAACCTGGAAGACCCCTTCCGCCTCTATCGCTGCCATACGATCATGAACTGTGCCCAGGCCTGCCCGAAGGGGCTGAACCCGGCCAAGGCGATCGGCGAAATCAAGAAGATGCTGGTCGAGCGCCGGCTCTGACCCATATGATAGGCATTCATGAAACGTGAGGAGGCGGCCCGGTTATTCGGGCCGTTTCGTCTTGATTCGTGCGGGCGATTCACGTTAATTCGGCGGAAATTGCTGCACAGCAGCAGTATCGGGCAGATATCGGGAGTAACGACATGCGGATTCACCATGTGGCAGGCGGGCTGATGATGGCGCTTGCTCTGGCCGGTTGCCAGCGCACGTCGATGGACAGCGTCAATACCCAGCAGAACATCACGCCGCTGCAGGCCCAGCCGATCGGCAGCGTCTCCTCCAGCCAGCTGCCCGATCCGACGACCGATACCTCGCAGTTCCCCGAAAAGCCGTCGACCGACACGGCAATGGCGACCGGCACGGGTATTGCCGGCGGCGCGGCGGATGCGGCAGCCGCGACGGCGCTCGACGTCACCAAGGAATCCATGGTCGGCAACTGGCGCGTGGCAAGCGGCGCGTCCTCCTGCGACATGTTCCTGACGCTCACCAATCTCGGCAGCGGCTCGCGCGGCGGCACGCGCGGCTGCGCGGGCGAGCTGACGACGATGGGCTCCTGGGAAGTCGCCGGCAAGCAGGTCGTGCTGAAGGACCGCAACGGCAATGCCATCGCCCGCCTCTACAAGACGGCCGATGCCCGTTTCGACGGTTCGACCAATTCCGGCCAGCCCGTCAGCCTTTCGCGCTGAACCCGCCCTGGCGACACCGAAACGGATAAAAGCCGCCCATGGGCAAGGACTGGGACAGTGGATCGACACATCCGGACCATGGCGTCTCGGATAGGCTGCAGGCCCTTGTCCAGAGCGGCGAGCTGAAGCCGGACCCGGCGCAGAAGGCCATGGCCGCGCGTTTCGACCGGCTGCTCGCCGATCTTCATGCCCAGCGTCCGGCCCGCAAGTCCAGCGCGCTCGGCTGGCTCTTCGCTTCGCGGAAACCAGAAACCGTCAGCGCGCCCAGGGGCCTCTACATCCACGGCGGGGTCGGGCGCGGGAAGACCATGCTGATGGACATGTTCTTCGAGCTGGCGCGGGTGAAGCGCAAGCGGCGGGCGCATTTCCATGAATTCATGGCCGATGTGCACGACCGCATCCACAAGCACCGCCAGAAGCTGAAGGCCGGCGAGACCAAGCAGGCCGATCCCGTGCCGCCGGTCGCCGCCAGCCTCGTCGAGGAGGCGCGGCTGCTCTGCTTCGACGAGTTTTCGGTGACGGACATCGCCGATGCGATGATCCTGTCGCGGCTTTTCGGCGAGCTTTTCCAGCGCGGCTGCATTCTGGTCGCGACCTCCAATGTCGAGCCGGACAATCTCTACAGGGACGGCCTCAATCGCAGCCTTTTCCTGCCCTTCGTCGATCTCCTGAAGAAACATGTCGAGATCGTGCCGCTGGATTCGCTGACGGACTACCGCATGGAGAAGGACAGCGGCCTGCCGGTCTTCCGCCATCCGCTCGGCGTCGAGGCCGACATGGCGATGGATGCGGCCTGGCGGCGCGAGACGGCGGGCGGGGCGGCCAAGGCCGAGACGATCTCCTTCCGGGGCCGCAGCATCCCGGTGCCGCAGGCCGTGGGCCGTATCGCACGGTTTTCCTTCGCCGATCTCTGCGAGCGCCCGCTGGGCGCCGCCGATTACCTGGAAATCCTTGCGCACTACGACACGCTCTTCGTCGACCACGTTCCCTTCCTCGGGGCGGAGAAGCGCAACGAGACGAAGCGCTTCATCAATCTCGTCGATACGATCTACGATCATCGCGCCCGGCTCTTCGCCTCCGCCGCGGCGGCGCCGGAAAACCTGCTCGTGACCCGCAAGGGCACGGAAGGTTTCGAATTCGATCGCACGGTCTCGCGCCTCATCGAGATCCGCAGCACGGAATATCTCGCCGATCACAAGGCCCGCTATAGTGAGGATGTGACGAAAGCGTGACGGAAATTCTTACGTTTACGTAAGAATTTTTGTATCTAACCGATTGAAAAGCTTCAGTCCAAAAGTATGTGTTGAATTTTTAACCTGACAAGCGTAAGCCCTTGCGCCGAAAGGTCCCGCAATTGCGACATTGGGGGCCTGTTGATCGGAGCAAGAGGAAGCTTTCATGGCCCGCAAGAAGATCGCACTTATTGGTTCTGGAATGATCGGTGGCACGCTGGCGCATCTCGCCGGCCTGAAGGAACTGGGCGACATCGTCCTCTTCGACATTGCCGACGGCATTCCGCAGGGCAAGGGCCTCGACATCGCCCAGTCCTCGCCGGTCGAGGGTTTCAACGCCTCGCTGACGGGCGCCAGCGACTACGCCGCCATCGAAGGCGCCGATGTCTGCATCGTCACCGCCGGCGTTGCCCGCAAGCCGGGTATGAGCCGCGACGACCTGCTCGGCATCAACCTCAAGGTCATGGAACAGGTCGGCGCCGGCATCAAGAAGTACGCGCCGAACGCCTTCGTCATCTGCATCACCAACCCGCTCGACGCGATGGTCTGGGCACTGCAGAAGTTCTCCGGCCTGCCGAAGAACATGGTCGTCGGCATGGCCGGCGTGCTGGACTCGGCCCGCTTCCGCCTCTTCCTCTCCGAAGAATTCAAGGTGTCCGTGCAGGACGTCACCGCCTTCGTTCTCGGCGGCCATGGCGATACCATGGTGCCGCTCGCCCGTTACTCGACCGTCGCCGGCATTCCGCTGACCGACCTCGTCAAGATGGGCTGGGTCACCAAGGAGCGCCTGGAAGAAATCATCCAGCGCACCCGTGACGGCGGCGCCGAGATCGTCGGCCTGCTGAAGACCGGCTCGGCCTACTATGCCCCTGCCGCTTCGGCGATCGAGATGGCCGAGTCCTACCTCAAGGACAAGAAGCGCGTCCTGCCCGTCGCTGCCCACCTTTCGGGCCAGTACGGCGTCAAGGACATGTATGTCGGCGTTCCCACGATCATCGGCGCCGGCGGCGTCGAACGCATCGTCGAGATCGACCTCAACAAGGCCGAACAGGAAGCTTTCGACAAGTCGGTTGCTGCCGTTGCCGGCCTTTGCGAAGCCTGCATCAACATCGCGCCCGCGCTGAAGTAATCCCGGCTCTTTTGTTTCACGCAATTCCAGCAGGCCCTGCTGGAATTGCTCAGACAGGATTTATCCCATGAACATTCATGAATATCAGGCCAAGGCTCTCTTGAAGAGCTATGGCGCTCCGGTCGCCGAGGGCGTCGCGATCTTCTCCGCCGACGAGGCGGAAGCGGCCGCCAAGTCGCTTCCCGGCCCGCTCTACGTGGTCAAGAGCCAGATCCATGCCGGCGGCCGCGGCAAGGGCAAGTTCAAGGAGCTCGGCCCCGACGCCAAGGGCGGCGTCCGCCTCGCCTTCTCGATCGACGAAGCCAAGGCGCATGCCAGGGAAATGCTCGGCAACACGCTCGTCACCGCGCAGACCGGCGAAGCCGGCAAGCAGGTGAACCGCCTCTATATCGAGGACGGCGCCGACATCGACCGCGAACTCTATCTCTCGCTGCTCGTCGACCGCTCGGTCGGCCAGGTTGCGTTCGTCGTTTCGACGGAAGGCGGCATGGACATCGAGGCCGTCGCCCATGACACGCCGGAAAAGATCCTCACCGTCGCGATCAATCCGGAAGCCGGCGTCACCGCCGACGACCTTGCCAAGCTGACCGCGGCCCTGAAGCTCGAAGGCGAAGCCAAGGCCGACGCGGAAAAGCTCTTCCCGATCCTCTACAAGGCCTTTGTCGAGAAGGACATGAGCCTCCTGGAGATCAACCCGCTGATCGTCATGAAGAACGGCCGCGTGCGCGTTCTCGACGCCAAGGTCTCGTTCGACGGCAACGCGCTGTTCCGCCATGACGACATCAAGGCGCTGCGCGACGAGACCGAAGAGGACGCCAAGGAGATCGAGGCCTCCAAGTGGGACCTCGCCTATGTCGCGCTCGACGGCAATATCGGCTGCATGGTCAATGGTGCTGGCCTTGCCATGGCCACGATGGACATCATCAAGCTCTACGGCAAGGAGCCGGCGAACTTCTGTGACGTCGGCGGCGGCGCCGGCAAGGAGAAGGTCGCGGCGGCCTTCAAGATCATCACGGCCGACCCGAAGGTCGAGGGCATTCTCGTCAACATCTTCGGCGGCATCATGAAGTGCGATGTCATCGCCGAGGGTGTCGTCGCGGCCGTGCAGGAAGTCGGCCTCAAGGTTCCGCTGGTCGTTCGCCTCGAAGGCACGAATGTCGAGCTTGGCAAGAAGATCCTGAACGAATCCGGCCTGGCGATCACCGCCGCCGACGATCTGGACGACGCCGCCAAGAAGATCGTTGCCGCGATCAACGGCTAACTGAAGGACCTGACCTCATGTCGATTCTCGTCAACAAGAACACCAAGGTCCTCGTTCAGGGCCTGACCGGCAAGACCGGCACCTTCCACACCGAGCAGGCGCTCGCCTATTACGGCACGCAGATGGTCGGCGGCATCCACCCGAAGAAGGGCGGCGAAACCTGGACCGGCTCGAAGGGCGAAACCCTGCCGATCTTCGCCTCCGTTGCCGAAGGCAAGGAAAAGACCGGCGCGGACGCATCGGTGATCTACGTGCCGCCGGCAGGCGCCGCGGATGCGATCATCGAGGCGATCGAAGCGGAAATCCCGTTCATCACCTGCATCACCGAAGGCATTCCGGTTGCCGACATGGTGCGCGTCAAGGCCCGCCTCGACCGTTCCGCCTCGCGCCTGCTCGGCCCGAACTGCCCGGGCATCCTGACGCCGGAAGAGTGCAAGATCGGCATCATGCCGGGCTCGATCTTCCGCAAGGGCTCGGTCGGCATCGTCTCGCGCTCCGGCACGCTGACCTATGAAGCCGTGTTCCAGACCTCCAACGAGGGCCTCGGCCAGACCACGGCCGTCGGCATCGGCGGCGACCCGGTCAAGGGCACCGAGTTCATCGACGTGCTGGAGATGTTCCTGGCCGACGACGCCACGACCTCGATCATCATGATCGGCGAAATCGGCGGCTCGGCCGAGGAAGATGCGGCGCAGTTCCTCATCGACGAAGCCAAGAAGGGCCGCAAGAAGCCGATGGCCGGCTTCATCGCGGGCCGCACGGCCCCGAAGGGCCGCACCATGGGCCATGCCGGCGCCGTCGTCTCCGGCGGCAAGGGCGATGCGGAATCCAAGATCGCGGCGATGGAGGCGGCGGGCATCCGCGTTTCGCCTTCGCCGGCGCGCCTTGGCAAGACGCTGGTCGAAGTCCTCAAGGGCTGAGAAACGAAAACGGGGTGGGCCGGCTGAAAATGCCGGCCGATCCGTCTCTTCCCGGCGCGGTGCGCGCCGGGCGGCAAGCCGGGGAGGCCCGGTCAACACGATCGTTCGGGAGGCGGGCGCGGCGCCCGCGAAACACCATGGCACGGCAAGACGCCAACGAACAATTCCTGGCCACGTCCTTCCTCGACGGGGCGAACGCAGCCTATATCGAGCAGCTCTACGCGAAGTACGAGGCCGATCCCGCCTCGCTCGGTGAGGAATGGCAGGCCTTCTTCAAGGCCCTCGAAGACCAGCCCTCCGACATCGTGAAGGCCGCCAAGGGTGCCTCCTGGAAACGCGCGAACTGGCCCATCGCGGCCAATGGCGAGCTCGTCTCGGCGCTCGACGGCAACTGGGGCATTGTCGAGAAGGTCCTGGAAAAGAAGGTGCAGGCAAAGGCCGAGGCCGTTGCGGCCCAGACCGGCACGCCCGTCAACCAGGCCGACGTCAACCAGGCGACGCGCGATTCCGTGCGCGCCATCATGATGATCCGCGCCTACCGCGCGCGCGGCCACCTGCACGCCAAGCTCGATCCGCTCGGCCTTGCCGTTCCCGTCGAGGACTATAACGAGCTTTCGCCCTCGAACTACGGTTTCGAGGAGAAGGATCTCGACCGCAAGATCTTCATCGACAACGTGCTCGGCCTCGAATATGCGAGCGTGCGCGAAATGGTCGAGATCCTGGAGCGCACCTATTGCTCGACGATCGGCGTCGAGTTCATGCACATCTCCAACCCGGAAGAGAAGGGCTGGATCCAGGAGCGCATCGAGGGCCCGGACAAGGGCGTCGACTTCACGCCCGAGGGCAAGAAGGCGATCCTGCAGAAGCTGATCGAGGCGGAAGGCTTCGAGCAGTTCATCGACGTCAAGTACAAGGGCACCAAGCGCTTCGGCCTCGATGGCGGCGAGTCCCTCATCCCGGCGCTGGAGCAGATCATCAAGCGCGGCGGCCAGCTCGGCCTCAAGGAAATCGTGCTCGGCATGGCCCACCGCGGCCGCCTCAACGTGCTCACCAACGTGATGGCCAAGCCCCATCGCGCCGTCTTCCACGAGTTCAAGGGCGGCTCCTACGCGCCGGACGACGTGGAAGGCTCGGGCGACGTGAAGTACCATCTCGGCGCCTCCTCGGACCGCGAGTTCGACGGCAACAAGGTGCACCTGTCGTTGACCGCCAACCCCTCGCACCTTGAAATCGTCAACCCGGTCGTCATGGGCAAGGCCCGAGCCAAGCAGGACCAGATGGCGACCGTCTTCGAGGGCGACATCATTCCGCTGCGCGAGCGCGTCAAGGTCATGCCGCTGCTGCTGCATGGCGATGCTGCCTTCGCGGGCCAGGGTGTCGTTGCCGAAATCCTCGGCCTGTCGGGCCTGCGCGGCCACCGCGTCGCCGGCACGGTGCATGTCATCATCAACAACCAGATCGGTTTCACCACGAACCCGGCCTTCTCGCGCTCCTCGCCCTATCCGTCGGATGTGGCGAAGATGATCGAGGCGCCGATCTTCCATGTGAACGGCGACGATCCGGAAGCGGTGACCTATGCCGCGAAGGTCGCGACCGAATTCCGCATGAAGTTCCACAAGCCCGTCGTGCTGGATATCTTCTGCTATCGCCGCTTCGGCCACAACGAAGGCGACGAGCCGGCGTTCACCCAGCCGAAGATGTACAAGGCGATCCGCGCGCACAAGACCGTGGTCAACCTCTATGGTTCGCGCCTCATCGGCGAGGGCGTGATAAGCGAGGGCGAGTTCGAGAAGATGAAGGCCGACTGGCGCGCCAATCTCGAACAGGAATTCGAGGCCGGCCAGTCCTACAAGCCGAACAAGGCCGACTGGCTGGACGGCGCCTGGTCGGGCCTGCGCTCGGCCGACAACCAGGACGAACAGCGTCGCGGCAAGACCTCCGTGCCGATGAAGCAGCTCAAGGAGATCGGCCGCAAGATCGCGACGATCCCGGAAGGCTTCAAGGCGCACAAGACCATCCAGCGGTTCATGGACAACCGCTTGCAGATGGTCGAGACGGGCGAGGGCATCGACTGGGCGATGGCGGAAGCGCTGGCCTTCGGCACGCTCTGTGTCGAGGGCACGAAGATCCGCCTGTCCGGCCAGGATTGCGAACGCGGCACCTTCTCGCAGCGCCACTCGGTGCTCTACGACCAGGAGACCGAGGACCGCTACATCCCGCTCGCCAACCTCTCGCCGACCCAGGCGCGCTACGAGGTCATCAACTCGATGCTCTCGGAAGAAGCGGTGCTCGGTTTCGAATACGGCTATTCGCTGGCCCGTCCGAACGCGCTGACCCTCTGGGAAGCCCAGTTCGGCGACTTCGCCAACGGTGCGCAGGTCGTCTTCGACCAGTTCATCTCGTCGGGCGAACGCAAGTGGCTGCGCATGTCCGGCCTCGTCTGCCTCTTGCCGCACGGCTATGAAGGCCAGGGTCCGGAACACTCCTCCGCCCGCCTCGAACGCTGGCTGCAGATGTGCGCCGAGGACAACATGCAGGTCGCCAATGTCACGACGCCGGCGAACTATTTCCACATCCTGCGCCGTCAGGTGAAGCGCGACTTCCGCAAGCCGCTGATCATGATGACGCCGAAGTCCCTGCTGCGCCACAAGCGCGCCGTCTCCTCGCTGTCGGAAATGGCGGGCGAAAGCTCGTTCCACCGCCTGCTCTGGGACGATGCCGAGGTCATCAAGGACGGCCCGATCAAGCTGCAGAAGGACGCTAAGATCCGCCGCGTCGTGATGTGCTCGGGCAAGGTCTATTACGACCTTCTGGAAGAGCGCGAAAAACGCGGCATCGACGATGTCTACCTGCTGCGTCTCGAACAGCTCTATCCGTTCCCGGCCAAGGCGCTGATCAACGAACTGTCGCGCTTCCGCAATGCCGAGATGGTCTGGTGCCAGGAAGAGCCCAAGAACATGGGTGGCTGGGCGTTCATCGACCCCTATCTCGAATGGGTGCTCGCCCATATCGACGCCAAGTACCAGCGCGTGCGCTACACCGGCCGTCCGGCCGCTGCCTCGCCGGCGACGGGCCTGATGTCGAAGCACATGGCGCAGCTCGCCGCCTTCCTCGAGGACGCGCTGGGCGGTTGATCCGCCCGGCTTCCCAGTAACCACGATAAGAATCACGAACGGAACACACTCATGGCTACCGAAATCCGCGTCCCGACTCTGGGCGAATCCGTCAGCGAAGCGACCGTCGGCACCTGGTTCAAGAAGGTCGGCGACGTCATCAAGGCCGACGAGCCGCTCTGTGAGCTCGAAACCGACAAGGTAACGATCGAAGTGCCTGCGCCGGCTGCCGGCGTCCTGTCGGAAATCACCGCCGCCGCCGGCGAGACCGTTGCCCCGGGCGGCCTGCTCGGCCAGATCGCCGAAGGCGCTTCCGCCGGTGCTGCGGCGCCGGCCGCTGCCGAAAAGGTCGAGAAGGCCGCTGTTGCAGCACCCGCCGCCGAGGCCAAGCCTGCTGCCGGCGCCTCCGCCATGCCGGCCGCTCCGGCTGCTGCCAAGATGCTCGCCGAAAATAACCTTTCGGCCGATCAGGTCGACGGCTCCGGCAAGCGCGGCCAGGTGCTGAAGGGTGATGTCATCGCTGCCGTCGCCAAGGGCACCACGGCCTCCACCGCCGCTGCCGCCGAGCCGGTCAAGGCCGCCGCCCGCGCCCCGTCCTCCGAGGCGGATGCGCCGCGCGAAGAGCGCGTGAAGATGACGCGTCTGCGCCAGACGATCGCCAAGCGCCTCAAGGACGCCCAGAACACCGCCGCCATGCTGACCACCTACAACGAGGTGGACATGTCGGCCGTCATGGACCTGCGCAACCGCTACAAGGAGCTCTTCGAGAAGAAGCACGGCGTCAAGCTCGGCTTCATGGGCTTCTTCACCAAGGCGGTGACCCACGCGCTGAAGGAACTGCCGGCCGTCAACGCCGAGATCGACGGCACCGACATCATCTACAAGAACTACTGCCATGTCGGCGTCGCCGTCGGCACGGACAAGGGCCTCGTCGTCCCGGTCGTGCGCGATGCGGACCAGATGTCGATCGCCGAGATCGAGAAGGAAATCGGCCGCCTCGGCAAGGCCGCCCGTGACGGCGCGCTCTCCATGGCCGACATGCAGGGCGGCACCTTCACCATCTCGAACGGCGGCGTCTACGGCTCGCTGATGTCCTCGCCGATCCTCAATGCCCCGCAGTCCGGCATCCTCGGCATGCACAAGATCCAGGATCGTCCGGTCGTCGTCGGTGGCCAGATCGTCATCCGTCCGATGATGTATCTCGCCCTCTCCTACGACCACCGCATCGTCGACGGCAAGGAAGCCGTGACCTTCCTCGTGCGCGTCAAGGACAGCCTGGAAGATCCGGAACGCCTCGTTCTCGATCTCTGAGCGGAGAACCCCATGGAGGCGGCAGCGTCAGCGTCTTCGCCCATGCTCGTGCTTCTGGCATTGAGCGTGGCGCTGCTCGTCTTCCATATCCTGCTCCAGGGCATGCTCTCGACACGGGAGCTCGGCTCCGCCTGGAACGCCGGCCCGCGCGATGAGCCGCGGCAGCCGGCCGGCCTGATCGCCGGACGCGCCGCGCGTGCGTCGGCGAATTTCCGGGAGACCTATCCGGCCTTCGTCGCGCTCGCCCTGGCGCTCGCCATCGCGGGCGATCCGGCGGGCTGGGGGCTTGCCGGCGCATGGTTGTGGTTCGTCGCCCGGCTTGTCTATCTTCCGCTCTATCTGGCAGGCATACCCTATATCCGCTCGCTCGTCTGGACCGTTGCTTTGGCGGGACTCGCGGTCATGGCGGGCGTGATCATCCTCTAGGAGGCAGGCATCCCATGAGCAACTATCTCCTCGAACTCGCCTCGCTGATGGCGATCTTCGCCTTCGCCATCGTCTCGCCCGGCGCGGATCTCGCCATGGTGATGCGCCAGTCGATCGTGCATGGGCGGCGCGCGGCGATCGTCACGTCCTTCGGCATCGGCACGTCGCTGATGTTCCACGTCACCTATACGATCCTCGGCCTCGGCCTCATCATTTCCCAGTCGATCTACCTCTTCAACATCGTGAAATGGTGCGGCGTCGCTTACCTCGTCTATATCGGCATCAAGGCGCTCAGGGCCGGCAAGGCCGACCTTTCCGTCGAGGCGGTGAAGGGCGGCGAGGATGGCAAGGGCGGACAATCGGCCGTCCGCGCCTTCGGCCTCGGTTTCCTCGCCAATGCGCTGAACCCCAAGCCGGTCTTCTTCTTCCTGTCGATCTTTTCGACCGTGGTCAGCGCCCATACGCCGATCGCCATCAAGTTCGGCTACGGCCTCGTCATGGCCACCTGCCTCATCGCCTGGTTCGTCGGCGTCTCGCTCTTCATGACGACGCCGAAGATGCGTGCGGCCTTCGCGCGCATGAGCCAGTGGATCGACCGGGCGAGCGGTCTCGTCTTCATCGCGCTCGGCATCAAGCTCGCCACGGAAAAGGCCCATTGAGCGATGCGCGGCGCCCTCGTCCTTGCCGGATTTCTTGCCGCAACCGCCGCCTCGGCGACGGAGTGCCGGCAGGACCGCGCGCTCTATGCGGATCGCGACGGGGGCTATGAGCTCACCTTCGAGCCTGTCGGTTCCGACGCGGCAGCGACGAGCCATCATTTCAAGCTGAAGGTCCTGGCGAGCGGCGTGGTGCTCGACGGCGTCGTCATGCCGGGCGAGCCGGCCCGCTCCAATGGCATGGTCATGCACGATTGTCCGGAAGGCGACGTGACCGGCGAGGAGATCGCCGCCTGCACCATCTGGGAAGGCGTGATCTACGCGCTCGACGGCGCCGGCGATGCCGGCCTCCTGCCGGAGGAGGGTGCGGCGGCGGCCGAGACCCTGCTCCTGTCCGGCTTCGGGCCGTCGGTGCGCTATTCGAAGCTTTGGGACGACGGCAAGGCGCGCGTCGCGCTATGGGATGTCTTCAGGCGGAAGGGATGTGCGACATGACGGAAGCTCCCGTTCTTCTCGTCACCGGCGGCAGCCGGGGCATCGGCGCCAGCGTGTGCCGCATGGCGGGCGCCGCCGGCTGGCAGGTCGCGGTGAACTATGCCACCAATCGCGACGCGGCCGAGACCGTGGTCGCCGACATCAGGGCGCTCGGCGGCTCGGCGATCCCGGTTGCGGGCGATGTCGGGACGGAACTCGGCCTCGCCTCCATCTTCTCCGCCATCGACGGCACGTTCGGCCGGCTCGACGGGCTCGTCAACAATGCCGGCATCGTCGCGCTGCCGCAGCGCGTCGACGAGATGTCCGCCGAGCGGCTGGAGCGCATGTTCGCCGTCAACGTGATGGGTTCGATCCGCTGCGCCCAGGAGGCCGTCCGCCGCATGTCGACGCGTCACGGCGGCAAGGGCGGCTCCATCGTCAACATCTCCTCCGTTGCGGCTCTCCTCGGCGCGGCCGGGCAATATGTCGACTATGCCGCCAGCAAGGGCGCCATCGAGAGTTTCACCGTCGGCCTCGCGCGCGAGGTCGCCGCGGAGGGCGTGCGCGTCAATCTCGTGCGCCCCGGCATCATCGATACCGACATCCACGCCTCCGGCGGCCTGCCGGACCGGGCGCGCGACATGGCGTCGCTCATCCCGATGCAGCGGCCGGGAACGGCCGATGAAGTCGCCCATTCCATTCTCTATCTTCTCTCCGATGCGGCGTCCTATGTGACGGGTGCCGCCCTCAACGTCAGCGGCGGGCGCTAGGCCCCCGCGCAGGAAGGACTTGTCATGGCATATGATCTCATCGTTATCGGTTCCGGCCCCGGCGGCTATGTTTGCGCCATCAAGGCGGCCCAGCTCGGCCTCAAGGTCGCGGTCGTCGAAAAGCGCGCCACCTATGGCGGCACCTGCCTCAATGTCGGCTGCATCCCCTCCAAGGCGCTGCTGCATGCCTCCGAGACCTACAGCCACGCCGCCCACGGCCTGGACGCGCTCGGCATCGAGGGTGTCACGCCGGTGCTGAACCTCGCCAAGATGATGGCGCACAAGGATGCGACGGTGAAGTCGAATGTCGACGGCGTCGCCTTCCTCTTCAAGAAGAACAAGATCGACGGCATCCAGGGCACCGGCAAGGTGCTCGGCGCGGGCAAGGTCTCCGTCACCAACGACAAGGGCGAGGAACAGGTCCTCGAGACGAAGAATATCGTCATCGCCACGGGCTCCGACGTCGCCGGCATTCCGGGCGTCCCGGTCGAGATCGACGAAAAGGTCATCGTCTCCTCCACCGGCGGCATCGCGCTCGACAAGGTGCCGGGCCACCTCATCGTCGTCGGCGGCGGCGTCATCGGGCTTGAGCTCGGCTCCGTCTGGGCCCGCCTCGGCGCCAAGGTCACCGTGATCGAATATCTCGACACCATCCTCGGCGGCATGGACGGCGACGTCTCCAAGCAGTTCCAGCGCATGCTGGTCAAGCAGGGCATGGAGTTCAAGCTGGGCGCCAAGGTGACGGGTGTCGAAAAGGCGGGTTCCGGCGCCAAGGTGACCTTCGAGCCCGTCAAGGGCGGCGAGGCCACGACGGTCGAAGCCGATGTCGTGCTGATCGCCACCGGCCGCAAGCCCTATACCGAAGGCCTCGGCCTCAAGGAAGCCGGCGTCGTGCTGGACAATCGCGGCCGCGTCGAGATCGACAACCACTTCCAGACGAACGTCGCCGGCATCTATGCCATCGGCGACGTGGTGCGCGGCCCGATGCTCGCCCACAAGGCGGAAGACGAGGGTGTCGCCGTTGCCGAGATCCTCGCGGGCCAGGCCGGCCACGTGAACTATGACGTCATTCCGAGCGTCGTCTACACCCAGCCGGAAGTCGCCTCCGTCGGCAAGACGGAAGAGGAGCTGAAAGCCGCAGGCATCGCCTACAAGGCCGGCAAGTTCCCCTTCACCGCGAACGGCCGCGCCCGCGCCATGCTGGCGACGGACGGCTTCGTCAAGGTGCTGGCGGACAAGGAGACGGACCGCGTGCTCGGCGTGCACATCGTCGGCTTCGGCGCCGGCGAGATGATCCACGAGGCGGCCGTGCTGATGGAATTCGGCGGCTCCTCCGAAGACCTCGGCCGCACCTGCCACGCGCACCCGACCATGTCTGAAGCCGTCAAGGAAGCCGCGCTCGCGACCTTCTTCAAGCCGATCCACATGTGATCCGGTCAGGCGGCTGCGACAACCGGCCGCCTGTCTTCGCCCGGCGAAGAGGCGCACCATGGAGGCCTTAAAGGATGGCCTTCATGTCCCCCGTTTCGAGACCCGTCTCGCTTCCACATCCGCTTCTGCCTGCCGCCGACTGGGCGGATCGCTTCACGCTGGGCCTGCCCGTCGAGAACCTCACGGCGCGGGAGGCGGCGCGGCTGGCGCTCGAACACCCGCCGGCCTGGGTGCGCCGGCTCATGGCGCTGCGCAATGCGCTCGTCCGGCCTTTCGGCCTGAAGGGGGCGGCTGAGAAGGTCGCGGCGTCGGAGACGGAGATCGGCGGTTTTCCGGTGGTCAGCGCGAGCGACGACCGGGTGGTGCTCGGCTTCGACGACAGGCATCTCAATTTCCGCATCGTCATCGATGTCCGGCAGGACCGGCCGAGCGGCCAGACGCTCAGTGTGATGACGCTCGTCCACCGCAACAACCTGCTCGGCCGGCTCTATCTCGCAGCCGTCATGCCGTTCCACAAGCTGATCGTGCGCACCATGCTGGCCGGCATCGGCCGCAGGATCTCACGCACGCAAGAGCCATGAGGCTCAGGGGACAACGGTCACGCTGAAACCCTGCTTGCGCAGCAACTCCACCACCCCTTCCGGGCCGGCAAGATGCAATGCGCCGACGGCGATGAAGACGTTGCCGCCGGCGAGGATCGGCGCGGCGCGCTCCGCCATCGTGTGGTTGCGGTCGATGATGATGCGCTGCTCGAAATCGGCATAGGCCTGAATGTCCGCGTCCGTCTCGGGCGCGGCGGCGCGCATCATCGGCATGATCATGCCGGTATCGCCGGAAAGGTAGAGCTGGCTCATCGTCTCGATGACGTCCTTCAGCGTGTCGCCGAGTTCCAGCGTCTGGACGAGGCCCTGGACCTGCGGTTCGAGCGGCAGGGAATCGAGGGCGGAAATCTGCTCGACGAGCGTTTCGAGACCCTTCAGCGTCTTGCCCTCGGCAAGCGCATCCTTGGCGAGGCGCTGGTCGAGGAAGGCGGCGCCGGCCGTCTTGCGGGCGATCTCGCAGGCCGGCAGCGCCACGAAGCTCGCGATCATCCACGGTTTCATGCGGCCGACCGCGGCGAGCGAGAGCCCGCGGCTCTTCAGGCCTTCCGCCAGTTTCTCCGCGCCTTCCTTGTCGAGGAAGTCGGTGATGGACCTGCCGTCGGTGAACATGGTGAGGTCGGGGCGGGCGAGCATCGCCGCGCCGGCCTTCTTCTCGTCGGCGATCTCGTCCGATTCGACCACGATCGTGGCGGCCGCGGCAAAGGCGGTACGTGCCGCCTCCGGCATGGCGAGCACGCGCGGGTCCGTCACATGCATGGTGCCGAGCAGCCAGGAGGCGGGCTGGCCGTCCTTCTCGATCTTCCAGAAGATGCCCTTGCCGTTCGGCACGCCATCGGCCTCGGCCCGCAGTTTGGCATAGCCGGCCGGATCGTCCTTTTCGAATTTTTCGAGCAGATTGACGCCGCCGCAGACCGGCGGCTCCTCCGCGCGGGCCGGCGAGAGGCCAGCAAGCACGAAGAGGAAGGAGAGGGCGACCAGCACATGGACGGCAGCCAGCCCCCAGAGGCCGGCATCGGCCAGCCGGTCGGCAAGTGCTTGGCGCTGTCTGCGAAGAAGGACTGTCATGGTCGAACTCCCTGTCTTTTCGGCGGCCCTGAAACGCGTCGCGATCCTCTGGATTCGCCCCCTGCGCTTCAGGGCCTTGATTTTACGCCTGTCGTTCTCGCAAAACCGCTGGGCACTTTTGTGTGCGACATGCTCTAGCCCGGTTGCCCCTCACAATCCCTTAACGGCCTGTGCCCTTGACGAAGCGGCCTCATGCCCGCGGATGGGCGCGGTCGTAGATTTCGAGCAGCCGGGCGGAATCGACACCGGTATACACCTGCGTGGTGGAAAGGCTGGCATGGCCGAGCAGTTCCTGGATGGTGCGCAGATCGCCGCCGCCGGCCAGCAGGTGCGTGGCGAAGGAATGGCGCAGCGCGTGCGGCGTCGCGCTGTCCGGCAGGCCGAGGGCACCGCGCAGCTTCTGCATCTCCCGCTGGATGATTGCCGGTTGCAAGGGGCCGCCGCGCGCGCCGCGGAAGAGCGGTTTGTCCTCTGCCAGCGGGAAGGGGCAGAGCTTCATGTAGTCCTCGACGCCGGCAAGGGCCGGGGCGATCAGCGGCACGATGCGGGTCTTGTCGCCCTTGCCGGTGATGCGCAGCGCGGTCGGCGTGCCGGCGAAATCGGCCGGCGTCAGCGACAGCGCCTCGGAAATGCGCAGGCCGCAGCCGTAGAGGAGCGTCAGGACAGCGGCGTTGCGCAGGCGTATCCACGGTTCCTCGGCCAGTTGTTCATGGGCGTCGACGACGGCGATCGCCTGCCGGTCGGAGAGCGGCTTCGGCAGCGATTTCGGCTGTTTCGGCGAGCGCACCGCCGAAGCGCCGGCGGCATTGGCAAGGCCCTTGCGCTCCAGGTGGCGCAGGAACGAACGCAGGCCCGCAAGGCCGCGGCCGAGCGTGCGCGCACCCGCGCCGTCGCGGCGCCGGGCGGCGAGGAAGCCGCGCAGGTCTGCCGGCCGTAGGTCGCCGATGTCCTTGATACGGGCGGGGGCCGCAAGGTGCTGCGTCAGGAAGGCGAGGAACTGGCGGGTGTCGCGCTCATAAGCCTCCAGCGTGTTGTCGGAAAGCCGCCGCTCCTCCGCCAGCGCGGCGAGCCAGCCCTGGCGCTCGGCCATCAGTGTCGGGTCGGCGATGATGAGGAGATCGGTCATGTCCTGCCCTTTGGCGTTTGCCGGAGCATGGGCGATTTCCGCTTAAGGTTTTGCTAACGT
Source organism: Shinella sp. HZN7 (assembly GCF_001652565.1). NCBI lineage: Bacteria > Pseudomonadati > Pseudomonadota > Alphaproteobacteria > Hyphomicrobiales > Rhizobiaceae > Shinella > Shinella sp. HZN7. Next base: position 3,847,131 of record NZ_CP015736.1, on the reverse strand, counting down.
TCGCGTCGGGGCTGGGCAAAGCGGCCCGCCTTCCTCTAGACACGGTGGCTGGTATAGAGAGGGTCTTCCTCCATTCCGGGACCATCATGCTTTTGCGTTCCATGTCTGCCGAAAACTATCGTTCGCTGCGCTCGATCCGCATGGATCTCGGGCGTGTGAACCTGTTCGTCGGTGCAAATGGGGCGGGGAAATCGAACCTCTACCGCTCGCTGCAACTGGTGCAGGCCGCGGTGCGCGGCAGCTTCGCCCATGAGATCGCGGCGGAAGGCGGCATGGCTTCGGCGCTCTGGACGGGCAGGCGGCGGGCGAACGAGCCCGTGCGCATCCGCCTTGAGACCGAGCTTCTCGACGAGGACCGGGCGATCACCTTCCGTTACCGCGTGGAGGCCGGGTTGCGCCCGCCGAAGGCCGCCGCGGGCTTTGCCTTCGAGCCGCAGGTCAAGGTGGAGGAACTGACCATCGAGACCGGGCGGCGGCCGGTGACGGTGATGAAGCGCGCCGGGCCGGGCATCCTAGTGCGCGACGAGACCGGCCGCATGGTCGAGCATCCCGAACAGGCGCTGACCTCGGAGACGGCCATCGCGCTGCTCGGCGATGCCGGGCATTACCCGGAGATTGGCACTTTCCGCCGCGCCGTCTCGCAATGGCGCTTCTTCCACGGCTTCCGCTCCGATCGCGATTCGGCCCTGCGCCAGCCCTGCCTTGCCGTCACCGCGCCGCTGCTCGACCAGGACGGAGCCAATATGGCCGCCGTCTTCGCGACGCTCACCTGGACGCGGGAAGATACGCTCGACCTCGACCGGGCGGTGGCGGACGCGTTCGGCGGGGCGCGGCTTTCCGTGCCGGAGCCGGAGGAGTTCGCCTCCTATGGACTGGTGTTCCCGCAGTTTCCCCAGCGTGTCTTCCAGCCGCGCGAGCTTTCGGACGGGCAGATCCGCTTCCTGGCGCTCGGCGCGGCCCTTCTCTCCTATCGCACGCCGCCGCTGATCGCGCTCAACGAGCCGGAAGCAAGCCTCCATCCGGACATGCTGGCACCGCTTGCCGACATGATCGCGCGGGCCGCGCAGTCGAGCCAGCTCTGGATCGTCACCCATTCCGAGCGGCTGGCACAGGAGGTGGAGACGCGCTGCGGCGTCCGGGCGAAGCGGGTCGTGCGCAATGACGGGGCGACCTGGATCGACGGCATGCGGCTGACGGGCGAAATGGCCGGGGACGACGAATGAGCAGGCCGGCGGCGATCTTTGCGGTTTTCTTCGCGTCGCCGCGGGGGCATCTTCGCGCCTGATGACCAGCGATTCGACCGACCTTTTCGGGGAGAAACTTTTTCCGCGCACGGTGCCCGTGATGGTGCCGGTGCCGACGCCCTTGCCCTATTCCTATTCGGTGCCGGAGGACATGGCGGTCGAGCCGGGCTCGATCGTGCAGGTGCCGCTCGGCCCCGGCTGGTGCCGGGCGTGGTCTGGGACGGTGGCGACGACGGCAAGGTCGATCCGAAGAAGCTGCGGCCGATCGAAAAGGTGTTCGACTGCCCGCCGCTCTCCAAGGAGATGCGCGATTTCCTCGACTGGGTCTCCGCCTATACGGTGACGCCGCCGGGCCTCGTCGCCCGCATGGCGCTGCGCGCGCCCACCGCCTTCGATCCCGAACCGATGATCGAGGGGCTGCGCTTCACCGGCCACCGGCCGGAGCGGCTGACGAGCGCGCGCGAGCGCGTGCTGGAGCTGATCGAGGACGGTGTTCCCTGGACGCGGTCCGGCCTTGCGCATGCCTCCGGCACCTCGACGAGCGTCATCGACGGGCTCGTGAAGCAGGGCACGTTCGAGACGGTCTTCCTGCCGCCGCCGCCGGTCGTGGCGCCGCCCGATCCGGACTATGTCGCGCCGCGGCTCGAAGGGCCGCAGACGGAGAGCGCCGCGGAACTGGTCGAGAGCGTGCGGAAGGGTGAATTCTCCGTCTCGCTGATCGATGGCATCACCGGTTCGGGCAAGACCGAGGTCTATTTCGAGGCGATCGCCGAGACGCTGCGGCGGGGGCGGCAGGTGCTCATCCTCCTGCCGGAAATCGCGCTGACGGCGAGTTTCCTGGAGCGGTTCCAGGATCGTTTCGGCGCCAAGCCCGCGGAGTGGCATTCCGATCTCGCCCCCCGCACCCGCGAGCGTGTCTGGCGGCAGGTGACGACGGGGGATGTCCGGGTCGTGGCCGGTGCGCGCTCGGCGCTCTTCCTGCCGTTCGAAAATCTCGGCCTCATCATCGTCGACGAGGAGCACGACCCGGCCTACAAGCAGGAGGACCGCGTCTTCTACAATGCGCGCGACATGGCGGTGGTCCGGGCGCGCATCGGTGACTTTCCGGCCGTGCTGGTCTCGGCGACGCCTTCGGTGGAAAGCCGGGTCAACAGCGATGTCGGCCGCTACCGCAAACTGCACCTGCCGACGCGTTACGGCGATGCGGCGCTGCCGGACCTGCACCTCGTCGACATGCGGCGGCATCCGCCGGCGCGCGGCGGCTTCCTGTCGCCGGTCATGCTGCGCGGCATCCAGCGCACCATCGAGAAGGGTGAGCAGGCGCTGCTCTTCCTCAACCGCCGCGGTTATGCGCCGTTGACGCTCTGCCGCGTCTGCGGCCACCGCTTCCAGTGCCCGCAATGTTCGAGCTGGCTGGTCGAGCACCGTTTTCGCGGGCAGATTCAATGCCACCATTGCGGTTATGCCGAGCGCACGCCGGAGGCCTGCCCGGAATGCGGCACCTTCGATCACCTCGCCGCCTGCGGGCCGGGGGTGGAGCGCATCGCAGAGGAGGTGGAACGGCATTTTCCCGAGGCGCGCACCATCGTGCTCTCCTCCGACCTGATGGGCGTGAAGCGGCTCAGGCTGGAGCTGGAGGCGATCGCCCGCGGCGAGGCGGATATCGTCATCGGCACGCAGCTCGTCGCCAAGGGGCACAATTTCCCGCTGATGTCGCTGGTCGGCGTGGTGGATGCGGATCTCGGGCTCTCCAACGGCGACCCGCGGGCGGCCGAGCGGACCTTCCAGCTTCTTTCGCAGGTGACGGGGCGTGCCGGGCGCTCGGGCCTGAAGAGCCACGGCCTCATCCAGACCTACCAGCCGGCCCATCCCGTCATGCAGGCCATCGTCTCCGGCGATGCGACGGCGTTCTACGACCGCGAGATCGGCGAGCGGGAGAAGGCGCTGCTGCCGCCGTTCGGCCGGCTCGCCTCGGTCATCGTCTCGGCCGATACGCGCGGCGAGGCGGAGGCGCATGCGCGGGGGCTGCGGCAGGCAGCACCGCAGGTCTCCGGCATCTCCATCCTCGGCCCGGCGGAGGCGCCGCTGGCGCTGATCCGCGGCCGCCACCGCTTCCGCCTCCTGGTGCACGGCCGGCGGGGCAGCGACATGCAGGCCTTCCTGCGCGCCATGCTGGCCAACGGGCCGAAGGAGCGGGCCTCGCTGCAGGTGCAGCTCGACATCGATCCGCAGAGTTTCCTCTGACGTGCGTGGTTAACAAAGAGTTGTGCGAACTTTCCCGGTGCGCTTCTGCCCGTCGCGGGCCTGTGCGATAGAGGGCGGCGGGCAGGCAAGGAGAGGCGCCGAGATGGAATTCTACATCCCCACCGAGACGGGCGAGTTCCTGGCGTTCTGCGCCGCCATCGTGACCATGCTTTTCGGCCTCTTCGCCCTCTTTGCGCCGGGCACGGCCTTGAAGCTCGCCGGTCTCCTGGTCCGGGACGGCACTTCGGAAGGATATGCCTTCGCCCGCTCGGCCGGCGGCTTTTATGCGGGGATCGCCATCGTCGCGCTGCTGATGGCGCAGAGCTGGATCTACATGGCCATCGGCGGCGGTTTCGCGCTGGCCGCGTTCGGCCGCATCCTGTCGCTGATGTCGGACGGTTCCTTCACGCTCAAGAACCTTGCCGTGCTCGCCGTGCAGGCGGTGCTTGCCGCCCTGCCGCTCGGCTACGCCTTCGGCTTCCTCTGAGCGTAAAAACCGCTCTCTGGCGTCCAAAAGCAACAGAACAGAGTGCGCGCAGTCAACTTTTGCCCCGACTGTGGCCGACTTATGGCGCATTCCTGCGTCCGGCGTGTTGCGAGTCCCGGTTTCGTATGCTAGACGAACCGCGAAATTCAGAAAAAGCGGGCGCCAAAGCCTGTAGGGACTGAAGATTACCGCAACGATTTCAAGTGGTTAGGACCGTAGCTTCGCTACTGCCCGGCCTCTTGAATGAAAAGAAGAGAAGCTTGTGCCCGTGGCAGACACATCCCAGCTTGTTTCCGGTGTTGCAGAAAGATACGCGTCTTCGCTTTTCGACCTCGCTCAGGAAGCCGGTTCGGCTGACAGTGTCGGTGCCGATCTTGCCCGTTTCCAGGCACTGATCGATGAAAGCGACGACCTGAAGCGGCTGATCCTCAGCCCCGTCTTCTCCGCCGAAGATCAGACCAAGGCCATTGCCGCCGTTGCCGCAAGGGCCGGCATCACGGGTCTCGTGGCAAACTTCCTCAAGGTGGTTGCGTCAAATCGCCGCCTCTTCGCCGTTCCCGGCATGATCAAGGCATACCGCGTCATCGCGGCCCGCGCCCGCGGCGAAATCACGGCCGACGTCACCTCGGCCCATGCGCTGACCGCAGCGCAGGAAACAGAATTGAAGGCGGCGCTGAAAGGCGTCACCGGCAAAGACGTGGCGATTGCCGTCACCGTCGACCCGTCCATTCTCGGTGGTCTGATCGTCAAGGTCGGGTCCCGCCAGATCGACACCTCCCTTCGCACCAAACTCTCTACCCTTAAGCTTGCACTGAAAGAGGTCGGCTGATGGATATCCGCGCCGCGGAAATTTCCGCAATTCTCAAAGATCAGATCAAAAATTTCGGCAAAGAGGCGGAAGTCTCGGAAGTCGGCCAGGTGCTCTCCGTCGGTGACGGCATCGCCCGCGTTTACGGCCTCGACAATGTCCAGGCTGGTGAAATGGTGGAGTTCCCCGGCGGCATCCGCGGCATGGCGCTGAACCTGGAAAGCGACAATGTCGGTGTCGTTATCTTCGGTTCCGACCGTGACATCAAGGAAGGCGACACCGTCAAGCGCACCGGCGCCATCGTGGACGTGCCGGTCGGTCCGGAACTGCTCGGCCGCGTCGTCGACGCGCTCGGCAACCCGATCGACGGCAAGGGCCCGATCAATGCCAAGCAGCGCGCCCGCGTTGACGTCAAGGCTCCGGGCATCATCCCGCGCAAGTCGGTGCATGAGCCGATGTCGACCGGCCTCAAGGCCATCGACGCCCTCATCCCGGTCGGTCGCGGCCAGCGCGAGCTGGTCATCGGCGACCGCCAGACCGGCAAGACGGCCATCATCCTGGACACGATCCTGAACCAGAAGGCGATCCACGACAACGGCCCGGACGGCGACAAGCTGTACTGCGTCTACGTCGCCATCGGCCAGAAGCGCTCGACCGTCGCCCAGTTCGTTAAGGTGCTCGAAGAGCGCGGCGCGCTCCAGTACTCGATCATCGTCGCTGCAACCGCCTCCGACCCGGCGCCGATGCAGTATCTCGCACCGTTCGCCGGCTGCGCGATGGGCGAATATTTCCGCGACAACGGCAAGCACGCCCTCATCGGCTACGACGACCTGTCCAAGCAGGCCGTTTCCTACCGCCAGATGTCGCTGCTGCTGCGCCGCCCGCCGGGCCGCGAAGCCTATCCGGGCGACGTCTTCTACCTGCATTCGCGCCTGCTGGAACGTGCTGCAAAGCTCAACGACGAGATGGGCGCTGGCTCGCTGACGGCTCTGCCGGTCATCGAAACCCAGGGCAACGACGTTTCGGCGTTCATCCCGACCAACGTGATCTCGATCACCGACGGCCAGATCTTCCTTGAAACGGACCTGTTCTACCAGGGTATCCGCCCGGCCGTGAACGTCGGTCTGTCGGTTTCCCGCGTGGGCTCCTCCGCCCAGATCAAGGCGATGAAGCAGGTCGCCGGCTCGATCAAGGGTGAACTCGCCCAGTATCGCGAAATGGCCGCCTTCGCCCAGTTCGGCTCGGACCTCGATGCCGCAACGCAGCGCCTCCTGAACCGTGGTGCACGCCTGACCGAACTCCTGAAGCAGCCGCAGTTCTCGCCGCTGAAGACGGAAGAGCAGGTCGTCGTGATCTTCGCCGGCGTCAACGGCTATCTCGACAAGCTGCCGGTCGCCCAGGTCGGCAAGTTCGAGCAGGGCCTGCTCGGCTACATGCGCTCCGAAGGCAAGGCGATCCTCGACACGATCCGCACCGAAAAGGCGATCAGCGACGACACCAAGGGCAAGCTCAAGGCCGCCCTCGACGCCTTCGCCAAGAGCTTCGGCTGAGACCTAACGGTTCGAGCCCTGCGCGCCCCCGGCGCGCAGGCAGCCCGGGAACTTTGATTGACGCATGATCCGCTGAGGAGACCTCTCCCGGATCGTGTTACAGGACGGAAAACGGATGCCTTCACTTAAGGATCTGAAAAACCGGATCGCCTCCGTCAAGGCGACGCAGAAGATCACCAAGGCGATGAAGATGGTCGCCGCGGCAAAGCTTCGGCGCGCCCAGGAAGCGGCCGAGGCCGCCCGGCCCTATTCGCAGCGCATGAGCGCCGTTCTCGCCAACATCGCCCAGGCCGTCGGCCAGGACGATTCGGCGCCGCGTCTGATGACCGGCACGGGCAAGGACCAGGTTCACCTGCTCGTCGTCTGCACGGCCGAACGCGGCCTGTGCGGCGGCTTCAACTCGCAGATCGCGCGCCTTGCGCGTGACCACACCCGCAAGCTTCTGGCGAGCGGCAAGACGGTCAAGATCATCTGCGTGGGCAAGAAGGGTTTCGATATCCTGCGCCGCGAATTCGCGTCGCTGATCATCGACCGCGTCGACCTGCGCGAAGTCAAGCGCATCGGCTTTGCCAATGCAGACCAGATCGGCCACAAGGTCATCGGCCTGTTCGAGCAAGGCGAATTCGACGTCTGCACGCTGTTCTATTCCGAGTTCAAGTCGGTCATCGCGCAGATTCCGACCGCGCTCCAGCTCATCCCGGCCTCCGCTCCGGCGGTCGCTGCCGAGACGACGGGCGCCACCGCGATCTACGACTACGAGCCGGATGCTGGCGCGATCCTCGGGGACCTCATCCCGCGCAACATTTCCGTCCAGATCTTCCGGGCCCTGCTCGAGAACGTCGCCGGCGAAATGGGCGCCAAGATGAGCGCCATGGACAACGCGACCCGCAATGCTGGTGAGATGATCAACAAGCTGACGCTCAACTACAACCGTCAGCGCCAGGCTCAGATCACCAAGGAACTCATCGAAATCATCTCGGGCGCTGAAGCGCTCTAAGGACCAGGACAAAGAGGGTAAGAGACATGGCTAAGGCAGCTACCCCGAAGGAAACCGCCGCAGTGGAAAAGAAGCCGGCAGCGCGCAGGCCGGCAGCGAAGACTGCTGCTGCAACCAAGGCGGCGGCTCCGGTCGCAGCCGGCGCGACCGGTCGCGTTACCCAGGTTATCGGCGCCGTCGTTGACGTCGCCTTCGACGGCGACCTGCCGCTCATCCTGAACGCGCTGGAAACCGACAACAACGGCAACCGCCTCGTTCTCGAAGTCGCCCAGCATCTCGGCGAAAACACGGTTCGCACGATCGCCATGGACTCGACCGAAGGTCTCGTCCGCGGCCAGCCCGTGACCGACACCGGCGCCCCGATCTCCGTTCCGGTCGGCGACGAGACGCTCGGCCGCATCATGAACGTCATCGGCGAGCCCGTCGACGAAGCCGGCCCGCTCGTCACCAAGGCGAAGCGCGCCATCCACCAGGACGCTCCGGCCTATGTCGAGCAGTCCACGGAAGCGCAGATCCTCGTCACCGGCATCAAGGTCGTCGACCTGCTGGCTCCCTACGCAAAGGGCGGCAAGATCGGCCTCTTCGGCGGTGCAGGCGTCGGCAAGACCGTTCTCATCATGGAACTGATCAACAACGTCGCCAAGGCGCACGGTGGTTACTCGGTGTTCGCGGGCGTCGGTGAACGCACCCGCGAAGGCAACGACCTCTATCACGAAATGATCGAATCGGGCGTGAACAAGCACGGCGGCGGCGAAGGCTCCAAGGCCGCCCTCGTCTACGGCCAGATGAACGAGCCGCCGGGCGCACGCGCGCGCGTCGCTCTGACCGGTCTGACGATCGCTGAAGACTTCCGCGACAAGGGTCAGGACGTTCTGTTCTTCGTCGACAACATCTTCCGCTTCACGCAGGCCGGTTCCGAAGTGTCGGCTCTGCTCGGCCGCATCCCGTCGGCCGTGGGCTATCAGCCGACGCTCGCGACCGACATGGGCCAGATGCAGGAACGCATCACCACCACGACCAAGGGCTCGATCACCTCGGTCCAGGCCATCTACGTTCCCGCCGACGACTTGACCGACCCGGCGCCGGCAACCTCGTTCGCCCACCTCGACGCAACGACGGTTCTGTCCCGTTCGATCGCCGAAAAGGGCATCTACCCGGCCGTGGACCCGCTCGACTCGACCTCGCGCATGCTCGACCCGATGGTTGTCGGCGAAGAGCACTACGAAGTCGCCCGCAAGGTCCAGACGACCCTGCAGCGCTACAAGGCTCTCCAGGACATCATCGCCATCCTCGGCATGGACGAACTGTCGGAAGACGACAAGCTGGCCGTTGCCCGCGCCCGCAAGATCGAGCGCTTCCTGTCCCAGCCGTTCTTCGTCGCCGAAGTCTTCACCGGTTCGCCGGGCAAGCTCGTCGCGCTCGAAGACACGATCAAGGGCTTCAAGGGTCTCGTCAACGGCGAGTACGACCACCTGCCGGAAGCTGCCTTCTACATGGTCGGCTCCATGGAAGAAGCCGTCGAGAAGGCCAAGAAGCTGGCTGCCGAAGCGGCTTAACAGCGAATAGGAAATAGGGAGTAGCGAATAGGGAAAACGCGAACTTCGAATACGAATTCTATTCGCTATTCGCTATTCGCTATTCGCTAAGATGGTCATGGCAACAGAATTCAACTTTGAACTCGTTTCCCCCGAGCGCCTGCTGGTTTCCGGCAGCGTCAGCGAAGTCGTCATCCCGGCGACCGAGGGCGAGATGACCGTCATGGCCAACCACGCGCCGACCATGACGACGATCAAGCCGGGTATCGTCACCGTGAAGTTCGCGGACGGCAAGAAGGACCGCTACGTGGTCTTCGGCGGTTTCGCCGACATCGTCCCGACCGGCTGCACGCTGCTGGCCGAATCGGCCGTGCATGTCGACGACTTCAAGAGCGAGGACATCGTTCGTCGCATCGAAGCCGCCCGTGCCGAGCTGAACCATGCCAAGTCGGACGACCAGAAGTTCGGCATCGAGACCTATCTCGCCGAACTCACCACGCTGCAGGGGATCGTCGTACCGGCCTGATTGCGGTACGCGTTTCCGCCTGTCAAACCCGCCGTTCCGGCGGGTTTTTTGTTGCCTGCGATTTACCGCTTTCGGAGAAGGTCCTCTTTACCCTATCCGCAACATTGCGTACCCGACCGGAACGCCAGGTTGTGGTAATTTGCTGTTTCTTTACGACGCCGGGCGAGAGTGGCGCGCAAGGCGTGCGCCATGAGGGCGGACCAACGCATCAGGACGAGCAGGATGAGCAGCAAGATCGTACCCGTCATCATGGCCGGCGGTAAGGGCACCCGTCTCTGGCCGCTGTCGCGCGCCTCCGCGCCAAAGCAGTTCCTCGAATTCCTCGGGGGAACCACGCTCTTCCAGAAGACGCTGGCGCGCGTCGCCGATGCGGGGGTCTATGCGGCGCCGATCGTCGTCACCAACAGCGACTTCCGCTTCCTCGTCGCCGAGCAGGCCCGCGCGGCCGGCGTCGCGCTGACCTCGATCCTGCTGGAGCCCGTTGCCCGCAACACGGCGCCGGCGCTCGCCGCCGCCGCGGCCTTCATCGCCGGCCTTCATGGCGACGACGCGATCATGCAGGTGCTCGCCTCCGATCATGAGATTGATGCCAACGCGACCTATTTCGACTGCATCGCCAAGGCGGCGGCGGCTGCACGGGCCGGCCGCCTCGTGACCTTCGGCATCACGCCGAGCGAGCCTGCGACCGGCTACGGCTATATCGAGATCGGCGAGGACCTCGGCAACGGCGCCAATGCGGTGCGCCGCTTCGTCGAGAAGCCCAACCACGAGAAGGCGACGGCCATGCTGGCGGCCGGCGGTTATCTGTGGAATTCCGGCATGTTCATGCTGCCGGTCGGGTTCTTCCTGCGCGAACTGCGGCAATATGCGCCGGACGTGCTGGAGGCGGCCGGCGAAGCGGTCGCCAAGGCCCAGCACGACCTCGACTTCGAGCGGCTCGACGAGGCGGCCTTTTCGCGCGCGCCCGATATCTCCGTCGACTATGCCATCTTCGAGAAGACGCCGATCGCCGCCGTCGTGCCTTCGCCAATCACCTGGTCCGATCTCGGAAGTTGGGATTCGGTGTGGAAGACCGGCCGGCAGGACGAGGCCGGCAATGTCGCCGATGGCAGCACGACGGTGCTCGACACGCGCAACTCGCTGGTCATCTCGCGGGACATCCACGTCGCCGTGCAGGGCCTCGACAATGTCGCCGTCATCGCCAGCGAGGACGCCGTCTATGTCGGCCGCATGGAGGACAGCCAGAATGTCGGCAAGCTGGTGAAGCATCTCGCCAGCCTGCCGAAGACGGCGAAGCTGACCGAGACACACCCGACCTCCTACCGGCCGTGGGGCGGCTATACCTCGGTGCTGAACGGCGAGCGTTTCCAGGTCAAGCGCCTGTTCGTGACGCCGGGCAAGCGGCTGTCGCTGCAAAAGCACCATCATCGCTCGGAACACTGGATCGTCGTGCGGGGCACGGCCGAGGTGACGATCGGCGACAGGACGATCCCGCTGCGCGAGAACGAGTCCGTCTACATTCCACAGGGCGAGGTGCATCGCCTCGCCAATCCGGGAAAAATCCTGCTCGAACTGATCGAGGTGCAGACCGGCTCCTATCTCGGCGAGGATGACATCATCCGGATCGAGGACGAATTCGGGCGGGGCTAAACCAAGTCCGCGCCCGCAAGGGTCACCCTGAGGGCGGTCAGGCGGCCGGTGGCGTAGCAGGTCGTGTCGATGCAGATGCGGCCCTTGCCGAAGACCGGCTCGCGCCCGGCTGTATGGCCGTGGATGACCGTCAGCGGCAGGCCGGGGCCTTCGCTGAGGAAGGGCTCGCGGATCCAGATCAGGTCTTGGTCTTCCTGCCGGGCGAGCGGAATGCCGGGCATGATGCCGGCATGGACGAAGAGCCGGTCGCCACTCGTCAGCGCGATCGGCATGGCCTGCAGGAAATCGATATGGTGCTGCGGGACCGCCCGGCGCAGGGCCGCGCCGAGCGCGTGCACCGCCTCGTCTCGGTCGGTATAGTCCGCAAGGTCCAGCCCGTAGGAGCGCAGCGTCGCGTCGCCGCCGTAGTCCAGCCAGCGCAGGTGCTGGTGCGGATTGAAGATGAATTTCAGGAACGTGTCGTCATGGTTGCCGCACAGCGCGATGCGCTCCATGCCGTCGCCATGGTCGGGCTTCGCCAGATGCTCGATGACCGCCCGGGAGGCAGGGCCTCGGTCGACATAATCGCCGAGATAGAGGATGAGCGGCCGCTCGGCCATGCGGGGCGCGGCGTCCGCGCGGATCCTCTCCTCCAGCGCCAGCAGGGCGTCGAGACAGCCATGCACATCGCCGATGGCGTAGATGAGCGGCCGGTCGGCGGCAAGCGTGAGACGCTGACGAAAGATGGGTTGGGCAGGAAGGGTCATGGCCTGTCATAGCGGGGATGGAGCGGGGAGGGAACCGGCAAAGTGGCGCCATCGCCCTCAGCGCCGCCGCCCCGGCGGGCATCGCCCGAGCGCGCGGCATTCCGCGTCGATCCAGATGCCGGTCTTTCGCCGCATGGCGTCCTCCTGCGTGCCGGCAAGCCTCGGCGTGGCGGCCGAGGCCGCGCCGGTCGCGACGAGCGTTTCGGCAAGATCCCTGCCGCCGGCCGAGCAGGTGAGGAAGGACACGCCGGAAAACCGGATATCCTCCGCGCAGGTCAGGCTCTTGCCGGCGACCAGCCGCCTGAGGGCGATCCGCGCCTGCTGGCCGCAGACGGCGACCGTGCCGTCGGCATCGCGGCAGAACCGCTTCGGATCGACCGGCACGGCGTCCGTCAGCACATAGAGCCGGCCGCCGTCGGCGAAGGAGGCGCTGTCGAAGACGGTGACGCGGGCGGTCGGATGAAGACGCAGCGGCAGCACGATCGGCTCCACGGCCAGCCGCTCATAGGCCTGCGCCTTCCGGTCGATGCGCACGGGCTTGTCGGTCCAGATCGGATCGTCCGAAACCGGGCCGGATTCGAGGCCGGCAGCCTGGGCGGTGGCCGCCGAGAGGAGGAAGACGAGCACCTGTGCCAACCCTGTGCGCTTTGCCGGTCTTTTCATGGCAGGCTTCATCTTGCCACCTGTCACAGCTTGTCGGGCAGCGGCAGCCAGCGGCCGCGGTCGAAATAATCCGGCAGGTAGGAACCGCGGTTTCGCGTGCGGTCCGGCGTGATGATGAAATTGTAGCGTGGCGTCTCGCTGAACTCCTTCTTGAGCTGGATGCGGTTGCCGAAGCGGATGATGTCGAATTCCTTGAGGGCGCGGATATCGGTGAAGATGTCGGGCGCCTCTTCCCAGCGCACCTCGTCGAGGAAGACCTCGATCGCCGCGATGACGGCATCCGTCACGCGGTTCTGCGTCGCCGTGTTCTCGATGTTGAGCTTGATGCGGAAGGAGGAGACGCGCGTTTCCGCATTGCCCCTGATCGACAGGAAGGCGGAGGAGGGCGGATTCGTGCCGTCGTTCGCGTCCGGGAATTCGCGGTAGGACTGGCATTCCCAGCTCTGCTGGTCGAACAGCCCGGCCTTCCAGCCGGCCGTCTCGAAGCCGCTGCGGCGCAGCGCCTCGCAGAGCATTTCCGGTGCCTTGCGGATGGTGCGGACGAACCGGGTCTGCATCGGCGTGACGGGCGTCAGGAGCCGTTCCGGAATGAGGCCCTTTGCGCGTGGCACGCGGTTGCCCTTCATCTCATAGGGACGCAGCGCGCGCGTCTGCGGCGTCACGGCGACGGGATCGTAGCCGAAACGGGCGAGCAAGCGGTTGAGATTGCGGTAGTCGTTGGCCAAGAGCACGGTCGCGCCGATGGCCCCGAGCAGCACGATGGCCAAAAGCCCGAAGACAACCAAGCCGGATCTGCCTTGCTTCCGCTCCGTCATGCCGAACCGCGCCGTTGCCCGTGTCGATGCGGTGTGCCGGACCCATGCCGGGCCGGATCCATCGATCTCCCGCTCCTGATAGGCTACTCCCCGGATGCCTGCAAGCGCGGGAGCCTTACGGCCCGGCGCGGCTGGCGAGCAGGCTGTCGTGCAGCCGGAGCGCTTCGGGCGGCGAGGTGCGGAATTTCGGCAGGCCGAGATGGTAGCCGTAGCCGGTGACGAGGCGCGTCTCCCCGAGCTGCACCAGGGTGCCCTCGGCAAGCGCGGCGGCAAGCAGATCGAGGCTGCCGAGCGCCACGCCATCGCCGCTGATGGCCGCGTCGATGGCGAGCGCATAGGTAGAGAAGGTGAGGTGCGGTCGCGGCGGCGCCTTGCGCAGCGCCTGTGGCGCGACCCGCTCCAGCCAGGGGCGGAAGGAGATCCAGTTGGCATTGAAGCGCTCGTAGTCGATGAGGTCGAGGGCGATGAGATCGGCCGGGACGATGGCAGCAGCATCAAGGCCCTTGCGGGCGATATAGTCCGGCGAGGCCACGGGGGCGAGCGTTTCGGCGAGAAGCGGCGTCAGCGTCCAGCGGGGGTGCTCGCCGGCGCTGTAGAGGATGACGAGGTCGTTGTTTTCGGAGGCGAGGTCGGCCGGGCTGTCCGACGTGACGAGGCGGAGCGCGACGTCGGGATTGTCGCGGGAGAAATCGCGCAGGCGCGGGCCGAGCCAGAGATGGGAGACCGATCCGCTTGCGGCGAGCGAGATGCTCTGTCCCGCACCGGTGCGGAACGGCTCCAGGCTTTCCTCCAGATAATCGAGCGAGGCGCGCACGCGCTGGAACAGCCTTTCGCCGCGGGGCGTCAGGGCCAGGTTCTTGCCGCTTCGGGCGAAGAGCTGCGTGCCGAGATGATCCTCCAGTCCCTTGATGCGCCGGCTGACGGCCGCCTGGGTGATGTTCAGCTCCCGCCCGGCGCGCGAAAAGTTCATGTGCCGGCAGGCGGCGTCGAAGACACGGAAGGCTTCGAGGGGGATATGGGCGAGCATGGCGTCCTTCATGATCTGAAGTTATCAAAAAGACTGAAAAATCCAAGGATTTGAAAATCTGAAATTGTGATGCACGGTTCGACAAATCCGTTCGGGAGGTTCCGTGCCGTTCACAACGTCTTTCGTGCCCGAGATCCGTTTCGGCGAAGGGGTCCATGAGACCATCGCCGCATCCGCCCGTGCGCTCGGTGCCCGCTCCGTGCTCGTCGTCATCGACGGTTTCCTTGCGGCCGGCGGGCTCGGCGAGCGCCTGGCCGGCCAGTTTGATACCGAGGGCGTGGCGGTGGCGTTCTTCTCCGGTTTTGCCGGCGAGCCGAAGCTGGCCGCGGTCGAGGCCGCCACGGCTGCCGCCCGCGGCAAGGACCTCGTCGTCGGTCTCGGCGGCGGGTCGGCGCTCGATATCGCCAAGATTGCGGCCTGCGTGGCGGCGGGCGCGGACGGCCCGATGCATTATGCGCTTGCCGCCCACCCTTTGCCGGGCCGGCCGCTGCGCAAGATCCTGGTGCCGACGACGGCGGGCACCGGCTCGGAAACGTCGGCGACGACCATCTTCACCGGGCCGGAAGGCAAGAAGCTGTGGATCTGGGGGCCGGAGACCAAGGCGGACCTCGTGCTGCTCGATCCGGCGCTGACCGTGACGCTTCCGGCAAATCTTACCGCCTGGTGCGGCCTCGACGCCTTCGTGCATGCCTTCGAGGCGGCGACCAACCGCAACGCCCATGCCGGCGCCGCGCTCTATGCCCATGCCGCCCTCGGCCTCCTCGTGGAGGCGCTGGAAACGGCGGTCAACAACCCGGCGGACAAGGGCGCGCGCGGCAAGGTGCTGCTCGGCGCCTGTTATGCCGGCATCGCGATCGACAATTGCGGCACGGCGATCGCCCATACGATCAGCCATGCGCTCGCCGGCCTTGCGCCGGTGCATCACGGGCTCGCCACGGCACTCGGCTTCGAGGCGACGCTCGGCTGGCTCGTCGAGGCCGACACGGCCGACCTTGCCGCGGCCGCGCGGGCCTGCGGCCTGCAGGATGCGGCGATGCTGCCCGGCTTCGTCGCCGGCCTGATGGACCGTTGCGGCATCGTCCGCGCCCTGCCGGCCGCCTTTGCCGCCTTCACCGCCGAAGACCTCGCCCGTGAAATGCGCGCGCCGGAGAACCAGCCGATGCGCCGCTCGACGATCCGGGCGGTTTCGGATGCCGATATCGATGCCTTCGCCGCCAGCATGATGGCCCTGCCCCGGACGCTCTGAGGACGACCATGACCGAACAGTACAGCCGCGCCTATTGGGAAGAACGCCTTGCCGGCCTCTCGCTTGCCCGCGGGCATTTCATCGACGGCAGGGCACAGCCCGCCGTTTCCGGCCGGACCTTTACCCGAACGCGGCCCATGGACGGCCAGCCCGGCGCCGTGCTGGCGCGCGGCGACGCCGCCGATGTCGACCGTGCCGTGGCCTCCGCCTGCAAGGCCTTTGCCAGTGGTGTGTGGCGTGGCAAGGAGCCGCTGGAGAAGAAGCGGATCATGCTGCGCTGGGCGGAATTGATCCGCGCCCATGGCGAAGAGCTGGCGCTTCTCGAAACGCTCGATGTCGGCAAGCCGGTGCAGGCCTCGCTCGGCGTCGACGTGCGCCTCTGTGCCGAGGGCATCCAGTATTACGGCGAGATGATCGACAAGATGTATGACGAGATCGCCCCGACCGGGCCGAAGGCGCGCGCCCTCGTCCGCAAGGTGCCGCTCGGCGTCGTCGCGGCGATCACGCCGTGGAACTATCCGATGATCATCGATGCCTGGAAGCTCGGGCCGGCGATCGCGGCCGGCAATTGCGTGGTGCTGAAGCCGGCCGAGCAGTCCTCGCTCTCGGCGCTGCGGCTCGCCGAGCTTGCCGTCGAGGCGGGCCTGCCCGCCGGCGTCTTCAACGTCGTCACAGGCTTCGGCGAGGAGGTCGGCAAGCCGCTGGCGCTCCACGCGGATGTCGACATGGTCGCCTTCACCGGCTCGACCGAGGTGGGCAGGCTGATCATGGGCTATGCCGCGCAATCGAATCTCAAGCGCGTGGCGCTGGAACTCGGCGGCAAGTCGCCGCTCGTCGTCTTTGCCGATGCCGATCTCGACGCGGCGGCGAGCGCGGCCGCCTGGGGCTGCTTCTACAATTCCGGCGAGACCTGCCATGCCGCGACCCGCCTTCTCGTGCAGCGCCCGGTGCAGGATGCTCTGATTGAGAAGATCGAGACGGTGGTGAAGCGCGAGATCGTGCTGGCGCATCCCTTCGAACCTTCGGCGCAGATCGGCGCGTTGATCGAGGCGGAGCACATGGACAAGGTCCTCGGCCTCGTCGCGGCGGGGGAGGCGGACGGCGGGCGCCGCGTCTTCGGCGCGGAGCGGGTGCTGTCCGAGACGGGGGGCTGCTATGTCTCGCCGGGTGTCATCACGGATGTGACGAACGACATGCGCATCGCCCGGCAGGAGATCTTCGGCCCTGTGCTTGCGGCCATCGCCTTCGACACGGAGGAGGAAGCGCTCGCCATCGCCAACGACACCATCTACGGGCTTGCCGGCGCCGTCTTCACCCGCGACATGGACCGGGCGCACCGGTTCTCCGAGGGCATCCATGCCGGCACGGTCTGGATCAACACCTACGACATGTCGAATTTCGCGACGCCCTTCGGCGGCTTCAAGCAATCGGGTTTCGGCCGCGACCGCTCGGTGCATGCGATCGACAAATATTGCGACTACAAGACGATCTGGCAGCAGTTCGGTTGAAGGCTCAAGTCCAGGGGAGGAGCGCATGAGCAGGATCGTTTCCATCGGTATCAGCCATCACCGGCTGCCGCTCGATCCGCCGTTCAAGGCGAGCTGGGACGGGCGCCCGCGCCGACATTTCGACGCGACGATCGTGCGCGTGCGCGACGAGGAAGGTCGCGAAGGCATCGGCTCCGGCGACCTGATGAAGGGGTTCGAGGGCCATGAGGACCTGTTCATCGGCGCGGACCCGCGCCATCTCGAACGGCATTACGAAGTGCTCTCGCACATCAATTTCCACTATGGCCGCTGCTGGCCGCTCGATCTGGCGCTCTGGGACCTTGCGGGCAAGGTGACGGGCGAGCCGGTCTGGCGCATGCTCGGCGGCCGTGCCGACCGGGTGCGGCTCTATGCGTCCTCCGGCGTGCTGAGAGAACCTGCCGCCATGGCTGAGCAGGCCGAGCGCTATATCGCGGAAGGCTTTCCGGCGATGAAGGTGCGGTTCTCTTCCTCCGCCGGCGGGCGCAACGGCTGGCGCGAGGACGTGAAGGCGCTGGAGGCGATCCGCTCCCGTGTCGGCGACCGGCTGGAGCTGATGGTCGACTGCAACCAGGGTTGGCGCATGCCCTGGGACACGACGCTCTCCTGGACCTTCAAGGATGCGCTCGTCGTCGCGCGCGAGCTGGAACGGCTCGGCATCTACTGGATGGAGGAGCCGTTGCACCGCTCCGACCGCAAGGGCATGAAGGCGTTGAAAGAGGCGACGAGCGTGCGCATCGCGGGCGGGGAGATGACGCGCGAGCTTTACGAGTTCCGCGACATCATCGAGGAGCGCGCCTTCGACGTGATCCAGCCGGACGTGGCGCTGGTCGGCGGCATCACGGGATGCCGGCGGCTCGCCTTCCAGGCGCGCGAGGCGGGCGTCGCCTTCACTCCGCATTCCTGGACGAACGGCATCGGCGTGCTCGCCAATGCGCATCTGACGGCGGGGGCGGGTGATGCGCCCTTCCTCGAATATCCCTATGACGGGCCGGAATGGAGCGAGGCGCGCCGCGATTATCCGCTGCAGGCGCCGCTACGGCACGAGGACGGCTGGCTGGTGCTGGGCGAAACGCCCGGCCTCGGCGTGGTCCTCGACGAGGACCGGCTCCGGGCGACGCGGCTCGGCTGAACCGCTTCACTTCGTCTCCCTGCGCATTCGACCCTTGACATCCGCCGCCGGGAGGCCGACTTCACGGGGGACACGGACGCGAAGGAGACGAGCCATGAGCGAGGCAGCCCGCACGACGATCGACCAAGCGGAAGTCGACCGCTTTTCGGCGATGGCGGCCGAGTGGTGGGATCCGGCCGGAAAGTTCCGGCCCTTGCACAAGTTCAATCCGGTCCGCCTCACCTATATCCGCGATCTCGTATCCGCCCAGTTCGGCCGCGACCCCGCGGCGCATCGCCCACTGGAGGGCCTGCGCATCCTCGATATCGGCTGCGGCGGTGGCCTGCTCTCCGAGCCGATGGCGCGCATGGGGGCGGATGTGCTCGGTGCGGATGCCTCGGAAAAGAACATCGGCATCGCCAAGGCCCATGCGGCGGGCAGCGGCGTTCCGGTCGACTACCGGGCCGTGACCGCCGAGGCGCTGGCGGAAGCCGGCGAGACCTTCGACGTCGTGCTCAACATGGAAGTGGTCGAGCACGTCTCCGACGTCGATTTCTTCCTCACCACCTGCGCCTCCATGGTGCGTCCGGGCGGCATGATGTTCGTCGCCACGATCAACCGCACGCTGAAGGCGGCGGCGCTGGCGATCTTTGCGGCGGAAAACGTGCTGCGCTGGCTGCCGCGCGGCACCCATCAATATGAAAAGCTGGTGCGCCCGGAGGAGATCGAAAAGCCGCTGATGGCCTCGTGGCTGACGGTGACCGATCGCACCGGCGTGTTCTTCAACCCGCTGTCCAACCAGTGGAACCTGTCGAAGGACATGGACGTGAACTACATGATGGTGGCGCGCCGCGCCTCCGCCTGAAGCCGGTCCGCACGGAAGCTCCGGTCACGCCTTCAACGTCTTCACGACGGCCAGCAGGTCCTGTTGCCCGGTCGCATTGCGCGCGGCTATCGTCTTCACGCTTTCGCGGTCGATGTCGACGGTGTTGCCGTCGGGGCAAAAGGCCGTCTTGAAGGTGAAGGCGCGCGGCGTCGGGCCGTGATCGGCAAGATGCTCCAGCCGCTCGGCGCCATCAGCCCAGAGAGGCCGGGCGCCGTCCGCCACCCACCAGAGCACGAGGGCAGGCCAGGCCTGCCGCTGGTTCCAGTTGCGGGCGTGTTTCAGGGCGTCGGCGTGCACGCCATTGTAGGTGAAGGCCATCAGCGCCTCGAGCCCGCTCCACAGCGAGAGCGAGGAGGGGGCATCGGCAAAGCCGCTGTCGGCGATGAAGCGGGGATAGACCTTCTCGCCCCAGCTTTCCGGCCCCGGCTCGCCCTCATAGCCGGAACGGCCGACGAACCCCTCCGCCCGATTCGCCGCCTCGAAATTCAGCGGTTCGCGCAGGCGGAAGCCTTCGACGCGCGGGCTTTCGTAGTCGTCGACATGCAGGCCGAAATTGTAGATCGCGAGATGATGCCCGCGCATCAGTTGGTTTCGTCGGGCAGGACGGGAAGCGGCGCGACTTCGACGCCCTCCTCCAGTAGCTCGCGCACCTCGTCCGCCGAGGCCCGGCCGATCAGGCCGCGCTGCTCGGCCTCGCCGTAATGGATCTTGCGTGCTTCTTCCGGAAAGCGCTCGCCGACATCCTCCGAATTGGCACGGATGGTCGAGACGATCTCCCGAAGCTTGTTCATCATCTCCTTCTGGCCGGCCTGCACCACGAGCTCCTGGCGGCGCTCCTTCTTGCGGGCGGTCGAGACGGAGGGCGCCATCAGGCGCTTGGCGACATGGGTGGAGCCGCAGGTGGGACAGGAGACGAGCGCCCGCTTCTGCTGGCGGTCGAAATCGTCCGCCGAGCCGAACCACCCTTCGAAGGCGTGCCCGTTGTCACAGGAAAGCTCGTAGCGGATCAAGCGGCAACGCCTCCCTTCGCAGGCGCCTTCGCCGTTTCCAGCGTGAAGGTGCGCCCGTTGCGCAGGTTGGGGATCTTGTCATGCGCGGCCTTGACGGCGGCGCTGTCGACCTCGGCGAGCACGACGGCTTCGCCCGTGCCGCCGGCGCTGGCCAGGACGCGGCCCCAGGGGTCGATGATCATGGAATGGCCGAAGGTCTCGCGGCCGTCCTCGTGCACGCCGGCCTGCGCAGCGGCGATGATGTAGACGCCGTTCTCGATGGCGCGGGCGCGCAGCAGCGTTTCCCAATGGGCTTCGCCGGTCTGCCGCGTGAAGGCGGCGGGAACGGAGATGATCTCGGCGCCGGCCTGGGCCTGTATCTTGAAGAGCTCGGGGAAGCGCACGTCGTAGCAGATGGCAAAGCCGAGCCGTGCGAAGGGAAGGTCCGCCATGCGCGCGACGACGCCCGGCGAATAGACCGCGCTTTCGCGCCAGCTCTCGCCATTGTCGAGATCGACGTCGAACATGTGGATCTTGTCGTAGGTGCAGACCTGTCCGCCATCGGGGCCGAACAGGAAACCGCGATTGGCGACCTTGCCGTCTGCAAGCGCGATGGCGGTGGAGCCGACATGCACGTGGATGCCGAGCTCGGCGGCAAGTTCGGCCGCGGCGGCGACCACGAGATCGTCGGCCTCCGTGCGCAGGATGGCGCGCAGCCCCGCGCGGTCGCGCTGGAGCGCGCCGGTCATTTCCGGCGTCTGGACATAGACGGCGCCCTTGGCGGCCGCCTCGCGCACGAGGCGCCGCATCGTCTCGACATTGCGGACGGGATCGGTCCCGGAGCACATCTGGAGGGCGGCGATCGTTGCGGTCATGAAAAGGTCCTCAGGCGGCGAGCAGGGCGTCGAGCTCGCCGGCGCGCTCCAGCGCATGCAGGTCGTCGCAGCCGCCGACATGGCGTTCGTCGATGAAGATCTGCGGGAAGGTGCTGCGGCCGTTGGCGCGCTTGATCATCTCCTGGCGGATCTCCGGCGCATAGGTCGCGTCATGCTCCTGGTAGGCCACACCCTTGGTTTCGAGAAGTTTCTTGGCGGCGCTGCAATAGCCGCAGAACTGACGCGTATAGATGACGACCGAAGCCATATTCTCCTGCTCCAAAGCTTGGAAAACCTTGTCTTTCATATAGGTCCGGGAAGCGCCCTTGCAAAGGTCAAAACGGTGATGTCGGCGGCGCCCGCCCGTTTCAGCGCGCGCGTGACGGCCGAAACGGTGGCCCCGGTCGTATAGACGTCGTCGACGAGCACCACGCGGCGGCCGAACAGCGCCTCGCGGCCCTCCGGCGTGACGGTGAAGGCGCCGCGCACGTTCTCCTCGCGGGCGCGGGGCCCGAGGCCGATCTGGCGGCGGGTGCGTTTCGTGCGGCGCACGGCATCGACGAGAACGGGCCGGCCGGAAAGCCCGCCGAGCGCGCGGGCAAGTTCCGACGACTGGTTGAACTTGCGCCAGAGGAGGCGGAAGCGATGCAGGGGAACGGGGACGATGGCGTCCGCGGCCTCCACGGTACCGTCGCCGGCCCGCAGCATCCACCCGGCCATCATCGGCGCGAGATCGGTGCGGTCGCGGTATTTCAGCGAATGGACGAGCACGCGGGCAAAGTCGTCGTAGAGTGCGACGGAGCGCAGCCGGTCGAAAGGCGGCGGGTTGGCGATGGCGTCGGCGCTGAGGATGCCCGGGCCGAGATCGTGCGAGAAGGGGGTGCCGAGCACCTCGCAATAGGGGCGCTCGATCAGGGCGAGCTTCGACCAGCACCGCGGGCAGAGGCCTGCACGGCTGCCGAGCAGCACGCCGCAGCCCGCGCAGGCCGGCGGATAGACGAGGTCGAGGGCGCTGCCCGCAAGGCCGCGCAGCCGGCGGGCAAGGGCCTGCCGGAGCGGGACTGCCGGCGCTGCCTCGGCCTCGATTTCGCCCATGCGGTTGACAATAGTCGGTCCAAGCGGCCAAAGCGAATGGAATTGCGAACCGGACCTCTCCCATGGAAACGCTCTTCGACCAATCCCTGATCGACACGAACCGGCGGCGCGCGCTTGCCGGCCAGCCGGCGGATTTCCTGCTCGACGTGGTGGCGCGCGAGCTTGCCGAGCGCCTCAGCGTCATCGAGCGCCGCTTCGAGCGGGCCGTCGAGCTGCACGGCCACACCGGTGCCGCCGCGCGGGCGATCGTCGCGACAGGCAAGGTGGACGGGATGGAGCGGGTGGAAAGCGACGCGCGGTTCGCCGCGCCGGGCGAGGCGCTGACGGTGTCGCCGCTCGAAACGGTGCCGCTGGAGCCGCAGTCGGCCAACCTCGTCGTCTCGCCGCTGGCGCTGCACCTCACCAACGACACGCCGGGTGTCTTCGTGCAGATCCGCCGTGCGCTGAAGCCGGACGGGCTGTTCCTTGCGGCCATCCCCGGCAGCGGCACCCTGCAGGAACTGCGCGAGGTGCTGCTTGCGGCGGAAAGCGAGATGACGGGCGGGGCGAGCCCGCGGGTCATCCCCTTCCCGGATGTGCGCGATGTCGGCGCGCTTCTCCAGCGCGGCGGCTTCGCCCTGCCGGTGACGGACCGGGAGACCTATACGGTGCGCTACGATTCGATCTTTCCGCTGATGAAGGACCTGCGCGCCATGGGCATGGCCAATCCGCTCGCCGGCCGCAGCCGCCGGCCGCTCACGCGCGGCGTCCTCCTGCGCGCGGCGGAGCTTTATGCGGAGCGCTTCTCCGATCCGGACGGACGCATCCGCGCGAGCTTTTCGGTCATCTATGTATCGGGCTGGGCGCCGCACGAAAGCCAGCAGAAGCCG
Organism: Shinella sp. HZN7; assembly: GCF_001652565.1. Taxonomy (NCBI): domain Bacteria; kingdom Pseudomonadati; phylum Pseudomonadota; class Alphaproteobacteria; order Hyphomicrobiales; family Rhizobiaceae; genus Shinella; species Shinella sp. HZN7. The sequence continues at coordinate 3,824,242 of NZ_CP015736.1, read as the reverse complement.
CTGAAGCCCGGCTCGGCGAGGATGCGCCTTGCCGATGCGCTGAAGCAGGGCGGCCGCGGCTGACCGGCTATTTCTTGCCGGCGGAGTCCATGCTGTTCGAGATCGTGGTGAGGGTATCGGAGAGGCCGTTGCTGAAGGCTTCGAGGCCGGCCAGCAGGCCGATCGAGATGAGCGCCAGCAGGAGCCCGTATTCGATGGCCGTGCCGCCGGCGCGGTCGGAGCAGAATGATTTCAGCAATTTCGGCACCATTCCACTCTCCCGCGCCCGTTGCGCATGTCCATGTCTCTTCAGCAGCCGTTGCTGATACCGTTGCCGTTGACGATGCATACGGCACCGGGCATTTCCTGCAGGACGCTGCGGCGCACCGTATAGCGTTTTCCGCCTTCCGACGGGATCGAGCCCGTCGAGATCATGTCGAATTCATCGGGCACATTCGCCATCATGCGCTTGTCGGTCTTTGCGGAGAGGACCGGGGTCAGAACCAGAGCAAGCGCGATGACGGCGGTGCCGAAGAGCAGGGCAAGGTTGAGCGCGCCCGTCCGGCTGTCGCCGGCCGGCGTGAAATCCTTCTCCTGAACGGTTTTCCAGAAGTCTTCGTCACGCATCTGAGGGTCTCGTAGGCATTCATTGCAACGTTAGACCCAATCTTTGAACCATGGTGCTAAACGATTGCTTAACGGAGACTGAAAAAGACGGGGTAAATCCCTGCCGTTCCGTTCAGAGAAGGTCCATCAGGAAGGGAATGAGCGGCTCGTCGGCCGGGGGCATCGGGTAGTCGCGCAACGCCTTCGGGCGCACCCACTTGATCGCCTGTCCCTCGCGGCCATGCGCGGTGCCCTCGAAGCGGCGGCAGATATAGAGCGGCATCAGGAGGTGGAAGTCGTCATAGGTGTGGCTGGCGAAGGTCAGCGGGGCGAGGCAGGCGACCTTCGTGCGGATGCCGAGCTCCTCGTCCAGCTCGCGGATCAGCGTCTCCTCCGGCGTTTCGCCGGGCTCCACCTTGCCGCCGGGAAACTCCCAGAGACCGGCGAGCGCCTTTCCTTCCGGACGCTGCGCCAGGAGGATGCGGCCATCGGCATCGACGAGCGCGCAGGCGGCGACGAGCAGGATGCGGCGGGGTTTCGTTTCGATCTCGCTCATGCCGCGGCAGGCCCCCGGTAGCTGTACTGGTAGACGTCCTTGAAGCCGGCACGGCGATAGAGCGCGATGGCGGCGGCGTTGTCGGCCTCGACCTGCACCCAGGCCTGGCGGGCGCCCTTCAGCTTCGCCCAGCGCAGGGCGGCGTGGAGGACCGCGGTGCCGAGGCCGCTGCCGCGCCGCTCTTTTGCGACGCCGAGCTGGAGGATGCCGACGAGGTCGTTGTCATGCACGGCGATCGCCACGGCCGTCGGGCCGAAATCGGGCTCCTCGAAGATGAAGAGGCCGGTTTCCGGCTTGATGGCGTTGATGATCTCGGTGAGGCCGGGCTTCAGCGCCGGGTCGTCGCCGGCAACGCGGATGCGGGCGTCGACGAAGCGGCCGACGTCGCGGCTCGGCAGATGGTCGAGGCCTTCGTCGCGCGGCAGCGTCGCTAGGTCCGCCATCATGACGATGGTGCGGCCCGCCTCCGCCCAGCCGGCCGCATCCATATGGGCGACAAGCTTCGGCGGCGTCAGCGGCGTCTGGCGCACCAGGAGCGGGCGGCCGTAGTCGGAAAACTTCTTTGCCGCCTTCTGGAGGCGGATGTCGAGGTCGCGGGTGTCGGACGGGTCGAGCGGGTTCACCGAATTCAGCCGGCGCGAGGGGTGGCCGGCGGTCAGGCGGAAGAGCCAGCTTCCGTCATAATGCACGGACGCGGCCGGCCAGGCGCGGAAGCCGACGGCCTCGAGCCGGCGGACTTTCGGCAGATCGCTGATGTTTTCTTCTGATGGCGTCACGCTGCCAGGCCTCTATTTATGCGCGGTACCGGGCGCAAAATCGCTGCACACTTCCGCTGGAACCGCTTTAGCTGCGATAGTCGCCGTTGATCTCGACATATTCCTTGGTGAGGTCGCAGGTCCAGACGGTCGCCTTGCCGGTGCCGAGGCCGATCTCGACGCGGACAGGGATGTCCTGGCGCTTCATGACGGCGGTGGCCGCCTCTTCGGAATAGGCGGGGTCGCGCTCGCCGTCGACGGCGACGCGCACGTCGCCGAACCAGATGGCGAGGCGGTCGCGGTCGGCCATCTCGCCGGATTTGCCGACGGCCATGACGATGCGGCCCCAATTGGCGTCCTCGCCGGCAACCGCGGTCTTGACCAGCGGCGAATTGGCGATGGAGAGCGCGATGCGCTTGGCCGCCGCGTCGTTTTCGGCGCCCTCGACGGTGATTTCCACCATCTTGCGCGCGCCCTCGCCGTCGCGCACGACCTGGAGCGCGAGGTCGCGCAAGAGGTCGTTCAGCGCCGCGCGGAAATCATCGAGCGCGGCATCGTCCGCGGTGACGGGCGCTTGGCCTTCGGCTGCGCCGGTCGCAAAAAGCATCAGCGTGTCGGAGGTCGAGGTGTCGCTGTCGACGGTGACGGAATTGAAGGTCGGGCCGACGCCGGCCGACAGCAGCGATTGCAGCACCGGTGCCGGGATATCCGCATCCGTCACGACGAAGGAAAGCATGGTCGCCATGTCGGGCGCGATCATGCCGGCGCCCTTGGCGATGCCGTTGATGCGCACGGTGACGCCGCCGAGCTCGGCCGTGCGCGTGGCGACCTTCGGATAGGTGTCCGTCGTCATGATGGCCTTGGCGGCCTCGAACCAGAAGTCCTCCGTGCCGGAGGCGGCGAGGCTGTCGAGCACGCCGGAGAATTTCGTCGCGTCGAGCGGCTCGCCGATGACGCCGGTCGAGGCGAGGAAGACCTCGCCTTCGCTGCAGCCGACGGCCCTTGCGGCGGCTTCCGCAGTCATCTTCGTCGATTCGCGGCCCTTGCGGCCGGTGAAGGCGTTCGCATTGCCGGAATTGACCACCACGGCGCGGGCGATCCCGCCGGGCAGGTTGGCGCGGCAGAAATCGACCGGCGCCGAGGGGCACTTGGAGCGGGTGAAGACCCCGGCGACGGTTGCAGGGCGGTCGAACACCATCATCAGCACGTCCGTCCGGCCCTTGTACTTGATCCCGGCGGCGGCGGTCGCCATGCGCACGCCGCGCACCGGCGGCATCTCGGCATAGGTTTTGGGAGCGAGCGGAGAGAGGGAACCGGACATCGTGCTTTCCTGTCAAGAAAGGCCCGGCTGCTGCCGGGCCGTTGTCGATTACTGCTGGCCTTCGGTTTCCGGCGCGGCTTCGCCTTCACCCGCGGCTTCCGGCTTGTTGACCGCGTCATAGGCGGTCTTCAGCGCGGCGTCCTGGATGTCGACGGGGGCTGCGGCCTTGGCCTTTTCCAGGAGCTCCAGATACTTGTCGCGCATGACGAGCTGACGAACCTGGCTTTCGACCTGGTCGAGCGCCGGGGGCTGCTGCTTGCGCTTGTCCTCGATCTTGATGACGTGGAAGCCGAACTGGCTCTTCACCGGCTCCTTGGAATAGGCGCCCTTCTCCAGCGCGAAGGCGGCAGTCTCGAATTCCGGAACCATGCGGCCCTTGCCGAAATAGCCGAGGTCGCCGCCTTCGGACTTGTTCGGGTCGGTCGACTTTTCCTTGGCGATCTCGACGAAGTCCTTGCCGGCGTCGAGGTCCTTGATGATGGCCTTGGCCTCTTCCTCGGTCTTGACGAGGATGTGGCGGGCGCGAATCTCGTCTTCCGGCTCGATGGCGGCGACTTCCTTGTCGTAGCGCGCCTTCACCTCTTCCGGGGTCACGGCGTCGACGACGTGCTTCTTGAAATAGGCATTGTGCAGCTCACGATCGGTGAGGAAGGCGAGGCGCTGCTTGAAGTCGGGCGTATCCTGCAGGCCTTCCTTGCCGGCATCGGCGGCGAGCAGCTTCACGTCGATGATCGAGGAAAGGGCGGCGACGCGCTTCTGCTCGTCCGGCAGGTTGGCGAGCTGCGGATCGAGGCCGGTGATGGCGAGCTTCAGCTCCGATTCGCGGATTTCCAGCGCGCCGACCTTGGCGATGACGGGATCGGCCGCCGCATCCTCAGCGCGGACGCTGGTGCTTGCGGCGGCAATCGCGATGAGGGCGACTGCTGCGAGCTTGCTGTACTTGAACATATCGAAGAGACCTTTCACATCCTCGCCGGAATCGGGCCGATATCCGGTGCCAGACGGCTCAACACCACCAGAATGTGGCAGTTGTGCAACCGCCTGAGCCGTTGACATCATTCGACCCCCCTCTTATCTGTCACGCAATCCCGCGTCCAGAACAGTTTCCGGGCGTCTCAAGGCTTTGCGCGCAAATATCGTGCGACCTGTCACGCGCCGGGTGCCCATAAAGAAAGGACCATCCTGATGGTCAGCCTCGGCGGCATAGCCCGCAAGTTGTTCGGTTCCTCGAACGATCGTCGCATCCGCTCCTACAAGCCCCGCGTCGATGCCATCAATGCGCTCGAACCGCAGATGAAGGCGCTCTCCGATGATGCGTTGCGGGCAAAGACCGTGGAATTCCGCGAACAGCTCGCGGCCGGCAAGACGCTCGACGACATCCTGGTTCCGGCCTTTGCCGTCGCCCGCGAAGCGGCCTTCCGCGTCCTTGGCCTGCGTCCCTTCGACGTCCAGCTCATCGGCGGCATGATCCTGCACGAAAAATCGATCGCCGAAATGAAGACCGGCGAAGGCAAGACGCTGGTGGCGACGCTGCCCGTCTATCTCAACGCGCTCGCCGGCAAGGGCGTGCATGTCGTGACTGTGAACGACTACCTCGCGACGCGCGACAGCGCGCTGATGGGCAAGATCTACGGTTTCCTGGGGATGACGACCGGCGTCATCGTGCACGGTCTCGACGACGACCAGCGCCGCGCCGCCTACGCCTCAGACATCACCTACGCAACGAACAACGAACTCGGCTTCGATTATCTGCGCGACAACATGAAGTACGAGCGCGGCCAGATGGTGCAGCGCGGCCACTTCTTCGCCATCGTCGACGAAGTGGACTCGATCCTCGTCGACGAGGCGCGCACGCCGCTGATCATTTCCGGCCCGCTCGACGACCGCTCCGACCTTTACACGACGATCGACGCCTTCATTCCCATGCTGGAGGAGGCGGACTACGAGATCGATGAGAAGCAGCGCTCCGCCAACTTCTCCGAAGTCGGCACGGAGAAGCTGGAAAACCTGCTGCGCCAGGCGGGGCTGCTCAAGGGCGAATCGCTCTACGACGTCGAGAACGTCGCGATCGTCCACCACATCAACAACGCGCTGAAGGCCCACAAGCTCTTCACCCGCGACAAGGACTACATCGTCCGCAACGACGAGATCGTCATCATCGACGAATTCACCGGCCGCATGATGCCGGGCCGGCGCTATTCGGAAGGCCAGCACCAGGCGCTGGAAGCCAAGGAAAAGGTCACGATCCAGCCGGAAAACCAGACGCTGGCCTCGATCACCTTCCAGAATTATTTCCGCATGTATTCCAAGCTCGGCGGCATGACCGGCACGGCCTCCACGGAAGCCGAGGAGTTCGGCAACATCTACGGCCTCGACGTCGTGGAAGTGCCGACCAACCTGCCGATCCAGCGCCTCGACGAGGACGACGAGGTCTACCGGACGGTCGAGGAGAAGTACAAGGCGATCATCCAGGAGATCAAGGACGCCAAGGAGAAGGGCCAGCCGGTTCTCGTCGGCACGACCTCGATCGAGAAGTCCGAATATCTCGCCGAGCGGCTGAAGATGTCGGGCTTCAAGGATTTCCAGGTCCTCAACGCCCGTTACCACGAGCAGGAAGCCTATATCGTTTCGCAGGCCGGCGTGCCGGGTGCCGTGACGATCGCCACCAACATGGCCGGCCGCGGTACCGACATCCAGCTCGGCGGCAACCTCGAAATGCGCCTGGAGCGCGAGCTTGCCGAGATGGAGCCGGGTCCGGAGCGCGATGCCAAGCGCGATGCCATCGTCGCCGAGGTGAAGAAGCTGAAGGACCAGGCGCTCGCCGCCGGCGGCCTCTACGTCCTCGCCACCGAGCGCCACGAAAGCCGCCGCATCGACAACCAGCTGCGCGGCCGTTCCGGCCGCCAGGGCGACCCGGGCCGCTCGAAGTTCTTCCTGTCGCTGCAGGACGACCTGATGCGCATCTTCGGCTCCGAACGCATGGATTCCATGCTGCAAAAGCTCGGTCTCAAGGAAGGCGAGGCGATCGTCCATCCCTGGATCAACAAGGCGCTGGAGCGCGCGCAGAAGAAGGTCGAGGCGCGCAACTTCGACATCCGCAAGAATCTGCTGAAATATGACGACGTGCTGAACGACCAGCGCAAGGTCATCTTCGAGCAGCGCATCGAGCTGATGGACGGCGAGAACCTCTCCGAAATCGTCGGCGACATGCGCCACGAAGTGGTGGAGAACCTCGTCCGCCTGCACATCCCGGAAAACGCCTATGCCGAACAGTGGGATGTCGCGGGCCTCAAGAAGGGTGTTCTCGAACAGCTCAATCTCGACCTGCCGATCGACGCCTGGGCGGCCGAGGAAGGCATCGACGAGAAGGACATCCTGGAGCGCCTGCACAAGGCGACCGACCAGGCTGCCGCCGATCGCGCGGAGCGTTTCGGCCCCGAGATCATGACCTATGTCGAGCGCTCCGTGCTGCTCCAGACGCTGGATCATCTCTGGCGCGAGCACATCGTCAACCTCGACCACCTGCGCTCCGTCATCGGCTTCCGCGGCTATGCCCAGCGCGATCCGCTGCAGGAATACAAGGCCGAGGCCTTCGAGCTCTTCCAGGCGCTGCTGGCGAACCTGCGCCAGACGGTCACCGCGCAGTTGATGCGCGTCGAACTGGTGCGCCAGGCCGCCGATGCTCCCGCGCCGGTTCCGCCGGAGATGGAGGGCCATCATATCGACGGCACTACCGGCGAGGACGATTTCGGCGACGGCAATGGCGGCGGCTTCATGGCCGTCGGCGTGTCGCCGGAAAATCGCGATCCGAACGATCCGGCGACCTGGGGCCGTGTATCGCGCAACGAGGCCTGCCCCTGCGGCTCGGGCAAGAAATACAAGCATTGCCACGGCGCCTTCGAGCAGGCCTGACCGGCTGCGGGAGCAAATGGCGGATGGGCTATGAGCCGTCGCCCATCCTCCAACGTCATGCTCGGGTCAGGCCCGAGCGCGACGGAAGAGAGGTATGCGGCTCTTGATTCGCTCCCTTTGAATGCCGCCCCCGGGCGGCATTTTCTTTAAGGGCGCGGCCCCCGCCATCCAACCGTTTGTTAACCCTGATCTGACAAGACTGATCCTCGTTCAGTTCTGCGTTGCGTACGGGTTCCTGTGTTGATGGCGGTCATTCAGTCGGCGGAGAAATTGCTGCCATCGGCCCTGCGCGGCAAGGCGGAGCCGCTGGTGCGCGCGCTCGGAACGATCCTCGTCAGCGACGATCCCCGCAACCTTGCCCAGCGCATGGCGCTCGTCACCTTCGCCATCCGCGTCATCAATGCGGCGATCGCCTTTCTCTCGCAGATCATCCTCGCCCGCATGATGGGCGAGTTCGAATACGGCATCTTCGTCTTCGTCTGGGCGCTCGTCGTCATTTTCGGCGACATGTCCTGCCTCGGCATCCACACCACCGTCGTGCGCTTCCTGCCCGACTATGCGGGGCGCAGCGCGCATGCGGAAATCCGCGGCCTCACCTCGACGGCCCGCGTCTTCGCCATGCTGTCCTCGACGGCGCTGGCGGCCATCGGCCTCCTCGCCCTCTGGTTCTTCCATGACGGTTTCGCCGACTACTATGTGGTGCCGCTTTTCGTCGGTCTCTTCTGCATGCCGATGATCGCGCTCGGAGATGTGCTCGACAGCACGGCGCGCGCCCATAGCTGGGCGGTGGTGGCCCTCAGCCCGACCTATATCATCCGCCCGCTGCTGATCCTCGTCTTCATGGTGCTGGCGGTTTTCCTGGACGCGCCGCACACCGCGCTCACCGCCATGGTCGCCGCGCTCGCCGCCACCTACCTTACGACCGTCGTGCAGTTCTTCAACATCCTGCGACGGCTCAGCAAGCGCTACGTCAAGGGGCCGCGCAAGCTGGAATTCTCCCTGTGGATCAAGGCGGCGCTGCCGATCTTCGTGATCGAGGGCTTCGGCTTCCTGCTCACCAATTCCGACGTCATCGTCGTCGGCCTTTATCTCGACCCGGAAAGCGTCGCCATCTATTTCGCCGCGGCGAAGACCATGGCACTCGTGCATTTCGTCTTCTTCTCGGTGAAGGCCGCGGCCGCACCGCGCTTTTCCGCGCTGTTTTCGGCCGGCGACCGGCTGGCGCTGGCGCGCTTTGCCGGCGAGACGGTGCGCTGGAGCTTCTGGCCGTCGCTGGCCGTCGGGCTCGGCGTGCTGGCGCTCGGCCATTTCCTGCTGTCGCTGTTCGGCGCCGCCTTCACGGCCGGCTACAGCCTGATGTTCATCCTCTTCGTCGGCATTCTCGCCAAGGCGCTGATCGGGCCGGGCGAGGTGCTGCTCACCATGGCCGGCCAGCAGAAACTCTGCGTCGTCGTCTATGCCGTGGCGCTGGCGGCGAACATCGGCTTCAACGTCACGCTCATTCCGCTTTTCGGCCTGACGGGCGCGGCGGCCGCCACCGCCGGCGCCATGATCGTCGAGGCGCTGCTGCTGCACCTCGTCGTGCGCCGGAAACTCTCCATCATTCTCTTCGCCTTCGCCAATCCGGTGCAGGCAAGCCTTGCCAACGGGATGGACCGCCATGACCGATAGCCACGGCTTCGACCACACGATCGCGGCAGGCCGCGCCCAGGCCGCCATTCCGCCCGCCCTGCCGCATGCCCCGCCGGCGGACCAGCGCCTCGCCGTCGGCCGCCCCGGCCGGTCGCTGGCGCTTTATCCGGCGACGGCCGGCTATGAGTTGCAGCAGGAACTCGATTTCCTGTCGAACCGCGTCATGGAGCCGAACGTCTTCTTCACCGGCCGCTTCCTGGCGCCCGCCATGCCGCGCCTGGAAGACCGCACCGTGCGCCTTTCCGTGCTGCGCGACGAGGGCGCCGGGCGCAGCCGCATGCGCTTCCTCATGCCCTTCTCCATCGAGAAGCCGGGCTTTTCCATCGGCTCCAGCATCCTGCGCGCCTGGTCGAACCCGTTCGGGCCGCTCGGCACGCCGCTCGTCGATGCCGAGGATGCCGCCGAGACGCTCGACAACGTGCTGGAAGCCCTCGGCGGCACCGGCAGCGGCCTGCCGGGCATCCTCGTCCTGCCGGACCTGCGGCTCAACGGCGCCTTCGCGCAACTGATGCGCGCCGTCGCCATTGGCCGGAACCTGCCGGTCACCGTCACCGATACCTATCGCCGGCCGATGCTGGAGAGCCTGCTCGACGGCCAGACCTATCTGCAGCAGGCCATCTCGCCGGAACATTTCCGCGAGTTGCGCCGGCAATGGCGCAAGCTCGACGCGATGGGCGCGCTTTTCTACAACGTCGCCCGCCAGCCCGCCGATATCCGGCTGCGCATGGAGGAGTTCCTGTTGCTCGAGGCTTCCGGCTGGAAGGGCCGCGGCCGCACGGCGATGATCAACGATCGCTACCGTGCCGCCTTCGCCCGCGAGGCGGTCAGCAACCTTGCCGAGACCGACGGCGTGCGCATCCACACGCTCGACCTCGACGGCCGCGCCATCGCCTCGATGATCGTCTTCATGATGGGCGGCGAGGCCTATACGTGGAAGACGGCCTATGACGAGGAATATGCAAAGTTCTCGCCCGGCAAGCTGCTGGTGGCGGAACTGACGGAGTGGCATCTCGACGACGCCAATATCACGCGGTCCGATTCCTGTGCGGTGCCGGATCATCCGGTCATGAGCCGCTTCTGGGAAGAGCGCGAGGACATGGGCACGCTCGTCGTCGGCCTGCAGCAGAACCGTGACCGCGACGTGCGCCAGGTGGCGACGCAGCTTCACCTCTATCGCAACACGCGCAATGTCGCGCGGCTGCTACGCGAGAAGATCCGCGCGCTCGCGCGCCGCTGAGGCCATTCCGGCCCGGTTCAATATTCGAAGGCGCTAAAGAACTAGGCGGCGAACGGCGTTTCCTCCGCCGCCCGCTTGCGCAGGAGGTGGCGGATGACCTTGCCGGAGGTCGTCAGCGGCAAAGCATCGACGAAATCCACCTCGCGCGGATACTCGTGCATGGAGAGACGCGACTTCACCCAGTCGCGGATATGGCTGGCCAGGGCGTCCGAAGGCGTGTTGCCGGGGCGCAGCACCACATAGGCCTTGACGATTTCCGTGCGCACCGGATCGGGCTTGCCCACGGCGGCGGCAAGCTGCACGGCCGGATGGCCGGCCAGGCAATCCTCGATCTCGCTCGGCCCGATGCGGTAGCCGGAGGAGGTGATGACATCGTCGTCGCGGCCGAAGAAGGTGACGTAGCCCTCCTCGTCCATGCGGCCGAGATCGCCGGTCGTCATCCAGTCGCCTATGAATTTTTCCGCCGTTGCCTTCTCGTTCTTCCAGTAGCCGAGGAACATGACGGGATCGGGCCGCTTCACCGCGACCTGGCCGACGGTGCCGCGCGGCATTTCCCGGCCGTTCGCATCGATGATCGCCACCACATGGCCGGGCACCGGCTTGCCGATCGGCCCCGGTCGGGACACGCCGAGCTTGCCGATCGAGCCGAGGACGATGTTGCACTCGGTCTGGCCATAGAACTCGTTGATGGTGATGCCCAGCGTGTCGCGCACCCATTCCCACGTCTCGCGGCCGAGCGATTCGCCGGCCGAGCCGATGGTGCGCAGGTTGAGCCGGTATTTTTCACGAGGGTTCGCCACCGTTTTCATCAGCCGCAGCGCCGTCGGCGGGATGAAGGCGTTGCGCACGTCCATGTCCTGCATGATGCGATAGGCCATGTCGGGGTCGAATTTCTGACCCGGCGAGGAGACGACGGGCACGCCGAGCAGCAGCGCCGGCAAGAGCACGTTGAGAAGCCCGCCGGCCCAGGCCCAGTCGGAGGGCGTCCAGATGCGGTCGCCCGGCTGCGGCAGGAATTCGTGATGCATCTGGAAGCCCGGCACATGGCCCAGCAGCACGCGATGGCCGTGCAGCGCGCCCTTCGGCGGGCCTGTCGTGCCCGACGTGTAGATCATCATGGCCGGATCGTCCGGGCCGCTGTCGACGGCCGCGAAGGGGCCGGCATGGCGGGCGACGAGGTCCTCGAAGGATTTTGCCGCGGCGTCCGTACCCGGCTCGGTGGTGATCACCAGCGCCAGCGTCGGCAGCTCCGCCCGGATCGGCTGCAGGCGTTCCAGGCCGAAGCGATTGGTGACGATCGCCTTCGCCTCGGCATTCTTCAGCCGGAAGGAGAGCGCATCGGCGCCGAAGAGCAAGGCGAGCGGCAGGGCGATGGCGCCGAGCTTGTAGATGGCCAGATGGGATACGACCGTCTCGAAACCCTGCGGCAGCAGGATGGCGACACGGTCGCCGGCCTTCACCCCTTCCGCAGCAAGCGCGGCGGCGAAGGCGTCCGACCGGGCCGCGAGCGCGCCATAGGTGAGGGAGAGCGGCGGGGCGTCCGGCCGGAAATGCTCAAGACAGATCCGGTCCGGCGCGCGTGCCGCCCAGGCATTGGAAACCGCGGTGCCGATGTTGAAGCGCTCGGGGATCTGCCAGCGGAAATCCCGGTACAGCGCATCATAGGTCGATCTTTCGGCGAGCATCCGACGTCACTCCAGTTTGCTGCATTGCACCTAGCATTCCGGAGGGTCCGCCGGCAATGGCGGCTTTTCGCTGAAGTCAGAGCCAGGAGAGGCGGTTGTCCACCTCGCTGACTTCCTTGATCGCGGCGGCGACCGTCGTTGCCCGTTCCGCCTCCTCAGCGGAGCCGACGCTGCCGGAAAGGATGATCCGTGTGCCCTTGCAGGTCACGGTGATGTCGGAGGCGTCCACGTCGCCGGCGACGGACAATGCGTCCGCCACCTTCGTCTCCAGCCAGGCCGGGTGGGGTCCGTCGAAATGCTCGGGCGGTTCGCCCTTGAACGTACCTTCCTTGAAGACCATGTCGCACTCCTCTTGCTCGGCTTCCGCAGGGAAACGCAGGGTGAGCCTATTTGTTCTTTGTCGCTGAAGGAAGACGGGCGTCGCTCGACATCGACGGCCTTGCCCCCAAATGGTTGAGACCCAAGAGCGTGCACATCGCTCTCGGGTCCCCCTCCGCAACCACATCCGGGGGTGTCTGTCGTTGCATCGCGTAAATGCGGCCGTGCAAAATTTGTTCCTGCTAAAAAGCAAATTTTTTGAAGGGCTAGACGTGTTACAGGCAACCTTTGGCGGCCTCTCCTTGTTCAGTGCAGCGGCGAATGCAGCGGATCGATCTCGCAGGACGTGCCCTTCCTCGTGCGACCTAAACGATGCTTCATTCTTGACTCTTTGAGGACGCGTGGCAGGTTGCCTGATGACGAAGAAACCAGAAAACCGCTACGACAGGCGTGAGGACGGCACGGGCATGAGCACTAAGGCCGACATCGACGCCCTCCAGCTTGAACTCTGGGCTACGCAATACTGGATGAAATACCTGTATGTCGCCCAGGCCAAAGGCGAGCGCATGCGGTCGGCCGACATTCTCGACCTTATCGAGGAATTGAAAGCGACCGCGCCGTCAGACGAGGCGGACCGCTTTCCGGTCTGTGAACGGGTGGGGCTGGAGATCGCCGCCCTGCTGAGAAAGGCAGGGAATTGAGAGCCTTCCACTCTTCTCCTCGCCGCTGGCTGGCCGTTGGTTTGCTGCTTGGTGCCATGCTCGCAATCGGTCTCTCGATCGGGTTGCCATGAGCCAAAGGATCGACTTCACCTTCAAGCTGTGCCGGGCCGCGGAGGCTATCTGACGTGTTGCGTAACCTCGACTTCAGTTCATGGCACAGCGTCCTTGTGACATTGATCGGGCTCGCTCTCTTCACCCTGATCAGCATAGGCATCCGCCTGATCATGATGTTCACCATCCAGCAGCGCAGGGAACGGGTGAACCGCCAGATCAACGAGCGCCTGAAAACCCTCATTGCCGCCTACAAGACGTTAGGCGGCTCATTCACGGGCAACCTTGCCGTCAATCCCACCCATCTGCGCGACCTGCGCCAGCGCTCGGCGCCGATGAGCGAGCCGGAAACTGCGGAATCTCCGGCCGAGGGCATAATCGCCAGTTCGGAACGTAGCCGCCGCATCAGGGATGACGTCGAGGCGGCTCTTTCCGATATCATGCTTCTTGGGACCGAAGAGCAGGTTAGACTTGCGGAAAAGGCGGCGCGAGAACTCGTTGCCGGCCGGCCAGTGCATACCCAAGATCTCGTCGTGTCCCTTCGCGCCTTCATCCGTGAGGCGCTCGATCTCGATCCGGTTCCGGCCGACGTGGCCATCCCGATGCAAGGCCCTGCACGCCCCTCATCTGGAGGAGGCCGCGCCAAAGGGGAGCGCGGGAAGGAAGGGGGCCGCGGAGGCGGCGGCGGCATGGGAATGGGCGGCGGAACGGGAGGAGGAGGATCCGGTATGGGTGGCGATGCCGACGATGATCACACGGCACCAGGTCGGCACGGAGTAAGATGATGCGCGATCATATGGGAGAGAGAAGCGTGAACGCCGAACCCATCGCAAGACGGAAGAGGACGACGTATCGGAGCATTTCCGCTTTTCTTCGAGCCGCGAAAACGCTCTAATTTTTTGTTTTAACGCAATTCCAGACGCAGAACCGCTTCGCACTTTTGCTGGAATTGCTCCAGGGTAGCTGAACGTTGCGGATTTTCCTCGGGCTCATCGCCATCATCGTTGGTGCCATTGTGCTGGCCATCCTGACAGTCGATTCCTGGCTTGTGATCGGAGAGCGTGCCCAGGGCGGACACGCGCCCCGCACCGCTGCGGAACAGGCTGCGGCGGAAGAGCGCGCCAAGGCCAGCCAAGCTGAGGCAATCAAGGCTGCGGACGAGGCAATGAATGCGATAGACGGTCACGTCGAAGAGCTGTTTCACCTGACGCATCCGAGGCGTGAGCATTTCGAGAAAGAGGGGTGGCCGTCATGAGAAGCACCGCCACCGAAAGCTTCTGCCGCGCCGAGTTGGAACGTTGCATTGAGGAGATGATTGCGCTCCTCGACCTTATGGACGGCGATACCGACCTAGAAGACGGCGGAGATGATGAGCCATCCATCACAAGCCCCGCCATCGCCATCGGCAACAGGATCGAAAACGATCTGGAATTCGAAACCGACGACTACGAGCTGAGCGGCGATGATATGGATTACAACTCCGGCATGTTAATGGGAGGTGCCGGCGTATGACGGATTCTTTTCCTACCCGACCGTTGGCCGGTTGGAGACAGCGGCAAATTTAGTGACGGATATCTGTGATATTTGGAGACGAAGTTCAAAAGTGGCAAAGCGGCAATTATCGAAGCTGCTCGTAGTCTGCTATGATCTTGTGGCCGGGATGTCCGGCCGGAAGATTCCAAGCTGACCAGAAGACGTCAGCGCTTTTGCGGTGGGCTTCCTCTTCCTCCACCATATGTGGAAGGTCTGCACCCGAGCCGATGGCGAGGTTCTCCCATATTTTTGTGGCTTCTCTTGCAACAGCAAATATCTCAAATAGGTCGGGCAACCCTATTGAAGGATCGTACGTCGCCCAATGGGCCAGAAGCTTGTTGCGCATATGGACAATACGCTTCAGTCTTGGGTCGCCCTCCAAAGCCTGAAACTGTTCGACAGCCTCGATTAGATGCTTGCGAAGAACCGGATTGGGCTCCTCATCCAAGCGTCGATCCTTGACTAGAAAGTTTATGGCAACGCGAAGATGCCGATCACCGTTGTTCTTGGTGGTTGCAAAGGCGCGCGATACGATGAGGTGCAATCGGACGCACGCGCCTTGGAACAACACATCAGCGGCTTTGTCTGCACCCGTTAGCATAAGTTGTGAAGCGATTTCTCGGCTCAAAAAATACTGATTAATGCTTGCAATCGTTGTTAGGCAAATGACGCCGTCACGGTGCCCTTGACGTGCAAGCTCCCTGAACGTGCTCCAATCGATTATCACGGGTTCATGTCCTCATCATTTGGAAACCTGCTCTGCTTCAGGGCTGGTTAGGTTCCCTTTATTGCGTTTGACGACTCAGCGCTGTTCTTGAATGATCTTCTCAGATGTGGGGAGGGGTCAATGACAGACGGGGACGACCAGAAGCCGCGTATCCGCTTGGCGGTCAAAAATCACGAGCGAGATATAAATCGACATCGCGCCGAGGTCGATCTGCAATGGCCTCTGAAGGAGCTAGCCGCAAATCTCATTCGAGTGGTCCGAGGAGCCGGAAAGCCATATGAATTGGGCCGGCAGTGTGCCGATGTCGTCAAAGCGTACCACGACTATCGAGACCGAGTTGGAGAGTGGCCCTCTTCTTATTCCGTGGGAGAAATCCTATCGATCCGGCATCGAGAAAATCGGGCCGCTACTGATCGCGCCATGGAATGGGAGGATGCAGTTCAGCAGATGATTGCCGGAGGTCTCCAGGCTGCCGCTTCTCAGCTTCTCGGACAATTAACACAGGAGCGTGCGGGCGAAAGAGAGATATTTGATGGTCTTCGGATCATAGAACGACAGCGTGAGGAAAACCGCGCGGCGATGATGAAAAAGCCGGTGAAGAGGACGCCTAAAAAACCAAGCCGCAAGAGGTAATGAGTGACGCTCAACTCCGTCTGATGGTGAGTAATGAAATTGGCTAATCGGAACTTTGGCGGCTTTCGTTTGTTTCGTCTGTTGCGTTTATTGCGAATAATGACTACCTTAATGCCAAGCGTATTAATTAGGGGAGATGTGTCATGACCATTCCAGCAACGGCTCAGGAGTTGGGTGGACGGTTACCATCTAATCAAGAACGAGATGCAGCGAACCAACTGCGTAAAATCCTCGCTGCCCAGGCGGCCGGGGAAACGAAGCTGCGCGTCATGGATGATGGCAAGCCGGCTGAAATAACGCTAACCCCAGCCCTTTCCAGTCTACTCATGGATGTCTTGCGGCATGTCGGCAAGGGAGATGCGGTGACGTTGGTTCCCGTAAGTCAAATGCTCACTACCCAACAGGCGGCAGACATCCTGAATGTTTCCCGACCATATCTCGTGTCGCTGATAGACCGCGGTGAGATAGAGCATACTCTAGTTGGGCGGCATCGAAGAATTAAGGCTGAGACCCTGTTTGCTTATAAGAAGCAAAGAGACGATAAGCGCGGGAAGGCGCTTGAGGACCTCGCCGAACTGGACGGGGAGCTTCTTTAAACTTGTTCGCCAATCGCTTCACAGCCTTTATTGACGCCTGCACGTTGGCCAGCGTACTCCGGCGAAATCTTCTGCTCTCGCTGGCCGAAGCAGAGTTCTTCAGAGTTCGCTGGTCAGCAATTGTGTTGGACGAGACGCAAAAGGCAATTGAAAAGATGCTGGCGGAGCGAGGTTCCGATGACCCAGCGGCGAGGGCGCTCCGCCACAGGCAAGCAATGGAGGCTGCTTTCGAGGATGCAATGGTCGCGGAATTCGAGGCTTTCGAATGCGTATGCCCAGGACTTCCGGATCCAAAGGATACTCATGTTGTGGCGGCCGCTCTTAAAACGCAGGCTGCAATCATCGTAACCGAGAACTTGTCGGATTTCCCAAAAGATATGCTGGCTCCTCTCGGACTTGAAGTCAGATCAGCCGACGCATTCATAGCGGATACCGTTGCCCTCGAAACGGGTAGGGCCGTTGCCGCGATTAGGCGGATGCGGGAGCGTTTGAAAAAGCCTGAGAAAACGGCTGATGCATTACTCCTCGATATGGAGGCGGCAGGATTAACCGAGACGGTTGACGTTCTCCGGCCGCACGCCCTCTCGCTGTAAGTCGAAGCGTGTTGCAGAATTCGATTCGTCAAAGACCTCGTAGCTTTGCCTTCATCGAATCCTTGTCCAGCGAGCCAAGCGACAATCTCATCCTCGACCCGGAACAGGGTTTCCATCTGTCCTTTCGCAGCCGATCCGGTGATCGACCAATAAAGAAGCGCGCGGGCAATATCATCGCGCGATGGATTACATTTTCGTTTTTCCTGATCCCGTGCGGGCCTTTCTTGTCGCCGGGGTTTACTTCGCATGATCGAGACCAGCAAGACTCTGCCGATTACTGTAAGGTCTCCTTGGGGCCAAGCGCGAGTTCGCGGGCCAGTACGCGCGCGCGGGGGTCTTTGCCAGCCTCAGTCCCGGGAGGGAATTCTCGGAAGCCGTAAATGGTCAAGAGTCGATTAATCCAGCATCAATACCTGATCACGGGCGGTAGGTGTCGGATCGGTGGAGGAGAGCAATTCAAGATTATGTTCCGCCAATTGGCGGTTGCGCTCTATCTTGACTTCGGTCGAAGCTCTGCCAGCATGGTCACATGTCGTCCGGTGCTGTGATGGCCCAGGCTACCGCGCTCGCAAAGGTGGGCTAAAAGGTGGACCGAAATCCCCTTCACCGGCTGTATAGCTTGAGAAGCCAGCGTTTCCCGAAAAATTATGGTGCCCCATGCCGGAATCGAACCAGCACTCCTTTCGGAACTCGATTTTGAGAGATCGGATATGCCCTATCCTTTGTGTATCCGGCAGTATCCGTTTTCTCGATAACCGATTGTCAGCACTAGCTTTTTTCGGTTTTCAGAGCACACATACCTAGCCGGGGATACGCCACGGTTGGCTTTCTAGGTGCACCTATATTGCACCTGAAATCCGACCTCAAAGGAGGTTAGGAATGCCCAAAATCAAACTCACGAAGACCGCTGTCGATGCCGCGACCCCGCAGGAGCGCGATTACGAACTCCGGGATACGATCATACCCGGCTTTCTTGTCAAGGTCACCCCGACCGGGCGCAAGATTTTCATGGTGGCCTACGTCGCCCACAATGGGCAGCGCCGAAAGCCCGCGATCGGTCGCTACGGCGAGATCACTGTCGAGCAGGCGCGCAACATCGCCCAGGACTGGCTCGCGGAGGTGCGCCGAGGTGTTGATCCGAGCGCGGAGCGTGCGGCGGCCCGACAGGCGCTCACAGTGAAGGAGCTGTTCGATCGCTTCATCACCGACTACTCCGAAAGCCGCAACAAGCCCACGACGGTCGAGTCCAACCGAGGTTATGGCAAGCGCTACATCATCCCGATTCTGGGCCAACTCAAGGTGCCCGACGTCACACGTGCGGACATCGCTCATCTCATGAAGAAGATGGGCAAGAGCCCGACGAACGCCAATCGGGTCCTGGCGGCTGTCCGTAAGATGTTCAACATGGCGGAGGTCTGGGGGCTGCGCCCCGATGGCTCCAATCCTTGCCGACACGTCCCGAAATACCCTGAACGCGGCAAGACCCGCCTGATCACTGACGTCGAACTGCGCAAGCTGTTCGAATATCTCGACCGCGCCGACGCCGAGGGATTGGAGCATCCTTTCATCCTTCTGGCCATCCGGCTTCAGTTCGAGTTCGCCGCGCGCATGTCGGAAATCCTTCAGCTCCAATGGGCGTGGATCGATTTCGACAACCGCCGTGTGGTCTGGCCCGACAGCAAGACGGGCGGCATGTCGAAGCCGATGAGCGCGGAGGCGTTTCGGCTCTTCAAGACAGCGCCGCGGCTGGAGAAGTCACCATTCGTGTGCCCGTCGGTCTTCGACCCGAACCTGCCAATGTCGAAGCACACATACTATCAGGGCTGGCGGCGCATCCTTCAGCGCGCCGGGCTGCCGCACATCGGCACCCACGGCATTCGCCATCGCTCCGCCACCGACATCGCCAACTCGGGTATCCCGGTGAAGGTCGGTATGGCGCTCACGGCGCACAAGACCGTCACCATGTTCATGAAGTACGTTCACACCGAGGATGATCCGGTAAGGGCGGCGGCCGAAACGGTTGCGCAGCGGCGTATGTCCATCGTTGGAGGTATCCAGCCTCCCGCGCGCGAGCCGGTGATGACGCCGGAGCCGCCATCTGTCGCTCCGGTTGTCGAACTCGCAGAACCTGCTGTTGGCCTCGATGGGAAGCCACTCGGCTTCGAAGATGGCGCCTATACCTCGCGCACCCGTCTCGGCAATTATCGACCCTATCGCCACCGCAGCGGCGAAAACCGCTCGGTTCCGCCTGGCTCGAAGCGCACCGAAGCGAAGGAGGCCGGCCATGTCCGATAGAGTAAAGCCGGATCGCCGCTGGCCGACGCCGGACATCCTCAAGCGCGCCAGGTTCGTCGACGAGGCTGGACCAATTCGTTTCGTCGATACTGAGGCGGCGGCGCGCTACCTCGCCCTCGAAGGACATACGTTGGAGTGCTACCGCTCGCGCGGAGGAGGCCCCGCTTATCATAAGTTCGGCAAATGGGTCCGCTACGCAGTCGATGATCTGGACGCTTGGGCTAAAAGCTGCCGTCGCACCACGACGGCATCGCCAGAACCGCCCCGGATCCTTCCCATTGACCGGATATAGGTTCTAACCTATATGGAATGGGAGGTCGAATTCCACCCCGCCTTCGAGGCTGAGGTTCTGACTTTTGAGCGTGATGTCCGCGTCGCGTTGATCGCCGCCGCCAGGCTGCTGTCCGATTACGGACCGCAGCTTGGCCGGCCTCACGCCGACACGCTCAAAGGGTCGAAGCACGCCAATATGAAGGAGCTGCGCTTCGAGGGCGGCGATGGCGAATGGCGTGCGGCCTTCGCTTTCGATCCCAAGCGCAAGGCCATCGTTCTTGTAGCGGGTGACAAATCGGGCGTCAGTCAGAAGCGCTTCTACAAAACGCTGATCGCAAAGGCGGATCTACGGTTTTCAGAGCATCTGGAAAGCCTGAAATCCGCAAAGAAGGGCAAATGAGATGGGTCGGAGCCTGAATGACATCATTGCCGCGCTCCCTGCCGAAGAGCAGGCAGCGATCGACGCCCGCTATCAGGATTTGAAGCACGAAGTCGAGGGCCTTCGCGAGTTGCGGCAGATTGCGGGTAAGGCCCAGGCTGAGATCGCATCAGCGCTCAACATCAAGCAGCCCTCGGTTTCTCAGATCGAGCGGCAAACCGATATGTATCTCTCCACTCTCCGCAGCTATGTGGAAGCTGTGGGGGGCGAGCTCGAATTGACGGTCAAGCTGCCTCAGCGGCCCGCATTGCGGATTCACCAGCTCGGCGATGCCGGCGCTCCTCCACAGATAACGACCCGCCGTCCTGGCACGCGCGCGAAGATGGGCGGTCGGCGTGGGCGCTAATTATCCGACGAGAATTATCCTGGCGTTTCGAAGCGGCGGCGTCTGCGCCTTTCCGAAATGCGGCAAACATCTCACCTACGACGCCCAGGTGGGAGACGACACCTATATAGGCGAGGCGGCACATATTCGGGGTGAGAAACCGACCGCCGCCCGCTACGACGCCGCCATGACCGATGCGGAGCGCGATAACGTCCGCAATCTTATCTATCTCTGCACCGACCACCATACGATCATCGACAAGGTCGAAGCTGATTGGCCTACCGCGACGTTGCAGCAACTGAAGGACAGCCACGAAAAGCAGGTTCGCCAGGCGATGGAGGCGGCTTTCGCGGACGTCGCCTTTCCCGAATTGCAGAACGCTGTGTCGTGGGTCGCCAGCCAGGCCCCTGCGGGCAATGGATCGTTCGATCTCACCGCGCCTGACGAGAAGATCAAGAAGAACGCGCTGTCGAACGGATCTCGGCATATCATCGCTGCCGGTCTCACCTCGCGAGCTACCGTTGGCGACTATGTCGAGGCCGAAGCACAGCTCGATCCGGACTTTCCCGAGCGCCTGAAAGCCGGCTTCCTTGAAGAATATTACGCGCGTCGGAAGGAGGGCCATAAGGGCGACGAGCTGTTCGAGCTGATGTGCGCCTTCGCCCAACGTGGGTTGCGTCGGCAGGCGGACAAGACCGCGGGCATCGCGGTGCTGATCTATCTTTTCGAAATCTGCGACGTGTTTGAGAAATGATTCTTCCGACCAAACATATCCCGCAGAACGAGGCGCTGATCGGTGTCGGCGCGACGCTGCTTGCCCATCTCAGCATGCCCATGACCGTTTCGGGTCTTTGGGAACGTCTGCGCACGGAGCCGAACGTCGGAACTTTCGAGCGGTTCGTGCTGGCCTCCAACCTCCTCTATCTCATCGGCGCCATCGATATTCGAGACGGCCTCATCGTCAGGACCGCCTCATGATCCGAGCTGTCCGCGCCAATCAGAAAGGCTTCCACACCGCGCTCCTTCAGCCTGGGGTCAATCTCATCTTGGCCGACCGATCCACCTCGGCCGGTGACAAGGACACGACGAACGCGCTTGGCAAATCGACGCTCATCGAAATCATCGATTTCTGCCTCGCAAGCAATACCTCACCCGGAAAGGGCCTCCGCATCGAGGCTTTGCAGGGTTGGGCATTCACGTTGGAGCTCTCCCTGTCCGGCCACGACGTCGCGGTAACGCGAGCCACCGACACGCCCGGTT
The DNA here is from genome assembly GCF_001652565.1 of Shinella sp. HZN7. Lineage (NCBI taxonomy): Bacteria > Pseudomonadati > Pseudomonadota > Alphaproteobacteria > Hyphomicrobiales > Rhizobiaceae > Shinella > Shinella sp. HZN7. The sequence goes on along the minus strand of NZ_CP015736.1, from coordinate 3,802,734 downwards.
TCTTTGCTATCGAAGGCGCCACCGATGACTGGCCTGTTCGGCCGGCGCCAAACAAGGAAGGCGTGCCCGGTCTCGACGCGAAGAAATGGCGAGCGGTTCTCGCCTGGTCTCTCTTCGGCATCAGCGAGCTGTCTGCCGAGTTGGGTTACAAGCCCTCGGCGCGGTCACTGCTTTCCTATTTTGTCCGTAACCAGACAGCCGCCTACAACATCCCCTTCAAGCATTTCGATAATCAGAAGATTTGGGACATTCAGGTCCATAATGCGTTCCTTCTCGGATTGAACTGGGAGAAGGCCGCGACCTGGCAGCAGCTCAAGGACCAAAAGAACGCGCTCGACGCGCTCAAACAGGCGATCAAGACCGGAGCGGTCGACGGCGAACTGGCGTCCCTCGGTGAACTCGAAGCCGAACGTCTTCGCCTGTCGACACAGCTCGAACGCGAGCGCGACGCTCTTTCAAGCTTCCGCGTGCTCCCGCAGTATCGCGAGATCGAAGGCCAAGCGAACTTCCTGACCGGCGAAATCCACGGCTTGGTCAACGCCAATATCGTGGATAAGCGCCGGCTCGACCGCTACCGTGACTCGCTGGTCAGCGAAGACGCACCGACCGAAGACCGGCTGGAAGCTCTCTATGGTGAGGCGGGCGTCGCCCTACCAGGCGCCGTCAAGAAGACGCTGGAGGATGCGCGGGCGTTCAATGCGCAGATCATCGCCAACCGCCGCGAGTTTATCGCCAGCGAGATTGCCGCGCTGGAGGCTGCTGTGAGCGAGCGCGAGGCGAACATCGCGACCCTCACGGATCGCCGCGCCGGCTACCTTAGCGCGCTTGCCGGACAGGGCGCGCTCGAGGAACTGACGCAGCTACAGGAACTGCATGCCGCCACCCGGCTAAAGGTCGATGAACTGACCAACAGGATCACCCAGCTTCGCCAGATGACCACAAAAGCGGACACGATCAAGGTCGAGACCGTGGAGCTGAAGCGCGCGACAACACTCGATTATGAAGAACGGCGTGCGCTCTGGTCACAGGCGCTCAGCCTCTTCTCGGAATTCTCAGAAAGCCTCTACAAGTCGCCCGGCCGCCTGGTCATTGATATCGATGACACCGGCTACAAATTCGACGTCGAGATTGCCGGTAGCCCGAGCGAGGGCATCAGCAAGATGAAAATCTTCTGCTATGATCTCATGCTGATCTCATTCGCGCGGCAGCGCGGTCTCGGGATCGACTTCCTGATTCACGACAGCACGATCTTTGACGGCGTCGATCCCCGTCAGCGGGCTCATGCACTCGAACTTGCGGCGGCGATGGCCGCAAAATACGACTTCCAGTATATCTGCACCCTCAATACCGACATGGTCCCGGTCAGCGACTTTTCGCCGGGCTTCGACTATGAGGCGCTCGTTCGGCTGCGTCTGACGGATACCGACCCAAGCGGCAGTCTGCTCGGCTTCCGGTACTGATTGGGGACGCACATGGTCGAATCCGGCTCTTCATTTTCGGAACGTTTCGGTTACCGCGCACCTGACGCCGAGATCACTATTCGGGAAGATGCGCCCGAGGTGTTGCGCGTCGGCGTGACTCAGTTGGCATACGGGGCGGGCCTGAGTGCAAAAGGCCTTCGAGAGATCGTTTGCGCAGTGCTTCTGAAACGGCCCGATCCCAATAACTGGTCGCCGGAGAATGTCGCTCGCGAAGTCGATGACCTCGTTTCCGAGGCGCCGTGGTACGAGATTTACGATCTCGCGGAACGACTGCATGAGCAGATCGGACGCCAAGACTATTCGGGTACCCTCCAAACAGATTTCGCCCGCCGCTTGGATCGGCTTTTTCGCGAGCACGGAATCGGCTGGCAATTCGAAGACGGCCGCATCGTCGTACGAGGCTCCGAGGCATTCGCCCTAGCGACGCGAGATGCGGTTGAGACGATGCGCGTCGCGGGCACGCCGACAGCAGCGAACGAAGTGCATGAGGCGCTTCGCGACATATCCCGTCGTCCCGAGGCAGACGTCACCGGAGCCATCCAACACGCAATGGCGGCCTTGGAATGCGTGGCCCGAGAGATCGACAGCAGCAACGATACGCTTGGGAGCATCATCAATCGCCTTCCGCTGCCCGCGCCGCTTGACGGCGCGCTCCACCGGCTTTGGGGATTCGCGTCTCAACAAGGTCGCCACATCCAAGAGGGGCGAGCGCCGCTATTCGCGGAGGCCGAGCTGGTTGTCACCGTGGCATCGGCCGTGAGCGTCTATCTTCTCAGACACCGAGCGCGATCCCAATCGCCAATCATAGTTTGAGGGTAATATGCCTGGGTCGCCCTCGTCGCCGAGTTCGCTCCCCTTTTGGATTGTCCGCTTTCAAGTTTCTGTGGTCTGAAGCCGACGAGCCGCTTTCAACCCCATCTCCGATCATCGCACAGTTTCGTCCCGGATCAGAAGTCGACAGACCAGACCTGAACCCCATGGCGTTCGAACTGTGGTCGGCGTTCGTTGCCAGGGAACAGAGGAGACATGAAAAACACGTATCGATGCCGCTCCTGACGGCCTGCGAGTTTAGCCAGATCCGCTGCCAACTTGCCGTTGTTGCGCGGATTGACAGCGGCGAAGGTCTCGGCGCCGACATAGCCAACCTTCTGACTCATGATGTCGAGCTCAAGCGATGCATGTGCCCCAGGGGCGAGCCGGAGCCCGCCCACATCCGGATGCAATTCCAGCAACTGGCGGGCGGCCGCGAGGGCGACGGCGAAGCTCCATGTCTGGTTGATCTGCTCGATCAGATTAAGCGGTCGATCTTCAAGGGGGTGGAATCCGATCGGGTCGAACTTCATCCGCCGGAGAAGGGCGAGAGGATCACCCGATTGCGCTGCAATCCACTCCTGGTCCCGTGCCGCGGAGGCTCGCACGATCGCCATTAAATCATCGGCCTCTTCGGTGGTCCGGATGACGATATCTTTCGTCACTCCCGCATCACCTTTTCCCAAGTATGCGCGCAGTAGCTGCACAGACCAGGATAGTCGGGATTGTACTCGTGGACCGTGATATCGGCGCTGCAGCGGCTGCATTCACCAGCGACCGTTTCCTTACAGGAGAAGCAAACGCTAACCTCTCCGTTCTCAACATAAGCTTCTGCGCTGCATTCGGGGCAGGTCGCGATCGGTGACGAGTCACCGTTCTTGGCGGCATAGTAGGCGTCAATCTCGTAGCTGGCCGCCACGACCATTTCAGCAAGCTGCTGCTGATCGTATTCCTGGCCACACTGAAAACACTTGCCGTCGGCCGCTTCGGTCTTGGTATTGTCGCGATCGGTTTGGCCGATAAGCGACGAGCCACAGTTGCGGCACGACATGCCATCGAGATTTTGGACCTCACCAGGCCAGTTCAGGCGGAGGAGGCTGTCGACGCAGCTTTTCTGCATCCTGTTGAAGGCATTCGTCTCTTCTATGATCGTGTCCCAGACATCTGCCAATACGTCTTGAGGATCTTCCTTCAGCGTTTCCAGGAAGTCGATAATCATAGGGAATGAGGAGGCGATCGCCTCCTTCAGTGCACCAACGGGTTCGGCCAGGTGATAGTGTTCAAGATTGTTTCGAAACCGTTGCAGCTTTTCGATGTTTACGTCCGGCCATGATAATCCGAACCTCTTGAACCGGCTCTTGAGCTGGGCGAGATCCACGGTCGCATAGCCGACGACTTCGTGATCGACACCGCCGTCACCGTCGGGAACGGGCTCGAATTTCGCGCCAATGATCTCCATCGGATCGGCTTCGGGCGCGGCCCGGATGAGGCATTCTTTGCCCAGTAATAACAGGCCCGCGTAGTAGTTGCGCGCCGCACTTAGCATTCTTTCGTCCGTTCCTTCCCGGAAGTCTTCAATCCCGAGCACGATCGACGTCACTGCATTGTCAAATATGTCCGCCATGCCCCCGCCTACAGCCCCGCAGCTTTGATGATTCTACTCTAAACCGAATAAAACGAGGCGTCATCTCGACCAAAAAGCCGCCGAGTGTATGCGGGTCGTCCAATCTCCGCTTTTCGACATGGGCGCCCGAAACCTGTCTTACTATCGTCTCGGGGACCAGTCCTGCCAACAACAGAGCTAGTCAACGCCCCGCCGCACCGTCTCGGCCGAAAGCGAGCCTTGCTTCAATGGGCGCAGTAACTCCGCCTCCGCCTTGCTCAGCCACAGCCAGGCCGCCCAATCCTCCGGCCGCAGCACGACGATCTGTCGGTCATGGATCGGCTTCACGTCGGAACCGGGATCCGTCGTCAGCATGGCGAATGACGCCGGATGGTTGCCTTGCGTCTCGCGCCAGATGCCAGCGATCGCCATGAAGGGTGCCCCGTTCAGCGTGAAGCGGTGTTTGGTCTTCGGATATTTCGTGCCAGTGAACTCAAAGAAAGCCGAGGCGGGCACAAGGCAGCGATGGGTGTTCGAGAAATCGCGCCCCTCGGAGCGGAAGTTGAACACCGGGCCGCCCTTGGGCCGGTTCGACGGCAGGCCGAAATTCATCGGCTCCAGCTCGACCTGCCTGTCGTTCGCCGTCGCCCGTATCACCGGCCCCATCTGGTTGATGCGGATGTCATCCTGTTCGGGAAGGTCAAGTTCGCTCTGGCTGGTCGGTATCCCGAGCTCCAGCGCCTGCATCATCTTGCAGTATTCGACCCATTTCACATGCTGTTCATAGGCGTTGCACATGGAAGCCAAGATAGGGCGAAACCCTCATGATTTCGAGGATGCGGAAACAGGAGGGCCACATCCGTATTTGCGCTTTCACGGCTTTACGCTTTTGGGGGAAAGCCTTCCCCCTGGTCGGCACTTCGTTGCCGACGCACCCCCTTCTGCGGGGAGACCCCCAGGCTGTGCAGAAACTCTCCCTGATGTCGCTGGGCTTGGATCTCGCCGGCTAGCGTTGGCGTGGCGCGACACAATTCAGCATCGTGCTACCTCGGGTTTGACAGAGTGAGCCCGATAGCTTTCGAAACCGCCTTACATCAACAGGCTAAGCGCAGCTCCACCCACGGCCGCCAGCAACACGACGACCCATGGCGGAGCTTTCCAGGCCATCAGCGCCACGAAACAAATCAAGGCCAGTGCGAAATCCGGCATGCCTCCGATCGCGCTGGTGAAGACAGGCGAATAAAGCGCAGCGCCGAGGATTCCGACGACTGCGGCATTGGCGCCCTGCATGGCCGACTGCGCCCACGTCTTACGGCGCAGTTGATCCCAGAAGGGCAACGCCCCGATCAGGATTAGGAAGCCCGGCAGGAAAAGTGCGACAAGAGCGATCGTCGCGCCGGCCACGCCGTTCGGCGCCGGTCCCATGACCGCTCCGAGCCAGGCGGCAAAGGTAAAGAGCGGTCCGGGGACCGCCTGCGCTGCGCCATAACCCGCAAGGAAGGCATCATCGGACACCCATCCTGGCGTGACCGTTTCAGCCTGTAACAGCGGCAACACGACATGTCCGCCACCAAAGACAAGCGAGCCGGCACGAAAGAAGCTGTCCGCCAGCGCCCATCCTTGCGCTTGCCCCGCTAGGACCGGCAGGCCAATCAGTAGGGCGACGAACAGCGCGAAGGCCATCAGTCCGGCTTTGCGTGAAACCGGCACAGGCAGATGCTCGCCAATCGTGACCTGTCCTTTGCCAAGAGCCAGCCCGGCAAGTGCGCCCAGCAGTATGGCCGCCATCATCCCGATCGCTCCCGGCGCCCAGGCAAGCAGAAGCACGGCCACGACCGCGATCGTGGCGCGCTCCTTATCGGGGCACAGGTTTTTTGCCATGCCCCACACGGCTTGCGCCACGATGGCGACGGCGACGATCTTGAGACCATGTAGGACGCCAAGCGCTAACGGGCTTTCCAGCCGCGTAGCCGTCATGGCAAGCGCAAGAAGGATCATGGCCGATGGCAGGGTGAAGGCGAGGAAAGCTGCGAACGCGCCGAGCCATCCCGCCCGCGTCAGACCAAGAGCAAAGCCGACCTGGCTGGAAGCCGGACCGGGCAGGAACTGGCACAGTGCCACCAAATCGGTATATGCGCTTTCGCTCAGCCATTTTCGCCGCGTCACCAGCTCGTCCCGGAAATAGCCCAGATGTGCGATCGGTCCACCGAAGGAGGTGAGCCCCAGCTTCAGGAATGCGCGGAATACCTCGGAGACGCTTCCTTGCGACTGTTGCCGGCTATGATCCATTCAAGGGACCTCGTTGGTTGGGGCATTCTTGCGAGCGATGACGTGCGATCGGCGCGGGATAGATTCTCAGGTTGCAGCCGTCAGATTGACCCGCTGCATCAGGGCCTCGCCGCTCTCCTTGCGCTCGGAATAGCGGTCGGTCAGGTAGGGTGAGACGTCGCGCGTCAGAAGCGTAAACTTCATCAGTTCCTCCATTACGTCGAGCACTCGATCATAATATGAAGACGGTTTCATCCGGCCCGCATCGTCGAACTCCTGAAAGGCCTTGGCGACGGAGGACTGGTTGGGGATCGTCACCATGCGCATCCAGCGGCCGAGCACACGCATCTGGTTGACGGCGTTGAAGCTCTGCGAGCCGCCGGAGACCTGCATCACCGCGAGTGTCCGGCCCTGCGTTGGCCTTACCGCGCCGACCGAAAGGGGAATCCAGTCGATCTGCGCCTTCATCACCGCGCTCATTGCGCCGTGCCGCTCCGGGCTGGTCCAGACCTGGCCTTCCGACCAGAGCGAGAGCTCTCGCAGTTCCTGCACTTTCGGATGCCTGACCTCGGCGCCGTCCGGCAATGGCAGGCCATGCGGATCGAAGATGCGTGTTTCCGCGCCAAAGTGTTTCAGCAGGCGCTCGGCCTCGAATGTCAGGAAACGGCTGTAGGATCGCTCGCGGAGCGAGCCATAAAGCAGCAGGATACGCGGCGGATGGGTAGAAGGGTGGGTTACGCGCAGCCGACCAAGGCTGGGAGTATCAACGCAGCCGGCATCAAGATTGGGAAGATCGTCCGGCATCAACGCTGCTCTTTCGCGAGTTCGGACACCTTGCCGCCACGCTCATACCAGCCTTTGGAGCGGTTCACGATCCAGACGACCGAGAGCATCACCGGCACTTCAATCAGCACCCCGACAACGGTGGCGAGCGCCGCACCCGAGTGAAAACCGAACAGGCTGATGGCGGCGGCAACCGCCAGTTCGAAGAAATTTGACGCGCCGATCAGCGCCGAGGGACCGGCAACGCAATGTTGTTCGCCGGCAAGCCGGTTGAGCAGATAGGCAAGGCCGGAGTTGAAATAGACCTGAATCAGGATCGGCACTGCCAGCAGGCCGATGATGGCCGGCTGCGCGATGATCTGCTCGCCCTGAAATCCGAACAGCAAAACAAGCGTCGCCAGCAAAGCGACGAGAGAAGCCGGGCCGAGCTTTGCAAGCAGCCGGTCAAGCGCTGCCTGCCCGCCACTTGTCAGCATCCGGCGACGGATGATCTGCGCGATGATGACGGGCATGACGATATAGAGGACGACCGACAGGACCAGCGTGCCCCACGGCACGGTGATGGCTGACAGGCCCAGCAGCAGGCCGACAATCGGCGCAAAGGCGACGACCATGATCGCGTCGTTGAGGGCGACCTGGCTCAATGTGAAATGCGGTTCACCCTTGGTCAGGTTCGACCAGACAAACACCATGGCCGTGCATGGCGCGGCTGCAAGGATGATGAGGCCGGCAATGTAACCGTCGATCTGGTCAGCAGGTAGATAGGGCCGGAACACCCAGCCGATGAACAACCAGCCCAGTAGCGCCATCGAGAACGGTTTTACCGCCCAGTTGATGAACAGCGTTACGCCGATGCCGCGCCAGTGGCGGCCGACCTCACCAAGCGCAGCGAAGTCGATCTTGAGAAGCATAGGGATGACCATCAGCCAGATCAGTACCGCCACCGGCAGGTTGACCTTGGCAATTTCCATCGCGCCGATGGCATGAAATGCGCCCGGCAGAAAATGGCCGAGCGCGATGCCGACGACAATGCACAGCGCGACCCAGAGGGTCAGGTAGCGTTCAAAGGTGGACATGCAATTCCCTCAGGCCGTTGCGACACGCTGGCCGTGTTCGTCGATCACGCGCTCGCCGTCTTCCTTGACGAACGCGCCGCGTTGCGGCGGCAGCAGGTCGAGCACGTCCTCGGACGGTCGGCAGAGCCGGACGCCCTTAGGGCTGACGACGATGGGTCGGTTGATCAGGATAGGATGCGCCATCATGGCATCGAGCAATTGCGCCTCGCTCAGAGCCGGGTCGCCAAGGCCAAGTTCGGCATAAGGCGTGCCTTTCTCACGGAGCAGCTCTCGCGCAGATATACCCATGCGCGCGATAAGCCGAGTCAGCATATCCCGAGATGGCGGCGTCTTCAGATATTCGATGACATGCGGCTCGACGCCCGCATTGCGGATCATCGCCAAGGTGTTGCGCGAAGTCCCGCAATCCGGGTTGTGATAGATGATGGCATCCATGGCTTGCCTCACGCCGCGCTGTTTCTGGGAGACGACGCGCCATCTGATTGGCCGATCTCGGTCAGCTTCGTGCGCAGCGACGCCTTGTCGAGACTAGCAACCGGCAGGGACGTGAACGCCGAGATGCGGTTCTTCATGTAGCGGAAGGCCGCAACGAAGGCGGCTTCCTTCTGGATATCCGGCCCATCGACGGCGGCAGGGTCTTCGATGCCCCAATGAGCTGTCATCGGCTGGCCAGGCCAGACAGGGCAGGTTTCGCCGGCGGCGTTGTCGCAGACGGTGAACACGAAATCCATAACAGGCGCATCAGGCCCAGCAAACTCTTCCCAACCCTTCGAGCGGAAGCCTTCAGAGGGGTAGTCGAAGCTCTTCAGCACCTTCAGCGCGAAGGGATTGACCGCCCCCTTGGGTTGCGACCCGGCAGAGAAGGCACGAAATCGGCCTTCGCCATCCTTGTTCAGGATGCTTTCCGCGAGGATTGAGCGCGCCGAATTGCCGGTGCAGAGGAACAGGACGTTGAAGATGCGGTCAGTCATGAGTGGCCTCCTTTGCGGTGAGGGTTTGCGGTGAGCAGCAAGGGGAAAAATCGGCGATCAGCGGCGCGCAGATCTCGGGTCGGCCGCCGCAGCAATCCTTGACGAGAAAGCTGGCAAGCGCGCGAACGGCGTCGAGCCTTGCCCGATAAATGATCGACCGGCTATGCCGCTCCGCCTCTATCAGGCTGGCGCGCGTCAGCGTCGCCAGATGTGTGGACATCGTATTGTGGGGGACATCTAACCTGCGGGCGATCTCGCCTGCGGGCAACCCGTCCGGCTCATGCTCCATCAGTAGACGGAACACGTCGAGTCGGGTCGGTTGCGCGAGCGCGGCGAAAGCGAGGATGGCATTATCTGATTCCATATGTCGAGACTAATCGACATATGGGCGAGAGTCTAGGCAGGGACGATCCGAAGTTTCCACCTGGTCGGGTAGCTGGACAGCGCCGCCGAACAGTGAGGACGGGAAGCCCAAGCGCGCTCAGTAGATATTGCTCGTATTACCAAGCATTTACTGGGGTTATTCACCTGCGGATGGTACACTTAATTATTTGCGGGACGGGGGCACGATGGGACGCTTTATTGAGGGATATGACCGGAGCCAGCCGTTACTGCTGCCCGCCTGTGTTGAAGATTACGTGTCGCAGGACTCTCTCGTCCGCGTCATTGATGCCTTCGTCGAAACCCTCGATCTCACGGCGCTCGGCTTCGAGCGCACCGTCTCTGCCCCGACAGGACGACCTGGCTATCACCCCGGCGACATGCTGCGGCTCTACATCTGGGGCTACCTGAACCAGTTGCGTTCATCGCGACAATTGGAGCGCGCCTGCCAGCGCGATCTGGAGGCCATCTGGCTGATGCGGCGCATGACCCCGGACTATCGGACCATTGCGGCGTTCCGGCACGACAACCCCGAAGCGATCGTCCGCACGGGGGCCGCATTCATCAGCTTCTGTCGCGAGAACGGCTTGGTCACTCCTGGCAAGGTGGCGCTGGACGGAACAAAGATGCGGGCGGTTGCCAGCGCGAAGAATATTGCAGGAGCGGATCGTCTGGCACGCGACATCGCTCATACCGAAACAGAAATCGCCTACTATCTCGACCGCCTCAACATAGCAGATCAACACTCGGCGGGCGCGCGCGATCAGACGGTCAATCGCGCTGCGTTTGCCAGCGCGATCGCGTCACTCGAACGCCGTAAGCAGCGCTTGGAAAAGCGGCAGGCCGAACTTGCTGAGCATGATACCAACGTCGTGGTCTTCGGAGAGCCGGATGCACGACCAATGGGATATGGTCGGGCGCCGAAGTTCCCGGCCTATAATCTCCAAAGTGTCGTCGATATCGAAAGCGGGCTGATCATTCACAACGATGTCGCCAACGAAGCCAACGACAGCCAGTTGCTGCATCCAATGGCGATAGCGGCAAAAGAAGTGCTCGACGTCGACCAGCTCGAAGTGCTGGCGGACGGAGGCTACTCGAACGCGCAGGAAGTCGCGCGTTGCGAACAGGACGGTGTCCGCGTGGCAGCGCCGATCAAGCGCGGGGCCATGAGCGCGCAATACTTCCGCCCCGTGCAATTCGTCCATGACGAGCAGACCGACACGATCCGCTGCCCTGCTGGTGAAACCATGTATCCCAAGGGCAAGCATACCCGAAATCGGGCGATCCGTTACAGAACGCCCGCCTGCCAGACTTGCCAGATCAAACAGCAGTGTACGCCGGGATATCAGCGCACCATTCACAGGCTCGTGGATCAGGGCGCGCTCGATCGGATGGAACGTCGGGTTCAGGAGAAACCTGATCTTATGACGATCCGGCGCTGCACGGTCGAGCATCCCTTCGGCACCATCAAGCGAATGTCTGGCGGAGGTCGCTTCCTGACCCGCGGTTTGCGGCGGGTGAAAGCCGAAGCTGCCCTCTCGGTCCTGGCATTCAACATTATCCGCGCTTCGAACGCCTTCGGAACCGGAGCGCTGATGTCGCGGGGCTGAGAACCCCGCTCTATTCGGTTTGCGTCATCGCGGCCGCATCGAGTCCTCGCTGAGTTTCTGCACAGCCTGCCCCGCAACGCCCCCTAGAGTGAAAGTGCGGACGGGGTTTACCGTGACGGGTTGAGGGCTGGGAGAGAGGCTTCCGGCGCCCGTCGCGGAGAACCGCGATGTCCAGACACGATCGCAGCGTTCGCGCCGGCTCGAGCCGGGCGAACCTCTACGACGAGATCACCAGCAAGATCATTGCCGAGCTGGAGGCCGGCCGGGTGCCGTGGGTGCAGCCCTGGGGCACGGCGGCCACCAAGGCACCGCTCGGCCTGCCGAAGAACGCCAGCACCGGCCGCGCCTACAGTGGCATCAACATCCTGATCCTCTGGGGCGCCGTCGTTCAGCATGGCTTCCCCGGACAGGGCTGGCTCACATTCCGACAGGCGCTGTCGCTCGGCGGCAATGTGCGCAAGGGCGAGCACGGCACCGCTGTCGTCTATGCCGACCGTTTCGTCCCCGAGGACGAGAAGCGCCGGGCGCGCGAGACCGGCGAGGAGGCACATGCCATTCCCTTCCTGAAGCGCTTTACGGTCTTCAACGTCGCGCAATGCGAAGGACTGCCCGATGACATCGTCACCGTTGCTCCGCCGCCGCCCGGCCTGATCGAGCCGAGGGTCGAAGCGCTCATCAAGGCGACCGGCGTCGATTTCCGTATCGGCGGCAATCGGGCATTTTACGTCCCGTCGCAGGACTATGTGACGGTCCCGCCGCCCCAGGCCTATTTCGAGCCGATCAACTGGCACCGTACGGCGCTGCACGAACTCGGTCACGCCAGCGGCCATCATAGCCGGCTCAACCGTGACCTGACCGGCTCGTTCGGTACGAAGAAATATGCCTTCGAAGAGCTGATAGCCGAGCAGATTTCAGCCTTCGCCTGCGCCGCGCTCGGCATCGTGCCGACCGTACGCCACGCCGACTATATCGGGAGCTGGCTCGACGTCATGCGCGAGGATTCCCGCGCCATCGTGCGCGCGGCCTCGCAGGCGAGCAAGGCGGCCGACTGGATCTTGTCCTTCGCCCCGGACGACGAACTGCACCCGGTGGACGCCGAGCCGCACAGGCGGGCGGCGTGATGCAGCGCGAGGGGCTGCGCGCGGCTCTCCGGCGCATGGAAGCAGCCTCGCCCAAAGCCGGCGCAATCTCGCGCTGGCCGAACACGCGGTGTCCCGCCGGGCCGACGCGGAGACGATCCGCGGGCGGCCGAAAGCGCGGCACTACCGTCGCGCGATGAGCCGGTGGAGCGGCGTGGACGAGGCGGAATACCGCCGCATTCTGGACGATCTGCTCAAGGCGGCCGGTCCCGATCTCGACCGGCTTCGCCGCAGGATCGTCCGGCAGGAAGCGGCGATCGAGGCGCTGCGGCGGAAATACCGGGTGAACGAGCCGCGGCCGTCGTTCCCCGTCCGTTGAGGGAAGCGCCCGCATCGACGTCGAGAGAGTGAGAGAGGGGATGGGGTTTTGTGACGGGTTGATAGCGGAGAGAGAGGCTCTCGGCGCCCGTCACGGAGTACCCCACCATGGCCCGAGCTGCCAAGAAGAAGCCCGCCCTCGCGATGATCGAGTTCTCGCGGTCGCGCGACATTCCCTTCAACCGCATCCATCTGTCGAGCGACAATGTTCGCGAAGTCGATGCCGATGCCGGCCTCGATGAACTTGAGTTCGATGTCGAGCGACGCGAGGACCTGATCCTCGGCATCAATGTGCGCGCCATTCTCGACGCCGACGGCAACGAGACCGGTGATTTCGAGACCCCGGCCGGCGGCCGGCGCCATCGCGTCATCGCCCGTTTGGTGGCAAAGGGCCGCTTCCCCGAGGACGGCTTGGTCCCCTGCCTCGTCAAGAAGGCTAACGCCAAGACCTCGGCCGTCGACGACTCGCTGGCCGAGAACACCTTCCGCGTCGCTCTTCACCCGCTCGACCAGTTCCGCGCGTTCAAGCGGATGGTGGATGGCGGAATGACCCATGAGGAGGTCGCCAGCGCCTACTTCACGACGACGCGCTATGTCGAGCAGCGCCTGGTGCTCGCCAAGGTCTCGCCCAAGCTGCACGAGGTCTATGCTGCGAACGGCATGACGCTCAGGATGCTGGAGGCGTTCACCGCCCATCCGGATCATGAACGCCAGGAGCAGGTGTGGGATGCCGTCCGGCAGTCCCACAACAATGAGCCTTGGCAGATCCGGGACATGCTCACCCAGACCGAGGTGCCCGCATCCGACAAGCGCGCGCGCTTCATCGGCCTCGACGCCTATCTGGCGGCGGGCGGCCCCGTCCTTCCGCGTTACCTCTTCGACGATGACGAGGAGGGCTGGCTCGAGGACGTGCCGCTTCTCGACCGGCTGGTCGCCGGGAAGCTGAAGGCAACCGCCGACGCGGTGGCCGCCGAAGGCTGGAAGTGGGTCGAAGCCGACCTCGAACTTCCCTACGGCTACGATCACGACCTGCGCGGGATCGTCGGCACGCCGGCCGAGCTGTCCAAGAAGGAACGCCGCGATCGCGAGAAGCTGCGCAAGGAGCAGGAGCGCCTTGAGGCAAAGTATCCGGCCGATCAGGAGCTGCCCGAGGACATCGACCGGCGCCTGGGCGAGATCGAAAAGCAGCTCGAAGCCTTCGAGCGCAGGCCGACCGTCTTCCATCCGGCTGAAATCGCCATCGGCGGCGTCTTCATCACCGTCGACGAGGACGGCGAGCTTATCGTCGATCGCGGCTGGGTGCGTCCCGAGGACGAGCCGGTCGAGACCGTCGACACCGAAGCGCTGGACCCGAACGCCGACATCGATGGCGAGGATGATGAGGACCTCTCGCCCGAGGGACCGCGCACCGTCGTCACGGTCAATGGCCAGCCGGTCGAGCGCGAGGAGGATGTGGACGTCATCAGACCTCTCCCCGAGAAGCTGGTGATCGAGCTGTCGGCGCATCGTACCATCGCGCTGCGCAACGCCGTGGGCAACAACCCGCATGTCGCCATGACGGCGCTGCTGCACAAGCTCGTTCGTGACGCCTTCAGGCGGTCCACGCGCGGCGCGACCGTCCAGGTCTCGGTTCATGAGGTCTATTGCAGCGGTCAGGGAACCGATCTCAAGACCACGCCCTACGCGAAGGCCGTGGATGAGCGGCACGCCGCATGGAAGGCCAAGGTGCCCACCGACGACGATGCGCTCTGGGATTGGCTCGTTGCCCTCGACGACGAGAACCGCATGGCGCTGCTGGCTCATTGCATGTCGCTCGGCATCAACGCGCTCTATGAGCGGCCCAATCCCCTCAGCGCCAGCGGCATCTCCGAAACGCAGCTCCAGGCGCGCATGGCGGAAGCCGATCGCCTGGCCCGCGTGACCGATCTCGACATGGCGGAAGCCGGATTCCGGCCGACCGTCGCGAACTACTTCGGTCGCGTGACCAAGCAGCGCATCCTCGAAGCGATCGCCGAGGCCGTCGGCGAGAGCACCGCCAATCTCCTCGACCACCAGAAGAAGGACAAGATGTGGATGGCGTCCGAAGCGGAGGAGCGGCTCGCGAATACCGCCTGGCTGCCCGAACCGCTGCGTCTCGTCACCGAGGAGTCCGCGGTCGAGGTTGCGTCCGAAGCGGCCGAGCCCGAGGTGGCGCTGCCCGACTTCCTCGCCGGGGACGACGAGGAGGTCGTCGCCGAGACCGATGACGATCCCGTGGCTCTCGTCGCCGCGGAATAGCGCGCACCGGCGGGGCGGCTCCGGCCGCCCCGCATTTCTTCCCCTTCCTCTTCACGGCCCGGCATCCCGCCGGGCCTTTTGCGTTTCAGGAGACCCCGTTCATGTCTGCTTCCCTGATTTTCGATATCGCGCCGCTCGGCTCGCTTGTGGCCTACAGCGATGGCCAGCCGAAACCTCCCGCACGCTTCACGAAGAAGCTCGCCGCGTGGAAATCCCGCAACGGCGTCGGCCGCCTCGTGCGCAAGGCGCCGGGCCGGGAGCGTCCGACCTACACGAGCCCGCCGTCCTTCACCCTGCATGAGGGCGACTTCGGCCAAGGGGGCATTATCCTCATCACGGTCATGCGGACCTACGGCATCGATAGCGACCTGACCTTCCAGGTGGTCGAGCGGCCGAAGATCGGCCAGTTCCGCGTCATGCAGGATGTTGGCGACGATACCGAGTTGCTGCACCTCGCCGAAAACCGCGAGGCGGCCGAACTCTGGGTGGCCAGCAAAGGATACAGCCGTGCCCGCCTCGAGGAGGTCACGGCCGACGAGGTCGGCACGGATGTCGTCGAAGGCCGGGCCGCCGCCTGATCACCCCGCTTACCATCCACCCGGCCCGCCGTCGCCCGACGGCGGGCCATCTCGTTTCAGGAGCCCACCATGGCCATTCCCGATCATGCCCGCGCCAATTTCAATACGCTGCTGCGCGCCGCTGGCGACGGCAGTCTCGCACTTATGGAGTGCCTGGACGCCGTCACCGGCGAGCGTCGCTATGTCCTTTGCGCGGTCGGCCGCGCCGATGACGGCGATTACGTCATGACGCCGTTCGGCCATCTGGCCGACGGCAACCCCTACGACGCCTACCTGCCGCCCGATCCCAACGATCCGAACGGCTTCGTCGCGAGATCGGAGGGAGGAGCAGCGTCATGATCACCGTCGAAGAGATCTTCGCCGCCGATCTCCATTGCCCTCCCTCCAGACGCTCGCTGCCATGGCAGGAAACCCGCGACGGCGTTACCGTCGTCGTCGAGCCGAAGCCGCATTGGGCCGCCGACATGGCGGCCTTCCGGCTCGGCGATCGGGCGTATTGCTACTACGCCGACTGGATCGAGCACGGTCCCGAAGCGCGGTTCTTCGAACATCCCGAGACGCGAGGCGACGACGTGATGGCAAGTGCGCGCGCCATGCTCGAACGCGAAATCGCGCGTGGCCTCTGGAGGGCCTGAGAGAGGCAGAGCGCTGCCGGGCCAGGATGGTCCGGACAGATGGAGAGAGAGCCGTCCGGACCTGTCCTCATCCTCTCTGGAGAACCAGGCCATGACACTCGAAACCAACCGACCCGATGCCGCAACGATTGTTCCGGACGACCGTCGCGAAATGTTCCTGCCGACCTTGTTCGGCATCCGGCTTCTGATCGTCGCCGAAAATACGGTCTACACCTTCATCGACCGGCTCAGCCCGCGCGACTACGGCGGCGGCTTCTGGAATTTCTACGAGCGCCGGGGATACCCCTTGTTCCTCGCACCGGCCTCAGATCGGCGCTTCCGGATCGAAAGCGACATCACCGAGTTCCGGGGTGAGGTCTCAGCGGAGGCTGCCGGCATCATCGCCACGCTGTTCACCTTCTCGCATCTCGCTTTCCAGACCGATTCCGACTTGCTGCCGCTCGGTTATGATCGCCTCCATGCCTATGTCGACGGACATTCCGAGGCCTCGGCGATCTACGCGGCCATCGACTGATCGACGCAAGCGCCCCTCCGCATGGCGGGGCGCTTTTTTTATGCGGCCATCGCCGCCGTCGCCGGCGGCTGGAGAGCGAGCAAAAGGCCGGCTGAGCCGTGACGGGATGGGATCGGGAGAGTGGCTTCCGCCGCCCGTCGCGGAGAAGCCGACATGGCCGACTGCTTCACCCGCATCATCGAACTGGACGCGTACGCCTCGCTGGACGACGCCCTTCGTCGCTCCGCCGGCCTGGAAACGGAGATGGATTCCACCCCCGGCCCGAAACTCCCGTCAGGCTGACATCGGAGTAGCGGCAAGGCTGGCGCGGCGCGTCATCTGCGTCGGGTTAGCGGCATGCTGTCGAAGGCAGAACACCACCCCCGCTTCCATTCGCCGACCTTGGTCCGAGCCGTCTCCTTATCAATCAACCCACGAGGGGTCGGCTTACGCCAGCGTGCCGCCCTCGCGGATCGGGACATGCCCGAACCGCAAGGGTGATTGCCGATCCGTTCGGACACTTCGGGCGCCTGTCGCGCGGGGGATGGTCCCCCGCCTCCCAAGACAGGAGCCGGAACCCATGTCCTATGCAGATGCCACCGCCTTCGCCGCCAGCCTCGCCACCACGCTGATGGTGTCGATCGTCGTGTTCCAGGCCGGGGACGGAACCCACGTCGCCATGCCTGCCGGGGAATTCGACGGCGACGAGGACATGATCGAACTCGAAATCGATCCCTTCCAGTGAGGCGCAGGCGCCTCACATCAACGGCCCGGAGCGCGGAGCGACCGGGCCTCCCTTGTTGTCGGCGGCTCCGGCGCCGGCAACATCGCCGCGCCGGCAGCCCCCACAAGAGAGGGCGAGGGCAGGCCCTTGGCCGGGTGACGGGTCGAAGCTGAGAGAGAGGCTCTCGGCGCCCGTCTGGCGCGAGACCGCCGCCGAGCTGCTTCGGCTGCCGCAAGCCGCCTGATCTCTCACCCTTGTTCCCACCAGCTCGACCGGCCGCGCGCCGGACGCGTTTCCTATGGAGATTCCCATGCCGAAATTTGTCGTCAGCAAAGGCCACGACGCCTTCGTCTACTACGAAACCGTCGTCGAGGCCGATACGCCCGAAGAGGCGCAGAAGCTTGCCGAGAGCGTCCACTACGATGGCGAATGGCTCGCCACCGGATATGTGCAGGAGTTCGACGACTACGAAATCGACGAGCACAGCGGCGTGCGCCTGCTCGAACGCGGCGAGACGGTCGAGGCCTTTCACACCGTCACTGTGACGGCCCATGAACGCGATGCCTTGCTGGCTGGCCTTCGTACCCTTCAGCTCGCTCTCGTGAATGGGCCTCTCGATCCGGTCTTCATGACCATCCTCACCAATGACGGCGCGCATGCGGGCCTCGATCTGCCCGAGATCGACGTCCTGTGCGAACGCATCAACGTCTAGGAGGCGCCAATGTACGCGACCTATCTGCGTCTCGACATCATGGTGTGGGACAGCGACCGGACCGTGATCCGCGCTGCGCGCCGCAGGCTCGCTCGATCGGCGCGCCGCGATCCCGCGAGGCGGGAGGCCCGCAAACGCTTCTACCGCGACATGCTCCGCCACCATGCCGCTGCCCAGCGGCTCGTGGCGCACTTCCGCCTCTGACGCCGTCGGCGTCCCATTCCCCATCCCGGCCCGGCCTCGCGCCGGGCTTTGTCGTTTCAGGAGCCTGATATGCCCGACTACACCATTGAGACCACCTACCACCTGCCGGTTTACCGTTCGCGAACCTACAGCGCCGAGACGATCGCAGAGGCATGCCGCAAAGCCATCGATGACGATGGCTGGGAAGATGCCAAGGAGGACGTCGACACGTCCGGCGAGACCTATGTCACCGGCATCTGGCAGGGTGCCGATGCTGCGTATGCCGGCGAGGCTGCTCCCGTTCCCTCGCAATTCGCCGAGACGGTCCAACGCAAGGCCGGACATTTCGAGATTTTGCTTGGCCTACTGAAGCTGATGCTCGCGGACGTACAGGCTGGCCGAGCATCGTCGGAGGAATGGATCGGCCGCGCCATTTGGGCCGTCGCGCGCGGCGAGGCGATCATCGCGGGCGCTCGCGATCCTGACGCTCCCGGCGAGGGGGATCGGCTTTGAGCCATGCCTTCTTCAAGATCTGATCACGGCAGATTGCCGCGAGCCCATTGCCGAGGTCGTCGCGATCGACGACGACCGCATCCATCCCCCACCAGCGGCCTGACCGCCGTTCCCCTTCATTCGTTCCGCCCGGCTTCGCGCCGGGCTTTCCTGTTTCAGGAGCCTGACATGGCCAATTATTTCACCCATTTCTCCTGCCTGCTCGACGTCGGCACACCCGACAACGCCGCTCGCGCGCTCGACCTCTACAATCAGCTTTCCCTAGAGGGCGCTTCGGAAGAGCCCCCGTCCGACGGCTTCCTCCTGTCGATCCAACCCGAGCACGGCGGCACCAAACTCTGGATGCGCGACAACGGCACCGGCGACCCCGAGCGCCTGATCCAGTTCGTCAGGTTGTGCGCCACCAACTTCGGTCTGACCGGCCGCTGGGGCTTTCAATATGCCAATACCTGCGACCGGCCGCGCGTCGGCGCGTTCGGCGGCGGCGCACATGTGCTCGATCTTGCCACGGGGAAGACCGTCGCCTGGACCTATACCGATGGCTGGCTCGATCAGGCTGTCGGAGATGGTGATCACGATGCCTGACCCGAGCGCCTCTCGTCATGCTCGTGATGGCTACCTTACCGGGTATCGGCCGCGCTACCACTCACCCTTTCGTCCCTCTGCGGCGTGTTCGAAGCGCAAAGTCCACGGTCGGATCGCCCGATGGTCATCCGTCCGCGTCACGCGCAGCCGCGATATCCCCGGCATGAAAGTCCGTGCTGCCTCGAAAGCGACCGGGATCGTGTAGACCTCGCAAGCCTGCCGGTTCTGGTAACGGGCCTCCGCGTTGACAATGACCGCGGGCGCGATGTCCCAGACCTCGGACAGGACTGCCAGAATAGCCGCAACCGCGATGACGCTCCCACGGAACGCGACCGAGGTCGACCAATGCTCGTCACCGAAACCCGGCAGGTCGGACATGATCACCGACGCGGCGAACGCAAGGATAACCAGCCAATAGAATCTCGGCGCTCGCGGGAGCAGTGACTTCATCACGCGCGTATTCCTTTCAAATACTCTCATATTCTCCAGATCTGCGAGGCCGAATTCGCCTCAAATCCTTTCTTCCAATAGTAAACCAAAGGCTTCGCCGCGACGACGTCACGGTAGAGCACCGCGGGCCGCGATCGGCGGCGTTCGGCGATCTGGTTGATGGCATGAGAGGGAGAGCGAGGCCGGGACGGGTTTGAGCCGGTGCGGTCGAGAGAGAGCGCTGCGCGGGCTCGATCCCGCCCTGCTCTCCCGAGGCTTCTCCGATGACCATGATCTCCGTGTCCGCGGCGGCATCCGCCACCGCGCCGATCGCGCTCGCCGCCGATACCGATATCTCCGCCGCCGTCTTCGCGGCGGCACAGTTCCTCCTTCCTCATCTCGAACGCGGCCAGCGCGTCGACGCCGCCACACTGCGCGCTGCAATGGAATCCGCGTTCGGCGCGTCCGACACCACCGGTGCCTGGGACTGGAAGACGGCCTATGACGCCTGCGAGGCGGCGACTGTCCTCTTGCTGCGCAAATACGGAAAGCCGCTTTTCCGCAAAGCCGGATCACCCGCTGCGATCCTGCCGCAGTTCGTCAAGATCGCCGGCCTGATGCCGACGCATACGCGCCGCTCCGAGGAGGCGCAGACCTTCCAGCAGTTCTCGACGCCGATCCCGCTCGGCCTGGCAGCCTCGTTTGCCGCGGCCATCACGCCGGCCGACCGCGTGCTGGAGCCTTCGGCCGGCACCGGCCTCCTCGCCATCCTGGCCGAGATCGCCGGCGGCTCGCTGCTGCTCAACGAGCTGGCCGAAACTCGCGCGGATCTTCTCTCCCACCTCTTTCCGGCCCTTGCCGTCACGCGCTTCGACGCGGCCCAGATCGACGATCACCTTGAACGGGACCTCCACCCGACCGTCGTTCTCATGAACCCCCCATTCTCGGTCATGGCGAATGTCGAGGGCCGCATGGCGGACGCCGCATTCCGCCATGTCGCCTCGGCGCTGTCGCGCCTTGCGCCCGGCGGCCGGCTCGTGGCGATCACCGGGGCGAATTTCGCGCCCGACGCTCCGGCCTGGTCCTCGGCCTATGCCCGGTTGCAGGAACACGGCCGCGTCGTGTTCTCCGCCGCGATCGACGGTTCGGTCTATGCCAAGCATGGCACGACCATTCCGACGCGGCTGACCGTCATCGACAAGCTTCCGGCCGATGATCCGTACGTGTTCCCGGCCGCGCCCGGCGTCGCGCCGGACGTCGCCACGCTCATCGGATGGCTGACCGAGCATCTTCCGGCCCGCCTGCCTATCGATCCCGCTATTGCAGTGCCGGTTGCCGCGCCAGCCGCGCCCCGCACCGTGCGCGCCTATATCAACCGGGCGGCCAGGGCCGCGCCGGCTGTGCCGCATACCGAACCGGAGGGCATTCCGCTCTTCTACGAGACTGTCGACTGGACGCCCGCCGAGGTCGGGCGTCTGTCGGACGCGATCTATGAAGAATACAGCCTCCAGACCATCCGGATCACAGGGGCGCAGGCGCATCCGACCCAGCTCGTGCAGTCGGCGTCGATGGCGAGCGTCGCCCCGCCGCGGCCGAGCTATCGCCCGACGCTGCCGGGGAACATGCTCAGCCTGCTTTCGGACGCGCAGCTAGAAACGGTCATCTATGCCGGCGAGGCGCATTCCGATTTCCTCGTCGGCGCGTGGACGGTCGACGACACCTTCGACAAGCTGACCGTCGCGGCCGAGGACGCCAAGGGCGCCGTCCGACTCCGTCAAGGCTTCATGATCGGCGACGGGACCGGCGTCGGCAAGGGACGTGAATCGGCTGCGATCATCCTCGACAACTGGCTCCAGGGACGCCGCAAGGCGGTCTGGATCTCGAAGTCGGACAAGCTCCTGGAGGACGCGCAGCGCGACTGGGGCGCGCTCGGCATGGAGCGCCTGCTGGTCACGCCGCTGTCGCGGTTCCCGCAGGGCAAGCCGATCACGCTGAACGAGGGCATCCTATTTCTAACCTATGCCACGCTGCGCTCCGACGACCGCGGAGAAAGGGTTTCGCGGGTCAGGCAAATCGTCGAATGGTTCGGCTCCGACTTCGATGGAGTGATCATTTTCGACGAGGCGCACCAGATGCAGAATGCCGCTGGCGGCAAGGGAGAACGCGGCGATGTGGCCGCTTCGCAGCAGGGCCGCGCCGGCCTGCGTCTCCAGCATGCGCTGCCGAACGCCCGGATCGTCTATGTCTCCGCCACCGGCGCGACCACCGTCCACAATCTTGCCTATGCGCAGCGGCTCGGCCTTTGGGGAGGCGAGGATTTCCCGTTCGCGACGCGCGCCGAGTTCGTCGAGGCGATCGAGGCCGGCGGCGTGGCGGCGATGGAGGTACTCGCCCGCGACCTTCGCGCGCTCGGTCTCTACACCGCCCGCTCGCTCTCCTTCGCCGGCGTCGAATACGAGCTGGTCGAGCACGAGCTGACGCCCCAGCAGGTCCGCATCTACGACGCCTATGCCGCGGCCTTCGCCATCATCCATAACAATCTGGATGCCGCGATGCAGGCCGCCAACATCACCGGCGGCGGCGAAGGCGGGTCGGGCACGCTCAATAGGCAGGCGAAATCCGCCGCCCGCTCGGCCTTCGAGAGCGCCAAGCAGCGCTTCTTCGGCCATCTGTTGACCTCGATGAAGACGCCGACCCTGCTTCGCTCGATCGCCGCCGATCTGGAAGCTGGCCATTCGGCCGTCATCCAGATCGTCTCGACCGGCGAGGCGCTGATGGAACGGCGGCTGGCGGAACTGCCGACCGAGGAGTGGAACGATGTGCGCGTGGATATCACCCCGCGCGAATACGTCCTCGACTATCTTGCCCATTCCTTCCCGGTCCAGCTCTACGAGCCGTTCACGGACTCGGAAGGAAACCTGTCGTCGCGCCCGGTCTATCGCGACGGTCAGCCGGTCGAAAGCCGCGAAGCCGTCGCCCGCCGCGACGCGCTGATCGCCAAGCTCGCCAGCCTGCCGCCGGTTCCCGGCGCGCTCGACCAACTCGTCCAGCATTTCGGCGCCGACATGGTCGCCGAGGTAACGGGCCGCTCGCGGCGCATCGTCCGCAAGCGCGGCGGCAGCGTCACCATCGACCGGCTGGTCGTCGAAACGCGCGCCGGGGCCGCCAATCTCGCGGAGACGCAGGCGTTCATGGACGACGCCAAGCGCGTGCTCGTCTTCTCGGATGCCGGCGGCACCGGCCGCAGCTACCATGCGGAGAAGGCGGCGAAGAACACGCGACTGCGCGTCCACTATCTGCTCGAGGCGGGCTGGAAGGCGGACACCGCCATTCAGGGCCTCGGCCGCACGCACCGCACCAACCAGGCGCAGCCGCCGCTCTTCCGGCCGATCTCGACCAACGTGAAAGCGGAGAAGCGCTTCCTCAGCACCATCGCCCGCCGCCTCGACACGCTGGGCGCGATCACGCGCGGCCAGCGCCAGACCGGCGGCCAAGGACTGTTCCGGCCCGAGGATAATCTGGAGAGCCACTACGCCCGCGATGCGCTACGTCAGCTCTATATGCTGCTGGTGCGCGGCAAGGTCGAGGGCTGCTCGCTCGACCGCTTCGAGTCCGCCACCGGCCTGAAGCTGATGGACTCGACCGGCATCAAGGACGAGCTGCCGCCGATCACGACGTTCCTCAACCGGCTGCTCGCGCTCACCATCGAGCTTCAGGGCATCCTCTTCACGGCTTTCGAGCAGCTCCTGACTGCCCGCATCGAGGGCGCGATCGCATCGGGCATCTATGATGCCGGGCTGGAGACGCTGCGCGCCGAAAGCTTCGTCGTCGTCGATCGCCAGACGATCTACACCCATCCGCGCACCGGCGCGGAAACCAGCCTGCTGACGATCAACGAGCGCAGGCGCAACCGGCCGGTGACGCTCGACACGGCTCTCGCCGAACTCGGCGATCCGCGTGCGAAGCTCCTCGTCAATGAGCGCTCAGGCCGGGCCGCCGTGCAAATCCCGGCCAGCAGCGTGATGCTCGATGATGGCGAGGTCGAACGGCGCGTCCGCCTGATCCGCCCGACCGAGGCGCACAATATCCCGGTGCGCTTCATGGGCGAGACCCATTGGGTCGAAGCCGACCGGGAGACCTTCACCTCGGCCTGGAGCGCCGAGATCGCGGAGGTGCCGGAGTTCACCGACGCGACGCTCCACATGGTCACGGGCCTGCTTCTCCCGATCTGGAAGCGGCTGCCGAACGACTCGACGCGCGTCTACCGGCTCCAGACCGACGAGGGTGAGCGCATCATCGGCCGCCAGGTATCCCCAGCATGGGCGGCGACCGCGACCACGACCAGCGCCGCGTCGATCACGCCCGACGACGCCTTCACGGCCTTGATGGACGGCCGCACCATCCTCGACCTCACCGAGGGGCTTCAGCTTCGCCGGGCGCGCGTCATGGGCGCGAACCGCATCGAACTGTCGGGCTTCGACGACACGATGCGCGAGCGCCTGACGGCCTACGGCCTGTTCCACGAGATCATCTCGTGGAAGCTGCGCATGTTCGTGCCGACCGACGCCAACGGCCCGGACGTGCTCGCCAGGGTGCTCGACCGCTGGCCGGTCGAGCGCATCGGCGAGAGGGAGGCGGCGTGATGCCCCGTCACGACGCCTCCGAGCTGGCGGTCCGTCTCGGCCATCACGCCGAAGCGGTTTGCCGCGAATACCTTTCGTCTGGCCGGCGCGCCGGACGCTACTGGCAGGTCGGCGATGCGCGCAACAGCCCCGGACGCTCGATGTTCGTGCGCCTGACCGGGCCGGAAACCGGCAAGGGCGCGGCGGGAAAATGGACCGACGCATCGACGGGCGAGCATGGCGATCTGCTTGACGTGATCCGCGAGGCGCTCGGCCTCGTCGACTTCAAGGACGTGGCCGAGGAAGCACGCCGGTTCCTCTCGCTCCCGCATCCCGAGCCGGAGGAGACGGGGACGCCGACCGGCAGCACCTCCAGCCCCGCGCCGTCGGGATCGCCGGAAGCCTCCCGCCGGCTTTTCGCGATGTCGCAGCCGATCGACGGCACGCTTGCGGAAATCTACCTCAACGGGCGGGCGATCACGTCCCTCTCCGGCGTCGCCGCGCTGCGCTACCATGGGCGGTGCTACTATAAACCGGACGCGCATTCGCCCACCGAGATCTGGCCGGCGATCGTCGCGTCCGTCACCGATCTCGACGGCAGGCAGACCGGCGCGCACCGCACCTGGCTTTCACCGGACGGTTCGGGCAAGGCGCCCGTCGATTCACCGCGGCGGGCGATGGGCGATCTTCTCGGGCACGGTGTCCGCTTCGGCGTCGCCGGTGAGGTGCTGGCGGCCGGCGAAGGCATCGAGACCGTGCTGTCGCCCCGTCAGGTCTTGCCCCACATGCCGATGATGGCGGCGCTTTCGGCCGCACATCTCGCTGCCGTCCTGTTCCCACTGAGCCTTCGCAGGCTCTATGTCCTCCGGGATCGCGATCCGGCAGGGGACGGTGCGCGAGACAGCCTGGTCGCCAGAGCAACGAGCCTCGGAATCGAGGCGATTTCACTGTCGCCGAAGCTTGAGGACTTCAACGAGGATCTGCGCTGGCGCGGCGTCGACGCCCTCCGGGCGACCCTGTTGGAGCAGGTTCATCCCGCTGACGTCCGCCGCTTCGTGGAGGGCTGAGGCGATCGGCAGGGGACGCGGCGCGGTACAGGCGTCTTCACCTGCCGTCTCCTCTCATCACCGCAAGCGACCTTTGCTGTCGGAGAGCCCACGCCCACGGCCTTCTGAAAGGGCGATCGGCCCACAAACGGCCCGGTCGGGCAATGGCGCGGCGCCCGGCTATTTTCCGCCGGCGGGGCGAGCCCCGCCTTTGCAGCGCGAAGCAAAATAGCCGGGCTTGGCCATCGAGGCCCTCGCGAGAGGCGAGGGCTGCCAGTCCGGGCCGCCTGTGGGCGTCGACGCCTGCGAAGGCCGCGATGGGCGCGGTCTCCAAGCAAGGACGCTCACGATGACGAACGAAGACGAAATCGCAGGCTACGAGCCGATCCACACCTCTTCTCCCACCGATCATGTCCTCAATGAACTCCAGCTCTACGGCTGGCGGCCGTATCAGGACGAACCCGATCCGAGGCCGCTTCCGGAGGGCAACGCCGTCGCCGCAGCCGTCGCAGATATCTTCGATTCCCTCGTCGCGACACTCGGCGACACCCGCCTCGAACCCGATCTCGAAGAACTGCTTTGGGGAACCGTCAATCTCTTCCACCGCGCCACGGGCCGGGTGGAGCGCGAGCTGGACGACAACGAGCGGGCGCAGCGCCGGCTTCAGAAAGAACAGGACGGCAGCGAGGTGAAGTCGGTCGAGCTCGAACGCCTCACGGCAGAGGGCCAGACCATGATCGAACGGCGCAACAGCATGGAACTCTTCCGCGACGTCGCCGCTGAAGCCTTCGAGCACCACACCGGCAGCGCTTGGCGGCCCCGCACCGGCTCGAAGGTCAGCCATCGCAATCTGACCGCCGCGATGATCGACTCCAGAGACTACCTTGCCGCGAAGCGCCGGGCTGAGAAAGAGGTGCTGCTGCCCGCCGGTCCGAAAGTCGCCGTCTCGGGCGGAACCGACTTCAACGACCACACCCTGATCTGGGCGAAGCTCGATCAGGTCCGTGCGAAGCACGCCGACATGGTGCTCATTCACGGCGGCGCGAAGACTGGCGCGGAACGCATAGCCGCCCGCTGGGCAGAAAACCGCAAGGTGCCGCAGATCGCCTTCACGCCCGACTTCGAGAAGTATCCGGCGAAGCAGGCTCCATACAAGCGTAACGACACGATGTTGGAGGTGCTGCCGGTCGGCGTCCTCGTCTTCGGCGGCGGAGGCATTCAGGGAAACCTCGCGGACAAGGCCCGCAAGCTCGGCATTCCCACCATGCAGTTCGACGGCGGCGCGTAAGCGCCGCCGCTGGCGGCTATTCCAGCCGCCAATACTTGACTATCGGAGAGGTTGATGGCTCTTATGAAACATCCTTGCAGAACCGGAAAAGTCGCATAGTCGCAGGCGGAGCGTATCTACAGGCAGCCTGTCGTGATCCTCAACCGATCATGTGGAGGTTTCCATGTCGCTCATCCTTCTCGCCATCTCCTTGACGATCGCCTTCTGCGTCTTCGCCTACAATCTCGCGATCTACGCTTTGCCGTTCATGGTTGGCCTGTCGGCCGCCCAATATGCCTGGGGCGCTGGAGCCGGCATCTTCTTGTCGGGGCTGGCCGCCGTCAGCGCGGCATTGCTGTCGATCGGTCTCGTACTCGCGGTTCTCGGCTTTGCCAGGAATCCGGCGCTGCGGCTGATCGCTCTCGCCGTCTTCGCCGTACCGGCCGTCATCGCCGGCTATGCGCTCATCCATGGTGTAGCGAAAAACGCGATCGACCCCGGCTTGATGCTCAATCTACTTTCCGCCAGCGCCGGTCTGTTCATCGGCATCGCGGCCATGGTCAATCTGAACGCCCTCGGCGTGTCGATATTTTCTCGGTGATGGGCCGGCGGCGACCCGCCGGTCTCAGCGAAGAAAGCCGGCGGCTCGCGCCGCCGGGCTTGGATTTCCCGCACTGACGCGCTGCCACGACACTGCTGCCCACACCATACTTCGCTTTCGGTTTGCTTCGCCCGGCTCAGGAAGTCTGTCGTTGGCGTGAGGTCTGCAGGCCGTAGACAGGCCGTGCCAGCCAGCTCATTCATTTCGTAAAGTGGATACGGCCGCGGAGACCTTCACGAACCTTTCCGCAGGTCGAGTGGATCGAGCCTTCTGCCATCGACAGTGGCGACGCGGCGCTGTTCCGCGTCTACGAGCCCGGTAGCCTCTTTATTCTCGTTCCGTCCAGCCTGTCCGAGGAAGGGCGCGGGTGGCCGGAAGGAGAGATGAACGGGTGTCTTTCGAAGGCGGCGCAGGTCCATGGGGCCTGCCTCTTCGCTGTTGCCGGCAAGGACGATGGTTCTGCTGTGTGTCCCCGTGTTCGTGCTTTCAGAGGCACCAATCCCTCCGACTGACTGATCCCCTAAGTCCGTTCTGTTTCCTCCGGCAACCCCCGCAGCTCCCACCCGTGTTGCCGCGCAGGCGCGGCTGCCCGCTCCACCTGGGGCCTTGGGGGTCAAGCTGCCGCCGAAGGCGTCAGTGCAGGAGTCTCCCGACGGCCTTGGCCGGGTCTCGTCGGAGGGATGGTCTCTCCGAGAAGCAACGGAGACTTACAATGCAGAACATCGTCATTCTCGCCGGCAACATCGGTCAGGCCCCCGAAACCCGCACCACCCAGGGCGGCACCCGGATCACCCACTTCACGCTGGCCACCTCGCGCCCCCGCTATTCGGACGGCAAGGTCGTCCGGGACGAGAAGGGCTACCGGGTCCAGGACACCGAATGGCACCGCATCACCGCCTTCAACGGCCTCGGCAAGACGATCCAGGACTATTGCGAGAAAGGCATGAAGGTTCTGGTTCGCGGTCGCATCCACTACTCGAAGTGGAAGGACCAGGAGGGCAACGATCGCTACGGATGCGAGATCATCGCCGAGACGGTCGATTTCCTGAGCCGGGCGAAGCAAACCGAAAACGAAAACGGCGGGCTTCCCGACTACGACGACGACATCCCGTTCTGAGCGGGAGGTCCAAAGACCCGGCGGCGCGAGCCGCCGGGTTCCTTCATGCTCATGGCGGAGCGCGGCCGCGCCGGGCTTCCCCACCGTCGCGCATCTGTCGCTGAACGCGGTTGCAGCGCTGTGCCCAACCGTCTTTCTCTCAATGAGAAGCCGATCATACCGGCAGTCGGGCCGCGTCAAGGACGCCCGGTGCCCCCAATTTTGCCGCCGCTACGCAACGACAAAATCGGCTCCCCCAGACGCCGGATTCTCCGGTCGCTTCGCGATCCCTGACCCATCCCTCCAACGCCCGGACAATCGCCTCCGTCATCGAGACAAAGGAGGTTCACATGACGCAGGTTCTCGACATCTACGCCGAAATCGCCGAGCTCGACCACTGCATCCTCACCCGCGAGGAGCGCGCCGAGACGCTGCGACGCCTCGAAGCCGCGCGCGCGGAGGCCGAGCGCCGGGAGCGGGCGAGGGAGGGAGCTTAAGCTCCCTCTTTTTTGTCGGCGACGGCGGCCGCGGATCGCATGGGCGGGATCTCGGGCCGCCTCGCGGCCTTCACGAGAACTTCGGACGGAGTCGCCACGCGCACGGACAACGAACTGTGCGGCCTACGACCGATCCTCGACCGGCTCGCCGAGGAAACCGGGCTGAACATCCCGACCGCCGTCATCTACTACTGGCCCGATCCCGGCCGACCTGCAGCGCGGCCGATGACGCCGTTTGATCCCGATGCGCCAATCTCTTGGGTATCCGGCAAGGTGGTTGCGGCCACCTTCCCATTCTTTTCGACCGCAGTGTTTGCCGGGGGACGTAGCGCAGGGTCTCCGACCGGATCGACCGGCCGGATGCCCTATGAAAGGGGGGCAAGCCGCCCCTCTCAATCTCTCCCCATGAAGGAAGGGCGAAGCCCCTCCTTCAAACATCCTCCCATGGAAGGGGGTGTCACACCCCCTTCCAAACCATCCCCATTCCTATTCGGACACGGCGTCTGGTCGACGCCGTGGCTACTCCTCTCTCTCTCTGACTTCCCAGTGTACGCCAGCCCATCCGGCGTCAAGGACAGCGCGGCCCCTCCAATTTTCCGCTCCGACCCGATGGGCCGAACCAGAAAATCGGTTCCTCCGCTTGCCGCACGGCGGCCGCTAAGGCGGTCCCTGACCCCTCTGGGCTACAGCGTGGACACCTTTCGTCAGAGACGAAAAGGAGATTTTCCATGACACATCGCAAGATCATCACCATCGATGGCGGCAGCGCGGAATATTGGAGGCAGCGAACGGAGGGCTTTCGCCTTATCCACGACGCGGAGCGGGCTCTCGAACGATTGAATGACGCGCCGATGTACCTTCACGGCGGCTACGACGAGGACGGAGACGTCATCGCCATCGAGAACCTCGGGCCGTATGACGACATGGAGGATGCGATCCGGGCGATCGAGGCGAATGAGACTGCGGTTAGCATCCTCGTCGCGCAGGGCCGCACCAAGATCGGCGACTACGAGATCAGGGCGGTGGTCCGCGAGTTGGCGCCCGACGACGGAGACATCGAGGACCCCGCGAGCAACCCGCTCTGGGGTCCCGACACCGATTAAGGTCCAGGCGAGAGGCGGCCACGGCCGCCTCTCGCCTTTATCTCTGTGCCGGGAGCCAGGGCAGCCGGTTCGACCGACTGTCCTGGCTTATGAAAGGGGGCAAGCCGCCCCTCTCAAACTCACCCCATGAAGGAAGGGCAAGCCCTCCTTCAAACATCCTCCCTTGGGGAAAGAGGACGGTTCCCTCCTCCCTTTCCCCAAACCCCTTTCCCTCTCCCGGTAAGGCCCCCGGCTTTGGTGGCGACCGAATCAGTTGCCGAGGATTTCCCTTGAAGCTTGTGCTATCGGTAAATTTCGGTCGCAATATCGAGCGCAGGCGACTAAAATAGTCGTAGTTCTGGCGTGCGCGTAGGTCCGAATGGGAGGTGATCATGCATGATCACCGCCCGACAATCACGGGCCGCACGCGCGTTGCTGGGTTGGACACAGGAGACGCTCGCTGACGAGGCCCGGGTAGCATTGACCGCGCTCAAGCGCCTCGAATCCGACAGCGGATTGGGGACGCACGAGGTGACGCGCGACCAGGTTCGACGAGCGCTCGAGGCAGCGGGGATCGTTCTCCTTTCGACCGACAAGGGAAAAGGGGTGCTTCTCCTGAACGACGGGGCCGACACTCCCAAGCAGCAGCGTTGATCGCGCGGTTGCCAAGCCTTGTCATAAAATGCAGCTATTTCCCGTGGGAAATAGTGAACGAATATGGCGCGCGTGAATAGGTGAGCTCGATGGGGCAGGCAACGCAGACGTTTCTGGAAGAACCACCGTTCAGCGAGACACTCACATCTTATGATCGTGAGCACATGAAGCTCTATATGCGATTGCTTGATGCCGAGCGCGACGGCGCTGACTGGCGTGAGGCAGTGCACATCCTGTTTGGCCTCGATCCCGATCGTGATCCGAAGCGCTGCCGCTTGATCCACGACGCGCATCTCGCTCGCGCCCGTTGGATGACCGAGCACGGCTATCGCGAACTGGTCCGTGAAAGCCAGCAGAAGTCGCACATCAATAGGTGATGCGCGAAACGCATCACCTATTGATGTGCGACCGACTTCCCCAGATCAACCCAAACGGGAATCGTGAACCCTCCAAAGATTTAGACAGAAACTTGGGAGGATCAGCGATGACACCTGACGCATCGACCTGGCGTTCCTCGGGGTATGAGCACCTGGATAGATTGACCGCATCCGATCTGGCCTGGGAATGGCTCCGCCGCAACGACGCCTATGATGCAGACTTCGAGGCTTCGGCCTCTGGCCGCGGAACCCACACGCCGCTCACCGAGCAAATTCGGCGGCGGTGGGGGTTACGATTTCCCCGTCGACCCCCTGACACCGCCTCCTGACGCTCCCGTTTTCTGGCTCACGCAGGAAGACACGAGCGTCGTCGTATTGACCGAGGCCCCGCCTGACCTCGACGCTAGTCTCGCAGGTGCTCCCCCGAGCCATGGCGCCGCTATCCGCCGATGGGCGAAGATGACACAGCGTTTCGCTTTGCTCTCGGAAACGGGCAGCGTCTCCAGATCATCGACTGCGCCAATGACGGGCAGACGGTTGCTGTCGCCGCCATACCCCTCGGCATAGACGGCTTCGACCGGATCGAAGCGGTCTATCGACTTCTCTCGGCCTTGCACGGCCGCGCCATTCCGCCCGACACGCGACTGACACGTCAGCAACGCGCCCGCCAGCGCCGGATGCTGCGCGCCTTCGACGGCTATCGCGCCGGCGCGACGCAGCAGGAAATCGCCGAGGTCATTTTTCACATCGACCATCTCGGCCGCGACGACTGGCAGGCGTCGTCCGCCCGCCACGCCATCAAGGCGCTCCTGCGGGACGCCCGCGCCATGGTCGCGGGCGGCTATCGAAAGCTCCTTCGTCATCGTCGCCAATCCTAGCCCGGTCTCGCCCCGCGCATGGTGGGCGAATTCGATACCCCCCGACTTCGCCCTGCAACTCGCCGGCTCTCCTCCGCCACCGTGGTCGTTGCCCGTCGCTGATCCGCGACGGCCGTCCCCAACACCACGGAGGCCCGATCCATGCCACACGAACCCGTCGTTCTCCCGCCGCGCTTCCTGCGCACTAAGGAAGCGGCCGAATTTCTCAGCCTCTCGGCCCGCACCCTCGAAAAGCACCGGACCTACGGGACCGGTCCCGCCTACCGCAAGCTCGGTGGCCGCGTCGTCTACGCAATCGACGACCTCGAAACCTGGGCGGCTCGCGGCGCGGTGACGTCGACCTCCGATCCGCGCGGCTCTGTGCTGCCGGCGAAGCGCCACGCCATTTCGTCCGCGCCGCAGGTCGGCCGCTACGCCCGTTGACCGCGGCTGGCTTCTTTCATGGCGGTGCGGCGTCGATCCCTTTCGGAGCGCGGGCAGCTCGATCTGTTCCGGGCGCTTCCCGGCGACTTCGCGCCACGAGACGCGCAGGATCTCATGGCCTATCCCTTCTTCTCCCTTTCCAAGACCCATCGCGTCGCGCCGATCGATTTCGCCGCCGGCAACGTGACGATCCGGGTGGAGGCGGTCCCCGATCACGGCATGGCCACGATCTGGGACGCCGACATCCTGATCTGGGCGGCGAGCCAGATCGTCGAAGCCCGCGATAATGGGCTTCGTACCTCGCGGCTGATGGCCGCCACGCCCTATGAAATCCTCACCTATGTCGGCCGGGGCACGAGCTCACGCGACTATCAGCGCCTCAAAGCCGCGCTCGACCGTCTGCAGTCGACGACGGTTTCCACCTCGATCCGCCAGCCTGCCGAAGGCCGCCGTCATCGCTTCTCGTGGATCAACGAGTGGCAGGAGCGCACCGACCGCAACGGCCGCCCCGAAGGCATCGAGCTGATCGTGCCGGACTGGTTCTATCAGGCCGTCCTCGACGATGCGCTCGTGCTGACCATCGACCGGACCTATTTCGACCTGACGGGCGGTCTCGACCGCTGGCTTTACCGCCTGGTGCGCAAGCACGGTGGCCGCCAGCGCGCCGGCTGGCGCTTCGACTTCCAGCACCTTCACCAGAAATCAGGCAGCTTGTCGCCATTCAAGCGCTTCGCCTTCGAGCTGCGCGACATCATCCGGCGCCAGCCGCTGCCCGGCTACACCCTGTTCCTCGAAACCGAAATTGGCGGCCGCGCACTGCTCGCTTTCGAGCCGCTGCCCGCCTGTGGACAGGCTGTGGACGGCCTCGTGCTATCGGGAACCCGGACTATCGTGCTATCGGGAACCCGAGGCTCGTGCTATCAGGAACCCAAACAGGGTTTAACGCACGGAAATTCCACACGAAATCGCGCCCTTAACTTAGAGTCTAACATAGACTCTAACCTTGAAGAGCGCGCGCGCGATGTGGAAAACCTCATCCGCGACGCCGCCAGAAGCCTCAGCGTTACCGCCAGGAAAAGCGCGCCAATCGCGCCGGCCGAGCCACTACAGACGGCTGCAAGCCGCCGCGTTGAAACCTCTCCATCCATCGATCCCGAGACGCCCCGTCTTCCTCTCGATCCGCCGGGAGGACGCCGATGATCGTCGCTCTCCTCAACCAGAAGGGCGGCGTCGGCAAGACGACGCTCGCCCTCCATCTCGCCGGCGAGTTGGCGATGCGCGGTAAGCGCGTGACCCTGATCGACGCCGACCCGCAGGGCTCGGCGCTCGACTGGTCGCAGCAACGCTCGCGCGAGGGCCTGCCGCGCGCCTTCGGCGTCGTCGGTCTCGCACGCGATACACTGCACCGCGAAGCACCCGAACTCGCGCGTGACGTCGACCACGTTGTCATCGATGGCCCGCCGCGTGTCGCCGGCCTCATGCGCTCCGCGCTGCTCGCCGCCGACGTCGTGCTGATCCCGGTGCAGCCGTCGCCGCTCGATGGCTGGGCCTCCGCCGAGATGCTGGCGCTCCTGGCGGAGGCGCGCATCTACCGGCCCCAACTCGGCGCCCGTTTCGTGCTGAACCGCTGCGGCGCCCGCACTGTCATCGCTCGCGAGACCGCCGAGACCCTGGCCGACCACGATCCGCCGGTGCTCGCCACAACGATCGGCCAGCGCGTCGTCTTCGCTGACGCCGCGCAGACCGGGCGGCTCGCCTCGGACATCGATCGGCGTTCGCCCGCCGCGCGCGAGATCGCGGCGCTGGCGGCCGAGGTCGAGCGTCTTCGCATCGGGAAGACCGCGCCATGACAGTTCTTCCCGAAATCATATTGTCCGGAGACTGCCGCGATCGCATGCCGGCGCGCGGCCCGTTCGACATGATCCTCGCCGATCCCCCTTACGGGGACACATCGCTCGCCTGGGATCGCCGCGTCGAGGGCTGGCTGGCACTCGCGCGCGGGGCGCTTGCCCCAACCGGCTCGATGTGGGTCTTCGGTTCGCTGCGCAGCTTCATGGCAACCGCCGACCGCTTCGCCGACGCTGGCCTGCGGCTCGCCCAGGAGATTGTCTGGGAGAAGCAGAACGGCACCGGCTTCCATGCGGACCGCTTCAAGCGCGTGCATGAACTGGCCGTCCAGTTCTATCCGGCCGAGACGCCCTGGCGCGACATCTACAACGACGTCCAGACCACGCCCGACGCGACAGCCCGGACCGTGCGACGCAAGCAGCGTCCGCCCCATACCGGCCAGATTGATGCTGGCCACTATGTCAGCCACGACGGCGGGCCGCGCCTCATGCGGTCGGTCATCTACCTGCGCAACTGCCACGGCCGCGCGATCCACCCGACTGAAAAGCCGTCGGCGCTCCTCGAAATCCTTATCCGCACGAGCTGCCCGGAAGGCGGCCTGGTCGGCGATTGGTTCGCCGGCTCGGGTTCCGGCGGCGAAGCCTGCCGGCTCTCCGGCAGGCGCTATATCGGCTGCGAGATCGACCCCACGATGGCCGACCGCGCCCGCGACCGCATCGCCACCGTGCTGCCGTTCCATGACGGAGGCGCGTCATGACGGCCCCCGCCGAAAAGCGCGGCTTCGCGCAGCGCCCCGCCGATGCGGACGGTTGGATCAAAGCGGGGGACACGCCTCCGCCACGCAATGGCGCAGCCGCGACCTTCACGGCCCGGCTCACCATCGACATCACGCCTGAGCTGCGCGGCAGGATCAAGATCGCCGCCTTCAGCCGCGCCGTCACCGTCGCCGACATGCTGCGCGAGCTGTTCGAGCGCGAATTCCCCGACACCCAAGGAGACTCACCATGACCGGCAATGCGGCGCTCCGCATCGGCGGCCGTCCGTTGCCGGACGGTCCAGCCGCGTTCACCACGCTCGTCGAACTCACCTGGATCGAGAAGCGCATCGAGAACTGGATCAGGTTCGGCCGCGAAAGCTACGAGCAGAAGCTCGACCGCCGCCACAGGGTGGTCGGCTTCGCGCCCGGCACGATCTTCTGCCTCGTCCGCTGGGCGGCGAATGAGTACGGAACGATCATCTCGCGCCTGGACATCGTGCGCGCGGTCGACCGCGGTGAGCCGTTCCAGACGCTGCCCTTCGTGCGTCCCGGCGGCGACATCCTGCTGAAGATCGAAAGCTGGCCGAAGGTCGAGGACGTGCTTCGCCATGTCGACGGCATCGAGGCACTCGGCATTGATCCCGCGGACGCCGATCCCGATCACTGGCGGCACGTCGCGCACTGGATGAATGCCGGCGAGATGCCGCGCCCGTACACGGCCGAGCGCCATCAAGCCTGGCTTCGGCGGCGGGAGATCGGGCGATGACGCGGCTCGGCTACCTCGCGGCGACGGCCGTCGCCGTGCTCGGCATCGCCGCGGCTAGCGCCACGCCGATGCCGCTGAAACTCATCTGGAACGCGACGGCGAGCGCGCCGGTCGGCTTCTACACGGTCTCGCCGACCGGGCGGATCGAGGTGCCGGATCTTGTCGCCGTCATGCCGCCCGAGCCATTCGCCTCCTTTATGGTCGAACGCGGTTATGTCGGCCGCGACGTGCCGATCCTCAAGCACGTCGTCGGCCTACCGGGACAGCGCGTTTGCCGCGACGGTCGCGCCATCACGGTTGACGACGTTCCGCTCGGCGAGGCCCGCGACCGCGACAGCCGTGGCCGCGACCTGCCGATCTGGCGGGGCTGCGGCGTGATCGGCGGCGGCGAACTTTTCCTCATGAACCTCGAAGCCGCCGACAGCCTCGACGGCCGCTACTTCGGCCCGTTTCCCGCCTCCGCGGTGATCGGCCGGGCCACCCCGCTTTTCACCGACGAGGACGGCGATGGTCGCTTCGTCTGGCGCGCGCCGACGCGGTGAGCGCGCGTCCTTCGTAATCCCACCGCAGCACAGGAGACGATGACCATGGCCCAGATCGGACAGTTCACGCGCACGGAAGCTGGCTTCGAAGGCGAGTTCCGAACGCTCGGCATCAAAGAGGAAATGACCCTCGTTCCTGCCGAATCCTCGGAGACCGAGAACGCCCCGAAATACCGCGTCCTGCTCGGTGACGAAGACGGCCTCGATATCGGCGCGGGCTGGATACATGTGGGCGAACGGGCCGGCGAGTTCGTCTCGATCACGATCTACAGCCCGCTACTCGGCGGCACGTTTCGCGCAAATCTCTTCCGCGCCGGTGACGACGGTTCTGCCTGGGTGCTCACCACCGTCCAGCCCTCCAAAAGGCGGCAGGAGGACTGAATGGCGACGCCCCGAAACCGCGCCTGCGCCGGACGTTTTTCCACCGTCCGGCGCTCAGCGCTCCTTCTCCTTTCCGGCCTGCTCTTCACCCCAGCCGCAACGCCGACGGTTCTGGCGCAAAGCGTGTCGCCTACGAGCACCGTCGCCGCGCATCCGCATGCGGCGCATATCGCCGAGGCATCGCGCCGCTTCGGCATTCCGTCAGCATGGATCGTCGCCGTCATGCGCGCCGAGAGCGCGGGCGACGTGCGGGCCGTCTCCTCGGCCGGTGCGATGGGTCTGATGCAGGTCATGCCGGACACCTGGGCCGAGCTTCGCATCCGCCACGGCCTCGGCCGCAATCCTTACGATCCGCGCGACAACATCCTCGCGGGTACTGCGTACCTGCGCGAGATGTGGGATCGCTACGGCGACATCGCCGCCATGCTCGCGGCCTACAATGCCGGCCCGGCGCGCTACGATGAGCATCGTTCGAAGGGCCGAGCGCTGCCCGCCGAAACGCGGGCTTATGTCGCTTCGCTCGCGCCCGCGCTGCGCGGCGAGCGCCCTTCGAAGAGCGGTTCGGCGGTCGCCCGGCCGCTCGATTGGCGCGAGGCGGCGATCTTCGTCGGGCGTGATTTCGGTGCTTCACCTGTCAATTCCACGTCTCAGGATCGGTCGTCGGACGACGCCCTTTCACCCGTCTCGGCGACACCGCAGATGCTTGTCGCCGCACAGCCGGAAGGCCTGTTCGTCGCCCGGAATGCCGCTGGGGACCGGCCATGAGCGGCCCCGCGGCAAATCGCATCCCATCGTGCTCTGGCGTGTCATGGAGAGCGCGGAGAGTGGGGGCAGGCGCAACAACCGGACGATGGCGAGATAAAAAGGCGCACGGTGCGCTTCGGTCGGTCGGTTGCTTTTGTTCATGTTTTCGGCGCGTTCCGCACCGTGCGGCGCTCACGCGCACCGTGCGCTGCGCGCCCATCTTCCTGATTTTCCTAGCTGTTTCGCACGGCGCGGGGTCTCGCCATGGCCGATGAC
Organism: Shinella sp. HZN7; assembly: GCF_001652565.1. Taxonomy (NCBI): domain Bacteria; kingdom Pseudomonadati; phylum Pseudomonadota; class Alphaproteobacteria; order Hyphomicrobiales; family Rhizobiaceae; genus Shinella; species Shinella sp. HZN7. The sequence continues at coordinate 3,765,308 of NZ_CP015736.1, read as the reverse complement.
CGCGAGTTCCGCATCCGTCCGGGGCGCATTCGCTCTACCCGCGCTCAGCAAGCTCGGCCCTTCGTCGCGCAGGCGCTCGCTGCCGCACAGAAGGCTGGCGGCCGCGTTTCGCGTTCCGGCAAGATCTCTTCGGGCAAACGCTCCCGCTTCGGCCGCGGCCAGCGCGCCAGCATACAGGCCAATCGCCTGCTGACCGGGCGCTCGCGCATCGTCGTCATCAAGACCAGGGTGGTTCGCCATTCGGCCCGGTCCGCACCGCTCGGCGCCCACCTCAACTATCTGCGCCGCGACGGGGTGACCCGGGACGGAGAGAAGGCGCGGATGTTCGGCCCTGAGAAGGACGACATGGAGGTCGGCGCCTTCGCGGAGCGATGCGAACCGGACCGGCATCATTTCCGCTTCATCGTCTCGCCGGAGGACGCGCCCGACATGGCCGACCTCAAGTCCTACACGCGCGAACTAATGGGCCAGATGGAAAAGGATCTCGGCACTAGGCTCGACTGGGTGGCCGTGGACCACTGGAACACCGACAATCCCCATGTCCATATTATCCTGCGCGGCCGCACCGACGACGGCCAGGACCTCGTCATCTCGCGTGACTACATCAAGGAGGGGATGCGCGCCCGCGCGGCTGACCTCGTCACTCAGGAGCTTGGACAGCGCACCGACCTCGACATCACCCGCAATCTCGAGCGGCAGGTCGAAGCCGAACGCTGGACCCAGCTCGATCGGCAGCTTGTCCGTGATGCGGGCAAGTCCGGCATCATCGATCTTGCGCCGCATGCCGATCGACAGCCGGACGAATTCCACGCCCTGAAGGTCGGTCGGCTCCGGACTCTCGAAGTCCTTGGCGTCGCCGGCCAGGTCGGTCATTCGCAGTGGTTCATCAGGCCGGAGGCCGAGACAGTCCTGCGCGAGCTCGGCGAGCGTGGCGACATCATCAAGCGCATGCACCGCGCGCTCACTGAGCGCGGCATCGAGCGCGGCTCCGCAAGCTATGTGCTCGCCGGCGAGAGCCTCGACGTCCCCGTTGTCGGTCGCCTGGTCGAGCGCGGCCTCGATGACGAGCTCAAGGGCACCGCCTATGCCGTGGTCGATGGCGTCGACGGCCGCACCCACCATATCAAGCTGCCGCATCTCGACGCTGCCGGCGACAGCCCGACCGGCTCGATCGTCGAGCTGCGTGCCTGGGAGGATGGGGAAGGACAACGCCGCGTCGCGCTCGCCGTCCGCTCCGATCTGGATATCCACGCTCAGGTGAACGCCGCCGGCGCTACCTGGCTCGATCGACAATCGGTCGCGCGCGAACCGATTGCGCTGTCGGAGGGCGGTTTCGGCGCCGAGGTGCAGCACGCTCTGGAGCAACGGGCCGAGCTCCTGATCGACGAGGGCTTGGCGGAGCGGCAGGGCAGGCGCGTCGTCTTCGCCCGCAGGCTGCTCAACACATTGCGGGACCGCGAGGTCAGCGCGCTTGGCGAGAAGCTCGCGGCCGAGACCGGCACGGCGTTCAACCGCGCCGGCTCCGGCGAGTATGTCGCCGGCGTCTATCGCCAGCGCCTCGCGCTCGCCTCCGGTCGCTTCGCCATGATCGACGACGGCCTGGGCTTTCAGCTCGTGCCCTGGTCGCCCTCTCTCGAAAAACAGATCGGCCGCCACGTCTCCGGCGTCTCCCGCGACGATGGCGGCGTCGATTGGGACTTCGGCCGCAAGCGTGGGCTCGGCCTCTAACCTCGACCGGAAAGGAGCATCGCCATGTCCGCGACCAAAATCCTTTGGGGACAGATCACGATCGTCTTCCTCATCATCATCTCGACCACATGGGGCGCGACCCAGTATGTCGCGTGGAGCCTCGGGTTTCAGGCGCAGCTCGGGCCGGCCTGGTTCAACCTGTTCGGCATGCCGGTTTACCCGCCGCCGGCCATCATGTGGTGGTGGTACTTCTACGACGCCTACGCGCCCAGCATCTTCGCGACCGGCGGGATGATTGCGGCCTCGGGCGGGTTCATTGCCATCGCGGTCGCCATCGGCATGTCGGTCTGGCGAGCGCGAGAGGCGAAGAATGTTGCGACCTATGGGTCCGCGCGATGGGCCGAGAAGACCGAGGTCAAGGCTGCCGGCCTGCTCAATCCCGACGGCGTCGTGCTCGGCCGCTACGAGCGCGAATATCTGCGCCATGACGGGCCGGAGCATGTGCTGTGCTTTGCGCCGACCCGCTCGGGCAAGGGCGTCGGCCTAGTCGTACCCTCGCTCCTGACCTGGCCGGGCTCGGCCATCGTCCACGATATCAAGGGCGAAAACTGGCAGCTCACATCGGGCTTCCGTTCGCGCCATGGCCGAGTGCTGCTGTTCGACCCGACGAACCCCAAATCCTCGGCCTACAATCCGCTGCTCGAGGTCCGCCGCGGCGAATGGGAGGTGCGCGACGTCCAGAACATCGCCGACATCCTGGTCGATCCCGAAGGCTCGCTCGACAAACGGAACCACTGGGAAAAAACCAGCCATTCGCTTCTCGTCGGCGCGATCCTGCATGTCCTCTATGCCGAGCCGGAAAAGACGCTTGCCGGCGTGGCGAACTTTCTGTCCGATCCGAAACGGCCGGTGGAGTCGACGTTGCGCGCCATGATGAAGACCGCGCATCTCAGCGAGGTCGGCCCGCACCCCGTCGTCGCCAGTGCCGCGCGCGAGCTTCTCAACAAATCCGACAACGAGCGCTCGGGCGTGCTTTCCACGGCCATGTCGTTTCTTGGCCTGTACCGCGACCCGGTGGTGGCGGAGGTGACGCGCCGATGCGATTGGCGGATCCGTGACATCGTGGGCGGCGAGAGACCGACGACGCTCTACCTCGTCGTGCCGCCCTCTGATATCAACCGCACCAAGCCGCTGATCCGACTGCTGCTCAATCAGATCGGCCGCCGCCTGACCGAGGATCTTCAGGCCGGGGGAAGCCGGCACCGCCTCCTGCTCATGCTGGACGAGTTTCCGGCGCTCGGACGACTGGATTTCTTCGAGACCGCGCTGGCCTTCATGGCGGGGTACGGGCTGAAATCCTTCCTGATCGCGCAATCGCTGAACCAGATCGAGAAAGCCTACGGGCCGAACAATTCGATCCTCGACAACTGCCACGTCCGCGTCAGCTTTGCGACGAACGACGAAAGGACCGCGAAAAGGGTGAGCGATGCCCTCGGCACCTCCACCGAGATGAAAGCGATGAAGAACTATGCCGGGCACCGCCTATCGCCCTGGCTCGGCCATCTGATGGTGTCCCGCTCTGAAACCGCCCGACAGTTGCTCACGCCCGGCGAGATCATGCAGCTTCCGCCGACCGACGAGATCATCATGGTTGCCGGTATTCCGCCGATCCAGGCGAAGAAGGCGCGTTACTATGAGGATGCCCGCTTCCGCGAGCGCCTGCTTTCCCCGGCCGACCTGAAGCGGCCCGATCGGACCGGCCCGGATGACTGGAGCGGCCTGCCGGTCCCGCCGCGACCGGACGTGGTGAACGGGCAAGCAACAGATCGATCCGACAATGACGACCCGACGGACTCCGAACGGCGGCTGCAACCTGAGCTCAGCCGCGCGAAGCCGGTCGAGAAGAAGGCGCCCATCGAAAACGAATTCGAGATCGACCTTCCGGATGACGCCGAGGAGGAGGCCGTGCGCAACCGGCGCATGATCCGGCAGATGCAGGGCATCGCCCGCCAAGTCTCGCTTGATCCCAACGACGGCATGGAGCTGTAGTCGCCATGACCAGTCGCAGAAAAAAGAAAAAGACCACGATCTATCTGGACCCGGAAGTCGAGAAGACCCTCGCGGATTTCGCCGCGCGTCGGGATCAGTCACAATCCATAGTCGCCGAAGCCGCGATCGCGTCATTTCTATCGCCGGACGATGCCGAACGGCGAGAGGCGATCATTTCAAAACGCCTCGACCAGCTTGACCGTCGCATGACCCGCCTCGAACGCGATGTCGGCATCGCTGTCGAGACGCTGGCGGTGTTCATCAGGTTCTGGATCACCACGACGCCCGCATTGCCGGAGCCGGCGGCCCAAGCGGCGCGAGCCAAATCCAGCGAGCGTTATGAGGCGTTCATCACGGCCCTGGGTCGGCGCTTGGCGCAGGGGCCGAAGCTGCGTCAGGAGATTTCCGAGGATGTCCCCGAATCGGGTCCGTGACGTTCTCGCGCGCGGCATCTGGGAGTGACGCCGACAAGTTCAAGGATAGGGCGGGACCGCCGTTCCCCTGTATTTGCTCGCCACGCTACTACTACGACCGAAACTTGTTGAATCGGTCCGATTTCGGGCTCTTTTAATCATCCCCGATCCGGGGGCATCTGTCGCGTCCCCACGAGAAATGGGGACGATATGGCATCCACTTACCAGAGACAGGAAGCGATTCAGCGCGGCGCTCGCATGCTGCGCACCGCGCTCGGACCCGCCGTCGCCCGGTTTCTGGAAGAACCGGCCGTGGTCGAGGTCATGCTGAACCCCGACGGCCGCATCTGGGTGGATCGCCTTTCCGAAGGACTGGCCGATACGGGCGAGACGATGACGGCCGCCGATGGTGAACGCATCGTGCGCCTCGTCGCTCACCATGTCGGCGCCGAAGTGCATGCGCGCTCCCCTCGCGTGTCTGCCGAACTGCCCGAAACGGGCGAGCGATTTGAAGGCTTGCTGCCTCCCGTCGTCGCGTCGCCCGCTTTCGCCATCCGCAAGCCCGCGGTCGCCGTTTTCACACTCGATGACTACGTGGCGGCCGAGATCATGACGGCCGATCACGCCGCAATGCTGCGAACGGCTGTCGCATCCCGCGCCAATATCCTCGTCGCCGGCGGCACCAGCACCGGCAAAACCACATTGACGAACGCGCTTCTTGCCGAAGTCGCCAAGGGCGCGGATCGCGTCGTCATCATCGAGGACACGCGCGAGCTGCAATGCGCCGCGCCAAACCTCGTCGCCATGCGGACGAAGGACGGCGTGGCGACGCTCTCCGATCTCGTCCGGTCCTCGCTGCGCCTGCGGCCCGACCGTATTCCGATCGGCGAAGTACGCGGTTCCGAAGCCCTCGACCTCCTGAAGGCTTGGGGCACTGGCCATCCCGGCGGCATCGGTACGATCCACGCCGGCTCCGGCATCGGCGCGTTGCGCCGTCTCGAGCAGCTCATCCAGGAAGCCGTCGTCACCGTTCCCCGAGCGCTGATCGCCGAGACCATCGACATCGTTGCCGTCCTCGCTGGGCGCGGCTCGTCGCGCCGGCTGGCCGAACTCGCACGCGTCGAAGGGCTCGGCCCCGACGGCGACTACTGCATCACCCCCGCAACCACCCCGAATGGAGAAACAGAATGATGTCGCCTGTCATTCCGAATGTGTTGAAGCTGTCGATCCTATCGACCCTACGGCGTCCGGCAGACGCGCCGTCCGGCACGATCCTGCGCAGCGACCGGAAGCGCCTTGCCGCGTCGACCGCGCTCATCACCATCATGATGCTGGCCGCTACGCCGCCGGCTTTCGCCTCCGGCTCGTCAATGCCGTGGGAGCAGCCGCTTCAACAAATCCTCCAGTCGATCGAAGGGCCGGTCGCAAAAATAGTCTCCGTGATCATCATCATCGCCACCGGCCTCGCGCTCGCCTTCGGCGATACGAGTGGCGGATTTCGCAGGTTGATCCAGATCGTCTTCGGCTTGAGCATCGCGTTTGCCGCGTCAAGCTTCTTCCTGTCGTTCTTCTCGTTTGGCGGCGGGGCGCTCATCTGATGCCAGCCGCGTTCGAGCAACTGGACGCCGTGCCGGGTTACACGGTTCCCGTCCACCGCGCCCTGACCGAGCACATTCTGCTCGGCGGCGCCCCGCGGTCGATCGCCATCATGAACGGCACGCTCGCCGGCGCGGTCGGCCTCGGCCTGCGGCTCTGGCTGGTCGGGCTCGCCATCTGGGCGATCGGCCACTTCATTGCCGTGTGGGCCGCCCGCCGCGATCCGCTCTTTGTGGAGGTCGGCCGCAGGCACCTTCGCATCCCTGGCCATCTTGCGGTTTGAGGGAGGCGCCGTCGATGATGAACCTTGCCGAATATCGCCGATCAGCGTCGCGTCTCGCCGACTATCTGCCCTGGGTCGCTCTCGTTGCTCCCGGCGTCGTGCTCAACAAGGACGGTTCGTTCCAGCGCACTGCCCGGTTTCGGGGTCCCGATCTCGATTCCGCTGTCGCGGCCGAGTTGGTCGCCGTCGCCAGCCGCATCAACAACGCCTTCCGTCGACTTGGATTGGGCTGGAGCATCTTCGTCGAGGCGCAGCGCCACGAGGCCGGCACCTATCCGGACAGTAGCTTTCCCGATCAGGCATCTGGTCTGGTCGACGCCGAACGAAAGGCCGATTTCGAGGAAGCGGGCGCGCATTTTGTGTCGAGCTACTTCCTGACCTTCCTGTTTCTTCCGCCGGCGGAGGAAGCCGCGCGCACCGAGGCATGGCTGTACGAAGGCCGCGAACGTTCGGGCATCGACCCGCATGAGATCCTACGGGCCTTTTCCGACCGCACCGACCGCGTGCTGGCGCTTCTCGACGGCTTCATGCCGTCCTGCCGCTGGCTCGATGACGGCGAGACCCTGACCTACCTGCATTCGACGATCTCTACGAAGCGCCATCGCGTCCGCGTCCCCGAAGCGCCGGTCTACCTCGACGCGCTTCTGGCTGACCAGCCGCTGACCGGCGGGCTGGAGCCGCGCCTTGGCGAGCAGAATCTGCGCGTGCTGACCATCATCGGATTCCCGACGGCAACAACGCCTGGATTGCTGGACGACCTCAACCGGCTGGCCTTCCCATATCGCTGGTCGACGCGGGCGATCCTGCTCGACAAGACCGACGCGACGAAACTCCTAACGAAGATTCGTCGGCAGTGGTTCGCCAAGCGAAAGTCGATTGCCGCAATCCTCAAGGAGGTGATGACCAACGAGCAGTCCGTGCTCGTTGATACCGACGCGGCGAACAAGGCGGCGGACGCCGATCTCGCCCTTCAGGAGCTCGGCGCCGACGTGGCGGGGCTGGCCTACGTCACCGCGACCATCACCGTCTGGGACGCCGACCCACGCCTTGCCGACGAGAAATTGCGGCTGGTCGAGAAGGTTATCCAGGGTCGCGACTTCACCGCCATGATCGAGACCGTCAACGCCGTGGACGCATGGCTCGGCAGCTTGCCCGGCCATGCCTACGCCAACGTCCGCCAGCCGCCGATCTCGACACTCAATCTTGCCCACATGATCCCCCTGAGCGCCGTGTGGGCGGGGCCGGAACGGGACGAGCACTTCGATGCGCCCCCCTTGCTCTATGGCAAGACCGAAGGCTCGACCCCGTTCCGGTTGTCTCTGCATGTGGGCGACGTCGGTCATACCCTGGTCGTCGGCCCGACCGGTGCGGGCAAGTCCGTGCTGCTTGCCCTTATGGCCTTGCAGTTCCGTCGCTACGCGCGCAGCCAGGTCTTTGCTTTCGATTTCGGCGGCTCGATCCGGGCAGCCGCACTCGCCATGGGCGGTGATTGGCATGATCTCGGCGGCGGTCTCACCGAAGGTTCGGACGTCTCCGTATCGCTTCAGCCGCTCGCCCTCATTCACGACACATACGAGCGCGCCTGGGCCGCCGACTGGATCGTCGCGATCCTCTCCCGCGAGGGCATCACGATCACGCCCGAAGCAAAGGAGCATATCTGGACCGCGCTCACCTCGCTTGCCTCCGCGCCGATGGATGAGCGGACGATCACGGGCCTCCACGTTCTGCTCCAGTCGAACGATCTGAAGCAGGCGCTTCGTCCCTATTGCGTCGGCGGCCCGTATGGGCGGCTGCTTGACGCGGAGACCGAACACCTCGGCTCAGCCGACGTGCAGGCGTTCGAGATCGAGGGCCTTGTCGGCACTGGCGCGGCACCCGCTGTCCTCGCTTACCTATTCCATCGTATCGGCGATAGGCTCGACGGCCGCCCGACGCTGCTCATCATCGACGAGGGCTGGCTTGCCCTCGATGACGAGGGATTTGCTGGCCAGCTCCGTGAATGGCTGAAGACACTGAGAAAGAAGAACGCCTCGGTCATCTTTGCCACGCAATCGCTGTCCGATATCGATAATTCGGACATTGCTCCGGCGATCATCGAGAGCTGCCCTACGCGACTGCTCTTGCCGAACGAACGCGCTATCGAACCGCAGATCACGACAATCTACCGGCGGTTCGGACTCAACGACCGGCAGATCGAGATCCTCGCGCGGGCGACGCCGAAGCGGGACTATTACTGCCAGTCTCGCCGCGGGAACCGGCTGTTCGAGCTCGGCCTGAGCGAACTCGGTCTCGCGCTCTGTGCCGCATCCTCGAAGTCGGATCAGACCCTGATTGCCAACCTTGTCGCCGACCATGGCCGCGAGGGCTTCCTCGCCGCCTGGCTCGAGGCCCGCGAGGTCGGTTGGGCGATCGACCTGCTCCCGAATTTCCCAACGCTCATCCCCAAAACCGGAAAGGAGCTTCAGCCATGAGCATCCATCTACTTCGCAAATCCTCCGTGGTTCTCGCCGCGACCATGCTGGCCATGCCACTCGCGGTCTCGCCACTCGCAATCTCGCCTGCATATGCCTGGAGGATCGTCTACGACCCCACCAACTACGCGCAGAATGTGCTGACGGCGGCGCGCACTCTGGAGCAGATCAACCACCAGATCACCTCGCTTCAAAACGAGGCGACCATGCTCATCAACCAGGCGAAGAACCTTGCGAACCTGCCGTTCTCCTCGCTCCAGACGCTTCAGCAGAACGTTCAGAAGACCCAGCAGCTCCTGAAGCAGGCGCAGAACATCGCCTTCGACGTGCAGAACATCGATCAGGTGTTCCAGCAGCAATACGGCAGTGTCTCGATGTCGGCGAGCGACCAGCATCTCGTCACCGCCGCGCGTACCCGCTGGCAGAACACCGTCGGCAGCTTGCAGGACGCGATGCGCGTACAGGCCGGCGTCGTCGGCAACATCGACACCAACCGCACGCAGATGAGCGAACTGGTGAACCAGAGCCAGGGCGCGACCGGCGCGCTTCAGGCGACGCAAGCCGGCAACCAGCTCCTCGCCCTCCAGTCGCAGCAGCTTTCTGATCTGGTCGCGCTGCTCGCCGCCAACGGCCGATCGGGCGCGCTGACCGAAGCCGAGCGCACCGCCGCCGCCGAACAGGGGCGCGAACAGCGCCGCCGGTTTCTGACGCCCGGCTCCGGGTATCAGCCCGGCAGCGCGCGGATGTTCAACGGCAACTGAGGCCAGAAAGGAGCACTGTCATGGACAGCAAGATGCTGGCCCGGCTGGGCGCTGTCATATTCGTCGCGGTCGCCATCACGGCGGCGGTCGTGGAGATGACTCGCAAGGACGACGCGCCGGCGGGACCGTCGGCGCGCATCATCGAGCCCGCGCGCGACCCGCTGCGCGAGGGCCAACGCCGGTGCCAGCAGCTTGGTCAGCAGGCCGCGAGTGACGCCGAATGCCTGCGCGTCTGGGCCGAGACACGCGATCGATTCCTCGGCCGTCCGATTGCTCCGGTATCGCCGTCCTCAAGCGACAGGCGGTGATTCATGGGTGGCTCGGGGGTAATCGACAGCTTTCTTGGGACATTCACCCAATACATCGACAGCGGCTTCGGTCTGCTCAGCGGCGAGGTGACATTCGTTGCGACCACGCTGATCGTCATCGACGTAACGCTCGCGGCTCTGTTCTGGAGCTGGGGCGCCGATGACGACATCATCGCACGCTTGGTCAAAAAGACTTTGTTTGTCGGAGTGTTCGCCTACTTAATATCCAATTGGAACAATCTCGCGAAGATCGTCTTCGACAGCTTCTCGGGTCTCGGTCTAAAAGCCTCCGGGACCGGCTTCACCGCACAGGATCTCCTCCGCCCCGGCAAGGTGGCGCAGACCGGTCTCGACGCGGCACGGCCGCTGCTCGAATCCATCTCCGATCTGATGGGCTGGATTGCGTTCTTCGAGAATTTCATCCAGATCGCCTGCCTGCTCTTTGCCTGGGCGCTCGTCATCCTCGCATTCTTTATTCTCAGCGTCCAACTGTTCGTGACTCTGATCGAGTTTAAATTGAGCACGTTGGCGGGCTTCGTGCTGATCCCGTTCGGCCTCTTCGGGAAGACCGCGTTCATGGCCGAGCGCGTGCTTGGCAACGTGATCTCCAGCGGCATCAAGGTCCTCGTTCTCGCCGTCATCGTCGGCATCGGTTCGACGCTGTTCAGCCAGTTCACCCAAGGCTTCGGTGGCCAGACCCCGAGCATCGACGACGCCATGGCGGTCGTGCTCGCCGCGCTCTCACTCGTCGGCCTCGGAATCTTTGGACCCGGCATCGCGTCTGGTCTCGTCAGCGGCGGCCCGCAGCTTGGCGCTGGCGCTGCGGTCGGCACCGGTCTCGCCGTGGGCGGCGCGGCGCTGGCCGCCGGGGGCGGCGCTATGCTTGCCGCGAGAGGCGGCGCAGCGCTTCTCTCCGGCGGAGCCGCGGTCGCCCGTGGTGGAGCTGCGGCGGCCGGAGCGGCATCGTCGGCTTACACGCTCGGCTCCATGGGACAGTCCGGCGCTTCGGGTGTGGCGTCCGGCGTCGGCGGTGTTGCGCGCGCTGCCGGATCGGCCGCCACGTCGCCTTTACGTCGAGCGGCTTCGCGCGCGTCCGAGAGCATGAAATCCAGCTTCTCCGACGGCGCCCGCGCCGGCTTCGATGCCACCGGCGGCACATCCACGATGGGGTCGGTAGGCGGCGAGGCGGAGCCTTCTTCCGTCGCGCCCGCCACAACGACTGACCAGCCCCCCGCATGGGCTCAGCGCATGAAGCGCGGTCGCCATGCCTCCCACGGCGTCAGCGCCGCCGCGCATGCCGTCCGTTCCGGCGACAGCCACGGGTCCGGCGCATCCGTAAATCTCTCTGAAAGTGATCGCTCATGAATCTCTTCAAAAGGCCCGCCGTTCACTACGGTAAAACACCCCAACCGGAGACGCCTTATCAAAAAGCTGCGCAAGTCTGGGACGAGCGCATCGGCTCGGCTCGCGTGCAGGCCCGAAACTGGCGCTATATGGCGTTCGGCTCTCTGATCCTCTCCGCCGGATTTGGCGCCGCCCTGGTCTACCAGTCGGCGCGTGGAACCGTCGTGCCATGGGTTGTTCAGGTGGACAATCTCGGCCAGGCGCAGGCGGTCGCGCCCGCCACCGCTGATTTCCGCCCGACCGATCCGCAAGTCGCCTGGCACCTCGCGCGCTTCATCGAACAAACGCGGAGCATTCCGGCCGACCCGATCATCGTCCGGCAGAACTGGCTCCGAGCTTACGAATGGACGACGGATCGCGGCGCCGCGGCACTGAATGACTACGCCCGCGCCAACGACCCGTTCACCAAAGTCGGCAAGCAGCAGATCGCCGTCGAGGTCTCCAGCGTCATTCGGGCATCGCCCGACAGCTTCCGTGTCGCTTGGACGGAGCGGCATTTCGAGAATGGCCAGCTCTCCAGAACCGAACGATGGACTGCGATCCTGACCATCGTGATCCAGCCTCCGCGCGATGCCGACCGGATAAAGGTCAATCCGCTGGGAATCTATGTCAACGCCATCAACTGGTCGCGGGAGATGAGCCAATGAAATCGGCTTTCCGCAACCCCGGCATTCCGGCTTTCCGTAAATCCGTGCTTCCGGTTCTGCTTCTTTCCGCCACTACGTTGGCCGGCTGCGCGACGCCACAGAAGCCGCCGGAGATCAGCTACGATCGCGATGTGCCAGCGTTGCCGGCCGTGCCCGTGGCTGTCACCGACGATCGGCCGCGCCCGATCCATATCCCTCCGGGCTGGACACCGGCGAAAGGGGGTACGGCCGCCGGCACGCCCACCGCCCGCGTCGAAAACGCCAATGCCGCCGCTCGCGTGCAGCCGCGCCGGGAGGGCTATTTCAACGCCATCCAGGTCTACCCGTGGTCGGAAGGCGCTCTCTATCAGGTCTATGCTGCGCCAGGGCAGATCACAAACATCGCGCTGGAGCCGGGCGAGAGCCTGACCGGAGCCGGCCCGATCGCGGCCGGCGATACCGCGCGCTGGATCATCGGCGACACCGAGAGCGGCAGCGGCACGACCCGACGTGTCCACATCCTCGTGAAACCGAGCCGCGCCGACATATCGACGAACCTTGTCGTAACGACCGATCGCCGCGTCTACATGATCGAACTGCGCTCAGGCGCTAAGCCCTATATGCCTTCGGTGGCGTGGTCATACCCGCAGCCAAGAGGCGGACAGGGCCAGACCATCCCCGCGACCCCGGTCATTCCAGCCGTCGCCTCCCGCAACTACCGCTATGGCCTGAGCGGCGGCAACCCGCCCTGGAAGCCCGTCTCCGTCTATGACGACGGCCGGCGCGTCTACATCGAGTTTCCGCGAGGCATCGTCCAAGGCGAGATGCCGCCGATCTTCGTGATCGGGCCGGAGGGAGAGGCCCAAATCGCCAACACCCGCGTCCACCGACACATCCTGATCGTCGATCGTCTGTTCGGCGCGGCCGAATTGCGCCTCGGCAGCGGTGACAAGCAGCAAACGGTGAGGATTGTCCGTACCGACGGGAGGCCCGCGTCATGAGCGAGGAAAACAGCAATACGAGGGCTCCGATGCGCCTGCGGGCGGAGCCGCCGCGCGTAACTCGGCTGTCGCGCAAGGTGCTTGCGAGCGTCACCGCCGTCGCTTTGGTCGGTATAGGCGGCGCGCTGATTTACGCACTCCAGACCCGGAACGCCGGCCGCGACGGGGAGGAGCTTTATTCGACCGCCAACCGCCAGACCGCAGATGGTCTCGCCGGATTGCCGCGGGACTACACAGGGCCTGTTCTCGGCCCGCCCTTACCAGGCGATCTCGGACGACCTATTCTCGACGCGCAGAATCGCGGCCAGCCCGTCGTTCCTCCGACGATCACGACGCCGACCGTCGACGAAGCCGAACAACGCCGCATTGCGGAAGAGGAGGCCGCGCGCACGTCGCGAGTCTTCTTTCAGACCCAGCCGGGCATGACCCCGGCGGCGCCGGGAGGTTCTGCCACACCCGGCATTCCCGGTGTCGATCTCGCCGGCCTTGCGGGTCAAGCAGGCCAGCAAACCGCCCAGGATCGACAGAACGCCTTCCTCAATGGGCCGGTCGACCGCCGTACAACCTCGTCGGATCGCGTCATGGCTCCCGCTTCCCCGTTCGTGCTCCAGGCCGGCGCGGTTATCCCGGCAGCGCTCATCACCGGGATACGCTCCGATCTTCCAGGCCAAATCACGGCCCAGGTGACGGAAAACATCTACGACAGTCCGACCGGTCGCAGCCTGCTTGTTCCGCAGGGGACGAGGATCATCGGTCAATACGATAACAATGTGCAGTTCGGCCAAAGGCGAGTTCTGTTGGTCTGGAACCGACTGATCTTCCCGAACGGCCGGTCAATCGTCCTCGAACGTCAACCGGGCGCCGACACGCAGGGATATGCCGGTCTCGAGGATGGTGTCGATTATCACTGGTGGGATCTCGCCAAGGCGGCCGGTCTTTCCACACTGCTCGCGGTCGGCACGGAACTGGCGGTCAGCGATGAGGACCGCCTGGTCCGCGCTATCCGCGACGGCGCACAGGACACCATAAACGACGCCGGTCAGCAGATCGTCCGGCGTCAATTACAGGTCGCACCGACGTTGACCATCCGGCCGGGCTTCCCCGTTCGCGTTATCGTCACGCGCGATCTCGTCCTCGAACCCTACAGAGGCTGACTATGGCAAAGCTGAAACTTGGACCGATCGCCGACGATAAGCCCGTCAAAGTCACGGTGGAGCTGCCCGCACAGCTCCACCGTGATCTAGTCGCTTATGCTGAAGTCCTGGCGCGGGAGTCGGGCCAATCTGTCGCTGATCCGGTACGCTTGATCGTTCCAATGCTTGATAGGTTCATCGCAACCGATCGTGGGTTCGCCAAAGCGCGGCGTCTGCCCTAGAAGAAGATAATTGAGATATGGAAGCATGACCGAGCGCTATTTGGAACAACAGTTCAAATCGGCAGAGCGAGCACCAGCATCGTGTAGGCTATCGCTGATTTCGACATCTTCCTTGCCATGCTCAGCAAGCTGCGAAATGCCGGGTTATCATTCCTAGCAGACCAAATCGCGCTGAAAGGAAGAATTTCATCGACAATGGGTCGGTAGGTGATCCCCGGAAGCCGTGCTGCCGCCATCGCTTCACTGACGACCGTCAGTCCACGTCCAACAGCCACGAGCGAGAGAAGATTATCTCTCCCGACTGACTGAGGCTGTATGTACGGATGATGACCCAGATCAGCAAGTCGCTTTACGAGGTAGTCGTGAATCTCAGGGCCGGGTGCGACATCACTGACGATAAATTGCTCCATGGTGAGGTCACTCCAGCCCACCACCGTCTTCTCAGAAAGCGCATGCCCTTCGGGAAGCACGACAAACACCCGTTCGAACCAAAGCTGGTCTGTTTCACACCCCGGCCAGACCCGTGTGCCGGTCAGGAACGCGACGTCGATCTGGATTTGACGCACCGCTGCGATATGTTCGTCAGGATTTCCTTCGATGAACTCTATATGGACCTTCGCATGGGCGCTGTCGTAAGCGAGCAGCAGATCCGCCAGAAAGCCTGACGCTAGGGACGAGAATATTCCGATCTTAAGCAGTCCGTTCTCTACACGCCCGATCCTCGCTACGTCCTCGACGCTGTGACCGATATCCCGAAGAATGCGACGCGCCTGAGGAAGAAAGCGCTGCCCAGCGTAAGTGAGGGTGACGCCGCTGCTACGCCGATGGAACAGTGAGGCGCCAACCTGATCTTCGAGGTCTCGTATAGATCGGCTGATCGCCGATTCCTGTACCCCTGAAGCCGCACCGGCTTTTCTAAAGCTGCCCTGCTCGGCTGCTGCCACGAAGTAGCAGAGATGGCGTACATCGATTGCCTCGTGGCGCTTCGCGAGCCTATCTCTCATGAGCGAGCCTATCCCCCTGCGCATCCGCCATAACCGGGAGGGTCGATAGCTCGCCGTCGTTGTGGCGGAACTCGCCGTGGGGCGTTGTCGAAATCGGAGCGGCGTTGAGATGCAGCTCCGCGCGGAAGCCTCCCTCTGGACGGTTTTTCAGGGACAGGCTCCCGCCGAGCCGCTTCGCCGCGAGGTCGGCGATCGCGAGCCCAAGGCCACTTCCCATCGCGGTCTTGTTGCGACCGCGATAGAACCTCTCGCAAACCTTGGGCAGTTCGTCTTCAGGTATTCCCGGTCCGCTGTCATCGATCGTCAGTGCGACGCCGTCGCCTTCAAGCCGCACTCCACAATGGACAGGGCTTTCAACGCGGGAATGCAGAACGGCATTTTCCATGAGATTCCGCGCCGCAAGCATGAACACTGACGGATCGATATCAAGATCTATGTCATGTAGTTTTTCGTCGATCTCGATGAGCGCGGCGCCCGGGTAGTGCTGGCGGATATCATCTGCCAGTCGGCTGGCCAATTTGCCCAAATTGACACGTTGATTGTCGCTGTCGGTCTCGCCCCTTTCGGCATTCGTCAGGTCGGTAAGCTGTCGCATCAGCCGAGACGTCCGGTCCACGCCGACCACTATCTGACGCAGGGCGTTCGAACGAATGCCCGGATCCTCGCTCCCGAGCGCCACCTGCGCCTGGGTCTTCAATCCGGCGATCGGCGTACGCAGCTCATGCGCTGCGAAGGCTGTAAAATCGCGCTCCCGTTCTCGGGCCGCATGCACCCGCCCGAAGAGACCGTTGAGCGAGCGGATGACCGGCTTGATCTCGGAAGGCGTGTCGACATCCGGTAGGGCGCTTAGATCGGAGGCGGACCGCGTCTCCAGCGCGTGAGCCATGTTGTTGAGGGGACCGAGACCTTTCCTGACGCTCAGCCAAATCAGCCCGGCTAGGATCGGCAAGATCAGCAATGCAGGCAGTGCCAGACCCCGGATCACATCGGCCACCAGCCGATCTCGAACGCGCATATTGTCTCCGACGAGGACTCGCATGCCGAGATCGGTGTTGACCACCGCATAGACGCGCCAAGTTTCGCCTCCGATAAGGGTCTCGGAAAATCCATCCCTGCCATCTGTCAAAGGTGTTGCGGGCGCCGCGTCGGAGCGCCCGACCAATGTTCCGTCAAGCGCCCAAATCTGGCACGAGAGCTGACGGTCGTAGGAAGCGTGGAGCGCCGGCTCGACAGTCGGTATCTGCGCGGCTCGCTTTGGGTCGATCTCCTGGCTGGTGATCAGCGAGCTGACCATGCGCGCCGCTTCGATCAGGCGCGCGTCGAGAACCCTCTCGACCTCGTGACGCGTGCTAAGATAAATCCAGACGATCGCCGACATCCAGATGACGCCAGTGGTGATCATCAGAATCATGAACAGCCGGCTGCGGATCGACCTCATGCACTATCCTCCGCGAGCTTGTAACCCACCCCTCGCACTGTCTCGATGATACCGGGGCCGAGCTTCTGCCTGAGATTGTGGATGTGAACCTCGATCGTGTTACTCTCCACATCCTCCTGCCAGCCGTAGAGCCTTTCTTCGAGCTGCGATTTTGACAGGATCTGGCCGGGCCGATCCATCAAGGCGTGCAGGATGGAGAACTCGCGGCGCGAAAGGCGGACTGCCTCCCCACATTTCGAGACTGCCATGGTAGAAGGCTCCAGGCGAAGGTCCCGCCAGACCCTACAGGCAGACCCGCCCCCGTTACCCCGCCTCGTCAGGGCGCGCAGCCTCGCAGCGACTTCGTTCAGATCAAACGGCTTGCCGAGATAGTCGTCCGCGCCGGCATCCAGCCCGGCGATGCGGTCGGGCACGCTGTCACGCGCAGTCAGCAGCAGCACCGGCGTTGCGACCTGACGCCCACGGATCTCGCCGAGAACGTCCAGCCCCGATCCATCTGGTAGCATCAGGTCGAGAACGATCGCGTCGAAAGCGGAACTGCGCAAGGCGGCCGAAGCATCGGCGCAAGTGGCGACGGCGTCCACGGTGAAGCCGGCCAGACCCAGCCCAACCTGCAAGCCGTTCATCAACACCGCGTCGTCTTCGACCAACAATACTCTCATGCGCACAATACCCCGGATGCTACAGAACAATGGAAATCCGGTGCCCACCTTAAGCCAGCCTTAAGGTGGCGGGCGTGGATCGCAGGCCGCACAGGCTTCGTCCTGTCAGATCCGAGGCCAAAAGGAGATCCTACATGCCAGCTATCACGCGCCGCGACGCCGTGCTTGCCATCGGCGGCGCCGTATTGACCATTCCTCTCATAGGTCGCGCGTCGTTTGCGCAGGCGGCCGATGACGTCTCCAAGGAGATGATTCTCAACGACCCTGCCGCACCGACGGCTGGCAATCCCAAAGGCGACGTGACGATCGTCGCCTTCCTCGACTACAATTGCCCATTCTGCAAAAAGTCCGCCCCCGACCTCGACCGCATCGTCAAGGAGGATGGCAAGATCAGGCTCGTCTACAAAGACTGGCCTGTCATCCGTCCAACTTCGATCGATGGGGCCATGATGGCGCTCGCTGCCAAATATCAGGGCAAATACGATGTCGCGCATCACGCCCTGATGGGGATCCCCGGCGTGGGCGTTCCCAAAGACAAGATGCGGCAGGGACTTCAGGCAGCCGGACTCGATATGGCTCGCCTGGATGCCGACATGAAAAATAGGTCGACGGAGATTCAAACCATCATCCAGCGAAATATGGCTCAGGCCGACGCCATCGGCTTCTCGGGCACGCCAGCCTACCTCGTCGGACCGTTCCAGACGTCGACGCTGGACTATCAGGGGTTCAAGCAGGTCGTGTCGGACGCACGTAAGAAGCAGGCGGAAGGCAAGTGAGAGGGCCACGGTCTCACCAGCCTCGCTCACGATGCCTGATGTCGATCGTGCCGCCCTTCAGCATATGAGACCAGTACAGCCAGGGCAGGAGCTTCGTTTTCAAGTACCACATGCTCTTGCGGGGCACGCGGGGATCGAGCGGAAAACTCGGCGTCACCTTGCCGCCATAGGCAAACTCGGCAAGCACGATCTTGCCGAGCGCCACCGTTAGCGGGCAGGACCCGTAACCGTCATATGTCTTGGGCAAGGCCTTGTCCTGCATGGCGGCCAACAGATTGGCAACCACGACGGGGGACTGGAGCCGGACGGCTGCCGCCGTCTTGGCATTCGAGGTCGACGCCGCATCGCCGAGCGAGAACACGTTCGGATAGCGGGCGTGGCGCAGCGTTGCCGGATCGACCTCGATCCAGCCCGCCGCATTGGCCAGCGGGCTTTCCCGCACGACATCGAGTCCCGTCTGCGGCGGGACGACATGGATCATGTCGAAGCGCATCTCGACGTCGCGCGACACACCCTCCTTGTCGGTGACGGAAAACAGCGCCGCTTTCGCCGGACCGTTGATGGCGATCAGGTTGTGCCGGTAGCAGACGTCGATCCCGTAATCGTCGACGGCTTTTTGCAGGGGAGGAACGAAGAAGGGAACGCCGAACAGCGCGTCTCCGGCGAGGCAGAATTTCAGCGTCGAACTGTCGAGCCTGCCGCGCCGGCGCAGATGATCGGCCATCATGTACATGATCTTCTGGGGCGCACCGGCGCATTTGATCGGCATCGCCGGCTGGGAGAACAGCGCCGTCCCGCCCTGAAACTCCTGGATGAGGCGCCATGTGTATTCGGCCGTGTCTGCGCGGTAGTTGCTGCACACGCCATTCTTGCCCAGCGTTTCCTTCAGCCCCTGGATCGCGTCCCAGTCGATTTTCAGACCGGGGCAGGCGACGAGATAGTCGTATCCGAGCGATCGACCATCACTCAGCCTGACAAGGTTGTTGTCGGGGTCGAAGGCGCTGACCGCCGCCTTGATCCACGTCACGCCCTTTGGGATCAGCGTTCGCTCCTCGCGTTCGGTTTGCCGGCGCGTAAAGACGCCCACGCCGACCATTGTCCAGCCAGGCTGATAGGAATGCGAGTCGGAAGGCTCGACGATCGCAACGTCCAGCTTCGCATCATGGCGCTTGAGCTCGGCCGCCACTGTGATGCCGGCTGCCCCGCCGCCGACAATAACGATCCTGTGTTTCAGATTCAGTGCTTGAGCGGCTTCCATGGCATTCCTCCCACTTGCAGAATTACATATCTGGTTTTATGTAAGTATGTAATTCATATTGACAAGCGTCAAGGAGCCGTCCCATGAAACCGATACCGGTCACGCAGAAATTTTCCGTCGCGGGGCAGCTTCAGCCCGAGGACTTTGCCGAACTTGCCCGTAGTGGGTTCAAGACGATCATCAACAATCGACCGGATGGCGAGGAAAGTTCGCAGCCTGGATCGGCGGCAGAAGAAGAGGCGGCCAGAGCGGCAGGTCTCGACTATGTCTTCATCCCGGTAACCAGCAGCAATATGCGGCCGGAAGACGTGCGGCGCTTCGCGGAGACGATCGTCGCCTCCGACGGTCCGGTGCTCGCCCACTGCCGATCCGGTGCGCGCTCCTTCTATATGTGGGTGTTGGCCGGAGATGCCGACGTCGAAGGGTTCAGCGACGACAAGCTGATAGCCGTCGCCGGTAAGCTAGGCATTGCGCCCGACAATGCCCGTGACTGGCTGGCCGCCCATCGGCACGTCGGCAAGCCGGAGGTCAAAGGGTTTTACGAAGAGCGGACCGGCAGCATTCAATATGTCGTCACCGACCCCGCGACGAAGAAATGCGCGATCATCGACCCGGTACTCGATTATGACGAGAAGTCCGGATCGACCAGTACCGCGCAGGCCGACAGAATCCTCGCCTACATCAAGGAGCGGGGCCTTAACGTCGAATGGATCCTCGACACCCACCCCCATGCCGACCACTTCTCCGCCGCCTGCTACCTCAAGGAGAAGACCCGAGCTCCAACAGCGATCGGCGCGCATGTCGTCGATGTGCAGAAACTGTGGAAGGGAATCTACAACTGGCCGGATTTTCCCGCCGATGGTCATCAGTGGGACCGGTTATTCTTCGCGGACGATACCTTCAAGGTCGGCGCGCTCGACGCGAGAGTGATGTTCTCGCCGGGACACACGCTCGCCTCGATCACCTATGTCATCGGCGACGCAGCTTTCGTCCACGACACCCTGTTCATGCCGGACTCTGGAACTGCACGCGCGGATTTCCCTGGCGGCAGCGCAAAAGCGCTCTGGAAGTCCATTCAGGACATTCTCGCCCTTTCGGACGAGACCCGAGTCTTCACCGGTCACGACTACCAGCCTGACGGCCGCCAGCCGCGGTGGGAGAGCACGGTCGGCGAGCAGAAGAAGTTCAATCCGCACATTGCCGGTCAGACCGAGGAGAGCTTCGTCAAACTGCGCAAGGAGCGCGACGCGACCCTGCCGATGCCGAAGCTCATCCTGCATGCGTTGCAGGTGAACATCAACGGCGGCCAGCTTCCCGAACCCGAAGATAACGGCAAGCGTTACCTGAAAATTCCGCTCAACGCGCTTGAGAGGGCAGTATGGTGATGGACGCCTATCTCGCTCCCGTGGCCGGCGGCGCACTGATCGGCCTTTCGGCCAGCCTCCTCATGCTGCTCAATGGCCGCATCGCCGGAATCAGCGGCATCGTCGGCGGGCTGCTCGGCCATCGCGGCGAGCGCTTCGGCCATGACATTGCCTTCGTCGCCGGCCTTCTTCTCGGCCCGCTGACCTACCTCACCATGTTCGGCAATGCGCCGCAGGTCGTGGTGACTGCGTCCTGGCCGCTTTTGATCGTCGCTGGTCTGCTCGTCGGCTTCGGTACGCGCATGGGCTCCGGCTGCACCTCCGGACATGGCATTTCGGGCCTGGCCCGGCTGTCGCCCCGGTCCTTCGCTGCTGTGATTACGTTTCTTGTGACGGCGGTCCTCACCGTTCTCGCGATGCGGCTCGGAGGCTGGCTATGACCGCTATGCTGCGTATCCTGACCAGTCTTGCCGCCGGCCTGCTCTTCGGGCTCGGCCTCGCCATTTCCGGCCTCCTCAATCCTGCCAAGGTGAAGGCCTTCCTCGACATCACAGGCGCCTGGGACCCGAGCCTGATATTCGTTCTCGGCGCGGGCGTCGTCGTCGCCTTCATCGGTTACAGGATCGCCTTTGCGATCAACAAGCCGCTGCTCGACTCACAGCTCCATCTGCCGACCAAGACCCGCATCGACAGTCCGCTCATCATCGGCTCGGCGATTTTCGGCGTCGGGTGGGGTTTGGCCGGGTTCTGCCCGGGTCCTGCGATTGCGTCACTCTCGCTTGGCCTGCTCCCCGCAGTCATCTTCGCCGTCGCCATGTTCATCGGAATGGTCACCCATGATCGATTCCTGGCCGGCAAGGGGTAAGCCATGCTTGCCAATATCGGCCCGGCGCTCGCTTCGGGCGCCCTCGTCGGCTTTTCCCTCGGTCTCGTCGGCGGCGGCGGCTCGATCCTGGCCACGCCGTTGCTGCTCTACGTGGTCGGAGTGACCCAACCGCATATCGCCATAGGGACCAGCGCGCTTGCTGTTTCCGTCAACGCCTTTGCCAATCTCATCGGCCATGCGAAGAGCGGCAATGTCCGCTGGCGCTGCGCGATCGTCTTCGCCGGGGTCGGAACGCTCGGTGCGTTTGCCGGCTCGACTCTCGGCAAACTCGTCGACGGTCAGCGGCTGCTTTTCTTGTTTGGCCTGCTGATGATCCTCGTCGGCATCCTGATGCTGCGACCGCGTAAGCCCGGCGCCGCTCTGGAGCGTCCTGCGGATCTGCGTACCTGCCTCATCACGGCCGCCGTCGCATTTGCCGCCGGGTCGGCATCCGGCTTCTTCGGGATTGGCGGCGGCTTCCTGATCGTACCCGCACTCATTCTGGCAACCGGCATGCCGATGATCAATGCAATCGGCTCTTCACTCCTGGCGGTCGGCAGCTTCGGGCTTGCCACCGCGCTCAACTATGCCGCTTCCGGCCTCGTCGATTGGCCCATTGCCTTTGAGTTTATTGCGGGAGGGATTGCAGGCGGTATCGCCGGCATGATGCTCGCCAATCGCCTGTCGACCGGCAAGAACACCCTGAACCGGATTTTCGCGGGCCTGATCTTTGTTGTCGCGGCCTATGTGCTTTACCGCAGCGCTGGCACCTTCATGACGTGATTTAATTTCGTATTTTCGCAGCGCTCAGCGGTTTGGAACTGCGCAGCACAGATTTAACACAGGAGATGGCTATGATCGAAGACTGGAAGAAACTCATTGAGAACATGAATGGCGGCGTAAAGTCCCTCCGGCAGGATGCGCCCGATGTGATGAAGGCTTTCAGCGACATGTCACGGGCGGCCCATGGTGGGCAAGCGCTCGACCAGACAACGAAGGAGTTGATTGCGCTCGCCATTGGCGTCGCGACGCGGTGCCAGCCTTGCATCGCTTACCATGCCGAAGGTGCAGTCAAATCTGGCGCGAGCCGTGAACAGATCAGCGAGACCTTGGCCATGGCTGTCTATATGGGAGCAGGACCGTCCGTCATGTACGCCGCCCAGGCCCTTGAGGCCTGTGATCAACTTGCAAAATAGAGATACTTTGCCGATTGCTGAATGGACGTGCTGCGGAACAACTACCCCTGTGACGCTTTTGGAAATCGTGCGGATCGCTTGACGACACCATAGGCAAAGCTGGTGTCGATGGAAGCGATACCCTCGATCATGTGCAGCCTGGAACGCACGAAATTCTCGTAATCCTGCAAGCTTTCGACGAGGACGCGCAGGAGATAGTCGGCATCGCCGGTCATGACATAGCAATCGACGATCGCGTCGATGTCGCGGATGCGTTGCTCAAAAGCTTTGACCACGTCCTGACGGTGGCGCTCGATCCTGATCCTGACGAACGCCGTGATCGGAAGGCCGTAGGCCACTTCGTCCACCAAAGCTGTGTACCCACGAATGACGCCCTCGTCTTCGAGGATGCGCAAACGTCTCAGGCAAGGGGAAGGTGACAGGTTCACCTTCTCCGACAGCTCCTGGTTTGTGAGCCGTCCGTTGTCCTGGAGCGCGGCGATAATCTGGCGATCCTTCTCGTCCATGAATTTACTCCAGCACTGGCAGATGCTGCCACAAATAAGCTTCCAGCGGGCAGAAATAGCAAGAAACCGCCTTTGGCGCCATGCCATTCTGCTGGAAACATGGAACGCCCGCTAATGTCTGTCGCAGCCTTGAAAGAAGATGAACTATCGCCATTGAAGCCCGTGAAGTCGGAGATGGTCGTCGGCTATCTCGCCATCGCTGTGGCGGTGACGGTCTGGGCCGGCTTTGCCCTGTCCATCCGGGCCATTGGAGCTTCTCCCCTTGCGACCGCTGACGTCGCATTGATCCGGTTCGGGATTCCCACATTACTCCTGTTGCCAATGCTCCCCGCGCGATGGCGCGCCCTACGCTCCATTCGTTGGAGCGACGCGCTGATGGTGCTGGCAGGTGCTGGCCTGCCTTTCTTTTGGATCGCCGCTGCGGGTGGAGCCGAAACCTCGGCTGCGCATGTCGGCGCACTCATCGCCGGCACCGTTCCGGTGTCGGTCGCGTTGCTTGGCTACCTCTTGAACAGAACGAGGATTTCTCCTCGCCAGCGAAGCGGACTTCTCGTTATCGCATTAGGTGTCATCGCCCTCGTGGCCGCGCACTCGCAGTCCAGCCATGGCAACATCTGGAAAGGAGCCACGCTGTTACTGATCGGCAGCCTCCTGTGGGCGGCCTATACGATCGGCCTGAGGCGTACCCGGCTGGACGCCGTCGGCTGCACCCTGCTGCTCACGCTGCCATCGTTCGCGGTGCTCCTGGCGCTACTCTCGGCGGGCGCGGTGACCACGCATCTTGGCCATTTCAGCTTTGCCGATGCATTGCCTTTCCTTCTCGTGCAGGGTCTTGGCGTCGGCGTCGTGGCCAGCCTGACATATGCCGCCGCCATTTCCCGCCTGGGTCCCGCGCGAAGCGCGGTGATCGGCTCGCTTGCCCCGGCACTCGCTACGATCGGCGCTGTCCCTCTTCTCGGCGAAGCTCTGACACCGGCCATCGGTCTTGGCGTGGCCGCCATCACCGTCGGCGTCATCATCGCCAATCGCCCTGATCTGAAGGTTTTTTCGCCATGCTCTCTGCTCTGCCAATACTGCCGCCCGATCCTCTTTGGGGTCTCACCACTGCCGTTCGACAGGACCAGCGTCCGGATAAGATCGACCTTATCGTCGGCGTCTACCGCGACGAAGCTGGCATGACGCCGGTCTTTTCTGCGGTTCAGGCCGCGGAACGAAAATTGGCCGAGCAGGGGATTTCGAAAGCTTACCGCTCTCTACGAGGGAACGTGGCTTTCTGCGAGGGAATGGCGCGGCTGCTCCTCGGTGACGATCCTGCCCGCCTCGAACGCCAATACACGATGCAGACGGTGGCCGGGACCGGAGCCTTGCGTGTGCTTGCCGACTTCATTGCGAAAGCCAGCCCCGAGGCGACCGTCTGGTCCTCCGACCCTGGCTACGTGAACCACCGCCCGATCATGGAAGCCGCGCGCCTTCACGTCGCATCCTACAGATGGAAGGAAACCCAGCGCGGCTTGGACATCGAGGCCGTGTTGGATGACCTGGGGTCCGCCAAATCCGGAGATGTCGTCATCCTCCATGGCTGCTGCCACAATCCAAGCGGGATCGACATGCCCGTGGAAGCATGGGGTGCCATCAGCGATCTATGCGCGAAGAAGGGTCTCGTTCCGCTGGTCGACATCGCCTACCAGGGTTTTGGCGATGGGCTTGAGGAGGACGCGAGCGGTCTGCGCCGTGTGGTCGATGCAAACGAGACCGTGTTGGTTGCGGCAAGCTGCTCCAAGAATATGGGGCTTTATTGCGAGCGGACAGGGTCGGCGAGCGTGATCGGCGCCAATGCCTCGCTGCTCAAGTCGGTTCCCGGGACGCTCGAACGTCTTACCCGTAGCAATTACTCGATGCCTCCGGAATATGGCGCAGCTATTGCGACCATGCTCTTTGACGATCCTTCCTCCTGGCACGCAGAGCTCGAGGCGATGCGGCTACGGGTGCTCTCGATCCGCACCCTGCTCGCCGACACCCTTGAAAGGCTTGGAGCGCCTGAACGCTTTCAGTCGCTTCGCCGGCATAAGGGCATGTTCTCGCTTCTGCCTGTATCGTCTGAAGCGATGACGCGCCTGCGCGATGAATTCGCGATTTATGGGACCCAGAGCGGTCGTATCAATATCGCCGGCCTGCATCCCGGGCAGGTCGAGCGGCTCGCGCTGGCTTTGATCGACGTGTCCGATACGCGCCTGGCCGCGTGATCAATCGCCGAAGCGCCATGCCAGCATGAGGGCCGCAAACGTTAGCATCGCAGCGGTCAGCGGTAGAATTCTGCCCCATGTCGAAAATATGGTCGGGGGCGCCTGGGAAGGAAGAACGGTCGCAATCCGCCCGGCCGTTCGCCACGGCGAGCTCGCCGCGAGACTGCCGTCAGCGCGGATGACTGCGGAGATCCCATTCGTCGTAGCCCGTATCACGGGGAGCCCTTCTTCGATTGCGCGCAGACGGGCCTGAGCAAGATGCTGAGGCGGGCCGGCTTCACCGAACCACGCGTCGTTATACCAACGGCCGGTGAGGCTGACTCACGGGGTCTTTCCGGCGGCTTGTTTCGCTGATTCCATGGATGCGAGGAGGATTCGCGCCATGGCTGCTGCGGTGAAGCTTCGAATGGACTACTCGGCCCTCGACCTGCGACGGCTCGCGGCGGGGTCGCGGCACGCCAACCAGAGCCGACGGCTTCTGTCTCTGGCGGCGGTTCTCGATGGGATGGATCGG
Source organism: Shinella sp. HZN7 (assembly GCF_001652565.1). Classification (NCBI taxonomy): domain Bacteria; kingdom Pseudomonadati; phylum Pseudomonadota; class Alphaproteobacteria; order Hyphomicrobiales; family Rhizobiaceae; genus Shinella; species Shinella sp. HZN7. Next base: position 3,739,506 of record NZ_CP015736.1, on the reverse strand, counting down.
GAGCAGGCCGCGCGGATCGGCGGCATGGATCGCCAGACGCTGCGCGACTGGGTTCACCGGTTCAACGAAAGCGGCCCCGACGGGCTGAAGGACATCCGCTCGAAGGGGCATCCGCCCAGGCTCTCGACTGATTAGCTCGCCGCCTTGGCGACCATCGTCGAGACCGGCCCCGACCGGGCCGTCGATGGGGTGGTGCGCTGGCGGCGCATCGATCTGCAGAAGGTCGTCCGCGCGCGCTTCGGCGTCGATTATCACGAGCGCACGATCGGCAAGATTTTGAAGCAGATCGGCTTCTCCCATATCAGCGCGCGCCCGCACCACCCGGCGCAGGACGCGCGCGTGATCGAAGCGTTCAAAAAAACTTCGCGGCGACGCTGAAGGCCCATCTCGCCCATCTGCCGAAGCGCAAGCCGATCGAACTCTGGTTCCAGGACGAGGCCCGCATCGGCCAGAAGAACGGCCTGGTCCGGCAATGGGCCAGGCGCGGAACCAGGCCGCGTCAGCCCGCCGATCAGCGCTACGAGAGCGCCTATCTGTTCGGGGCGATCTGCCCGGCACGGGGCGTCGGCGCCGCGCTCGCCATGCCCTTCGCCGATACGCACGCCATGCAGGCCCATCTCGACGAGATCGCCAGGACGGTCGCAAAGGGCGCCCATGCCGTCCTGCTGCTCGATCGCGCCGGATGGCACACGACGACCAGGCTCGCCGTGCCGAAAAACATCTCGCTGATCTTCCTGCCCTCGCGCTCGCCCGAACTAAACCCGGTCGAGAACATCTGGCAGTATCTCCGCGCCAACTGGCTCTCAAACCGCGTCTTCGACACCTACGGCGACATCATCGACGCCGCCTGCGACGCATGGAACCGCCTCGTCGATCAGCCCAGGACCATCACATCCATCGGGATGCGCGAATGGGCGCACATCGGTCAGGCATGAGGGCCGTTGGTATTAGAGGGGTTGAAGAGGAATTGCGGTCGCAGGTGTGAGTCGGCAACCGCGCCTGCAAAGATGATCTCATAGCAGATGTCCACGCCTGCGGTCAGACCTTCCATTTCCAGTGAACGGGAGCCCGAACCCGAGATGAATGGCCCACTGCCGGCCGCAAAGCGCGACAGGCCGAGCGCCTCAAGCAGGTGCGGCACCGGTACGTACTCTCCGAAAGGCACGAGATGCCGCTTGTCATACCTGCCGCGTATTTCTCCTTGGGAGCCGATGACGAACACGCTGTTGGTGGCGCCGCTCACACCTCCGTCTGGACGGCGGGCCGCGCCGATAGCGCCGACGAACAGAAGATCCTTTTCGCCGAGCACGCTGGCGATCAGCCGTCGTGTTCGCGGATCCCCGTCCAGTTCCGCCGTGATCGCCGTTTCCGGCCAGAACACCAGACGCATGCGACCAGGCTCCGCATTGGTCCCCGAAAGCGCCATATGCCGGTAAAGATGGTCGACGGCCTCCTCCGGACGCCACTTCTGATCCTGCGAGATATTGGGCTGGACGACGACAATAGGTGTTGTCGTGTCAGGCGGTGGTTGAGTGGACGACATGCTCGCGCCGGCTATCGCCATCATCAGCACGACGCCCGCCAATCCGCGAGCCCGGCCATCGCGCAGAGCCGGCGGCATCAAAAGCCCGGATAGCAGGATCGTCAGACCCGACAATCCGAGCGTGCCGACGATCGCCGCGTTGCTGGCGACAGGTGGCACGTTCAGCCAGATCACGCCGATCGGATTCCAGGGAAATCCCGTCAGGACTGTGCCACGCAGCCATTCGGCGATGGTGAAGGCCGCAGCAAATGCGACTGCAAAGCGGAACGGATCGGATCGCCCAAGGAACCAAGCGGCCATGGCCGCAAGGCTCCAGTAGAGCGCGAGATATCCTGCAAGCAGCGCCACGGCCAGCCAACCCATCGCAGGCGGCAGCGCTGCCTGGAAGCCGAACGCATCTACGATCCAGCGCAGAGCGGGAAACGCCTGGCCGAAACCGAAAGCGGTCGCGCAGAGCATCACGTCGCGCCACGTCCCGCTGTTATGCAGCAGCCAGATGAGGCAGCATACTCCGAGCGGCATGGCGTACCAGACGGCCCAAGGCTCAAAAGCGGTTGACGTCGCAACTCCGAGAATGATGGCGACAAGGCCGCGCATCGGCAAGCCGGCGCGCCGCGTACCGATGCCGGCCAATCGACCAATCATGCAATGCGTCCTCGACGGATGACACTCTCCCGACATCATCAATGTTCGATGGGTGGGAGCCGTCGATCCGCCTACTTAAGGCTAGCTTAAGCTTGCGACTGCGTTTCGGTCCGAAAACTAACAGAGGACCGAATGAATGCAGTCACGACGACGTTTTCTGATTTCGACCGCCGCGGTCTTGTCGATCCCCGCGACCTTCACGCGCGTCGCTGCCCAGCAACCATCCCGTGAGGAAGTATTTTCCGATCCGGTGACACCAGTGCTCGGCAATCCGGATGGTGACGTCACGATCGTCGAGTTTTTCGACTATCAATGCCCGTATTGCAAGAGCACCTATCCCGAGCTCAAGAAGTTCGTCAGCGAGGACGGCAATCTGCGCCTCATGATGCGCGACTGGCCGATTTTCGGCGAAGCGTCGCGGTTCGCAGCCGAGCGTGTTCTGGCCCTCGATCCGCAGGACTACGGCCGCGCCCACGAGGCGCTGATGGATACGGAAGGACGGCTCACCGAGAACGACATCCTCGAAGTGCTCGAGGACGCCAGTGTCAAAGGGCTTGCGCCAGCTCACTCACCGGAAGCGGTGGCCGACACCTTGTCGCGCAACGATCGCATGGCCAAGGCATTTGGCCTGGCCGGCACGCCCTCCTTCGCCATCGGCTCGAAGATCTACGGCGGCGTGCTCGATCGAACAGGCCTCGCCCAGGCCGTTCTCGAAGCGAGGGGGAAACGGACGTGATGCTGGACCGACGCTCTCTTCTGATAGGCGGGCTGGCATCCGCAACCTTCGCTGCCGCGCCCGCTCGCGCCTGGGACGGCGCCTTCGACACGGCAAGCGCCCGTATGGATGGCCTGCAGGAGGTCGAAACGCCGCTGCTTTCGGCGACGACATTGCATGCGACGCGGATTGCTTCCGAAACCTATGCCCGCTGGGCGGCTGAAGGGGGATGGCCTGCCTATCCGTTCACGCAACGGCTTTCCCTTGGCGCGCAGGGCAACGAAGTCTCCTGGCTGCGCCAACGGCTCGCTGTGACCGGTGACCTCGCGCCGCAATATGGCGCGGGCAGCGTCGTCGACAGTTTCGTCGACGCTGCCATTCGCAGGTTTCAGGCGCGGCATGGTCTGACCGTCGACGGCGTTGCGGGCACCGCTACCTACGAAGCACTCAACCTTCCGGCGGCAGACAGGGCGCGAAGCCTCGATGCGAATATTCCCAGATTGCAGGCCGCTTTGGTCGACGATCGCCGCCAGGTTACTGTCAACGTTCCCTCGGCGCAGATCGAGATGGTCGAGGACGGCGCGGTCGTCCTGCGCCAATCGGCCGTCGTCGGTCAGCCCAATCGCGCGACACCGCTGCTTTCGAGCAATATCCACGAGGTCAACTTCAATCCCTATTGGCATGTGCCGAAAAGCATCATCCGCCGCGACCTCATTCCGATCATCCGCCGCGACCCCGATTACCTGACCCGCATGGGAATGCGAATCTACACCGGCGATTGGAAAGAGGTGTCACCGTCGAGCATCGACTGGAGCACCGACGAGGCGACAAACTACATGTTCCGGCAGGAGCCGGGGAGCCGCAATGCTCTCGGGCGCGTCCGCATCAACTTCGCCAATCAACATTCGGTCTATCTTCACGACACGCCCGACCCCGGCCTGTTCGGTGACGCCAGCCGCTTTCATTCATCCGGCTGCGTCAGGGTCCAGCGTATTCCGGAATTCGTGACCTGGCTCCTCAAGGAGACGCCGGGCTGGTCTTCCGAGACCGTCGCGGAATTCCTGACAAACGGTCAGCGCCGGGACGTCGCGATCGCCAGTCCGGTTCCGGTCCATTTCGTCTACATCACGGCATGGGGCGTTCCGGCCGGCCCGGCGCAGTTCAGGAAAGACATCTACTCTCTGGTGGACGGCTCGTGACGGTGAAGGTCGCGCCGTAGCGAACGCAGCGGCGGCGCTTAATGCTGCCTTAAGCTTGCAGGCAAAAAGGCAGCAAACATGAAGATCTCTAAAATATCGACTGGTGCGTCAGGAATGAAAAAGCTTCTACCCGCCATTGCGCTCGCAACGATGCTCGCCGGCTGCAACGAAAATACTGGAACGACCTCGTCAGGGACGGCAAGCAGCTCCGAAGCGATCCTCGAATCGCTCAAGAGCCAGGGCCTGACCATTCATGGCCCCCTGGAGGTGCCGGGCGGATTGCAAGCCTATGCCGCGAGCTCGGGCACGCAGCCGCTCGCCGTCTACATCATGCCCGACGCCAATTATGCGCTGATCGGCACCCTGATCGATGCAAAGGGCAAGTCTGTCGCTGACGCCGCGTTGAAGCAGGCAACGAGCGAGCCCATGCAACGCGAGGCCTGGGGAGCGCTGGAAGCCGCGGCCTGGGTTCAGGACGGCAAGCCGAATGCGGAGCGCGTCGTCTACGCATTTACCGACGCCAATTGCCCTTTCTGCAACGAGCTATGGCGCTCGGCGCGGCCATGGGTCGAGGCCGGCAAGGTGCAGATCCGACATGTCATGGTCGGCGTGATCCGCGCCGACTCGGCCGCAAAGGCAGCCGCGATCATCGAAGCCGCCGATCCGCAAGCCGCCCTGACGCAAAACGAGATGAACCATGGCTCCGGCGGGATTGCTCCGCTGGCGAAAATATCGCCGGAGACGAATGCCAAGCTCAACAGCAATGTCGAGCTGATGAGGCGGTTGGGCTTCAGCGGTACGCCCGGCCTCGTCGCGCAAGGCACCGATGGCGAACTGATCCTCCAGAGCGGGGCACCCCGAGGAGACGCCCTGGAAGCGCTTTTCGGGCCGCTCTAGGCGTTTCAGCCGGCAGGTTTCGCACATTCAACGAATACAGATGTCCTTAAGTCTGCCTTAAGCTGCCGATCGGACCTCTCCCGCCGTGATAACGTCAAGCGGGAGCCGTGCATTGCCTTCAAGAACTGTCTGGTCTGTCATTCTCGCGGCCATGATCATGGCGCTTGCAGCGCTGTCGATCACGCCCGCATCGGCGCAAGTGACGTCTTCAGGCGGAATGCCGCTTCCGGTCGATCAGGCGTTCAAGCTCTCGGCGAGCCGGCAAGACGACGGTCGCGTGCAGATACGATGGACGATCGCGTCGGGATACTACCTTTATCAGGACAAGATCAGCTTCACGCGCGGCGGGTCGGATCTCACGGCGCCGGACCTTCAGGGAAACGGGCAGAGTAAGGACGACCCGACCTTCGGCCCCTCGACTGTCTACCACGATCATGTCGCCGCCGTGATTCCCCTTGACGCATCGACGTCCGGACCGCTTGAAGTCCACTATCAGGGATGTCAGGACCACGGCATCTGCTATCCGCCGATCGTGCGCCATGTCGATGCGACGACGCTTGCCGTAACCGATCCCGAAGAACGCGCCCCGGCGACACAGGCGAGCGAGTGGACGACGCCGGCGGCCACGACGCCCGCGACGGGGAACGACACCGGCATCGCCATCGCTGCCGACAATGGCGGTATGATCGGTTCGCTGCTGAAGGACGGTGGCGTCGCAATGGTTCTGGCAAGCTTCATGCTGTTTGGCGTGTTGCTCGCCTTCACGCCTTGCGTCTTCCCTATGTACCCGATCCTCGCAGGCGCGATCGCGCGACAGGGTGAGTCGGTCACGGCGCTCAGGGGGTTTACCCTGTCGCTTGCCTACGTGCTGGCGATGGCGAGCGCGTTCGGCCTGCTTGGCGTGGCTGCGGCCTGGTCCGGGCAGAATTTGCAGATGGCGCTTCAGTCTCCGCTCGCCATCGGCGCAGTCTCCGCCCTCTTCGCCGTGCTGGCCTTATCCATGTTCGGCCTGTTCGAGCTGCAACTGCCATCGGCCTGGGTCAATGCGATTGGCCGGCTCGGTCAGGGCAATCGCGGTTCGCTCGCCTCGGCCGGGCTGCTCGGGTTCACCTCGGCACTGATCGTCGGACCTTGCGTCACCGCGCCGCTCGCCGGTGCCCTGATCTATATCGCGCAGACCGGCGACGTCGCGCTCGGTGCGGCATCCCTTTTCGCGCTTGGCCTTGGCAAGGGCATTCCCCTGATCGCCTTCGGCACGCTCGGCCCGAAAGCGCTCCCCAAGGCGGGGGCGTGGATGACGGTGGTCCGTCAGGCTTTCGGGTTCGTCTTCGTGGCGACTGCCATCTGGATGGTCTCGCGCATCATCCCGGCAGAAGCGGGCCTTGCGCTCTGGGCCTTGTTCGCGATCGGCATGGCGGTCTGGCTCGGGGCCTTCGATTCGATCGGGCCGGATACTCCAGGACGGCGCCGGGCGGCGAAGGCTGCCGGCATCGTTGCCGCGCTCTACGGTGTCGTGCTGGCTGTGGGGGCGGCTAGCGGCGCCGGCGATCCCTTCCGGCCGCTAGGCAATCTCGTTGCCGGAACAGGCGGCAGCTCCAGCACCTCGGAAGCGCTGGCCTTCCGCAGCGCAGGCACGCCCGCCGAGCTTCAAACGGAGATCGCGGATCGGAACGGCAAACCGAGCCTGCTCTACGTCACCGCGGACTGGTGCGTCACCTGCGCCGTCATAGATCGCAGCGTGCTGTCCGATCCCGCCATCCAGTCCACGCTCGCCCGCTTCAACCTCATCAAGCTCGATGTCAGCGGCAACACGCCGGAGCAGCGCGAGATCATGCAGGGCCTTCAGGTGGTCGGACCTCCAACGATGATCTTCGTCGATCCCGAAGGGCGGGAGGCGGCCGGAACGCGGCTTGTGGGAGACGTGACCAAGGCGACCCTGCAGGCCTCTGTTGGGCAGGTTGGGGCCGAGAAGACGGGAACCATGCGATGAACGCCATCGCGATCGGGCCTTTCGTCTTCGCCTCGGAGCAATTCGCCGCCATTCTCGGCATCTTCACCTTCACGATCGCGACGTCGATCCTCGCGCGCCGCGTCGACCCCATCATTGGACGATGGTCGACATGGGCGCTGATCGGCGGCCTGGTCGCGGCCCGTCTCGGCCATGTCGCGCTGCACTGGCAGAGCTTTGCCGGCGAGCCATTGCGAGTCTTTGCCTTCTGGCAGGGCGGCTTTCAGCCGATCGCCGGCTTTGTCGGAGTGATGATCGTCAGCGCGTTCTTCATCCGCTCGCTCAAGGCCGGGCTTGCTGCCGCAGGAGCTCTCGGCCTCAGCCTCGTGCTTTGGGTCGGCGTGACACAATTGACCCAGGCTACGCTCGGACAGCCTGCGCCGACCATGGCGCTCCAGCAGATGGATGGCCCGCCTCTTGCGGTGAGCGACGTGATCGGCAAACCCGCTGTCGTCAATCTCTGGGCGAGCTGGTGCCCGCCATGCCGCAGGGAAATGCCGCTGCTGGCGGAAGTCGCTGCAAGCCGCGACGACGTCGCCTTCCTGTTCGTCAATCAGGGCGAAGGCTCGGAAACGATTCGCGCCTATCTCGCAAAAGAAAACCTCAAGCTCGATCGCGTCCTGCTCGACCAGTCGATGCAGATCCCCCGTCACTACGGAAGCATGGGACTTCCCATCACCCTCTTCCTCAGAGCCGACGGGACGCTCGCCTCGATGCATATGGGCGAGATCTCGCGCGAGGCGCTCAACGCCGCCATCGAGAGGCTTGGAGGCTCGACATGATGCCTGCCTGCCCAATCCGATGGCGGGCAGCCCGTTCCCTTAACCCCGAACCTGAACCATCCGCCTGCCTGACCGGAGCGCGGACAACGATGCGTGAATCCATATGAATCTACAAAAGACGAGCGGCGCGTTTTCCGCCTTACTGCTCAGCCTGGCCGCAGCCGGCTGCACCACGACCACGACGCCAACAACCGCGGTTACCCAGCAGCTTGAACGCAGCCGGCCGGCGACGGCCGCTTACGCCGCCCAGACCAATGAGAGGTTTCCGGTCGCTGCGATCGACACTTCCCGCGTCGATCCGAAGAACCTCCGACAGCAGGTGAACTATCGCACGAGCGAGCCGCCGGGGACGATCGTGGTCGATACGAAGAACCGCTTCGTCTATCTCGTTCAGGAAGGCGGGAAGGCGATGCGTTACGGTGTTGGCGTCGGCCGGGAGGGAATGGAGTTCTCGGGCACGGCCAATATCGCCTGGAAGCAGGAATGGCCGAAGTGGACGCCGACTCCGGACATGATCCGGCGCGAGCCGGAAAAATATGCCCAATGGTCCGGCGGCATGCAGGGCGGAGCCAACAATCCGCTCGGCGCCCGCGCGCTCTATCTCTTCAAGAACGGCAAGGACACACTATTCCGCATTCACGGCACAAACCAGCCGGAAACGATCGGGCATGCTGTTTCTTCCGGTTGCATCCGCATGATGAATCAGGACGTCATCGATCTCTATCGCCGCGTACCGACTGGATCGAAGGTTGTCGTGATCTAGCTGTGCCGAAAAGCTGCATGGTCAACAAGAACAGGCTTCCGGCTCCTCGGGCCGGAAGCCGTCCAAATCACCGGGACGATTGTCATGGAGAACAACTGGGATCGCAGGTTCGAGCGGGAAGATTATCTCTTCGGGACCGAGCCAAATGCATTTCTCGCCTCTCAGGCCTTTCGGCTGAAACCGGGCATGAAGGTGTTGGCGGTCGCCGACGGAGAGGGGCGTAACGGTGTCTGGCTCGCCGAGCATGGCCTCGACGTCGTGTCGATCGACGCCTCGACGGTCGGTCTTGCCAAGGCACGCGAGCTCGCCCGCCGTCGCGGCGTCACCTTGCAGACCGTGCTCGCCGATCTCGCCCAATGGGAGTGGGAGCCCGAGACCTACGACCTCGTGGTCGCGATCTTCGTGCAGTTCGCGCCGCCCGAACTGCGCCGCAAGATGTTCGAAGGGTTTCACACCTGCCTGAAGCCGGGCGGGCTCCTGATCATGCAGGGCTATGGCACCGGAGGCCCGCCGCATGCCGACCATCTCTATACACAGGATCTGTTGATCCGATCGTTCGGGCATTGGGAAATCCGCCATCTTCGCGCGCATGACAGCGTGATCGAGGAAGGTGCGGGGCATTCCGGAATGTCGGCGCTGATCGATCTCGTTGCCGAAAAGGCAATGCACGATGCCCTTCCGTTACCGACGATTGGGGCCGAGCACGCCGATCCTCGTGTTGCCGCTCAGGCTTCCGCACGACCCGATGCGGATGTCGCGGTCGCAAACCGCTGATCGTCTCCCAGAAGAGCCACAGCCATCCGATCCAGGATCCTGGCCAGACGAGCGGCCGGCACCTCCCGCAGGCGGCTCATCACGAAGTGATCGACGCCGGGCAGCGAGATCAGGGCGGAGCGGCCACGAGGCATTGCGTCCGCGCAAGCCTCGATCACGCCGGGCGGGATCGTTCGATCCTCTTGGCCCGCAACGATCAGCACCCGCCCTGCAAAGCCTCTCAGGATGTCGAAGGCGTCGCTGTCGCGCCAGCTCTCGTGGCGCCGGATGATGCCGGAAAATGCCGGACCGAAGGGCACCGCAAACGCCTGGCCGTCGTACATCGCCGGCGCGATCATGACCAAGGCTTTCAGCGAGACGGTTTGCGACAAGCTGACGGCGACATAGCCTCCCATGCTCATGGAAATCGCACCGAGCAGATCGCTCGGCTGGATCGCCTCGATCGCTGCTCGCGCTTCTTCGACCCTCAGCGCAAGCGAGCTCTCCTGCACGTCGCCGCCAGTCAGGCCATGGCCCCGATGATCCAATGCCAATGTGCCAATTCCCCGCTCGGCGAGATCGACGCGAAGCGGCAATATGTCCGCGGAAGCAGTGTTGCCGCCGCCGTGCAACAGCAACGCCGATCGATCCCGAGGCCCGAAGTAGCTCGCGTGCAGCACATACCCACGCATCTCGACTTCATAGCTGACGACTTCGTTCGGCACCTGACCCCCGCTATCCAACCAGCAAATGCGACATCGAGGGATCAGGGATGACCACAATAGCGCTGCCGTCGCGGACGTTGTCGGCGAGATGAATGACATCCTGATTGAGCATGCGGATGCAACCGGAGGACACCGACTTCCCTATGGTTGAGAATTCAGGAGTCCCATGGATGCGATAGATCGTATCGCGGTTTCCTTCATGAATATAAAGCGCCCGGGAGCCGAGCGGGTTGTTCAAGCCGGGAGGCATGCCGCCATTGTCGATGCTATACGGCTCGAGCTCAGGCTGGCGCGCGACCATTTCGTTGGGCGGACGCCAACGAGGCCATTCGCGCTTGTACGCGATGTGCCCCTGACCGGCCCAGGCGAACCCATCACGTCCGACGCCCACACCATACCGGGTCGCCTGACCGTTCGATCTGACATGATACAGATAACGGTTTGGTGTATCGACGACGACCGTCCCTACCTTTTCGCCGGTCGGATAGTCTACCTCGGTTCGCCACCATTTCTGGTTGACCTTGGAGACATCGACTTCGGGGATCGGAAATTGCTCGTTCGGCAGCGCCGCGTACATGAGCGGGACCACAGGTTCCGGCTCGATCGCAGCGACAGGCGCCATCGTCGGAACGGTTTGGCCGGTCGAAACGCAGCCGGCCAAAGTAAAGGCGCTGGCACCCAGCATGAACGCGCGTCGGCCCATCGGGCCGATAAACATGGTATTCGTCAATTGTCTCTCAACCTTCTGAATTCATTCAGTTCAGAGGGCCGAAATCACAACCCCACCTTAAGCCTGCCTTAAGGCCGGAGCTTCCCGTTGCCGTCGACAACGGAGAAACCCGCATGCCTCATACGAAGTGGAAATACGTCACCGGCCTCAACCGGGCCGAGATACCACCCAGCCGGCAAGGCGTCCCATGGCGAGTTGAAGGAACTGCAACGCGGCGCCAGTTCCTCATCGGCGCGCTATCCATGGCGACGGTCGGCACCCTGTCTGCCAACGCAAACGCCGCGCCTTTGATAGTCACGAATCTCCGTGAATTTCGTGAGGCCCTGGCGCGATTGTCCCCGCACTACCAGGCAGCGCTTGTCGACATCGGAGCGGAGTGGTGCGCCGTCTGCAAGACGATCGACCGGAAGATCCTTCCCGATCCCGGTGTCCAGCGGGCGATGCAGCGGATCGCGCTGATCAAGGTCGACGTCACCCGAATGGATCAGACGAGCCGTGAGCTCCTAAGACACCTGCGCGCCGACGGACCGCCGACCCTGTTCGTGATCCAGACCGAGAGCGGTCGCGAATACAGCGGCACCCGATCGGTCGGGTCCGTGACCGCACGCGATCTCATTCGACGCCTGCGCCCGTTCGCATAGCCGCTGAAGCGGCCCAACTCTCATTGATTGAAATCAAGGCGACATGATGAAGAGTCAGGATAGTTACATAATTAAAGAAAGTCGTGGAATCTGCCGTGAAACTATTACTCAAACTCGCTTTTGCCGGTGTATGCGGGCTTGGCCTGTCCTACGCCATCGCCCTTTCAACACCCTATTGGTTCAAGCCGAAAACCGAAGCGTCCGTCGATATCACGGATGCGACGCTGATTCAGAAGGGCGAATATCTCGCCCATGCTGGAGACTGCATCGCCTGTCACACCGCCCCCGGCGGCAAACCGTTCGCCGGCGGGCTTGGCATGCAGACTCCCATGGGCACCATCTATTCCACCAACATCACCCCGGAAAAGGAAACCGGGATCGGCGGCTACAGCTACGGGGACTTCGAGCGGGCGGTTCGCAAGGGGGTCCGACCGGACGGCACGCATCTCTATCCGGCCATGCCATATGTGTCCTATGCCGTCGTGCGCGATGACGACATCAAGGCGCTCTACGCCTACTTCATGTCGAGCGTCCAGGCAGTCCGGCAGGACAACCAGCCGACGACCATGCCGTGGCCGCTCAGTATGCGCTGGCCGCTCGCCTGGTGGCAGCTCGCCTTCGCTCAGCCACGCGACTTCACCACGACGGCCGCGGATCCGCAGCTTGAGCGTGGAGCCTATCTGGTCGAGGGGCTCGCTCATTGTGGCGCCTGCCATACCCCGCGCGGTATCGCGTTCCAGGAGACGGCGCTTTTCGACGGCGCCAACAGTCGCTTTCTCTCGGGCTCGGTCCTCGAGGGCTGGTATGCGAAAAACCTGCGCAGCGAGGACACCGGCCTGTCGACATGGACGACCGCCGAGATCGTCGACTTCCTGAAAACCGGACGCAACGACAAGACCGCGGCCTTCGGCTCGATGTCTGATGTCGTCGAGCACTCGACGCAGCACCTTTCGAACGAGGACCTCACGGCGATCGCGACCTATCTGAAATCCCTGAAAGCTCGCGACGACCGAAGCCCGACATGGCAGCCGAATGAGGATCTCACCACCGCGCCGCTCAGGGCCGGCGATTTCAGCGCACCGGGCGCGACCTCCTATGTCGAGCATTGCGCAATCTGCCACCGCATGGACGGCAAGGGCGCACCACGCATCTATCCGGCGCTCGCCGGCAACTCGATGGTGTTCGCTGACGATCCAAGCTCGCTCATCCAGGTGACGCTTGCCGGCGGGCGCATGCCGAAGACCCCGCACGACACGATGGCCTTTACGATGCCGGGTTTCGCCAGCCTGACCAACCGGGAGGTCGCCGACGTCCTGAACTTCATCCGCAACGGCTGGGGCAATCACGGCAGCGAGATCACCGAAGCCGACATCTCGCGCATGCGCCACGAGATTGCGCGCAAGCCGAAACACTACGTGCCGGGAGAACAAAAATGAACAAGCGCTCCCTTATCCTGACCGGAGCTGCCATCGTGGCGCTCGCTGCCACAGCAGGAGCATTCGCGTTCCTGCACGAACCGACGCTGGACGCGCCGGCCGTGGACGCGATCGCGGTCCTGGATGCAAATAACAAGCGGATCGGCGACTATCGAATTCCGGCAGACAGCGCGATCGCAGCGCAGCCGAACGCCGAAGCTATCCTTCTCGGAAAGCGGCTTCTCAATGAGACCGCGCGCCTGCTGCCAGTCAATGTCGGAAACGGTCTCAACTGCAATTCGTGCCACATGGCCCAGGGAAAGCTGTCCGACGCAAATCCCTACATCAACACGACCAACAGCTATCCGTCCTTCAACCCTCGCGCCAATCGCGAGGTCGATCTCACCATGCGCATCAACGGCTGCTTCCAGCGCTCGATGAACGGCAAGCCGCTCGATCCCGACAGCACCGAGATGCACGCCATGCTCACCTATATGGACTGGCTGCGCCAGGATGTTGCGAAAGGCGACAAGACAGCGGTGCGCAACGCCGGACCGATTGACGAGAGCCTCGTGCCCGATCCCGAGAGGGGCAGGACGATCTACGCCGCCCAGTGCGCCTCCTGCCATGGGGCCAACGGCCAGGGGATGAAGGATCAGGTCGGAGACTACATCTTCCCGCCGCTTTGGGGTGATGAATCGTTCAATATCGGCGCCGGCCTTGCCCGCACCTACAAGGCGGCGCAATTCGTCAAATACGCCATGCCGCCTGCCATGCACCTGGAGGCGCCGCTCGGAGCCGGCGGGGTGCTCTCGGATCAGGATGCCGTCGACGTGGCGGAATTCTTCACCCACATGCCGCGGCCGGATTTCGCGGGCAAGGTCAACGACTGGAAGGGCGTGAAGAAGCCGAAAGATGCGAGATATTGAGCGGATCAGCGCTTGGGCGACCGCCCCGTCCATGTCGCTCAAATTTTACTGATCCGCTGTCACGAAGGTTAACACTCATCTGTTAAAAGGAAATCGCTCGCGCGGCGATATTCAGGGTAGCGTCCACGTTCGTGGTGTAATTTCGGGGGCGCATTGAGTGGAAATTGCGGTGGAGAATGCGCTGCCGCTTTTGCCGAGCGCCGGGTGGTCACCGGGCCTGTCGGATAAGGTGGAGTTGTTCGACTTCAACCTGCCGAAAGGAACTCCGATGACCGACGATAGATTACCCCTTGCCGAGCTTGCCGCGAAGAGTGGCGACAGCGATTTTCTGCGGGCCATTGCCGAAAGCGTGCTGCAACTGATCATGGAGGCCGACGTGGACGGCCTGATCGGCGCTGGCCGCTATGAGCGGGGCGATGGCCGCCAGACCTGGCGCAACGGCTACCGCGACCGCTCGCTCGACACCCGGCTCGGCACGCTGAACCTGAAGATACCGAAGATGCGGCAAGGGGCCTATTTCCCCGGCTTTCTGGAGCCGAGGAAGATGGTGGAGAAGGCACTGGTGGCCGTGATCCAGGAGGCATGGATCAACGGCGTTTCGACGCGCAAGGTCGATGAGCTGGTGCAGGCGATGGGCATGACGGGGATTTCCAAATCCTCCGTTTCCAAGCTCTGCAAGGACATCGATGAGCGGGTGAACGCCTTCCTCAAGCGCCCGCTTTCGGGCGACTGGCCTTATCTCTGGCTCGACGCGACCTATCTGAAGGTGCGCGAGGGCGGGCGCATCGTCTCGGTGGCGGCGATAATCGCGGTGGCCGTCAATACGGACGGAAAGAGGGAGATCGTCGGCCTGCACATCGGCCCTTCCGAAGCCGAGCCGTTCTGGACGAGCTTCCTGCGCGATCTGGTGCGCCGGGGTCTCACCGGCGTCAAGCTGGTCATCTCCGACGCTCATGAGGGGCTGAAGGCCGCCATCACCCGCATCCTCAGCGCGACATGGCAGAGGTGCCGCGTTCATGCGATGCGCAACGCGCTTGCCTACGTTCCCAAGGGCCAGCACACCATGGTCGCCGCCGCGATCCGGCAGGCTTTCATCCAGCCCGACCACGACAGCGCCGTGCAGACATGGCGGCATGTCGCCGACCAACTCCGCGCCAGATGGCCCAAGCTCGGCACCTTCATGGACAATGCCGAGGCCGATGTGTTGGCCTACATGGCCTTCCCGGCGCAGCACCGTACCAAATTGCATTCCACCAACCCGCTGGAGCGGCTGAACAAGGAAGTGAAGCGTCGCGCCGATGTCGTCGGCATCTTCCCCAACGAGGACAGCATCGTCCGCCTCATCGGCGCGGTCCTGCTCGAAGCCAACGACGAATGGCAACTCCTCAGCCGATACATGCAGGTCGAGGCGATGGCCGAGATAAATCCACCAACAATCGAGGAGGAAACCACACTTCAGATTACACCCAGAGCCGCCTGATCATGACAGCCCGGGGCCACACCCGAAATTACACCATCTTGACGGACGCTATCATATTCAGCAGACGACCTAAGTGCATAGGGTACAACGAGCATCAGTTCTGATAACGGCCGAATCGCTGCCGTCAGACTTGATGCCATTCGAACTTTTGTTGACCCACGTCATTCTCTCCGCTGCCAGCCAGCATGCTGTCACATCAGCTTTTTGGGATGCGCATCGTATTTGAAGACGTCGGAGGACATGAAGTTTTGAAGCATCATCAGCGAGCCACACCGGAACAGAAGGCGTGCCGAACGCTTCTTTCTCTCGCCCATCACGTCGATAATCTTAGCATCAGGGGCGTGTGGGCCGTGACCGCTCTCACGTTCGTTTCGATCGCTGTGTCAGGCTATCTGCTTCATTCGAGCGGTCTGCATATCGCGCCGCTTTACATGATCCCCGTCTGCCTCGTCAGCTGGAGGCTGGGACTGCGGGCGGGCATCGTTCTCTCGCTCGCCGCGGCTGCGACCTCGATGGCCATATGCCTGAGCTGGTGGGGGCCAGGCAAAGCATTGGCGCTCGGCAACCTGGCGCTTCAACTGTTGACGCTCCCGGTGCTCGCCGCCATCGTCTCCAGCTTTCGTTGCAACTTCGATCGCGAACACTTCCTGGCCCGCCGCGATGGGAAAACCGGCGCCTATAATCGGTTGGCGTTCGAACAGAGAGCGGAGCGGATGATCCTGCGCGCTGCCGGCGAACACCAGAGGCTGCTGCTGCTCTATCTCGACCTCGACGGTTTCAAGGCTATCAACGACCGCTACGGGCATGACGCTGGCGATCGCGTACTGGAAGCATTGGGCGCGTCAACCCTTTCGCTCCTTCGCAAGCACGACTGTTTTGGACGGATGGGAGGCGATGAGTTCACCATTCTGATGCCCCTCGAGCCGAACGAATCCCCGGAAGACCGGGCAGAAACGCTCCATGCGCAACTGGCGGCAGCGCTTTTCGCCACCAGCATCGATGCCACCTGCAGCATGGGCGCGCTCGTTATCCCGCCCTGTGTCGACACGTCGCTGAAAGAAGTGATGAGGCGTGTCGATCGACTGATGTATGCCGTGAAGCGCAGCGGCAAGGACAGCGTCAGCCATGGCGTGCTTTCCAGCGCATCGGAACAGGCGGAGCTGCCGCTGTTCGCCGGGATCAATACAAGAGCAAACTGGCATCGCCGGTCGACCGCGCGCAGCGACGAGCTCGTGGCAACGAACTGAATCCCGCGCCTCGGCGTCGCTTTTCACAAGTCCGAAGAGTTTCTTAAGTTTGCCTTAAGGTTGGTTTCCGAGCGCTGAACCCTGTGTGCCTGCCGCAAGAGCCAGGACGCAAGCGGGAGGGATAGCGCATGGTGACTATGGGACTGTTGTTGGCGTTGAGCTTCGCCGTGTCGCTGCTCGCGCTCGCCTTCCTGATCTGGGCAATCAGCAACCGGCAGCTCAAGCTCGATCAGGACGACGCGAAGGTCATCTTCGCGGACGGCGACGAGGGTCACCTCGACAGTCCCGATGCCGAACATTCACCTGCCAGGCGCCATTACTTCGACGCGGCCACCTCCGGCATTGATCGCATTTCCACCATGCCCGTTACCGTGCTGCTTGTCGCGGCGACCTTCTGGCTCATCATCGGCTCGACCTTCGGCCTGATCGCCTCGCTCAAGCTGCACTGGCCTGACTGGCTTTCGGCCTATGCGCCGCTCACCTTCGGCCGTGTCCGCACCCTGCATCTCAATCTCGTCATCTACGGCTGGCTCTCGCAGATGGGCGTAGCCTCGATGATCTGGATCCTGCCACGCATCTTCCACACGCCATTGCGCGCACCCCGGCTGCCTATCATCGGCGCGATCCTCTGGAACATTGCCGTCTGTCTCGGCGCGCTCGCCATCGCCAACGGCTGGACTGACGGCGAAGAGTGGCTGGAGATCCCCTGGCAGCTCGACATGCTCCTGGCGCTGGCCGGCGTGTTCTTCGTCATCCCTCTGGTCAAGACGACGATCGCACGACAGGTGCACCACATCTACGTGTCCGGCTGGTACTTCCTCGCCGGCATTCTCTGGTTCCCCTGTCTCTTCGTCATCGCCAACATCCCCTACATCCATTCGGGTGTCGAGGAAGCCACCGTCAACTGGTGGTTTGCCCATAACGTCCTGGGACTCTGGTTGACGCCGCTCGGTGTCGGCACAGCCTACTATTTCATCCCGAAGATCATCGGGAAGCCGATCTATTCCTATTCGGTATCACTGCTTGGGTTCTGGGGCCTTGCGCTCTTTTACAGCCAGGTGGGCATCCATCATCTGATTGGCGGACCGGTGCCCACCTGGGTTGTGACCCTGTCAATCGTCCATTCGGTGATGATGTTCATCCCGGTGATCGCAGTCGCAATCAACCAGCATGTCACGGTCGCTCGCAATCTGTGGGCGTTGAAGGAATCGCTAACGCTACGCTTCATCTCCTTCGGCGCGGTCATGTACACGCTGGCATCCTTCCAGGGCTCGACCGAAGCTCTTCGTTCCATCAACACCGTCACACACTTCACCCATTACACCGTCGGCCATGCCCATCTCGGTGCCTATGCCTTCGTGACCATCGTCATGTTCGGCGCGGCCTATCACATGCTCCCGCGCATGACCGGGCGAGCATTCCAGTGGCCCGCGCTGATCAACGCACATTTCTGGCTGATCGTGGTCGGCTTCGCGATCTACTTCTTCGGGCTGTCGATCGGCGGCGTTCTCCAGGGTCTTGCCATGCTCGACGCGACCCGGCCGTTTGCAGATAGCGTCACTGTCACCATTCCCTATCTCGAGGCGCGCAGCGTTGGCGGCAGCCTGATGACGCTTGGCCACATCCTGTTCGCAATCAACGTCGCCGCGATCCTCCTTCCACGCCGGGCAGCGGCAGCCGTAAAGGTGGCGCCCGCAGAATGAACCGCTATCTTCCTCTTTCCGTTCTGGCCCTCGGCATTCTCGCTTTCGCGACCCTCATGCTCGTCATCGCGCCCGGCATCCAGATCAGCCGGCACGACATCCCGCCGGAGCTACAGCCCTATACCGAGCAACAATCGCGCGGGCGCGAGGTCTATGTCTCGCTCGGCTGCGTCTACTGTCACAGCCAGCAGCCTCGCTCGCCCGACCAGGCGCCCGACGGCGTGCGCGGCTGGGGCCGGCCGGCGATCGCCGCCGACTACACCTATGACCGCCCGCACCAGCTCGGCACGATGCGGACCGGACCGGACCTCCTCAATGTTGGCGCGCGGCTTCCCTCGCGCGACTGGCATCTGACCCATCTCTATCAGCCGCGTGCCATCTTCGACTGGAGCATCATGCCGGCCTATCCCTTCCTGTTCGAGGAGAAGAGCGCGGCCGCTCCCGGCGATGTTGTCGTCGCCCTCCCATCGGAATACGCGCCGAAATCCGGCGTCGTGATCGCCAAGCAGGAAGCGCTCGACCTGACGGCCTACCTACAATCCCTCGACCGAACCTATCCCGCGCCGGCCAACGCCCTGCGCGACGACGGCTACAACCGTCCGGAGGGTGCGCAATGACGGTAGATAAATCTCCCCGCAAGGACGAGGCCGGGCGGCCGGATGAGAATTTCGAACCCTACGAGCTTCACGGCAAGATGCCGTGGCCGCTGATCGCCATCGCCGTCGGCCTCGGGATTTGGGGCGCCGCAACGCTCTTCGATACACGCGAGGATGTCGCTGCAGCGCGCGATGAACGAATTGCGGAAAGCCGCGTGGCAACGGGCGGCGGCACAGAACCGGGCTCCGCGCTGTTCACCGCCCGCTGCTCGACATGCCACCAGGCAGATGGCATGGGCGTGCGCGGCGCCATTCCACCGCTCGCAGGCTCCGCCTTCGTCGCGCAAGGCCCCGAGCTGGTGTCGACGATCCTGCTGCGCGGCATCGACGGACCGATCCGCGTCGGCGACCACAATTACAACGGCCACATGCCGAGCTTCGCCAGCGTCCTCACCGATGTCGAGGTTGGCGAGCTCGCGACCTATGTGGCGCACCGCTTCGGCAAGTCCTCCGAGACAATCGAAGCGGGGGCCGTCGCCAAGCTGCGTGGCGATATCGCGGACAAGGGCAGCTTCAAAGGTGGGGCGGAGATCGCGTCCTCTTCCGGCCTCGCACTCGGCAGCCAGCCGCCATTCGTGGCGCAGACCGCCGTCTCGCTCAGCCCGGAGGTCTCCGCGATGATCTTCACAGGGCGCGGAGAGCAATGGGCCTGCGCGAGCTGTCACGGCGATCTCGGACAGGGCAAGGAAAACGTCCCGCGTCTTGCGGGCCTTCCCGCCGATTACGTCGTCAAGCAAATCGACGATTTCCATAGCGGACGTCGCCAGAACGAATCCATGAAGATCGTTGTGGCGTCGCTGACCGACGAAGAGAAGCGCCAGCTCGGCGAATATTATGCCGGCCTGCGCGTACCTTCGAACGCCAAGCCGGAACTCGGCGGCGATCTCGCGCGCGGCGAAGCGCTGGCGCTGCACGGCGACTGGAGCCGCAACGTGCCAGCCTGCTTCTCCTGTCACGGACCCTCGGGCTTCGGGGTCTCGCCGGAGTTTCCAGCGCTCGCCGCCCAGCACGCCTCCTACACGGCAAGCCAGCTCGCGGCCTGGGTCGGTGGACATCGCAACAATTCATCGCTCGACCTGATGGGACGGATTTCCCGAGCGCTGTCCGATGCCGATCGCAGAGCGGTCGCAGACTATCTCGCCTCGCTTCCCCCCGTGCCGGCAGGAGAAGACGCCCAGATTGCCAGGATTGGAGAACGGCCATGACGGAGCCAGAACAAAGCCCACCAGCCAAACCAGCCGATCCCCAAAAGGGGCGCGTTGCGCGAATGTGGATCCATGCGGCCGGCGCCGGCCTGATCGTTGCCGCGCTCGGCGCGCTCGCCTATGAGAGTGGCTTCATTCCAGGTCGGCAGGCGGCGCAGGATACGCAAGGTCACGCGACCGCCGACTTCTTCCAGCCTCCGACAGACGAGCAGATTCCGAACGATCAGTTCGGAGCGGCTGTCCGCCGCGGGCAGGCAATCTTCATGAACACCTCGACCAATGCCTCGCAATATGTCGGCAACGGCCTGTCCTGTTCCAACTGCCATCTCGGCGCCGGCCGCCAACCTTTCTCGGCGCCGATGTGGGCCGCCTGGGTTCAGTACCCGAAATACCGGTCCAAGAACAAACAGATCAACACCATGGAGGACCGCGTCCAGGGCTGCTTCACCTATTCGATGAACGCCCAGCATTCGGTCAAGGGCGGTCCACCGCCGCATGGCGACGACATCTATCGCGACCTTGAAAGCTACTTCTTCTGGCTCGCGACCAACGCGCCGACGAACAAGGAGCTCGAAGGAGTCGGCTTCGGCAAGGTCGCCAAGACCGAGGCCGGCTATTCCCCCGAACGCGGCGCGCAGGTCTTCGCCGCCAATTGCGCCGTCTGCCATGGCGGTGACGGGCAGGGTCAGAAGGACATCAATGGGCGCTATGTCTTCCCGCCTCTCTGGGGAGCGAATTCCTACAACTGGGGCGCGGGCATGGCACGCATCGACACTGCCGCAGCCTTCATCAAGCACAACATGCCGCTGTCGCAACCCGGACGCCTGACCGATCAGGAGGCCTGGGACGTCGCGGCCTATATCGACAGTTTCGAGCGGCCAAAGGACCCGCGCCAGAAGGGCAAGACGATCGAGGAAACACGCAAGCAATACCACGACGGCGATCAGATTTACTACGGTCAGACCGTCAACGGGGTGCTGCTCGGTGTGGGCACGCCGGATCCGGATCGCCCGGTCGGCGCCGTGGACTGAACGCTATGCGTCGCCTCGTCGGCCTCAGCGGCATGGCCTGCGGCGGGTGCGCGCGCGGGCTGGAACGCCAGATCGGTCGGCTTGAAGGGGTCACCGCCGTCGGGGTGCATCACCTCACGGCTTCGATGCTGGTCGAATGGGATGCGCAGCGGCTGTCCGTCGACGACATCGCCGAAGCTGTATCACGGGCCGGATATAGGCTGATCGATCGTCACAAGCCTGAGGAACTCTCGGCGATCCTGTCCGCCGACATAAGCCGCCTGTCTCTGCGCCTTGCCGTCGCCGTCATGTCGGGCATGTGGTCGATGGCGCTCGCTGTCGTGCTCTATGTTTCCGTTCTCGATCCGGTGGTTGCCTGGTGGATCGCTTTGGGCTCCGGCCTTCTGGCACTGCCTGTCGTTTTCTGGGCAGGAGCCGGCATTTTCTGGATGGCGTTTCGATCAATCCGCCTGCGCGCGCCCGGCATGGACCTGCTGATCGCGCTCGGCGCCGGCGGCGCCTTCGTTCTCTCCATTGTCTCGCTCGCGTCGGGCTCCTCCCATGTCTATTTCGACACGGCGACGATGCTGATCACGCTGCTGCTCATAGGGCGCCTCGTCGATCTCTTCACGCGAAGAAGCGCGATCGATGCCCTGAAGGCGCTCGAAGACACATCCGTTCGAATGGTTGTCAGGCGAACTGCGACTGGCGACGAGGCCATCCCGGCTGAAGAGATCGAGATCGGTGACAGGATCGTTGTCGACGCCGGCTCCATCATCGGCATGGACGGAGAGATTTTTGACGGGCAAAGCCTTATCAACCGCGCGGTCCTGACCGGGGAAAGCCGCGCAATCCCCGTCGAGATCGGGCATCGTGTCGAGGCGGGCTCGATAAACCTGCAACGTCGCATTCTCGTAACCGTCGATCGCGCGTTCGGCGATTGCGACCTGGATCGGATGGGCGGGGCAATCGCGCTGGAGGTTGCTCAGAAGGGTACGGCGGCGTCACAAGCCGACCAGCTCGCAGCAGCCTTGAGCTGGGCAATTCCTTGCCTCGCATTCGCCACAGTGACGGTCCTTCCAACCTCTGGCATAGCGTGGACGGAAGCGGTGGTCAGAGGTCTGACTGTACTGGCGGCCGCATGTCCTTGTGCCCTGTCGATCGCTGGCCCCCTCGCGCAGGCGCGCGCTGCAAGCATCGCGGCCAGTTGTGGGCTTCGCCTGCGCGATCCTGTTGCGTTCGAAGCGCTGGCCAATCCGGCGACTGCGATCTTTGACAAGACTGGAACGCTGACGGGCGGCCACCCGACGGTTGTCGCGGTCTCTGCAGCCGAGGGTTGGACCGAAGACGAGGTGTTGCGTCTTGCGGCCTGCGCGGAGACCGGCATCGATCATCCGCTGGCGCGTGCGATCGTCGCACGACACGGCCGCGAAGAAGGAACGGGCGGGACCCGCCTGGATCGCGGCGCCGAGGCTCTCGACCGGGATGGCCGGTCGATTACCGTCTGCAGTGTTGGGGGAGATGACGATCTGACATGGCTTGCCGTCAGCCTCGACGATGAGCCTATCGGCAAGCTCGGTCTGGCCGATGTTCAGACCGACGAAGCGCTGTCTACCGTCAATCGACTGAGCCAGATGAATATCGACGTGTGGATCGCTTCTGGGGACGCTGCAGGTCCGACGCTCAGGATCGCGGCAGCGCTTGGCATCCCGCCGCAGCAGGCTGTGTACGGCTCCTCGCCCGCTGACAAGGTCGAACTGCTGAAGGGCGTGGCTGGCCCGGTTCTATTCGTTGGAGACGGCGTCAATGACGCACCTGCGCTTGCCGCAGCCGATTGCGGCGTGTCTGTCGCCGGAGCGCATGGCGCCGCCGCACAGACGGCTGACCTGGTCATCGTCAAAGGCGGCATCGCCCAACTCATGGCGGGTATCGCCTTGTCACGCCGTATGATGGGAGTTGCGCGGCAGAATATCGGCCTGGCCATCGTCTACAATTTGATCGCCGTTCCCGTCGCGATCGCCGGCGTACTCACACCATCCATGGCCGCGCTGGCCATGCTCGCCAGCTCGTTTTCCGTGGCGGGAAATAGCCTGCGGCTTTCAAGAATGTCGACAATGCGATCGCTGGAAGAGCGCGGACCGCAGACCGAGAAGTATGAAGCGGCACGAACAAGCAAAGAAGCGATCGTGTAGCGCGTCAACGCACTGCGCTCTAGCCTCAGATCGGAATGACACGTCCCGGTGTGGCGGCGGATCGCGGGCTCTTTTTCAGATAGGCTTGCAGCGCCTCGATTGCGGAAACCTCCATCTGGCCTCGGTCGCGACCGAACCGGCTGGGCACGCCTTGGGCCGTGACGAATGCCACCTCGTAGCCTGCCTCCGGATCGAGCTTTTCCTCCCCGGCAAAGATTTGGACTATGCGGCTGCCGAAGGGGTTTTCGAGTTTGGCGAAGATCGTCAGTCCGCAGAAGCGTTTCACATAGCCGCTCATCTGGCCGAATGGATCCGCGCAGAACGTCCGATCAAGATTCTGCTCCATCATCTCGCGGATCTCTGCGCCGGTCATCGTCACCTTCGAGACGGGAGGATTGACCGGGATGATATTCCAGAGGTCGTTCATCGTGACCGTGCCCGGCGGGATCGGCGCGCCGTAGCGCCACCCGTTCGAGAAAGCGATTTTCCGTCCGGAGGTGTCGCAAAGGGCTGCCAGCAAGAAGTCGTCCATCGTGCAATCGAGGATGGTGTTGCGATGCAGCGCCATATCGAGGTGGCCGACAGCGACTGACAGATGCGCCCGCAAAGGAGCCATCACGCCTTCCACGAGCTCGGCCATCGACGGATCGGGATCGATTGTCTCATCCATGGCGACCAACTCGTGGGCCTCCATTCGGACACCATCCTTGCCGACGCTCAGGTCCAGCCGGCCGATGAAAGCGCCATGGCATCCTGACTGAATTATGATCGCACCGTTGGCCAGGACGGGTCGTTCGAGCCGGTCATGCGTATGGCCACTGAGAATAACGTCGATCCCGTCAACCAGTCCGGCGAGCTTGATGTCCTGTGGCAGGCCGAGATGGGATAGAACGACGATAAGCTCGACGCGCTCTTTCTGGCGGAGCCGACGTATCTCGCGCGGCAACTCCTTGTCGCCATTGGTGAACCGCAGGCCCTCGCTGAAATGCGGCGGCATCGTTTTGTCGACGATGGTCGCAGCGACGCCGATGACGCCGATCCTTACGCCCCCGCGTTCGATGACACGCGATGCAGCAAACGGCCTACGCCCAGTTTTCTGGTCGAAGCAGTTGATCGCCAGGACGGGATAATCGAGCCGCTTGGCAAGCGCTTTGAAGTGCGCTGGACCCCACGCGAACTCCCAATGTGCAGTCATCGCGTCGAGGGAAAGCGCGTTGGTCAATGGAACGAGGGCTTCTCCCTTGGAGGAAACGGCTGCATAGGTGCCGTGAAACGTATCGCCATTGTCGAGGGCGACGACTGCGTCAGGGCATTCCGATCGGATCTTGTTGAGATAGCCTGCGATACGCGCATAACCGCCAAGCGTTGGGAGATGCGGGGTGGCGCCGTGCCAGACCAGTTCGGGATGCGGCTCCAGATATCCGTGCGTATCGTTGACCTGTATAAGCGTGATATTGCGGCGTGCTTCTGCTGCCATTTCTAATACTCTCCTCCGACGCTGATTGTTCGGAAGAGCGCCTTGCCTGCAACCTTAAGAGCGGCTTAAGGCCAAAAGTCAGATCAACGAATTCGCGCGAAGTTGGCCGCTCCACGCACCACGCCGCTGCGCTCCGGTCGCACGTCCGGTCTGACCATGCTCATGAGCGCTCGCTCGGGGTCTCCGGCCCCGAAGACAGCCTCGATGCTGCGCACACACAGCACGACGGTATCGTCGGCGAGGCTATAGTAGACTTGCTTGGCCTGACGTCGTGTCAATACGAGCTCTGCCTTGCGAAGCTCGGCAAGCTGCTGGCTCAACGCTGGCTGGCCTATTCCTGTCGCCATGTCGATTTCGGTGACCGACTTTTCCCCCTCAAGCAGGAGGGACAGGATCATCAAACGCTGGGGCTGTGCGAACCTGCGAAGCTTATCAGCGGCGATATCCGCTTGGGGCCGCGATTGCCAAAGCGTTTTCATGCCTCCCTCCGGCAGAACCAGTCGGCTTCGTTTTGAGCCTTTTCGTCGGCGAGATGAAGCAGTGACTCACCAGGCTTCCAGTCGGCCGGCGCCAGCCTCTCACCCGAATAGGTGGCCTGCAGCGCCGCTACCATCCGCACCATCTCGTCGACCGATCGGCCGATCGTCAGGGGATAGTGCGTGATCGCCCGAATCACGCCCTCCGGGTCGATAAAATAGGTCGCCCGCACGCCGGCGCTATTCTCAGCCGCCTCGTCGATCATGCCGTAGGCACGGCCCACGAGCATCGACGGGTCTTCGATGACCGGGAAGGGAATCTCGACGGTGAAGAGTTCGCGGATCGCTCGGGTCCAGGCGAGGTGCGCGTAAAGGCTATCCACCGACAATCCCACCAGGGCACAGTCCAGCGCGACGAAACGATCGTGCGCCTTGGCCAACGCCACGAACTCTGTCGTGCAGACTGGGGTGAAATCCGCAGGGTGCGAAAAGAAGACAAGCCACCGGCCCCTGTAGTCGGAAAGCCGGAGCGCTCCTTGGGTCGAACGTGCCTCGAAGTCGGGAGCGGGGTCGCCCATCCGCAAAGCCCTGGGATACGTGGTCACATTGTCCATTCGAAAAGCGGTCTCGCAAAAGTCATTCACCCTCTATGTCGCACGGCGTTCGGGTTGACGCAAGACGCTTACATAATTACATAGTTCGAAAATAGCATAAGTGATTTGCGTGCCGTGGTAGCAAATGCTGCCGTTGTCGAGCTGGGCGCGCCCGTTCAAAGCTTTCAGAAAGCTCGACAATGAACGTGAAGCTCGGCCGCGGAGCGGAGTTTCAGTACTCGACGGGTCGGCTGTTGTTGAAGGGCGGCGCGTCGGGACCGCACCCTACTCAATCCGAGGAAAATCGCGATGCTCGACGCCCTGCTGCTCGCCAGAATCCAGTTCGCCTTTACCGTCAGCTTCCATTTCATCTTCCCGGCTTTCTCCATCGGCTTGGCGAGCTACCTCATGGTTCTGGAGGCGCTCTGGCTGAAGACCGGCAACGGGGTCTACGCTAATCTGTACCGGTACTGGCTCAAGATTTTCGCACTTGCGTTCGGGATGGGCGTCGTATCGGGGATCGTCATGTCCTACCAGTTCGGCACGAACTGGTCGGTCTTTTCCGACAAGGCCGGTCCCGTCATTGGTCCGTTGATGGCCTACGAGGTGCTGACGGCCTTCTTCCTTGAGGCCGGCTTCCTTGGCGTGATGCTCTTCGGCATCAACAAGGTCGGGCCGAGACTGCATTTCGTGGCGACCTGCATGGTCGCGCTCGGCACCTTCATTTCCGCCTTCTGGATTCTGTCGGTCAATAGTTGGATGCAGACACCGACCGGCTTCGAGATCGGCGCCAACGGCCAGTTTCTGCCCGGCCCGAGCTGGTGGGCGATCGTTTTCAATCCAAGCTTCCCCTATCGCCTCGTTCACACCGTCATCGCCGCTTACCTCACAACGGCGTTCGTGGTCGGCGCGGTCGGTGCTTGGCATCTTCTCAAAGACAAGACGAATCCGGGCGCGCGCAAAATGTTCTCCATGGCGATGTGGATGGCGGCGATTGTCGCACCGATCCAGATCTTCGCCGGCGATCTGCACGGCCTTAATACGCTTGAGCACCAGCCCGCCAAAGTGATGGCGATGGAGGGGCACTACGACAGTCATCCTGAAGGTGCGCCGCTCATCCTGTTCGGTATCCCCAACAGCGCCGAGAAGCGCGTCGACTACGCCCTTGAGATTCCGAAGGCGTCCTCCCTCATCCTAAAGCACGATCTTAATGTGCCCCTGGCCGGACTCGACACGATTCCCGAGGATCAGCATCCTCCGGTTGGCGTGGTCTTCTGGTCCTTCCGCATCATGGTCGCTCTGGGTTTCGCGATGCTGGGGCTTGGCTTTTGGAGCCTCGCCGCCCGGTATCGCAAACGCCTTTACGATTGGCCGTTGCTGCATCGCGCTGCGATCGCAATGGGGCCGAGCGGTTTCGTGGCGGTGATCGCCGGCTGGGTCACAACCGAGGTCGGGCGTCAGCCTTTCACAGTCTACGGCCTGCTGAGGACGGCGGAATCGGCGGCGCCCTTGGAGGCACCCGCTGTCGCCGCCTCATTGGTCGCGTTCATCGTCGTTTACTTCGCGGTTTTCGGCGCGGGGACCTTCTACATTCTGAAGCTAATGGCCAAACCACCGCAGCCCCACGAGACAGCCGATCCGTCGGGTGGAAAGCCTATCCGCGCCGCCGGCATCACCCCGGCAGTGGCCGTCGAAGGGAGAGCGTCGTGATGATCGATCTCACCATCATCTGGGCAGCGATCATCGCTTTTGCCGTGGCAGCCTATGTCGTCATGGACGGGTTCGATCTCGGAATCGGTATCCTGTTCCCCACGTTTCGAGTCGGCGGCGAGCGCGACCGCGCGATGAACAGCATCGCGCCGGTCTGGGACGGCAACGAGACCTGGCTAGTCCTCGGCGGCGGCGGCCTGATGGCCGCCTTCCCGCTTGCCTACGCGATCGTGCTTCCGGCCCTTTACGCTCCGCTCATCGCAATGTTGCTTGGCCTGGTGTTTCGCGGCGTCGCCTTCGAATTCCGGTGGCGTGATCCGGGCCATCGACGGTTCTGGGATATAGCCTTTTGCGGCGGGTCGGTTGTCGCCACTTTCGCTCAGGGGATCACGCTCGGCGCGCTTCTTCAAGGCATCCATGTTGAGGGCCGGGCCTATGGTGGCGGCTGGTGGGATTGGCTCACCCCGTTCACCCTTCTTACGGGTGCCAGCCTCATGGCGGGGTACGCGCTACTCGGAGCGGGGTGGTTGATCTGGAAGACTAACGGCCCAACGCAGGCCCATGCGCGCAAACATGCTCGCCTACTCACGATCGCGCTTGTCGGGGCGATCGTCGCTGTCAGCGCAGCGACACCCTTTCTCGATGCCAGCTATTACCAACGTTGGTTCGGCTGGCCGGGTGTGCTCGCGGCGGCCCAGATGCCTCTGCTCGTCACCATTGCCGCATTTATTCTCTGGCGATCGATCGACCGCGGCCGTGACTGGCTGCCGTTTGCGATGACGCTTATTCTGTTCGGTCTCTCGATGGCCGGGTTGGCGATTTCGATCTGGCCCGATGTGATCCCCGGCCGAGTTTCGATCTGGGATGCCGCCGCGCCCGAACGAAGCCAGGTCTTCATGCTGATCGGTGCGGGCCTGCTCGTCCCGGTTATCCTGGCATATACAGCCTGGGCCTATTGGGTCTTCCGAGGCAAAGTAGATGAAACCGGATACCACTGACAAGACTGTGCCAAAGCTCTGGAAACGTCTGATGTGGTTCGGAGCCATCTGGCTGGCCAGCGTCCTGATGCTGACGCTGGTCGCTTTCGTTATCCGAGCGGTTCTCAAAACCTGATGCAAACTCAGGGCGTCTACGCTGCGAACATCGGACCATTTGGCTGAAATAGTCAGATATACCGTTGGTTCAACCCGCGGGTGCTCATGCAATACGGATCGCTCGAAAACCATGATCCATCCATATCGCTATTTGCCTATCTCGCTGTCTCCTTTGCCGAGAATTCCTGCTTTAAGCTTGCGTTAAGTTTGCGATGTTGCCTCGGGCGATTGGAAACGGGGGAAGGACGTTGAAGCCCGGCAAACTGATCGCCCGCCGAAGCGCGTTGCGGACCATCGCGAACTCGGCCGCTCTGTTAGGGACGGCGGCGCTTGGGGGCTGCCAGACTGACATATTGGCAACCGCCGACACTAAGGCAATTGCTCCTGTCCCGCGCACGCTGCGAGCCAAAATGGCAACTCTGAACATGGAATTAGGATCGCCGATCCTTCTGCGCGTGTTCAAAGTAGAAGCCGAGCTCGAAGTATGGAAGGAGGATCGCAAAGGCCGCTTCGCGCTCCTAAAAATCTATCCAATCTGTAAGTGGTCAGGCGATCTAGGCCCGAAGATCAGGGAAGGCGACCGGCAGACGCCGGAGGGCTTTTATGACATCACGCCGGCGCAGATGAATCCGAACTCGGAGTACTATCTGTCGTTTAATCTCGGCTTCCCGAACGCCTTCGATCGTGTCCATGAGCGCACCGGAACCCATCTCATGGTGCATGGTGATTGCTCTTCGCAAGGCTGCTACGCGATGACCGACGCGCAAATCCTGGAAATCTTCGCACTCGGCCGGGAGTCCTTCTCCGGCGGACAGAGGTCTTTCCAAGTGCAAGCTTTCCCGTTCCGCATGACCCCCGCCAACATGGCCAGGCATCGCGGAAACCCCCACATGCCGTTCTGGCGCATGCTCAAGGAGGGCAACGATCATTTCGAGGTGACGAGCCGCCCACCTAAAGTCGATGTCTGCAACAAACGCTACGTGTTCAACGCGTTCGCGCCAGGAGACCATGCCTTTCAGTTGAAATTCGATCCATATGGTGAATGCCCGGCCTATGAAGTGCCAACGGAGATCGCTCAGGCGGTGCGGAACAAGCAGCGACGCGATGACCAGG
The DNA here is from genome assembly GCF_001652565.1 of Shinella sp. HZN7. Classification (NCBI taxonomy): domain Bacteria; kingdom Pseudomonadati; phylum Pseudomonadota; class Alphaproteobacteria; order Hyphomicrobiales; family Rhizobiaceae; genus Shinella; species Shinella sp. HZN7. The sequence goes on along the minus strand of NZ_CP015736.1, from coordinate 3,709,805 downwards.
AGTTCGAGCAACTCGTCTCGCAGGGCGTGGAAACTGCCCCGATCAAGAGCGGGCGCGATGGGGGAATGCACCCGACTTGGGTCTCAAAATTGCGCCCGCGAGAAATTATCGATGAGCACGGCAATCTAAAGCTAGTCGTTAGTAAGACCGGCTTCAGCCGATAATTCCTGGAAATCCTTCGCCTGGACTCGATGGACGTGGCGCCGAAGTTCTGGAAACACTTATGCTGCCGTACGGAAAAGCAAGTTAAGATGGATGCATGCTCCCGCAACCATCTCTCCCGGCGTCGATCACGAGTTATGATCGGCGCCGGTCCCCGAAACCACGGTGCCCGAGCGGTACACTAGGATGATGGTGCGGGCGGTCGGACTCGAACCGACATATCCGTAAGGACGGCGGATTTTGAATCCGCTGCGTCTACCAATTCCGCCACGCCCGCACTTCGCCGCCGATGTCACCCTGGGCCTTGGCTCCTAGCCTGCCCCTAGCGCCATTTCGGCGGAATTCTCACACTTCCCTTCCACACCGCCACCCCGTTGAAAATACGATGTTTTCACTTCATCGTGATTTCCTGTGAATTGGTAGACAAACCTCTTTTTGAGTCGAGCGCGTCTACCAGTTCCGCCAATGGGGCACGGCACTTGCAGCCATCGCCGTTTACACGAAGCATCCGCGGGCGGCAACCGGCAAATCCCCCTTGCGTGGACGATCACTTGTTTGTGCGGGTGATTTACAACGCCGCCTCACCTGATAGAACTCGGCGCCGTTTCGCCGGCATCCTCGCCGGCCCGATTGGATGATGCTGATGACCGCACCTCTCGACCTTTCCCGCAGGACTTCCGCAGGTCTCCTGACGCTCGGCATGGCGGCGACCGTGGGCGGGGCGCTCGGCTTCGAGCATATCGGCGGCTACATTCCCTGCGCGCTCTGCCTGTTGCAGCGCGATCCCTATTATTACGGCATTCCGGTCGCGATCGCCGCGCTGCTGTCGGCGCTTTTCGGCGGCCCGGCCTGGCTGACGCGGCTGCTGCTCGCTGTCGCAGGCATCATGATGCTCGTCGGCGCCGGCATGGGCGTCTATCATGCGGGCGTGGAGTGGGGTTTCTGGGAGGGGCCTGCGACCTGCGCGACCTCGGCGCAGGGCGTCACGCAGAATGCCGGCGATCTCCTCGCCGACCTCAACGCCAAGCACGGGCCGTCCTGCACGCAAGCGTCCTTCCGTTTCCTCGGCCTGTCCTTCGCCGGCTGGAATGTGATCGCAAGTCTCATCCTCGCCGCGATCGCCTTCTCGGGCGTGCGGTCGGCGAAAGCCTGATATCCCCGCAACCCGGTCGCAAATGCCTGTGGGTGCCGCAAAAACGCCTGGCGTTTCTGCGGTTCCGGCATCAGGGCTGCAGTTCGACGTCCCAGTAGAGATAGTCCATCCAGCTTTCGTGCAGATAGTTGGGTGGAAACAGTCGCCCGTTGTTGTGCAGATCCTGAACCGTCGGATGGTAGGGCTTCTGATGCGGGTGCATGCCCGCCTGCTTCGGCAGCTTGCTGCCTTTTCTCAAATTGCACGGGGAGCAGGCCGCGACCACGTTGCACCAGGTCGTCTCGCCGCCATGGGCGCGCGGGATGACATGGTCGAAGGTCAGGTCGTCCGGCGACCCGCAGTACTGGCATTCGAACTTGTCGCGCAGGAACACGTTGAACCGGGTGAAGGCCGGGTGGCGTGACGGCTGCACGTATGTTTTCAGGCACACGACGCTCGGCAGGCGCATCGTGAAACTCGGGGACGATACCGAATGGTCGTATTCGGCGATGATGTTTACACGGTCTAGAAACACGGCCTTGATCGCGTCCTGCCAGGACCAGAGCGACAAGGGGTAATAACTCAGCGGCCTGTAGTCAGCATTCAGTACAAGGGCTGGCAGGGCCTGTGGTGAAACAGAAATCGTCAAGGGCTTCTCCTGATCGATTCGGCATCTGCCCTTCTATATTAGGCCCGTTGTTACAGCATTGTGAAGCGGGAAAGGAAAAGCGAAAACAAGCTATTTCGCGAAGGCTCAGCCTTCGAGCACCGGGGCCGCCTCGCGTCGCATCTCCCGCGAATAATAGGCCCAGAACAGCCGGGCGGAGACGCCGCGCCAGGGCGACCAGCCCTCCGCGATCCGGTCGAGTTCCTGCGGGCTCGGGCGTACGGCAAGGCCGAGCGCATGGGCGACCGCATTCTGCAGCGCGATGTCGCCGGATGGGAAGATATCCGGATGGCCGCCGCAAAAGAGCAGGTAGACATCCGCCGTCCAGCGGCCGATGCCCTTGATGGCGGTCAGCCGGCGCGTGGCCGCCGCCGCTTCCATGCGGCAGACGGCGTCGAGGTCGAGTTCTCCGCGATCGACCACCTCGGCGGCGCGGCGCAGCGTCTCCGCCTTGGCGCGCGACAGACCCACCGTGCGACAGTCCTCGTCGGACAGGGCGAGGATGTGGTGGGGGGTGATGTCGCCGGCCGCCTCCTCGAGCCGGTGCCAGATGGCATCGGCGCTGGCGCGCGAGACCATCTGCGCGACGATGATGCCGGCAAGGCCGCGATAGCCGGGCGAAAGGCGCCGCAGCGGCACGGGGCCGGCCTTGTCGATGACGGTGAAAAGACGCGCGTCGAGCAGGGCGAGATCGACGAGACCCGCCGCGACATCCGCATCCGTCCTGATCATGTGCAACTGCATTTTCCCGAGTGGCCTCGACCCTTGCTGCCACGGCAACCCTTGCGCCTCAGGTCCCTGATTTTCCGCATGCCGTTGACGCAAAACCGCTGCGCACCTTTGCGCGACATGCTTTATTGGCGTAACGCGCCTCTTCATGCCAGAAGACCTCATGCACACCGCTTTGTCAAAAAATCGTGTCTTCCGGTTCGCGCCCAGCCCGAATGGCCTCCTGCATCTCGGTCATGCGCTTTCGGCGATGCTCAACCACGAGCTTGCCGCGGCCTGCGGCGGGCGGTTCCTGCTGCGCATGGAAGACATCGACCCCGCCCGCTCGCGACCCGAATTCGAGCAGGCGATCTATCGCGATCTCGCCTGGCTGGGCCTTGACTGGGAAAAGCCGGTGCGGCGCCAGTCGGAGCATCTTGCCTTCTACGGCGCGGCGCTGGAGCGCCTCACGGCGATGGGCGTGCTCTATCCGGGTTTCCTCAGCCGCGGAGAAGTGAAGGCGCGGGTTCTGGCGCAGGAGGCTGCAGGTGGAACCTGGCCGCGCGATCCTGACGGGGCGCCGCTCTACCCGACGGAAGAGCTCTCGCTCGACCGGGACCTGGCGCTCGGCTGGATCGCGGCGGGGCGGCAGCATGCCTGGCGGCTCGACATGGAGAAGGCGCTGGCGCTCGTGCCGGAGGTGCTCACCTGGTCGGAGGCGGGCGAGGGGCCGGACGGTGAGACGGGCGCCGTCGTGGCGCGGCCGGAGCGCTGGGGCGACGTCATCCTGTCCCGCCCGGATGCGCCGGCGAGCTACCACCTTGCCGTGGTGCTCGACGATGCGGCACAGGGCATCACCGACGTGGTGCGCGGGCAGGATCTGTTTCATGCGACGGCCTTGCACCGCCTGCTGCAAAGCCTGCTCGGCCTGCCGGCGCCTTGCTATCGTCACCATGGGCTGGTGCCGGGGCCGGACGGGCGAAAGCTTTCCAAGAGCAACGAGGATACCGGCCTTGCCGCCTACCGGGAAAGGGGCGTGTCACCTGCCGGCATTCGCGCCCTGCTCGCGGGCTATGGCTTCGTCCTCCATTGAATCCTCCTCGGGTTGCGGCTGCTTGCGCACGCCGCGGATCCGGTCGAGGATCACGTGCTTCACCCGGTACTTCATCAGCGCCGCGTTGATTTCCGCGCCGATGATGAAGATCGCCCCGACGATGTAGAGAAACACCAGCGCGATCATGATCGAGGCGAGGCCGGCATAGGTCGAGACGTAGTTGGCGAAGGTGGCGAGGTAGGAGGCGAAGGCATAGGCGCCGATGCCCCAGGCGATCAGCGTCACCAGGATGCCGGGCAGCACGTCGGCGATCTTGCGCCGGCCGGCGGGCAGCCAGAGATGGGCGATCAGGAGGCCGACGAGCAGCACCAGGACGGTGCCGAAGAGCCCCCAGCTTTCCACCCAGGAATAGACATAGGTGAGCCAGGGCAGCCAATCGCCCGTTGCCCGCACCGCAAGGGGCGCTGCCACGAGCACGATGCTGAGGATCGCCAGCGCCAGCACGCCGGCGATGACGAAGCCGAGGCTGGCAAGGCGCGTGACGTACCAGTAGCGTGTCTCGGCCACCCGGTAGGCGCGGTTGAGCGAGACGCGCAGCGCCTCCACGCCGTTCGAGGCGAAATAGGCGGCGGCGAGCACGGAGACCGTCAGCAGGCCGCCGCGCGGAATGGTGAGCACCGCCACCACCTCGCGCGAGATCGGCGCGGCGATCGATTCCGGCCAGGTATCGAAGATGAGGTGCACGGCGGTTTCGGCGAACTGGTCGGCGCCGAGGAAGGAGCCGAGCGCGGTGCCGAAGATCAGGAAGGGGAAGATGGCCAGCAGCGTCGACAGCGCGACATGGCTTGCCATCGCCCAGCCGTCGTCTTCGGAAAAGTGCCAGATCGCATCGAAGACGACCTTGTAGGCAAGGCGGATGGCGGTCGGCATCGGCAATCTCGTCCCTCGCGGCCGTCTCCGGCCGTCTCTTGCATTGTCTGCCCGGGTATAACCCCTTACATCGGGATCGGTTCAGGGGGGACCCGGATTCAATGGTCTGCCACGCGCCCGCGCATCGGGAACGACATGCGGCGCGCTGGTGGTGAATATGGGAAACACGAACGGATTTGTACAGGAAACCGCCATGCCTTCTTCAAATGCCACAACGCCGCCGAGCATCATCATCACGGGATGCTCCTCGGGCATCGGCGCCCATTGCGCCCGGGCGCTGAAGGCGGAGGGCTGGCGGGTCTTCGCGACGGTGCGCCGGCAGGAGGATCTCGCGAGCCTTGAGGCCGACGGCATCGAGGCGCTTCTGATGGATTATACGAAGCCCGACACGATCGCCGCGCTTGTCGAGACGGTGCTGGCGCGAACGGGCGGCCGGCTCGATGCGCTCTTCAACAACGGCGCCTATGGCCAGGCCGGTGCCGTCGAGGACCTGCCGGTCGAGGCGCTGCGGATGCAGTTCGAGACCAATGTCTTCGGCTGGCACGACCTGACGCGGCGGGTGATCCCCGTCATGCGCCGGCAGGGTTCTGGGCGCATCGTGCAGTGCTCGTCGATCCTCGGCATCGTGCCCTATCGCTGGCGCGGCGCCTACAATGCCTCGAAATTCGCGCTCGAGGCCCTGTCGCTGACGTTGCGCATGGAGCTTGCGGGTTCGGGCATACATGTCAGTCTCATCGAGCCGGGGCCGATCGCCTCGCGCTTCACGGCCAATGCGCTGACGCATATCGAGCGGAACATCGACCTCGAAAATTCCGTGCATGCGGACGAGTATCGCCGCCAGTTGCAGCGGCTGCGCGGCGAGGCAAAACCGGCACGCGGAAAGCTCGGTCCCGAGGCGGTGCATGCGGTGCTGCGCCACGCGCTGACGGCGAAGACGCCGCGGCCGCACTATGTCGTGACGACGCCGGCCAAGCAGGGCGTGCTCCTGAAAAAGCTGCTGCCGGCGGCGCTCTTCTACCGGATCATCGGCAGGCTCGGCTGACGCGGCGCGGCGTCGCAGGGTTTCAGCCTGCAAAAAGCGTGCACTTTGCGCGAAATGCCCTATGTGAATAGGGCTGACGGAAATCAAATCGGATCGTTGCATGTCTTCCTTCCTCACCTTCATGACCCTGCTCGTCATGGGCCTCGTCGCCATCGTGCTCGTGCGCGGTCTCGTCAACATGGCCAGGGGCGGCAGCGGCAACACGTCGAACAAGCTGATGCAGCTTCGCGTGCTCTTGCAGGCGATCGCGATCGTCCTCATCATGCTGACGCTCTGGATCACGGGCGGCGGGCGCTGAGGGGAACATGGTCAAGCTCAACAAGATCTACACGCGCACGGGCGACGACGGCACGACCGGCCTCGTCGCCGGGCCGCGCCGCAAGAAGCATGACCTGCGCGTCGAATCCTATGGCGAGGTGGACGAGGCCAATTCCTGCATCGGCCTCGTGCGCCAGCATCTTGCAGATCATCCCGAGCTCGACGCGATGCTGGTGCGCATCCAGAACGATCTCTTCGATCTCGGTGCGGACCTCGCGACGCCGGAGACCGGCAGGAAGCTCGACTACGAGCCTCTGCGCATCGCGCAGGTCCAGGTGGACCGGCTGGAGCGGGAAATCGACCTGCTCAATGCCGATCTTCAGCCGCTGCGCTCCTTCGTCCTGCCGGGTGGCGTGCCCGCTGCGGCGGCGCTGCATCTTGCACGCACCGTCGCGCGCCGAGCGGAGCGGCGCATCGTCGCCCTGCAGGATATCGAGGGCGAAGCGGTCTCGGCTGCCGCCGCGGCCTATATCAACCGGCTCTCCGATTTCCTCTTCGTTGCCGCGCGCTGGGTCAACGACAAGGGGCGTACGGACATATTGTGGGTTCCGGGCAAGAACAGGTAAGCTCGCTTCCAGACGCCTTGGGGAAGGGGATTCATGTTCATACCGCTGCACGACGCGAACGCCCTCAAATACATCAAGGTGCAGTATGTCACGATCAGCCTGATCGTGATCAATGTCGCGGTCTGGCTGGTGACCGGACTTGCCTCGACGCAGGCCTTTTCCGATGCGACGGTGGTCGGCCTCGGCTATATCCCCGCGGTCGTCTTCGATTTCGCCGACCTGGAGCCGAGCCTCGTGCTGGTGCCGGAGGATGCGACCTATATCACCTATGCGTTCCTGCACGGCGATTTCATGCATCTCGCCTCGAACATGCTGTTCCTCTGGGTGTTCGGCGACAATGTCGAGGATGCGCTCGGCCATGTCCGCTTCCTCCTTTTCTACCTGCTCTGCGCGGCGGCCGGCGCGCTGGTGCACGGCCTCGTGCAGCCGGATTCGGAGGCGCCGCTGATCGGCGCCTCGGGGGCGATCTCCGGCGTGGTGGCGGCCTATTTCCTGCTGCATCCGAAGGTGCGCGTCTGGGTGCTGGTGTTCTTCCGCATTCCCCTGCCGCTGCCGGCGGTCATTCCGCTCGCCTTCTGGATCGCCCAGCAGTTCTACATGCTGGTGGTCGACAGCGACAGCGGCGTTTCCTGGGGTGCCCATGTCGGCGGCATCCTCGCGGGCGCGCTTCTCGTGCTCGTGCTGCGGCGGCGGGGCGTGCCGCTGTTCGACCGGACGATCGTCACGCCGAAGGCGGTGCGGCATGTCGAGGCGACGCCCGTCGCCACCGAGGAGACGGCCGCGCGCCCCTCCGCGCGGCCGACCCATTGGGGACGATGAGCGTGCCGTGATGGGAAAATTGACGTGGACGTAAAGGTAATTTATAACCTGCCCGTTTTCACGCCGGGAGGGGTCGTGGCGCATTGTAATTGGGAAAAAAACGCGTATCGATGTCGCCAACCGACAATCAGGGCGCCTTTGAAAGGCGCATTTTCCCTCGCGGGCATTTGAAGGAAGGAAGCCATGAAGATCCTGGTCCCTGTAAAGCGGGTCGTAGACTACAACGTTAAGATCCGCGTGAAGGCGGACGGCTCGGGCGTCGAGCTTGCCAACGTGAAGATGTCGATGAACCCGTTCGACGAGATTTCGGTGGAAGAGGCGCTGCGGCTGAAGGAAGCCGGCAAGGCGGAGGAAGTGGTCGTGGTGTCGATCGGTCCTGCGAAGGCCGAAGAGACGCTGCGCACCGCGCTCGCCATGGGCGCCGACCGCGCCGTGCTGGTCGAGACGGACGACGCCGTCGAGCCGCTCGCCGTCGCCAAGATCCTCAAGGGCGTCGCCGAGGCTGAGCAGCCCGGCCTCGTCATCGTCGGCAAGCAGGCGATCGACGACGACAGCAACCAGACCGGTCAGATGCTGTCGGCCCTGCTCGGCTGGGCGCAGGCGACCTTCGCCTCCAAGGTCGAGATCGGCAACGGTTCGGCCCAGGTCACGCGCGAAGTCGACGGCGGTCTCCAGACGATCGACGTGAAGCTTCCGGCCGTCGTCACGACCGATCTTCGCCTCAACGAGCCGCGCTATGCCTCGCTGCCGAACATCATGAAGGCGAAGAAGAAGCCGCTCGACAAGAAGACGCCTTCCGACTTCGGCGTCGATACCGCCCCGCGCCTCAAGGTGCTGAAGACCGAGGAGCCGTCCGGCCGCAAGGCGGGCGTCAAGGTCAAGTCGGTCGCCGAGCTGGTCGAGAAGCTCAAGACCGAAGCCGGCGTGCTCTGAGAACGGAAAGGGAGAACTAAACCATGGCCATTCTTCTTCTGGCAGATCACGACAACGCACACCTTTCCGACCAGACCGCCAAGGCTCTGACGGCAGCCTCCAAGATCGGTTCCGACGTGCATGTGCTCGTCGCCGGCAGCAATGCGAAGGCTGCGGCCGAACAGGCGGCAAAGCTCTCGGGCGTATCCAAGGTGCTCGTCGCCGACGACGCCAGCCTTGCCAACAACCTCGCCGAACCGCTGGCTGCGCTCATCGTCTCGCTTTCGGGCAACTACGATGCGATCGTCTCGGCCGCCACCTCTGTCGGCAAGAACGTGCTGCCGCGCGTCGCCGCCCTTCTCGACGTGGCGCAGGTCTCGGAAATCGTCGAGGTCGTCAGCCCCGACACGTTCAAGCGTCCGATCTATGCCGGCAATGCGATCCAGACGGTGCAGTCCACCGACGCCAGGAAGGTGATCACGGTGCGCACGGCCTCCTTCGCCGCTGCCCCCGAAGGCGGCAGCGCCTCGGTGGAGACCGTTTCGGCCGCTGCCGATCCGGGCCTCTCGACCCACGTCCAGGACGCCCTGTCGTCCTCCGATCGTCCGGAGCTGACGTCCGCGAAGATCATCATCTCGGGCGGCCGTGCGCTCGGCTCGTCGGAGAAGTTCCAGGAAGTCATCCTTCCGGTTGCCGACAAGCTCGGTGCCGCCGTCGGTGCGTCGCGCGCGGCTGTCGATGCAGGCTACGCGCCGAACGACTGGCAGGTCGGGCAGACGGGCAAGGTCGTCGCGCCGCAACTCTACATCGCCTGCGGCATCTCGGGCGCGATCCAGCACCTTGCCGGCATGAAGGACTCCAAGGTGATCGTCGCGATCAACAAGGACGAGGAGGCGCCGATCTTCCAGGTCGCCGACTACGGCCTCGTCGCAGACCTCTTCGAGGCCCTCCCGGAACTCGAAAAGGCGCTTTGAGCCGGCTTTGGCCTGGTTTTTGCGACGATGATTTCACTGGAAAAATGCGTCGCGGCGCTTTATCACTTCACCGGGCCGGCTCGACCGGCCCGGTGTTTTTCTGCCTGCGCGTAGGGGCGCAGACGCTGTGATGGGGCGATTGGCGCTATGATCAAGAACGTCGGTATTGTCGGTGCGGGCCAGATGGGATGCGGGATCGCGCACGTCTCTGCCATGGCCGGATACAAGGTCCATATCTACGACCTGTCGCCGGAGCGCATCGAGACCGGGCTCGCCACGATCAACGGCAACCTCGCCCGCCAGGTTTCCTCCGGCAAGATGACCGACGAGGAGCGCAAGAGCGCGCTCGCCCTGATCAAGGGCTCCGCCGACATCAACGACCTCTCCGACGCCGATCTCGTCATCGAGGCGGCGACCGAGGACGAGACCGTCAAGCGCAAGATCTACGGCCAGGTCTGTTCCGTGCTGAAGCCGGAAGCGATCCTTGCGACCAACACGTCCTCGCTGTCGATCACGCGGCTCGCCTCCGCCACCGACCGGCCGGAGCGCTTCATGGGCATCCACTTCATGAACCCGGTCCCGGTCATGAAGTTGGTCGAGCTCGTGCGCGGCATCGCGACCGAGGAAGGCACATTCGCCGCCGCCAAGGAATTCGTCGCCAAGCTCGACAAGACGATCACCGTCGCGGAGGATTTCCCGGCCTTCATCGTCAACCGCATCCTGCTGCCGATGATCAACGAGGCGATCTACACGCTCTATGAGGGCGTCGGCTCGGTGGAGGCCATCGATACCGCCATGAAGCTCGGCGCCAACCATCCGATGGGCCCGCTGCAGCTCGCCGATTTCATCGGCCTCGATACCTGCCTGTCGATCATGCAGGTCCTGCATGACGGGCTCGCCGACTCGAAATATCGTCCGTGCCCGCTGCTGGTGAAGTATGTCGAGGCCGGCTGGCTCGGCCGCAAGTCCGGCCGCGGCTTCTACGATTATCGCGGCGACGTCCCCGTCCCGACGCGCTGAGCAGCGGGACATTCCCCGAGCCCGGCCTTTCAGGGAAAAATGTTTCGCCTGCCGCAGGCGCCGCGGCAGGCCATGCCTCGGATCGGGACCGGCCGGTCGCTATTGTCTGCCCGAATTCAGGTTCCATTCGGGGTTTTTCAGATGAAACGTTTGCTCCTTCTCGGCGTGGCTCTCCTCGGCCTCGCCGCTCCGTTCTCCGCGCAGGCCGCCGACAAGCTGCTCAACGCCTCCTATGACGTGGCGCGCGAGCTTTTCGCCGCCGAGAACGAGGCCTTCGTGAAGGCGCATCCGGGCGTCACCGTCGACCAGTCGCATGGCGGCACCTCCAAGCAGGCGCGCGCCATCGTCGAGGGTCTCGAGGCCGACGTGGTCACCTTCAACCAGGTGACGGACATCGACTTCCTCGTGAAGAACGGCTTCGTCGCGGAAGACTGGCAGCAGAAGTTCCCGAACGGCGCCTCGCCCTTCTACTCCTTCCCGTCCTTCCTCGTTCGCGCCGGCAATCCGAAGAACATCAAGGACTGGTCCGACCTTGCCCGTGACGACGTGAAGGTCATCTTCCCGAACCCGAAGACCTCGGGCAACGCGCGCTACACCTATCTCGCCGCGACCGCCTATGCCAAGGAAGCCTTCGACAACGACCCGGTCAAGGTCGAGGCATTCGTCACCAAGATCTTCGACAACGTGCCGGTCTTCGACACGGGCGGGCGCGCGGCGACGACGACCTTCGTCGAGCGCGAGATCGGCGACGTCATCATCACCTTCGAGGCGGAGACCAAGTCGATCGCCAAGCAGTATGGCGAGGACAAGTTCGAGAACATCGTGCCCTCCGTCTCGCTGCTCGCCGAATTCCCGGTCGCCATCGTCGACAAGGTGGCGGATGCCAAGGGCAGCCGGGATCTTGCAAAGTCCTATCTCGACTTCCTCTATGCGCCGGAAGGCCAGAAGATCGCCGCCGAATTTGGCCACCGCGTCCTTGACGAGACGGTCGCCGCCGAGTTCAAGGACCAGTTCCCGCAGATCCGCCTCGTGAATGTCGACGATGTCTTCGGCGGCTGGAAGAAAATCTCCGAAGAGCACTTCGCCGAAGGCGGCACGCTGGACAAGATCTACGGCAGCCGCTGATCCATCGACCTTCGATTTATCGCAACCGGCGGCCGCAAGTCCGCCGGTTGTGGCATGAAAGGTGTCCGCGCTGTTCCCGGTGGAAACAGCGTTTCACGCTTTTCATGACATTGCTTGAGAAAGGAAGCGCCTCTTGAGACGGCGTGTACTGCCCGGATTGCCGCTCGCGCTCGGCATCACCCTCGTCTATGTGGCGATCATCGTCGTGCTGCCGCTGGCCGCGCTCGTCTTCAAGGCGGCGAGCCTCGGGCCGGAGGATTACTGGCGCATCGTCTCGTCGGACCGCGCCGTCGCCAGTTACCGCGTCACGGTGCTCTGCGCGCTGGCGGCCACCGCGTTCAATCTCGTCTTCGGCCTGTCGCTCGCCTGGGTTCTGGTGCGCTACCGCTTTCCCGGCCGCCGGCTGGTCGATGCGCTTGTCGATCTGCCCTTCGCGCTGCCGACGGCCGTCGCAGGCATCGCGCTCACCACGCTTTTCGCCACCAACGGCTGGTTCGGCGGGCCGCTTTCGCTTCTCGGCATCAAGGTCGCCTATACGCCGCTCGGCATCATGGTCGCCATGAGCTTCACCAGCATCCCCTTCATCGTGCGCACGGTGCAGCCGGTGCTGGAAGAGCTGGATCCGGCGCTGGAAGAGGCGGGGCAGACGCTGGGGGCGAGCGACCTGTCGATCTTCACCGGCGTCATCCTGCCGCTCCTGGCGCCGGCGCTTCTGGCCGGGGTCTCGCTCTCCTTCGCCCGCAGCCTCGGCGAGTTCGGCGCCATCATCTTCATCGCCGGCAACCAGCCGTTCTCCACGGAGATCACGGCGCTGCTCGCCTTCATCCGGCTGGAGGAATACGACTACCCGGCCTCCGCCGCGATCGCCTCCGTCATGCTGCTGACGGCCTTCGTCATGCTGGCGGTCACCAATCTCATGCAGGCCCGGGCCCTGCGCTACACGGCAAGGGGCTGAGCATGGCGCATCCTGGAAAGGGCAAGCCGCCTCGCGTCGGCGACAATCCGGTCTTCCGCCGCACGCTTCTCGCCTTCGTGCTCGTGCTGGTCGCGCTGATGATCGTCGCGCCGCTCGTCGTCATCGCCGTCGAGGCCTTCTCGCGGGGCGTCGGCTATTTTGCCGCCTCGATCGCCGATCCGGATACGCGGCACGCGATCCTGCTGACGGTCGTCACGGCGCTGATCGCGGTGCCGGTCAACACGGCCTTCGGCGTTGCGGCGGCCTGGGCCATCACCAAGCACGATTTCCGGGGCAAGCGGCTGCTCACCGTCGTCATCGAGCTGCCGTTCTCCGTGTCGCCCATCGTGGCGGGCGTCTCCTATCTCTTCGTCTACGGCCTGCAGGGCCTGTTCGGCCCGGCGCTGCAATCGGCGGAGATCAAGATCCTCTTCGCGCTGCCGGGCATCGTGCTGGCCAGCATGTTCGTGACGGCGCCCTTCGTGGCGCGCGAACTGATCCCGCTGATGCAGGCGCAGGGGCGCGATCTGGAGGAGGCGGCGACGTCGCTGGGGGCGAGCGGCTGGCGCACCTTCGTCTCCGTCACGTTGCCGAACATCAAGTGGGCGCTGCTCTACGGCGTCGTGCTCTGCAATTCGCGCGTGATGGGCGAGTTCGGTGCCGTCTCCGTCGTCTCGGGCAATATCCGCGGCCAGACGAACACGCTGCCGCTGCATATCGAGCTGCTCTACCACGACTACAACGCGGCCGGCTCCTTTGCCGCCGCATCCATCCTCGCCGGCCTTGCCATCGTCACGCTCATCGCCAAGGTGGCGCTGGAGCGGCAGGGCGCGGGCCGCGTCCAGCGCCCCTCTCAACTGGCCGGCGCCGACAGCATCACTCCGGAGGTAAAGCCGTGAAGATCCGCCTCGACAATGTGGTCAAGGAGTTCCAGACCTTTCGCGCCGTGCACGGCGTGTCGCTCGATATCGAAAGCGGCGAGCTGGTGGCGCTGCTCGGCCCGTCCGGCTCCGGCAAGACGACGATCCTGCGCATGGTCGCCGGCCTTGAATATGCCGATGGCGGCGCGATCTATTTCGGCGAGGAGAATGCGACCGACATTCCGGTGCGCGAGCGCGGCGTCGGTTTCGTCTTCCAGCACTATGCCCTCTTCCCGCACATGACCGTCGGCGAGAACATCGCCTTCGGCATGAAGGTCTCCAAGGTCAAGCGTTCGCCCGAGGCGATCGCCAGACGTGTTGCCGAACTGCTCGATCTCGTGCAGCTCGGCGGCCTCAAGGACCGCTTTCCCGGCCAGATCTCCGGCGGCCAGCGCCAGCGCGTGGCGCTCGCCCGGGCGCTCGCCGTCGATCCGCGCGTGCTGCTGCTCGACGAGCCTTTCGGCGCGCTCGACGCCAATGTGCGGCGGGACCTGCGCCGCTGGCTTCGGAAAATTCATGACGAACTGGGCATTACCACGCTCTTCGTCACGCACGACCAGGAAGAGGCGCTGGACCTTGCCGACCGGGTCGTCATCCTGAACAAGGGCAAGATCGTGCAGGAGGGCACGCCCGAGGCGGTGTGCCGCAATCCGGCCGATGCCTTCGTGATGAACTTCCTCGGCGATGCGAACCGGCTCGATGCCGATATCCGCGGTGGCAAGGCCTATGTCGACGACGTGGCCTTCGAGGCGGGCGGCGTGGCGGATGGCAGCGGCCAGATCCTGTTCCGCCCGGCCGACGTCACCTGGCGCGAGGACGGGCACGGCATCGCCGCGAGGATCGTGCGGGTCATCGACCGGCCGGATTCACGTCGCGTGCTGGCGCTGACGGGCAGCGGCCAGCCGGTCGAGTTCGACACGGCGCCGGAATTCCCCCACCGCAAGGGCGAAGCGGGGTTCCTCGACATCCGAGGGCCGCGCGCCTATCCGGCGGCGTAACCCCCTTCTGCAATGCCGACCATCTCCCCCTCAAGGAGGAATCGACAAGAGGCCCGCGCTTAAGTTCCCGGCGCCGCCAGCGCGGCGTTGATCAGCGCCTTGGCGTCGTCGCTGTCCCAGGCGGCGGGGCCGTTCATGGCCGAGATCAGGCAGCCCTTGTCGTCCATCAGCAGGGTGACGGGCAGGCCGAAGGCGAGGCCCTCCTTCTTCAGCGTGTTGAAGACGCCCATCGAGGCATCGCGGTAGTAGCCGAGCTCGTTGACGCCGGTTTCGGTGAGGAAGGCCTTCGGCTTCTCGTCGTCGCCGGTGTCGATGTTGATCGCCACGACCTCGAACCTGTCGCTGCCGAGCTCCTTTTCGAGCGCGTTGAGCGCCGGCATCTCCTCGCGGCAGGGCACGCACCAGGTGGCCCAGAGGTTGACGAGCAGCGTCTTGCCGGAAAAATCGGCGATCGTCTTCTTCTTGCCGTCGGGGCCGTCGAAGACGAGATCGGGCAGCGGGCGGTGCTCGTCCACCGTGCGCATGGCGGCGACCTGCCCCCTGGAAAAGGGCGTCAGGGCCTCGGCCTTCGCCGCGGCGGCCGCGCAGGCGGCGGGATCGGCGGAAGCGACCGCGCCATTGCCAGACAGGCTTTCCTTCACGTATATCGCAGCACCACCGGCGAGAAGTCCGGCGAGTCCGGCAATGGCGATGAGCTTTCCTGCCGGCAGGCCGAGTTTCTTCTTCACTGTCATTTCATTCTCCAGGACGGGACCCATGGCTGACGGCACTTCCGAGACGAAATCCTCGAACCAGATGTGGGGCGGCCGCTTCGCCTCGGGACCGGATGCGATCATGGAGGAGATAAATGCCTCCATCGGCTTCGACAAGAAGCTTTATGCCCAGGACATCCGCGGCTCAAAGGCGCATGCCGAGATGCTCGCCCATCAGGGCATTATTTCGGCGGACGATAAGGAAAAGATCGTTCACGGTCTCGACACGATCCTGTCGGAGATCGAAAGCGGCAGTTTCGAGTTCTCCCGCCGGCTGGAAGACATCCACATGAATGTCGAGGCGCGGCTGGCGACGCTGATCGGCCCCGCGGCCGGCCGCCTGCACACCGCCCGCTCGCGCAACGACCAGGTGGCGCTCGACTTCCGCCTCTGGGTGAAGGAAGAGCTGCAGAAGACGGAGAAGGCGCTGACGGGTCTCATCGCGGCCTTCCTCGATCGTGCCGAGGAGCACGCCGAGACCGTCATGCCGGGCTTCACCCACCTGCAGACCGCCCAGCCGGTGACCTTCGGCCACCATTGCATGGCCTATGTCGAGATGTTCGGCCGCGACCGCCAGCGCGTGCGCCACGCCATCGAGCATCTAGACGAAAGCCCGATCGGTGCCGCCGCGCTCGCCGGCACGGGCTACAATATCGACCGGCACATGACGGCGAAGGCGCTCGGCTTCCGCGAACCGACCCGCAACTCCATCGACACCGTGTCGGACCGCGATTTCGCCCTGGAATTCCTGTCGATCGCCGCGATCGCCGGCGTTCACCTGTCGCGCCTTGCCGAGGAGATCGTCATCTGGTCGACGCCGCAATTCGGCTTCATCCGCCTGTCGGATGCCTTCTCCACCGGCTCCTCCATCATGCCGCAGAAGAAGAACCCGGATGCCGCCGAGCTTGTGCGCGCCAAGACCGGCCGCATCAACGGCTCGCTGATCGCGCTCCTGACGGTCATGAAAGGCCTGCCGCTCGCCTATTCCAAGGACATGCAGGAAGACAAGGAACAGGTCTTCGACGCGGCCGAGAGCATCGAGCTGGCGATTGCCGCGATGACCGGCATGGTGCGCGACATGACCATCCGCACCGACAGGATGAAGGCGGCGGCCGGGTCCGGCTATTCCACTGCCACCGATCTTGCCGACTGGCTGGTGCGCGAGGCGGGGCTTCCCTTCCGCGACGCCCACCATGTGACGGGCCGCGCCGTGGCGCTGGCCGAGAGCAAGGGCTGCGACCTTGCCGACCTGTCACTTGAGGAGCTGCAGGCGATCCACGCTGCCATCACCGCCGACATCTTCAACGTCCTGACGGTCGAGGCCTCGGTTGCGAGCCGCAAGAGTTTCGGGGGCACCGCGCCCCTGGAGGTGCGCAAGCAGATCGCCTGGTGGCGGCAGCGGAACTGATCCGGCCGCTTGCAGGACTCATGAACAGAATCAGGGTGCACAAGGGCGGGCGAATTCGCTAAGGATGGTGCCCACTCGATCACCGGCATTTCCAGGGAACGCTTATGACACGCATCGATATCGGCAGGCTGGCTTTCGTGCT
Organism: Shinella sp. HZN7; assembly: GCF_001652565.1. Taxonomy (NCBI): domain Bacteria; kingdom Pseudomonadati; phylum Pseudomonadota; class Alphaproteobacteria; order Hyphomicrobiales; family Rhizobiaceae; genus Shinella; species Shinella sp. HZN7. The sequence continues at coordinate 3,693,201 of NZ_CP015736.1, read as the reverse complement.
CGGCCTTTCGGCAGCGGTTCTTGCCGGCTGCGGCCGCAAGGGCGATCTCGACCTGCCGGGCGGCGCGCAGCCGGTCTACAAAACCGTCGACGGCAAGAAGGTCGAGCAGGTCGAAGACAAGCCCTTCATCCTCGACCCCCTTCTCTGAAGGATCAGCACTGTGAACCATTTCGAGCATCGCGACGGCATCCTCCATGCGGAGGACGTGCCGATTCCCGAAATCGCCAAGGCCGTCGGCACGCCCTTCTACGTCTATTCGACGGCCACGCTGGAGCGCCACTACAAGGTTTTCTCCAAGGCTTTCGACGGCGTCGATGCCATGGTGTGCTATGCCATGAAGGCGAATTCGAACCAGGCGGTGCTGAAGACGCTCGCCCGGCTCGGCGCCGGCATCGACGTGGTCTCGGAGGGCGAGCTGCGCCGGGCGCTGGCCGCCGGCGTTCCCGCTTCGCGCATCATGTTCTCCGGCGTCGGCAAGACGCCGCGCGAGATGGATCTGGCGCTTGAGGCCGGCATCTATTGCTTCAACGTCGAATCCGAGCCGGAACTGGAGGTGCTGAACGCCCGCGCCGTGAAGGCCGGCAAGGTGGCGCACGTCTCCTTCCGCATCAATCCCGACGTCGATGCCCGCACGCATGCCAAGATCTCGACGGGCAAGAAGGAAAACAAGTTCGGCATCTCCTGGGAGCGCGCCCGCGCCGTCTATGCCCGTGCCGCCAGCCTGCCGGGCATCAAGGTGACCGGCATCGACATGCATATCGGCAGCCAGATCACCGAGCTGCAGCCCTTCGAGGACGCCTTCAAGCTCTTGCGCGAACTCGTCGACACGCTGCGCGCCGACGGTCACACCATCGATCACGTCGATGTCGGCGGCGGGCTCGGCATTCCCTACAAAACGGACAATGCGCCGCCGCCGTTGCCGGATGCCTATGCCGAGATCGTCAAGAACCAGCTCAAGGGGCTGGACTGCAAGATCGTGACCGAGCCCGGCCGGCTGATCGTCGGCAATGCCGGCATCCTCGTCACCGAGGTCATCTATGTGAAGGATGGCGGTGAAAAAACCTTCGTCATCGTCGATGCGGCGATGAACGATCTCATCCGCCCGACGCTCTACGAGGCCTGGCACGAGATCCAGCCGGTCGTCATCTCCGCCGCCAGTGCGCCGCGCATCCGGGCGGACGTGGTAGGCCCGGTCTGCGAGACCGGCGACTATCTGGCGCAGGACCGCGAAATGGCGCAGCCGAAGCCCGGCGACCTCATCGCCGTCGGCTCCGCCGGCGCCTATGGCGCCGTGCAGGCCGGCACCTACAACAGCCGCCTGCTTGTGCCGGAAGTGCTGGTCAACGGGTCCCGGTTCCACGTCGTGCGGCCGCGGCTTACCTATGATGACCTGATCGGTCTCGATTCGGTGCCGGACTGGCTCGTCTGACCCCCGGAAGCGCTAAAACCGGCCGCCCGCGCGATCACGATTTTGCGCGTGCCCTCGTCTTCGCCACAAAGCATGTTATCTTTTAGCGGTGACAACCTGCAGCGGAGAGCGGCAACCGATGGCGATTGACACGCGAGGACAACGCGAGAAGGAGGCGACCGGCAATCCGGTGGCCCGCCGGCTTGCGGGAAAACGCCTTGCCGCCCAAGCCATTCTCTATATGGAGGCGCTCGCCCCGCGGGTGCTGCCGATCCTGCTTCTTGTCGCCGCTTTCCTGGCGCTCACCTGGTTCGGCTATTTCCGCCATGTGCCGGCCTGGCTGCATCTTGCGACGCTCGCCGCCTTCGCGCTCGGCCTTGTCGGCCTGCTCGTCCGCCTGCGCGGCATCGACTGGCCGTCGACCGACAGGGCCTATCGCATGCTGGAGGCGCGCAATGCGCTCGCCCACCAGGCGATCCGCGTGCAGGACGACCGGCCGGCCGGCGGCGGTGCCGTTGCCGAAGCGCTGTGGCACGAGCACCAGGCGCGCATGGCGCGGATGATCGGCGCGTTGAGGACCGGCACGCCGGAGCCGGACATCGCCCGCCACGACCGCCATGCCCTGCGTGCCGTGCCGCTCCTCCTCGTCGCCATCGCCTTTGCCTTCTCCTATTCCAACCGCGGCGGGCTTCTGACGGATGTGGTTACCGTGCGTGCACCCGCCGAAACCGCGCCGGACGTGCGCATCGATGCCTGGGTGACGCCGCCTGCGCATACTGCGCGCGCGCCCGTCTTCCTCACCGGCAACACGCAGGGCCAGCCGGGCGAGGCCGACAAGGGCGAGATCCGCATTCCGCAGTTCAGCGAACTGACCGTGCGCGTCACCGGCGGCAGCGGTGATGAACCGGTGAGCTATCAGGTGACCGGGGAAGCCGCGGCCACGGCCATCCGCCCCGAGGCGGACAAGCCGAAGGACGAGAAGGCCGAGGGCGCGAAGGCCGAAGCCAGGGTGCCGGTCGCGATGGCCAATGGCGCCAAGACCATGCGCTACAAGATCCTGAAGGACGGCACGCTCTCGGTCGCGGGCCAGACCTGGACCTTTGCGGTCATTCCGGACCGCGTGCCGGAGATCGCCTTCGACGGCATCCCGAAGAAGACCGTCGCCTCGGCGCTGGAGATCAGCTTCATCGCCAAGGACGATTACGGCATCCAGGAAGCCCATGCGGAGATCGTGCCGGTCGAACAGCCTAAGGATGCGCGCCCGCTCTATCCGCTGCCGGAATATAGGCTCGACCTGCCGCGCCGCGCCGCGCGCGATGCCAAGGGCACGACGAGCCGCAACCTCTCCGAACATCCGCTTGCCGGCAAGCGCGTGAAGATCACGCTCGTCGCCAAGGATGCCGCCGGGCAGGAGGGGCGCAGCCAGCCGGTCGAGATGATCCTGCCGGCCAAGACCTTCTTCGAGCCGCTCGCCGCGGCCGTCGCAGAGCAGCGGCAGGTCTTCGCGCTCGATGCCAACCAGCTTCCGCATGCGATTGCGCTCAACGAGGCGCTGACGATCCGGCCGGAAGAGACGATCCCCAACCTCACGCATTACCTGCTGCTGCAATCGGCCAATGCGCGCATGAAGCTTTCCCGCTCGGACGACCAGATGCGCGAGACGGCGGACTATCTCTGGGAAATCGCCCTCGGCATCGAGGACGGCAACCTGTCGCTGGCCGACCGCCGGCTGCGCGAGGCGCAGAAGGCGCTCTCCGAGGCGCTGGAGCGCAACGCCTCCGACGAGGAGATCGCCGCGCTCATGAAGGAGCTACGGGAGGCGATGCAGGCCTATATGGAGGAGCTTGCGCGCCAGGCGGCCAAGAATGGCCAGATGCAGCAGAACGCCCAGCAGCAGGGCCAGATCCTGCGCCAGCAGGATTTGCAGCGCATGATGGACCAGATCGAGAATCTCGCCCGCTCCGGCGCGCGTGACCAGGCCCAGCAGATGCTCTCCGAACTGCAGCGCCTGATGAACAACCTTCAGGCCGGTCGGCCGCAGCAGGGGCAGCAAGGCCAGCAGAACGACGCAATGCGCCAGCAGATGGACAAGCTCGGCCAGTTGATGCAGCAGCAGCAGAAGCTGATGGAGCAGACCTTCCAGTTCGACCAGGCGCTGCGCGACCGCCAGCAGCGCGGCGATCCGATGCCAGGCGAGGAGGGCGAACAGCAGCCGGGCGACAACGGCGCCGGCCAGCGGCCCACAGACCAGATGACGGCCGATGAGCTTCGCGAGGCGCTGAAGAAGCTTCAGGAGCAGCAGGACGCGCTGGGCAAGCAGCTCGGCGAGATCCAGGAAGCGCTGAAGGGCATGGGGCTGGAGCCCGGCGAAGGCTTTGGCCAGGCCGGCCGCGAGATGAAGGGCGCTTCGGAAGCGCTCGGCGAGGGCCAGGGCGATTCGGCCGTCGGCAGCCAGGGCCGCGCGCTGGAAGCGCTGCGCCAGGGCGCGCAGAACATGATGAGCCAGATGCAGGCCATGATGGGGCAGGGCCAGGGACCCGGCGAAGGCATGCCGCAGGCGGGCCGCAACGGCCGCGATCCGCTGGGCCGCGAGCGCACCCTCAACGGGCAAGGCCCGGATTTCGGCGGGCCGACCAAGGTTCCGGAAGAGATCGATATCCAGCGGGCGCGCGAAATCCTGGAAGAGATCCGCCGCCGTCTCGGCACCGGGTCGGCGCCGGGCTTCGAACGGGATTATCTGGAACGGCTGCTCGGGATCCGCTGAGGCGCGGTCAGGCCGCCAGCGCCGTCGCCACGGCGCGGCGGATGTCCGGCAGGCTGAAGGGCTTGCTCACCACGTCGACGATCTTCGAGGCGAGGTCGTCGGCCCGCTCGCGCTGCTCGGCATAACCGGTCATCAGCAGGATCTTCAGTGCCGGATGGGCGGCGGACGCCTTGTGGGCAAGCTCGATGCCGTCCATCACGGGCATGCGGATGTCGGACAGGAGGAGATCGAAGCCGCCTTCCGTCAGGGCGTCGAGCCCGGCGGCACCGTCCGGCGCCTCGACGGTCTCGTGGCCGTCCATGCGCAGCGCCCGCGCCACGAAGGTGCGGAGCGAATCCTCGTCCTCGGTGATCAGGATCTTGGCCATCGGTTCCCCTTTCGGTCCGTTCATCCGGCCTTGTTCCAAAGCGCTGCCGATTGAGGGCAATGGAACAGGAAGCCGAGCGGCAGACCGATTCTCCGGTGCCGCTCCGTGAACGAAAAGACCAGACTTTCCTTGTCGATCGGTAAACGACCGATGGGGGAATCTGCGGTCAGGCCGGCGTCAGGTGTCCGCGTCGCCCGTCACGACGCCGACGAAGGGCAGTTCGCGGAAGGCATAGGCGACGTCCATGCCGTAGCCGACGACGAAATGATCCGGGCATTCGAAGCCGACATAGTCGGCCTCCAGATCGGTCTTGCGCTTCTCGCGCTTGTCGAGCAGCACGGCGATCGTGACGTTGCGGGCGCCGCGCTCATACATCAGCTCCTTGGCGAAGCTGAGCGTGCGGCCGGATTCGAGGATGTCGTCGATCAGCAGGATATCGCGGCCGTGCACGTCGCTGTCGATGTCCTTGATGACCTTCACGCCCTGCGAGACGGTGCCGGCGCCATAGCTCGACAGCGTGATGAACTCGACTTCCGGGGCAAGGCCGGCCGCATGGAGGGCGCGGGTGAGGTCGGCTGCGAAGATGAACGAGCCCTTGAGCACGGCGATGACGAGAAGGTCCTTCGTCGGGCCGCTGGCGATCGCGGCTGCCAGTTCTTCGTTGCGCTTGGCGATCGTAGCGGCGTCGTAGAGCGTTTCGATCTTCTTTCCGCGGACAATCTGCATCGCGAGGCGGCTCCTTGGTCGTGGGCAAGTCCGGCAAATCTCTTGGTTCTGCGTGCGGAATTGCGGGAAACAAAGGAGCCGATTAGCACAGTCAGCGGGCGGGCGCACCCTCGGCGGCGAGCGAAACCGAGACTTTCGGCACTTTTCCGCCGCTGTGCGGAATGCGCAGCGCGAAGGTCTCGCTGGCCCCCGGGGCGAGCGTCGCGGTTTCGAGCGCAAGACGATGACGGAGCGTCTTGTCCGCGCCTTCGAAGACGATGTCGATCGGCGGGACGGCGGCAACGGTGTCGCCGCCATTGGTGAGGCGGCCATAGACGGCGAGCACCTTCATGCCGTTGCGGTCGTCGACCGTGGTGATGACATCGGCGATGCGCAGTGTCTCGCCCGGTTCGCCCGTGGGAAGCGCCGCCTTGAGGGCGGAAAGGCCGCCGGCATAGGCGAAGACGAAGATGAACGCTGCCGTGACGAGGCCGGCGAAGGCGCGGCCCGGAAGCAGTTGCAGGCCGGCCTCGCAGAGCCGGGCGCCGGCTGCGGCGATGCGAAGCGGCAGAGGATGCTGCTGTGCCTCGGCCGGCTTTGGCCGGATGGGACGATGATTGTCGTTGGAGGTGCGGGCGGCGGTGCTGCGGATGACGACGAAATCGGCGTCGACCACTTCGAGACGCGCCGGGAACGGCCTTGCGTTCCTGCGGGCCGGCGTCTTCGGTTCCGGCGGCAGAAGGTCGATCCGGCCTTTCGCCTCGCGTCTTGCTCTGAAGGCGTTCATCGCGACCTCCTCGCTTTACCAGTGCCCTTCCGCGCAAATCATCGGCGAAAAGTCGGGCATTGAATGAAATCCTTACCAAACGTAAACCATACTGGTTAATGCTTCGGAAACCCGACCGTGAAAGAGCCGTTTTCCTGTGCGACCTCGCCAGCGGACCTGCTTCGGCGGGCAAGGGTAACCCGCTTCTAGAACCGGATTGATCATTGATTCACTTCGAGAATGTCGGACTGCGTTATGGGATGGGCCCGGAGATTCTCCGCGACCTGACCTTCGATATTCCGCGCCGCTCCTTCCAGTTCCTGACCGGGCCGTCCGGTGCCGGCAAGACGACGCTGCTGCGCCTGCTCTTCCTCTCCCTGCAGCCGACGCGCGGCATCATCCGCACCTTCGACCGCGAAATCTCGGCCATCCCGCGCGACGAGCTGCCGATGCTGCGTCGGCGCATCGGCATCGTCTTCCAGGATTTCCGCCTGCTCGATCACCTGACGACCTATGAGAACGTCGCCCTGCCGCTGCGCGTGCGCGGCAAGGAGGAATCGAGTTACCGTGCTGATGTGCTCGAACTCCTGAAATGGGTCGGGCTGGGGGAGCGAATCAACGTCCTGCCGCCGGTTCTGTCGGGCGGGGAGAAGCAGCGTGCGGCCATTGCCCGCGCCCTCATCGACCGGCCGGAACTGCTGCTCGCCGACGAGCCGACCGGCAATGTCGATCCGCCGATGGCGCGGCGGCTGCTCAGCCTCTTTCTCGAACTGAACCGGCTCGGCACCGCCGTGGTGATCGCCACGCACGACCTCTCGCTGATGGACCAGGTGGAGGCGCGGCGCATGATCCTCTCGCAGGGGCGGCTCGACATCTATGACTGACGCGCCCCGTGAGACCGCCCAGGAGGCCCAGCCCGCCCGCCGGCCGGAAATGAAGGTGCGCCCGACGGCGCCCATCGTGCCGCCGGCAAACGTCTCCGGCAATGCGCTGATGCTCGTCATCGCCATCATGGCCTTCCTCGCCTGCCTCACCTTCGGCGCCGTCAGCATGGTGCGGGCGACGGCGGCGAGCTGGCAGAGCCAGATCTCCCGCGAGATCACCATCCAGATCAAGCCGGACGACGATCTCGACATGGAGAAGGCGCTCACGGAGGCGCGCGACCTCGCGCTCACCTTCTCCGGCACGCGCGACGGCACGATCGTCGACAAGGCGGCGACGGCAAGGCTGCTCGAACCCTGGCTCGGCGAGGGGCTGAACATCGATGAATTGCCGGTGCCCCGCCTCGTCATCGTCACCATCGACGAGCAGGCCCCGCCCGATTTTTCGGCGATGCGGGCGGCGCTGGCCGAGAAGATCCCGACGGCCTTCCTCGACGATCATCGCACCTGGGTCGACCGTCTCGTTGCCATGGCGCGCACGACGGCGTTCATCGGCACGGGCGTGCTGGTGCTGGTCTTTTCCGCCATGGTGCTGACCGTCATCTTCGCGACGCGCGGCGCGCTTTCCGGCAACCGGCACATCGTCGAGGTGCTGCATTTCGTCGGCGCCGAGGCCAGTTTCGTCGCCTCCGAATTCCAGAAGCATTTTCTGAAGATCAGCCTGAAGGGCTCGGTGGCCGGCGGGTTCCTGGCGGCGCTGTTCTTCGCCGTTGCCGGTTTCTGGCAGGGGCGCTCCATCGCGACGCCCCAGAGCGACCAGGCGACGGCGCTGTTCGGCACCTTCTCCATGGGGGCCATGGGCTATCTCGGCATTGCCGGAACCATCGTCGTCATCGCGCTCCTGACCACGCTGACGGCCCGTTTCACCGTCATGCGGACCATCCACGAGATCGACCAGATCCGTTCCGATCCCTCGCGTACCGACCAGTTGCCCGACCCATGACGTGGGCCGGACGAACCGTCGCAGCGAAACGGACTATCCGTTGCCGCAATCGCGTTTTATGGACGGAATCATGAACGCGCTTGAACGGGGAAAGCCGGATGTGCCGCAGGGCGCCCGGTCTGACGGGGCAGGGCGGCGGCGCAAGGGCCCCGTCCGCCTCGCTGTGCGCGTGGTTCTCGCGCTCCTCCTGCTTGCCGCCGTGGCGGGCACGGGCGGCTTCCTCTATTTCGCCGAAACCGTCGCCGCGCTCGAAGCGCCGAGCGATCCGAAGGCCGATGCCATCGTGGTCCTGACCGGCGGCTACCAGCGCATCGACCGGGCGATCGACCTTCTCAAGCAGGGGGCCGGCGAGCGGCTGCTGATCTCGGGCGTCAACCCGGCGACGAGCGGCAACCAGCTTCGCAAGCTCACGCAGAGTTCCTCCACGCTTTTCGAATGCTGCGTCGACATGGGCTACGAGGCGGTGGACACGATCGGCAATGCCAACGAAACGGCGCGCTGGATCAGTGATCACCAGTTCCGCCGCGTGCTCGTCGTCACCAACAATTACCACATGCCGCGCAGCCTGCTGGAGCTGAAGGTCAGCGATCCAAGGACCGAGTTCATCGCCTATCCCGTTGTCAATTCGGACCTGAAGAACGGCAACTGGCTGCGCCAGCCGGGCATCATGAAGGCGATGCTGTCGGAATATATCAAATACAGCTTTGCGCATATCCGCGCCTTTGCCGGCGCACGCAGCTGGTCCGGCCTTCGCGGCGACATGGCAGGCCTTTCCGGCGGTTGAGCACAGCGGCGGGAGTCTCCTTTCAGGCCCTTTATTTTCCGCATCTCGTCATTGCAAAACCGCACACACTTTTGCGCGACACGGTTTTGAATATCGTGTAGGGCGAAGAAACGCGTCCCGCTGACAGGCTGCCCGATGATCGTTTTCCGTTCCGTGCTTTTCAATGCCCTCTTCTACTTCAATCTCATCGTGCAGATGATCGTCATGACGCCGGCCTATTTCCTGCTGCCGCGCAAGAAGGCCTACGGCATCGCAAAGAACTGGGTGAGGAGCAACCATTGGCTCTTCGAGGTGATCGTCGGCACGACCTTCGAGATCGAAGGGCTGGAGAACATCCCGAAGGGCGGCTACATCTTCGCGCCGAAGCACCAGTCCTTCTGGGATGCCTATGCGCTGCTGCCCTGGCTGGACGATCCCTTCTACATCCTCAAGCGCGAACTCACCTGGATCCCGCTCTTCGGCTGGTATCTGAAGAAGCAGCGCATGGTGCCGGTCGACCGCAGCGCGCGCGGCAAGGTCATGGCCGCGGTCATGCAGCGCACCAAGGACGAGATGAATTCCGGCCGCCAGCTCATCATCTACCCCGAGGGCACGCGCCGCCCGCCGGGCGCCACGCCGGAATACAAATACGGCATCGCCCGGCTCTATCGCGATCTGCAGGTGCCGGTCGTGCCCGTCGTCATGCATCCGGGCCTGTTCTGGCCGCGGCGCAAGTTCATCCGCTATCCCGGGCACTTCAAGGTGCGCATCCTGCCGGCGATCGAGCCGGGCATGGATCCCGATGCCTTCCTCGCCCATCTCGTCGAGGTGATGGAAACGGCGAGCGACCGGCTGCTGGTGGAAACCGCGGCGGCGAACCCGAACCTTCCGCTGCCGCCGACGGCCGAGCGGCGGCTGGCGGAGCTGAAGGCGCATGCCGCCTGATCAGGCGGAGCCTCGCGCGTGGAGGTTTTCCGCGGTGCGGCCGACATCCTCCAGCCAATGGTCGCGGATGCCCATTTCGCGCAGATGCGCCAGCGTGTTGCGCACATAGTCGATATTGTGGCCGGACTTGCCGACGGCGGTGCTGACGGTCGCGGCCGCCTCCTCGATGGAGAGCGCACCGGCGAACTGGTGGTGGGCGCGGTCGCAGATATAGGCGAGCGTCGAGACCCGGCGGCCGTCGCCGAGCGTCGCGGCGAGCGTGCGTTCCTTGTAGACATGGGTCACCAGCTCCCGCTCGCGCAGGTAATCGACCACCGCCTCCCGGCTTGCGGGCGCGATGCGGAAGGCGACGCCGCGGCAGGAGCCGCCGCGATCGAGGCCCAGCACCAGGCCGGGTCTCGCCTCCGTGCCGCGATGGACCCAGGAGCGCACGCAGAGCGAACGGCGGAAGCCGAAGAGATGGGCCGGCTGCTGTTCCTCGAATTCGAAGCCCGGATTCCACATCAGCGAACCGTAGCCAAAAACCCAGAATTCGTTCATATCCACCGTCACCTGGACCATCTCTCAAAAAGCCGCCGCAATTGCCGGCTTTGACGCGCTTGCGGGCAAATCATGTCCGCCACCATTGGAGAACAACATGGCATCGTCAAGCCGCGCCGGCACGTCCGGCGTCACGCGCAAACTCGTCCGGCTCGCCGTTGCCGTCGTTCTCGTCGCCGTGCTCTATACGGGCGGATGGTTCTATGCCGCAAGCTGGCTGAAGGACACGCTGGACCGGCAGCTCGCCGCGTCCGCGCAAAGCCTGCATTCGGCCTCGTGCCGCAACCTTTCCGTCCGCGGCTTCCCGTTCCGCATCGGCCTTTTCTGCGATGCGGTCGACATCGACGACCGCCCGACGGGCCTGTCGGCGACCTTCGGGGCGCTGCGCTCGGCCGCGCAGGTCTATCGACCGGGTCATGCGGTGATCGAACTCGACGGGCCGGCGCAGGTGCGCGTGACGCCCGATCTCGTCTTCGATGCCGACTGGGACCTCCTGCGGGCGAGCGGCACTGCCTGGACGAACGGGCTCGACCGTGCCTCTGTCGCCTATGACGGGTTGAAGGGTCGGCTCAACGTGCCCTCGGAAGCCGTTTCGCTCGGTCTGACCGCTGCCCATGGCGAGAAGCATATCCGCCAGTCCGGCGACGCGCTCGATGTCGCCGCTTCCTTCGACGCGCTCTCGCTCGATCTTGGCGACCGGGTGCTGCCACCGCTTAACGTTTCGGCCGACATGACGATTGCCGATGCGGCGACGTGGATTTCCGCCGAAGGCCCGCCGGCCGGTGCGCCGCTCGGTGCAAGCGTGGAACTGCGCCGCCTGTCGCTCGATCTCGGCGACGGCAAGGTGGCGACCCTTTCCGGTCCGCTCAAAGTGGGCGACGACGGTTATCTCTCGGGCACGCTCGATCTCGACATTGCCGGCATCACGTTGTGGCGCGACCGGATCTCCGAGGCGTTCCCGGAGATCGCGGCGACGGCCACGCAGGTCGCGCAGGCGATCGAGGGCCTGTCGAAGGGCGGCGACCGGGCGGTGGTGAAACTCAACGTCCAGGACGGGACGGTCTATCTTGGCCTCTTCCCGATCGCGTTCATCCCGCCGATCTGATCTCAGCTCTTCCTGTCGGCCACCGGCCGGCCGAAGTTCGGCGCGGACGTGTCCTGGCCCGCATCGATGATCGAGCGGCGGATGGCGCGGGTGCGCGTAAAGAGATCGAAGAGCTTCTCGCCGTCGCCCCAGCGGATGGCGCGCTGCAGATAGGCGAGGTCCTCGGAAAAACGCGCCAGCATTTCGAGGATCGCGTCCTTGTTGTGCAGGCAGACGTCCCGCCACATCGTCGGGTCCGAGGCGGCGAGGCGGGTGAAATCGCGGAAACCCGAGGCGGAATATTTGATGACTTCGGATTCCGTCACGGTCTCCAAGTCGTCGGCCGTGCCGACGATGTTGTAGGCGATGATGTGCGGCAGATGCGAGACGATGGCGAGCACCTTGTCGTGGTGTTCCGTATCCATCTCGTCGACCTTGGAGCCGAGCGCTTCCCAGAAGGCGGCGAGCCGGCGCTTGGCCTCCTTGTCCGTGCCGTGCACGGGGGTGAGGATGCACCAGCGGTTCTGGAACAGTTCGGCGAAGCCGGCGTCCGGGCCGGAATGCTCGGTGCCCGCCAGCGGGTGGCCGGGGATGAAATGCACGGTCTTCGGCATGTGCGGCAGCATCTGCGCGACGACCGAGGCCTTGGTGGAGCCGACATCGGTGACGATGGCGCCGGGTTTCAGGTGCGGGGCGATGTCCTCTGCCACCTTGCCGGAGGCGCCGACGGGCACCGAGACGATGACGAGATCCGCGCCCTCGACCGCCTTGCCGGCGTCATGGACGTAATCGGTGCCGAGCTCGAGTTCGCGGGCACGGTCGAGCGTCTCCTGGCTGCGGCTCGAAATGGTGACGGCCTTGGCAAGGCCCTTCGCCTTGACGGCGCGGGCGATGGAGGAGCCGATGAGGCCGATGCCGATCAGCGCGATCTTGTCGAAATGTCCGTCCGTCATGCCCTTTGCCCTTCGTTTCCGCTTGGGCCCGCTCTAGCGGGCGGGCCGGCATTTGTCGAGGGGATCAGCGCGCCGCGCGCTCGCGCGTCGTCGGTACGCCGTGCGGGGCGAGCACGGGCACGAAGACGCGGCGCGAGGCGCGGGCGGCGACGGGCAGGCCCTGGTAGAGCCGCTTCTGCGCCTCCACGATGATGACGCCGGAGAACATCGGCCAGAGCGTGCGCCCCAGCCGCTCGAAGGCGCCGCGCAGTTTCTGCACGCTGCGCAGCTTGGAGGGCGGGAAGAACAGCGCTTCGGCCGAGGCGCCGGGCGTGAAGTTGGTCTCGCGCAACAGCGCGGTCAACTGGCCGCGCGAATAGGGCCGGCCGGAGCCGAAGGGCGTGTGCTCCATGCGCGCCCAGACGCCGCGCCGGTTCGGCACGACGATGACGAGCCGTCCGCCCGGGGCCAGAACGCGCCAGAGTTCCTTCATCGTCTCGCGCGGGTTTTCCGCAAATTCCAGCGAATGCACCATCAGCACGCGGTCCACCGAGGCATCCGGCAGCGGCAGTTCCTCGTCGAAGACGAGGGCCGTGGAGGAGAGCTCGCCCGGCGGCCAGTTCACCGCACCCTGGCCGGCCGGCATGAAGGCGAAGGTGCGCTCCGTATCGGCGCGGAACCGTTCCAGATAGGGCACGGCATAGCCGAGCCCGACCAGCCGCTCGTCCGGCAGGCGCGCCCAGAGCGAGGCGAGCGCCATGGCGATCGAATGGTCGGCGAGGCGCCCGAGCGGCGAGTGATAGAATTCACGAAGGTCGACGATATCGGCATGCATGACCTGAATGTGCGCGACGGGCCGGTGGACTTCAAGGCCGATTGCCTTACATTCCCGCCGACCGCCCGCCAATGCGATGAGGAATGCGCCATGACCCCGCTGGAAATAGACCTCTTTCCCTGCCGCAGCGACAATTTCGGCGTGCTGCTGCACGATCCTGTGACGGGGGCGACCGCGAGCATCGATGCACCGGAGGAAAAGCCGATCCTCGATGCGCTCGCCCGTCGCGGCTGGACGCTCAGCCATATCTTCACGACGCATCACCACAACGACCATGTCGAGGCCAATCTCGCGCTGAAGGACCGCTTCGGCGTCACGATCATCGGGCCGGCGCGCGAGACGATCCCGGGTATCGACCGCAAGGTGGATGGCGGCGACAGTTTCGACTTCGCCGGCAAGCCTGTCGAGGTCATCCTGACGCCGGGGCATACGGCGGGACATATCTGCTTCCATCTGCCCGGGGAAAGGCTACTCTTTGCGGCCGATACGCTCTTTGCGCTCGGCTGCGGCCGGCTCTTCGAGGGCTCGCCGGCTGAGATGTGGGATTCGCTGTCGAAACTCGCCGCGCTGCCGGAGGAGACGACCGTCTATTTCGGCCATGAATACACGCTCTCCAATGCGCGCTTTGCCATAACCGTCGATCCGGACAATGCCGCGCTCGCAAGCCGCGTGGCGGAGATCGAGTCGCTTCGGGCGGCAGGCGCGTTCACCGCGCCGACGACCATCGGCCTCGAAAAGGCGACCAACCCCTTCCTGCGGGCTGCCGATCCGGCGATCCGCCGTCATCTTCGCATGGAAAAGGCGAGCGACGCCGAGGTCTTTGCGGAAATTCGTGCGCGCAAGGACCGGTTCTGATGACGCCGCAGGATATCATCGCCCGGCTCGGCATGGAGCGGCATCCGGAAGGCGGCTGGTATGTGCAGACCTTTCGCGACACGGCGGGCGGGACGCGGGGGCATTCGACGGCCATCTTTTATCTGCTGGAGCGGGGCGAGCGCTCGCACTGGCATCGGGTGAGGGATGCCGTCGAGATCTGGCATCATTATGCCGGCGGGCCGCTGGCGCTGTCGGTGAGCGACGGTGCGGAGCGGGCGGCGGTGCAGGTGCTGGGGCCGGATCTTGCGGCGGGCGAACGGCCGCAGGTCATCGTGCCGGCGAACTGGTGGCAATCGGCCGAACCGCTCGGCGACTGGACGCTGGTCGGCTGCACGGTCTCGCCGGGCTTCCTCTTCTCCTCCTTCGAGATGGCGCCGCCCGGCTGGGAGCCGGGCGCGTGATCAGGCCGGGCTTGCCGCCGCCCTGCGCAAGATCATGTCCTTGGCGGCGAGGATGGCCCCGCCCGTGACCAGCAGGCAGGCAAGGCCGATGCGCCAGGACGGTTCGGCAAAACCGGAAAGGATCAGCACGAGCGTCGAGAGCAGCGGTGCGGCATAGCTGGCCGCCCCGAGGATCTGGATGTCGCCGTTCTTGACGCCGAAATCCCAGGCATAGAAGGCCGCGCCGACGGGCAGGAGGCCAAGGCCGGCGACGGCGAACCATTCGAAGCCCGTTTGCGGCCAGACCGTGGTTTCCAGCATCAGGTGGCAGGCAAGCGAGAGGAGGGCGGTAGCGAGGCAGAAGCCGGTCACCACATCCGTCGAGACCGCCTCGAAGCGGCGGGTGAGCAGCGAATAGCCCGACCAGGTGAAGGCGCAGAGGAAGGCCGCGCCATAGCCGAGGAGATAGGCATCGTCGAAGGCGAAGCCGTTGCGGCCGACGATGAGCACCGTGCCGCCGAGGCCGAGGAACGCGCCGACGACATGGTTCCATTTCAGCCGCTCGCCCGGCAGCAGCGCCGAGCCGACGACGATGAGCAGCGGCCAGAGATAGGCGATGAGGCCGGCTTCCACGGCCGGCGCGTTGCGCAGCGCGGTGAAATAGAGGAAGTGGTAGCCGAAGAGGCCGAGAATGCCGGTGAGCCAGACCTTGGCCGGCTGCCGCAGAAGCCTGGTGCGCTCGGGCCGGGCGATGAGCACGAGGATGCCGGGCAGGCTGCCGATCAGGAAGCAGACGGCGGAGAGCTGGAAGGGCGGCATCTTGCCGGAGGCCGCGGTAAAGAGCGCGAGCAGCGACCACATCAGGATCGCCGAAAAGCCAATCAGGGTCGCACGCGTCTTCAAGGCCGATCACTCCCGCCGGTCCGCCGACGGGCCGGGCGCGTCAGCCGCCGAAGCGCGTGGCCGAGACGGTGACAGGGCCGAGCTTGGTCGGAATCTGTACATAGACCGGAGCATATACCTTCGCGCCCTCGGCCTTGGCAAACCAGATTTCCATCGTCTGCAGCTTGCGCAGGTATTCCACGTCGTCGCGGCCCTTGCGATAGCCGGATTTCGGCACGAAGCGGATGCCGCAGACGACGACCTCGCCCTCGAAGCCCTTGGTGGAATAGGGCTTGGTGCCCTTGGAGCTCAGCTTCAGGTCGAGGCGGCTCTCGCCGTCGAAGATCGGCAGCGTCTTCGGGCAGACGCGGCTTCCCTCCGGGATGATGAGGCCGGAAATCGGGTCGAGCACGGCGCGCATGTCGGCGGTGGAGACGGGCACCCAGTTCTTCGGCTTGCGCCGCGGCGGCGTCATGCTGGCGGTGATGACATTGCCGTTGTGGAAGGTGACGTCGATGGCGCGGCTGCGCTTGCCGCTCTTGTAGTTCACCGAATAGTTGGTGGCGTGCAGCCGGCCGCGGCTCACGGTGCCGGAGACCGAGGTCGTGCCCTTGGTGCTCGAGAAGATATCGGCAAGGCCGGCCGATTGCAGGCTGCCGGAAATCGTGTAGCGGTTGCCGTTGAAGGCCGAGCGGAAGGTGGCGGTGGCCACCGGCAGGCCGGACAGGCGGATGCTGTAATCCGTGCGATGCTCGATTTCCGCCGACGAAAGCGGCGTTGCACCACCCGCAAGGGCAAGCGACATGACAGCGCCAGCAACCCAAACCCGCCTGCTCATCTTCACGACTCCCATTGAGACGCTCCGCCTAGTCTGCCATTGCGGCGATTCTACGCCGCGGCAAAAGTCCGTTCCACTTGCTCTTGCCTGCAAATCATGGCCTTTGGCAACTGAATTCAGGGTGAACGGCAGGTTTGGCTTGACGTCGGCGCCGCCTGTGACTATAGAACCGCGACTTTCCAAAAAGGCCAGACGGACTGCGGCCGGTTTCGGTGCCGGAAACGTATTGTCCTGAACCAAGAAAAATAGGTGTACCATGTCCCGTAGTTGCGAATTGACCGGCAAGGGCGTCCAGTCGGGCAACAATGTGAGCCACGCAAACAACAAGACGAAGCGCAAGTTCCTGCCGAACCTGTGCAATGTCACGCTGATTTCCGACGCCCTCGGCCAGCGTTTCCGTCTTCGCGTTTCCGCCGCTGCCCTCCGCTCGGTCGAGCACCGCGGTGGCCTCGACGCCTTCCTGCTGAAGGCCGAAGAGAACGAACTGTCGATGCGCGCTCGCCTGCTGCGCCGCCAGATCGCCAAGAAGACCGCTGCAGCCGCCTGATCCAAGGCGTCACGTCAGACCGTTTCATTGAGGCTTGACCGGGTCCCGGGCAGGCCTCAATGCTTTGCGCTAAAACGCAATTCCTGCGGAAAGCCGCTTTTCCCGGAATCGCCTCATCCCTCCAACTGGTGGCATCACCCAGGATAAAAAAATGCTCGCGAACCGCATTACCCTTCTCTATGTCCTCCTGATGACGGCCGTGGTCGTCGCCTCCAACGTGCTGGTGCAGTATCCGCTTTCGGGCGTGCTGCTGGGCATCAACCTCGGCGACCTCCTGACCTATGGCGCCTTCACCTATCCGGTCGCCTTCCTCATCACCGACCTCACCAACCGCCAGTTCGGCCCGCGCGTCGCGCGCCGCGTCGTCGCCGCCGGTTTCGTCGTGGCGGTGGCCTTCTCCTTCGCCGTCGCCTCGCCGCGCATCGCGATCGCATCCGGCTCGGCGTTCCTCTTCGGCCAGTTGCTCGACATCTCGGTCTTCAACACGCTCCGCCGGCAGGCCTGGTGGCGCGCGCCGCTGATCGCCTCGCTGATCGGCTCGCTGCTGGACACGATCCTGTTCTTCTCCTTCGCCTTCGCGCCGGCCTTTTCCGTCTTCGGCCCGAACGATGCCTTCGCGATCGAATGGGCACCGATCCTGGGCGTTCTTGCCGCGGAAGCCCCGCGCTGGATCTCCTGGGCGCTCGGCGATTTTTCGGTGAAGGTTCTGGTCGGCTTCGTCATGCTGCTGCCCTATGGTGCGCTGATGAGCAAGCTGAAGCCGATGCCGGGCGTCGAAAAGCTGGCCTGAGAAGAAAGCACAGCCGACGGGCGAACAGGTTGACGGACACGCCTTGCCCCACCCGCCGTCTTCATCCCTTGGCCTTGAGCCGAGGGCCCATCGCCGCGCCTGGAGCGTGAATGCCCGGTTTCAAGGCCGGGCTTTTGGCGGAGGGGTGGCGGGTGGCCTTACTTTCCGGGTGGCAGGCGGAATTCGAGCATCAGGTTGCGCTGGAGAATCGAGTGGTTGTCGTCGGAGACGACGATCAGTCGGATATCGTCCTCACCCATCACCACGACGTCCAGCCCCTCCATATTGTCGATCTGGTGGCTGAGATCGACGTCGATCAGCACCTCGCCATCGACCACCGCGCCAGGGCGGATACTCTCGCCGTCGATGCGGCGGATGCGCATGCCGACGCCGTCGGAGAGCCGGAAGCGGCGCTCCAGCAGCAGGAGGTCGCCATTCGGCAGGAAGGCACCGTCGGTGATGTCCCAGGGGTCGTTGCGCGTGACCGCGAAGGTGCCGGTGCGCGGGCCGCCGAGCACGGCGGCGAAGACGTTGCCGTCGGGATCGAGGCTGCGTTCCGTGACGGTGACCGGCACGGCGCCGAGCGGTCCCGCCTCCGGTGACATCGCCAGCGTCTCCATGCCGCGGTTGCTGCGCAGCTCGCGCCGGGGGAAGGGGAGCGGCAATTGGCGCGCGGGCCTTGCGTCCATGAAGCCGGGGTCGGGATAGGCGTCGATGCGGTGGACGTTCTCGAAGCTCACCAGAACCTCGCCCTCGCCGAGGGCAAGGCCCTCCGCATCCATCTGGTACTTGACGTTCTCGTCCTGGCCTTCCTCGTTGAGCATCGAGCGTATGTTGAGATCGGCAAGGCCGCTCAGGCGGCCTTCGGCGTCCCGCTCGATGCGGCCGGTCAACCAGTGGCCGGTATCGAGCACGGCGACGAAATCCTGCCGGTCGGCGCGAAAACGGATCGCCGAGACGGCGCCGAGCAGGGGATTGCTGGACGAATAGCTGATGCCGCCGAGGAATTCGAGCTTGCCGAAGATGCGCTGGTCGGAGCCGAAAGTGAAGTGCGTGATGGCGCGGCTGGTGACGGGAAGCGCGACGCCCTCCGCCGTCGCAGACCCCGGCAACGGCAGCGAAAGCGCTATGGTGACGGCGAGAAGAGGGAGGCCTCGCAGAAGGCTCCCTATGCGCCGGCGTCGCGCCGGCTCAGCCGGCACGGCGGCGGCCGGCTGGTCGTCGGCTGGTGGCCTCGTCGGCGAAGAGCGAGGCAAGCTGTTCCGTCATCGCGCCGGCCAGTTCGTCGGCATCGACGATGGTCACGGCGCGACGGTAGTAGCGGGTGACGTCGTGGCCGATGCCGATGGCGAGAAGCTCGACCGGCGACTTCGTCTCGATCTGCTCGATGACGGCGCGCAGGTGCCGTTCCAGATAGTTGCCGGGGTTCACCGAGAGCGTCGAATCATCGACCGGCGCGCCATCCGAGATCATCATCAGGATGCGGCGCTGCTCAGGGCGGGCCAAGAGGCGGTTGTGCGCCCAGATCAGCGCCTCGCCGTCGATGTTTTCCTTGAGCAGGCCCTCGCGCATCATCAGGCCGAGATTGCGCCTCGCGCGCCGCCAGGGGGCGTCCGCGCCCTTGTAGACGATGTGGCGGAGGTCGTTGAGGCGGCCGGGGGATTGCGGCTTGCCGCTGCCGAGCCATTTCTCGCGCGACTGGCCGCCCTTCCAGGCCTTGGTGGTGAAGCCGAGGATCTCGACCTTCACGCCGCAGCGCTCCAGCGTGCGCGCGAGAATATCGGCGCAGGTGGCGGCGACAGTGATCGGCCGGCCGCGCATCGAGCCGGAATTGTCGATGAGGAGCGTCACGACCGTATCGCGGAAGGTCGTGTCCTTCTCGCGCTTGAAGGAGAGCGGCTGCATCGGGTCGATGATGATGCGCTGCAGGCGGGCGCTGTCGAGATAGCCCTCTTCGAGGTCGAATTCCCAGGCGCGGTTCTGCTGCGCCATCAGGCGGCGCTGCAGGCGGTTCGCCAGGCGGCCGACGGCGCCCTGCAGATGGGCGAGCTGCTTGTCGAGGAAGGCGCGCAGGCGATCAAGCTCCGCCTCGTCGCACAGCTCTTCCGCCGTGATCATCTCGTCGAATTCCTCGGTGAAGACCGTGTAGTCGACCTTCTCGTTGAAATCGCTGAAGGGATGGTTTGGGCGGCGGACCTCGCCGGGCGTCTCGCTGTCATCGCCGTCGTCGTCGACGAGATCGTCGTCGGAGATCTCCGCGCCGTCCATCTCGCCTTCGTCCATCTGCTCGTCGGACGTCTCGTTCTCGTCGGCGGGCGCCGCGTCGTCGCCGGCGTCTTCCTGGCTCTCGTTGTCTTCCTGCTCGTCGCTGCGCGGCTGGTCCTCGTCCTCGGGCGTCTCCGAATCATCCGGTTCGGTTTCGTCCTCGCCATACTGTTCGGCGACGTTCATCGAGGCGAGCATGTTGCGCACGACGCGGGAGAAGGCCTGCTGGTCGTTGATGGCGGCCGAAAGCCCGTCCATGTCCTTGCCGGCCTTGTCGGTGATGAAGTCGCGCCAGAGATCAAGCACCTTGCCGGCGGAGGCCGGCGGGGCCTGGCCCGTCAGCTTCTCGCGCACGATGAGGGCAACGGCCTCTTCGAGCGGCGCATCGGCCTGGCGGGTGATCGCGCCGAAATTCGCCTTGGCGTATTTCTCCGTCAGCATGGTGGTGAGGTTCTGCGCCATGCCCGGCATGCGGTTGGAGCCGATGGCCTCGACGCGTGCCTGCTCGACCGCGTCGAAGATCGCGCGGGCGTCGGCGCCCTGCGGCGACATCGTTGCGTGGATGCGCGCGTCGTGGCAGGCCTTGCGCAGCGCCATCGAATCGCCGAGGCCGCGGGTGATCGCGACTTCGGTGGGCGAGGGGCGCTTCGTGAGTTCCGGCAGGCGGATGCGCTCGCCGGTCATGCCGGGCCGCTCGTTGGCGAAGGAAACCTCCACCTCCGCATCGCCGGCGACGGCGCGCACGCAGCCCGTCACCGCGCGGCGGAAGGGCTCCATGTCGACCACGCCGCCGGGCCTCGGCTTCGAATTGTCTCCGCGAGCTGCCATGCGCTTTTCCCGGGCCTCAGGCCGTCGCCTCCAGCACGATGTTGGCGGCGCTTTCCTTCAGCTCGACGCCGAAGGCGCGCTGGTAGAGTTCCGCGACCAGCGTGCGTTCCAGCTCATCGCACTTGTTGAGGAAGGTGACGCGGAAGGCAAAGGCGAGATCGCCGAAGATCTCGGCGTTTTCGCCCCAGGTGATGACCGTGCGCGGGCTCATCACGGTGGAGAGGTCGCCGTTGATGAAGGCGGCGCGGGTAAGGTCGGCCACGCGGACCATGCGCGAGATCGTGTCGCGGCCGTCCTTGCCGGCGGCAAGGCGTTTCACCTTGGCGGCGACGATGCTGACTTCGTTGTCGTGCGGCAGGTAGTTCAGCGTGGTGACGATCGACCAGCGGTCCATCTGCGCCTGGTTGATCTGCTGCGTGCCGTGGTAGAGGCCCGTCGTATCGCCGAGGCCGACCGTGTTGGCGGTGGCGAACAGGCGGAAGGCGGGGTGCGGGCGGATGACGCGGCTCTGGTCGAGCAGCGTCAGGCGGCCGGAGGATTCCAAGACGCGCTGGATGACGAACATCACGTCCGGGCGGCCGGCATCGTATTCGTCGAAGACGAGCGCGACATTATGCTGGTAGGCCCAGGGCAGGATGCCGTCCTTGAATTCTGTGACCTGCAGGCCGTCCTTGACGACGATGGCGTCCTTGCCGACGAGGTCGATACGGCTGACATGGCTGTCGAGATTGACGCGCACGCAGGGCCAGTTGAGGCGGGCCGCGACCTGCTCGATATGGGTCGACTTGCCGGTGCCGTGATAACCGGAGACCATGACGCGGCGGTTGTGCGCGAAGCCCGCGAGGATGGCGAGGGTGGTTTCCCGGTCGAACAGGTAGTCCGGGTCGAGGTCCGGCACATAGGCATCCGCCTTGGAATAGGCCGGAACCTTGAGGTCCGTATCAATGCCGAAAACCTCCCGGACGGATACCGTGGTATCGGGGAGGTTGGAAATATCGAGATCCATCTTGCTCATCACGTCTCCGCGGGCGGCGGGTTCTTCGCCTCCACCCCAATATCCTAGTGCACGCCGACTGCGCCCTTTGCCTGATAGCATCGTGCGAAACCGGGCGATTCCGTCCGGCCGCAAAATGCTCTAGCAGAAGCCGGCCTGCTTTAACAATTGATATGCTTGGATGACCGCGCGAAAACGCTCTTCCGAGCCTCTATCTCCGCCATTTGCATCGGGGTGATGCTTTTTGACAAGGGCTTTGTAGGCGGTCTTGATGTCCTGGGCCGTTGCGGTGGCGGCAAGGCCGAGCGTGTCGTAGGCCTTCGCCTCCAGCGTTTTCAGCTTCCTGGCGCGCGGCTCCATCTGCGGCCTTCGGCCTTTCCCCTCGGCAAAGAAGCCAAAGGGATCGCGGATGCGCTGATTTGCCCCGGCCGTGCCGGAGCGCGCCGTGCCCTGCGTCGGGCCGTTCTTCGCCGCCTTGTTCACGCCGATCGTCCAGGTCGGGCGGTGGCCGGTGATCGCCTCCTTCTGGTAGCGGGCGATCTCGCCGTCGGAGAGGCCGGAGAAGTAGTTGTAGCCCTTGTTGTATTCCTTGACGTGCTCGAAGCAGAACATGAAATACTGGCCTTCGGCATTGCGGCCGACGGGCGCGCGATGCACGGCATTCTCCTCGCAGCCATCCCACTGACAGGTCGGCGCGGAGCGTTCGGGACGCTCCACGCGCCGCTTCGTGCGGATGCGGTCGAAGTATTTGGAATCGAGTTTCATGGCCCCATTATGGGGTTCCGGAGGGCCCGCAACAAGAATTGACAAAGCGGATTGTTGCTGGCTTTGTGGAACCATTTTGTGCATCGCGGCGCACGGTTTCCGCCGCCGAAGGTCTGCCATGTCCATGAAGTCCAGCATCAGCGAAAAATTGACCGCCGCCTTCGCGCCGGAACGGCTCGATGTCATCAACGAGAGCCATCTGCATGCCGGCCACCAGCCGGATTTCAACGGCGCGGGGGAGACGCATATGCGTGTGCGCATCGTCGCTGCCGCCTTTGCCGGCATGAGCCGCGTGGCGCGCCACCGGGCGATCAACGACCTGGTGAAGGCGGAGTTCGATGCGGGGCTGCATGCGCTGGCCGTCGAGGCGGCCGCGCCCGGCGAGGCGACGCGCTGGTAATCAGGTTCGCGGTGTTTCCGGCTCGACGGGGCGGATGCGCAGCTTGGTGATGCGGTTCTTCACCCGCTTCATCACGATGAAGCGCTTGCCGTAGAAGGTGAAGGCCTGGCGCTCTTCCGGGATCGATTTCGATTCGTGGATGACGAGGCCGGCAATGGTCGTCGCCTCCTCGTCGGGAAGATTCCAGTCGAAGGCGCGGTTGAGGTCGCGGATCGTCACGCCGCCGTCGACGACGAGCGAACCGTCCGCCTCCTGCCGCACGCCCTGCATGTCGACGGCCTTCTCGTCGGAGATGTCGCCGACGATCTCCTTCAGGATGTCCTGCAGCGTGACGAGGCCCTGCACCTCGCCATATTCGTCGACCACGGTCGCGAAATGCTCCTTGCGGCGCAGGAAGGCGGCGAGCTGCTCCTTGAGTGTCGTCGTATCGGGCACGAACCAGGGTTTTTGCGCCACCCTGGTGATGTCGAGGTTCTTCGGCTCGGTGCCCGGCTCCGCCAGCGCGCGCAAGAGATCCTTGGCGTGCACGACGCCGACGATGTTGTCGACGGAACCCGCCCAGAGCGGCATGCGCGTATAGGGGCTTTCGAGCACGGCCTTGACGATCTCCTCCGGCGGGTCGCCGGCATTGAGCGCCCGCATGGTCGTGCGATGGATCATGATGTCGGAGACTTCCAGGGCATCGAGGTCGAGCATGCCGGAGGATTTTTCGCGATCGGATCTTGCCGCCGCGCCGTCGCGGGGGGATTGGCCGCCCCGGCGATCGACGTCCGCCTCGCGCGTCTCCCGGTGCGCGTGCCAGCGCGCGGCGATCGATCTGCGCCGGCGAAAGAGAACGGCGGCGAGAACGATCAGGCCGAGGAGGACAACAATCAGCGGCCAGGGGAGGGGAGCGAGCGCGGCGGGCGTGTCGCTGTTCATTTCGGCAGCTTTTCCTTGAGGAAAGCGACGACTTCGGATTGCGGCACGTCATCGGCGACGAAGGACTGGCCGACGCCGCGCGTCAGGATGAAGGTGAGCTTGCCGCCCTTGACCTTCTTGTCCTGGGCGATGGCATCCATCAGCACCTCCGCTGGCGGCAGGCCGCCCGGGATCTGGTCCATGGCGGTCGGCAGGCCGACTTCGCGCAGATGCGCCTCGACGCGCTTGCCGTCGTCGGGGCTGGCAAGGTTCATGCGGGCGGAGAACTGGTGGGCGAGCACCATGCCGATCGAGACGCCCTCGCCATGCACGAGGCGGGCGCTATCATAGTGTGTCGCCGCCTCCAGCGCATGGCCGAAGGTGTGGCCGAGATTGAGCAGGGCGCGCTGGCCGTTCTCCCGCTCGTCGGCGGCAACGACGTCGGCTTTCGCCTGGCAGCTCGTGGCGATCGCCTCGATGCGGGGCTCGCCGCCGGCAAAGACGGCGCGCCAGTTCTTTTCCAGCCAGGCGAAGAAGTCCGGCTTGTCGATCAGGCCGTATTTGGCGACTTCGGCATAGCCGGCGCGGAATTCGCGCGGGGAAAGCGTGTCGAGCACGTCCGTATCGGCGAGCACCAGGTCTGGTTGGTGGAAGACGCCGATGAGGTTCTTGCCGTGCGAAGAGTTGATGCCGGTCTTGCCGCCGACGGAGGAATCGACCTGCGCGAGCAGCGAGGTCGGCACCTGGATGAAGCGCGAGCCGCGGCGCGCGATGCCGGCGGCAAAGCCGGTGAGGTCGCCGATGACCCCGCCGCCGAGCGCCACGACCGCGTCGTTGCGCTCGATGCGGGCGGCGAGCACGCTGTCGCAGACGCTGATCAGGTGCTCGAAGCTCTTCGTCTTCTCGCCGGCCGGCAGCACGAGCGAGACGGCCTCGATGCCTTCCGCCTTCAGCGCGGCCATGAAATCGTCGAGATAGAGGGGGGCGACATGCGCGTCGGTGATGACGGCGATCTTGCGGCCCTTGAGGCGGCTGGCGATCTCCCGGCCGGCGGCGGGTATGAGGCCCGGGCCGATCAGGATGTCATAGGAACGGTCGCCGAGGTCTACCCGTACGGTGCGGCGGGTGGTGGCAGGTGCAGTCATCGTCATCTCGTCAGGCTTTCTTGGTGGCGGCGGTGATCGCGGTGAGCACCTCCTCCACCATGGTTTCCTTCTTAACGTCACGCGACAGGACCGTGAGATCGGCCTGCGCATAGATCGGATAGCGGGCGTTCATGAGGTTTTCGAGCGTCTGGCGCGGGTTCTCCGTCTTCAGCAGCGGGCGGGTGTCGCGCTTGTTGACGCGCTCCCACAGGACGTCGAGGTCGGCCTTCAGCCAGACCGACAGTCCGCCGCGCTTGATGTGCTTGCGGGTGTTCTCATTGATATAGGCGCCGCCGCCGGTCGACACGACCCGCGGGCCGGATCGCAGCAGGCGCTTGATGACGCGGGTCTCCAGCGCGCGGAACTCGGCCTCGCCATAGGCCGCGAACAGGTCGGTGATCGACATGCGCGAGACGCGCTCGATCTCGTGATCGGAATCGATGAAGGGAATGCCGAGCGCCTGCGCAGTCATGCGGCCGATCGCCGATTTGCCGGCGCCCATCAGGCCGATCAGCACGAGGTTGCGCTTGCCGAGCGCGGCGCGGGCCTCAGCGGCAAGCGTGAGAGGGGCCTGGTCGGTCAGCTCGGTCATGCGTGTTTTCCGGGGTTTCGTCCCTTTCCGTATCGACAAAAGCGCCGGAAGCGTCAAGCCTTGGTGCCGATCCATCGTTCGTGTCGGCCCGTGGCCGGCCTTGCGCTCGGCGGATGGCGGGGCGATATAGGGACCATCGCCCCGGAGAGCGCCATGCCGACCCTGTTCCGATTCCTGTTCTTCTGCGCCGTGATCGCCGGTTCGATCTACGGCACGATGGTGGCGCTGGTGACCTTCGTGGAGCCGACGGAGCGCGAGGTGACGATCCGCATTCCTTCCGAGCGGGTGAACCCGCAACAATGAGGGATCCATCCGCCCTTCAGGTCGAATCCTTTCTCGAAATGATGAGCGCCGAGCGCGGCGCGGCGACGAACACGCTGCAGTCCTACGAGCGGGACCTCGCGGATGCGCGCTCCTTCCTCAACGAACGGAGCGTGCGCCTGGTGGAGGCGACGGCGGACGACCTGCGCGCCTATCTCGCCCATCTCGCCCGGCAGGGCTTTGCCGCCTCCTCGCAGGCCCGCCGGCTTTCGGCGCTGCGGCAGTTCTTCAAGTTCCTCTATGGCGAGGGGCTGCGCGGCGACGACCCGACCGGCATTCTCGATGCTCCCCGCAAGGGCCGGCCGCTGCCGAAGACGCTGAGCGTCGAGGATGTCGGCCGCCTGATCGACCGGGCGGAGACGGAGGCGGCGGAACCGGGCGACACGCTTCTCCAGCGCCGCCGCATGCATCTCCTGGTGGAGCTTCTCTATGCGACGGGCTTGCGCGTCAGCGAACTGGTCTCGCTGCCGGCGAGCGTGCTGGCGCAGACGGGTCGCTTCCTCGTCGTGAAGGGCAAGGGCAACAAGGAGCGGCTGGTGCCGCTGTCGCGCGCCGCCGTCGCGGCCCTCGAAACCTATGGCGAGGCGCTGGCGGCCGATATCGGCGACGATCCGGCGGCGGGCGCCTTCCTGTTTCCGGCGAAGAGCAAGGAGGGCCATCTGCCGCGCCAGGTGTTCGCGCGCGACCTGAAGGCGCTGGCGGGGCGGGCGGGAATCCGCGCCTCGACGCTCTCGCCGCATGTGCTGCGCCATGCTTTCGCCAGCCATCTCCTGCAGAACGGCGCGGATCTGCGCGCGGTGCAGGAACTCCTCGGCCATCAGGACATTTCGACGACACAAATCTATACGCATGTGCTGGAAGAACGGCTCCACCAGCTCGTTCAGACCCATCACCCCCTTGCCAAACAGGCAAAAAAACCGGATTAGGACCCCTCTTCATGCCGCTGGTCCCGGCCGACGGCATCCTGACGCGGTTTGAGCAAACGATCGGAAACGCATCTCATGCACAACTACCTCGATTTCGAAAAGCCCATCTCGGATCTTGAAGGCAAGATCCACGAGCTCCGCAAGCTCGCCGAGGAAGATGAGAGCATCGACACGACGGATGAGGTCGGCCGGCTGGAAGTGCGCGCCCGCGAGGCGATGGCCGATATCTACGCCAAGCTGACGCCCTGGCAGAAGACGCAGGTCGCGCGCCATCCGCAGCGCCCGCATTTCCTCGATTTCGCCGGCCAGCTTTTCGACGAGTTCACGCCGCTTGCCGGCGACCGCAAATTCGCCGAGGACGAGGCGATCCAGGCCGGCCTCGGCCGCTTCAACGGCGAGCCCGTCGCCATCATCGGCCAGGAGAAGGGCAACGACACCAAGTCGCGCCTGAAACACAATTTCGGCAGTGCCCGCCCGGAAGGCTACCGCAAGGCGATCCGCGTCATGGAAATGGCCGACCGCTTCGGCCTGCCGATCATCACGCTGATCGATACGGCCGGCGCCTATCCCGGCATCGGTGCGGAAGAGCGCGGCCAGGCGGAAGCCATCGCCCGGTCGACCGAGATGTGCCTCAACGTCCGCGTGCCGATCGTTTCCGTGGTGCTCGGCGAGGGCGGCTCGGGCGGCGCCATCGCGATCGCCACCGGCGACCGCGTCTACATGCTCGAACACGCGATCTACAGCGTGATCTCGCCGGAAGGCGCCGCCTCCATCCTCTGGCGCGATTCCACCCGCGCCAAGGAAGCGGCCAGCAACATGAAGATCACGGCCGAGGACCTGAAGGCCTTCGGCATCATCGACGGCATCATCCAGGAGCCGGTCGGCGGCGCGCATCGCGATCCGCAGGCCGTCATCGCGCGCACCGGCGACGTCATCGCGGACGCGCTCAAGGAGC
The DNA here is from genome assembly GCF_001652565.1 of Shinella sp. HZN7. Classification (NCBI taxonomy): domain Bacteria; kingdom Pseudomonadati; phylum Pseudomonadota; class Alphaproteobacteria; order Hyphomicrobiales; family Rhizobiaceae; genus Shinella; species Shinella sp. HZN7. Next base: position 3,665,804 of record NZ_CP015736.1, on the reverse strand, counting down.
TTTCCGCCAAGCCCGGCGACCAGCTGCGCAAGGATCGCCGCCAGCGCTATCTCAATATCGGCCGTCAGCTCTGAGTGGATTCGTGCCGATCGGCGTCCCTTGGCCGCCTTCTGCCCCATCTCGGCCATAATCCTTGTGTCTGAAACGGTGCGGCGTGCCGGCAGCCTCGCGAAAGAATTTCCGGTTAACACTTTATGAAGTATAAGCCGGTTACCACTGCGCGTCCGCCCGCCGGCGCGACGGCTTGCGATCTGACGATTGTTGACGGACTTCTGGAATGCGCCTGACTGTTCTTGCCGCCGTATCGCTTCTTGCTGTGGCAGCCGCCGGCTGCACCAACGAGACGCTCGACTCGTTCGACAAGGTCGACGTCGACATCAGCAAGGTTTCCAAGAAGACCGACTACCAGCTTTCCTCGGCGGTGCTCGGCAAGCTTTCCTCGATGAACATCGACCGCTCCTCGCCGATGATGCTGCGCATCTTCAAGGAGGAGGGCCGGCTGGAATTGTGGAAGGCCGACCGCTCGAACCGTTACCAGCTGGTGCGCAACTACAAGATCTGCGCCTGGTCGGGCAAGCTCGGCCCGAAGATGAAGGAAGGCGATCGCCAGGCGCCGGAAGGGTTCTATCCGCTGTCCAGGGCGCATATGAACCCGAATTCCAGCTACTTCCTGGCAATCAATACCGGTTTTCCGAACGCCTATGACCGCGCCAACAAGGCGAGCGGCAGCCATCTGATGATCCATGGTGCCTGTTCGTCGTCCGGCTGTTATTCGATGACCGACGAGCAGATGGTGGAAATCTTCGCCTTCGCGCGCGACGCCTTCAACGGCGGCCAGTCGACGATCCAGCTCCAGGCCTTCCCCTTCCGCATGACCGCGGAAAACATGGCGCGCCACCGCGACAATCCGAACATCGAATTCTGGAAGATGCTGAAGGTCGGCTACGACCATTTCGAGCTGACCAAGCGTCCGCCGGAGGTCAATGTCTGCGAGAAGAAATATGTCTTCAACCAGCAGGCCGACAAACCCTTCTCGCCGACGGGTGCCTGCCCGGCGATGACGACGCCCGCCGCCCTCGAAGTGGCGCTCGGCAGCTACAACAAGACCTATGCCGCGGCCTATGCCAAGGCGATGCAGAAATATGACGGCACGGTCTGGGTCGAGCCTTCGGAGGCCCAGCGCAAGGCGATCGTCGCCGACCAGCGCAAGGGGCGCGAGCTCGCCTATGCGCCGACCGGCAATTCGCTGGACGCCGGCAAGCTGATGACCGCCCGGGAGATCGCCGAGCAGAAGCGCAAGGCGGAGGAGGCCGAAAGGCGCAAGGTCGAGGCGGCCGAACGCGCGGTGCGCGAGGCCGAAGAGGCAAAGCTTGCGGCCGAGCAGGCGAAGATCAAGCAAGCGGAAGCCTTCGCTGCCGACGTCGCCGCCGAGAAGGCGCAGAAGCAGGCGCGCGGCGCCGGCGCCCTGCCGGTGCCGGAGGAAAATCCGGGCGTCGCGGTCGTCGAGAAGACGGCGGAAAAGCCCTTCTGGAAATTCTGGAACAGCAAGACCGCGCCGCGCAAGGCTGAACCCGTTGCCGGCGTGACGCGGGAGAGCCAGCAGGATGCCGGCCGGCAGGCGGCGCAGACGACGCAGACCACCGCCGTCGCAACCACCGGCCAGCGTGTCGAAAAGCCGGCCGCGGGCGCCGATGCCCTGCCGGTGCCGGAGGAAAATCCGAGCGTCCAGGTCGTCGAGAAGACGGCGGAAAAGCCGTTCTGGAAGTTCTGGCAGAAATGACCGCGACGGCGGCCCGCGACGACGCCGAGGTCTACGACCTGCGCGGCCTGAAATGCCCGCTGCCGGTGATGAAGACGCGCAAGCGCCTTTCGACGATGGATGCCGGCAGCACGCTCTGGGTGGAAACCACCGACCCGCTCGCCGTCATCGACATTCCCCACTTCTGCCACGAGGACGGCCACGCGCTCGAAGCGAGCGAGCGCGTCGAGGCGGGGCATCGTTTCCTGATCCGCAAGAAGGCGTGAACCTGCGGGGACGCGTTTTTTCCTCGATTGATCTGATTGCGAACGACGGTGCCGTTCGCCTGCGCATTGCGGCCTCCGGGATTTCCCGCAGCCTCAACGCGTCTCGGCGACTTCCGTCGGCGCGCCGCGGCCGAGCAGGTCGTCGATGCGCTTGCGTTCGACCTCGAACTGGGCAAGGGCCTTGCCCTCCAGCGACTTGCCGCCGGGCAGACGGATCTTCAGCGCATCCACCTTGTTGCCGTTGACGATCATCTCGTAATGCAGGTGCGGGCCGGTCGAAAGCCCGGTCGAGCCGACATAGCCGATGACCTGGCCCTGGCGGACCTTGACGCCGGGCTTGATGCCCTTGGCGATGGCGTTCTGGTGATTGTAGGACGAGACATAGCCATTGGCATGGCGGATCAGCGTCTGGTTGCCGTAGCCGCCCGAGTCCCAGCCGGCCTTCTCGACGACGCCGTTGCCGGCCGCGATGATCGGGGTGCCGCGCGGCGCGGACCAGTCGACGCCGGTATGCATGCGCGAAAAGCCGAGGATCGGGTGACGGCGCATGCCGAAACCCGAGCGGAAGGTGCCGTTCGGGACGGGATTGCGCAGCAGGAACTGCCGGATGCTCTTGCCGTTCTCGTCGTAATAGTCGACGGAGTCGTCTTCCGGGTTCTGGAAACGGTAGACACGGGTTTCCGTGTCGCCGAACCTGGCGTCGAGGAAGAGGATCTCGGATTCCTCCGTCGCCGCGCCGTTCTGGTCGGTGACGGAAAAGAAGGCTTCGAGCGAATCGGTCGGCCGCAACTGCGCCTGGAAATCGACATTGCTGGCAAGGACGCGGATGACCTCCGCCGTCATGTCCTTGCCCATGCCGTAGGAGAGCGCGGCGCGATAGATGCCGTCATAGACGCGCGGCAGGTCGCGTCCGGCAATGATCGCCGGCCGGTCGTCGTTGTCGAAGGCGGTGGCGACGGCGTCGAGCACCGGCGGTTCGGTGCCATTGACGAAACGGCCCTTGTCGTCGAGTGCGGCGGTCGTCACATGGCGTCCGCGCGAATAGACGCTGGCGCGCACGATGCTGGCTTCCTTGCCCTTCTGCGCGATGCAGATGCGCAGCACGTCGCCCTCGGCCAACTGCTTGCCGCCGAGCGGGCCTTCGAGATAGGAGGAAAGATCTTCGGCCTGGGCCTTGGTATAGCCGGCCGCGGTCATGATCTCGCCGATATCGGCCGCCCGGCGCACGGGGATCACGTCGTCGGCATATTCCGTGTCGTCCGGCGTCAGCGTATCGTAA